>NZ_JAFNMG010000004.1:69514-268392 GCF_026537405.1 Apibacter sp. B3919 | reverse complement strand
CCCTCATCTTCTGTTTTTCTCTTTCGTTGTTCCTGACTTGCGGGTGCAAAGATAGCTACTTTTTCTTTCCCCGCAAGTTTTTTTTAATCTTTTTTTAATCTTTTTTGCTAAATAATCATTAATGTCCTGAATACCACCTATTTAACCTCAAAAAAAAATTTTAATTTTTTTTAATTCTTTTTTAATCCTCCAGATACTTGTTATTATATAGTCATTAACAAAGATTATTATAGACTATCTTTGTACTAACTAATAAATGTAAATAACTATATATATGGCTAAGGCTAAAACTACTTTTTTTTGTCAAAATTGCGGAACTCAATATTCTCAATGGCTGGGCCAATGCAAAGTATGCGGAGAATGGAACACTATTGTTGAAGAAGTTATTGAAAAAAGTTCTGCAAATTCTATTTCTTCCCTTAATTCCTCTTCTTCTAGAAATAAGATATATAAGATTCACGAAATTGAAACTACGGATGAATATCGTATTCTTTCTAATGACTCTGAACTGGATCATTTATTAGGTGGCGGTATTGTTCCCGGTAGTGTTATTTTGATTGGAGGCGAACCCGGCATCGGTAAATCTACTTTGTTGTTGCAAATTTCTTTACAAATACCCAGAAAAGTATTATATGTTTCGGGAGAGGAAAGCAGTAATCAAATTAAAATGAGATCTGACCGTTTGGATATTTCTAATTCTGAATGCTATATTTTAACGGAAACTTCAACTCAAAAGATTTTAAAGAAAGCTCATGAGCTTCAACCGGAGTTGTTAGTGATTGATTCCATTCAAACTCTACATTCCTCTTATATAGAATCTTCTCCGGGAAGTATATCTCAAATTAGAGAATGCGCTTCCGAATTAATTAAATATGCTAAGGAAACTTCTACTCCTGTATTTTTAATTGGACATATTACTAAGGAGGGTTCTATAGCCGGTCCTAAAATTTTGGAGCATATGGTAGATGTCGTTCTTCAGTTTGAAGGGGACAGAAATTATGTTTACCGACTTTTACGTGCAAATAAAAATAGGTATGGTTCTACTTCTGAACTTGGAATTTATGAAATGTTCTCTTCCGGGTTGAAACAGGTAAAAAATCCGTCTGAAATTTTAGTATCTAAAAAAGATGAAAGTTTATCGGGAAATGCTATTGCGGTTACTTTGGAAGGATTACGCCCTATGTTGGTTGAAATTCAAGCATTGGTATCAACGGCTGTTTATGGAACACCTCAACGGGTGACAACGGGTTTTGACGTTAAACGATTAAATATGTTATTAGCTGTTTTGGAAAAGCGTGCGGGTTTTCATTTGGGAACTAAGGATGTGTTTTTAAATGTTACCGGAGGTATTCGTGTTGATGATCCTGCTATTGACTTAGCTGTTATTTGTGCTATTTTGTCTTCTAATGAGGATATTTCTTTACCGGATAATTGTTTATTCGCCGGTGAAATTGGTTTAAGTGGTGAAATCAGACCTGTAAATCGTATTGAACAGCGAATCATTGAGGCTGAAAAATTGGGTTATGATGTCATTTTCATATCTAAGTATAATAAAATTGATCGCAAGAAATATAATATTAGGGTTGAAATGGTTTCTAAGGTTGAGGATGTTTATAAGTTATTATTCTAATTAATTGTATGTAAATTTATCTTTCTTCGTATGGTGTAAACTTTTGCAGTCAATATATTTTTATTATACTAAATAAGTGATATTAGGCATTTGTTATCTATTACACATTATACTTTTATTTTTCAAATTAACGAAAATTAAGGTCGGTTTTGTGCTTACAAATAATGTTTAAATTTTTGCTAATTTATTGTTAAACGTAATGTTTAAATTATACATTTTGTTTTAATTTTTTTATATTTGTTCCACTACCTTCAGAATATTATACTATGAAAAATAACAAATCTAAATATTCCACTATAATTATTACTGATAAAAATTCACTGGAAACAAAAATTTTTTCTGTTAAGAATAAGCATATAAGAAATATTTTTCTGTACAAAAAGATTTTACTTTTATCAATTTTTACTATTTTTTGTTTAGTTGCGGGATTGGTTAGTTACATAAGTTATGTGTATTACCAAAAACAAGATTTACATGTTAAAATTGCTGACCTTGAAAGTAAGTTGGATACTAAAAAATTAAATGATATGATTATCAATCTTAATGAAGCTGAAAAATCTTTATTAAAGATTGAGAGATACCTTAAAGATCGTCAAGTTAAAACGCTCCCTACTTCCGCCTCTAATTATAATGTTGATAATGTGGGGGGAGAGTATTATCCTGTTAATGATTCTAACTTAAATTTAATTGAAAATAAAAAAAAGAGAATTTCCGATATATATAAAAAGATTCAATTCATTCCTATCGGCTTACCTCACGTTGGAAGGATTACTTCTAATTTTGGTGTGAGAGGAAATCCGATGAAAAAAGGTAAAGGATCCGAGTTTCATCCGGGTTTGGATATAGCAGGAACTATTGGTGATCCTATTCATGCTACTGCGAATGGTGTTGTTACCTTTGCCAGTGTTAGAGGAGGATATGGAAATTGTGTAATGATAAAGCACCATTTCGGTTATGAAACACTATACGGTCACATGTCTAAAATATTGGTTAAAGAAGGACAGGTTGTCAATGCCGGAGATGTTATTGGTGAATTAGGAAGTACCGGCCGTTCTACCGGACCTCATGTTCATTATGAAATTATTTTAAATAAAGAAAAAGAAAATCCAAATAATTATTTGCATGTAAACTAAATATGAAATAAATTTAACTACTATATAAAATAAACTAACTATGTTCAATAAAAAAAAAGGAGCTGCTCTTAATTTATCTACAGAAAACATTACTACTATTATTGCGGAGGATTGTAAAATCGAAGGAAATATAGAATGTAAAGAATTTATTAGAATTGATGGTCAAACATTAGGAAATGTCAATAGCACTTGTGGACTTGTTGTTGGTCAGAAAGGAAGCGTTAAAGGAGATATAAGGACTAAAGAACTTATTGTATATGGCCAAATTGACGGCGATATTTTTGTTGATAATCTTAGTTTGAAAAACTCGGGATCTATTATAGGAAATATGCAGGTAAAAAGTTTTCAAGTTGAAAATGGTGCCTTATATAAAGGCACCGTTAGTATGGATCAAAATAATTCTACTCCTGTTAATAAAAAAGAAAATAATTCTCAGCTTGTAGTATAAATTCTATTACTGAAATATATACAATATTTTAGGTATTCAGGGTCTTGGATCTCCAATTTTATAAGCACTTCCTAAGGAAGAATTTTTAGATATGTATATGGTTAACCAACGATATAAAGTATTTAATCTATTACCTATGGAAACTAAAGAAATTAAGTGGATGGACGACCAAATAATCCATGCCGGTAATCCTTTTAAAAATAAGGTAGGATGAATCAGATCGGCTACGGCTTTATTTCTTCCGATAACTGCCATAGACCCTCTATCTTTATAACTGAATGGTAAAGGTTGATAGTTGTCTTGTGTAAGTTGTTTTTTTAAATTATTTGCCAAATTTTTTCCTTGTTGTATTGCTACTTGGGCTAATTGCGGATGTCCTGCAGGAAAATTAGGATCAGTAGTCATAATACAGGTATCTCCTATTGCATATATATTAGAAAATCCTTGAACTTTATTATACGCGTCAACTTGCATACGTCTACCTCTTCCATACACTTCTTTGGGTATTCCTTCAAAAATTCTTGAAGTAACTCCCGCTGTCCAGATTATAGTTTTTGTTTCAATTTTATCTCCGTTAGAAAAATATATGGTGTTTTCATCACAATCTTTTACTTGTGTATTTACCAGTATTTTAACTCCTAATTTATCTAAGGCATGATAAGCTTCTTTGTGAGATTTATCGCTCATAGGTCCCAATAATACGGGGCTTCCTTCTACCAAATAGACTTGAATTTGGTCTTTTAAATCTTTATAGTCTACATTTTCAATATAATTGATAATTTCGCGAATAACTCCTGCTATTTCAACTCCGGCAGGTCCTCCTCCGGTGATGACGATGGATAATAATCTTTTCTTTTCTATTAAATCAGTTTCTCTACTGGCGGCTTCTAACCTTTCTAAAAGTATATTTCTAAGTAACAAAGCATCATTTAAGGTTTTCATTGGAAAGGCATATTTCTCTAAATTTTCCATTCCGAAATAGTTACTTTGCGTTCCCGTTGCTAAAATCAAAATATCATAATCTAATTCTCCATTAGATAAGACTACTTTGTTTTCATCGGATTTGATTTCAATTAATTCTCCTAATCTGAATTTAACATTTTTTTTATGTCTTATAAATCTACGGAAAGGATAGCTGATAGCTGCGGGATCTAAAATACTTGAACTTACTTGATATATTAATGGTGGAAAAAAATTATAGTTGTTTTTGTCGACTAAGGTAATTTCAAAATTAGGATCATTGGACAATCTGGTGATTATATTAATCCCAGCAAAGCCTCCACCTATTAATACGATTTTTTTCATAATTTGCACTAAAAAATTAATTTAACATATTGATGCAAACACATTTATTTCTTAAGAACACAAAAATGTATAGCATACATTTTATCAAAGTTACTGTTTTTTTGTAAAGTTATATAAACTTTTAATAAAAATTTAATGCTATCTTTGAATTTATTTTCAAAAATCATGATTCAAATAGAAGATACAATAATTTCTTTAGATGTATTACAGAAACAATTTGTTTGTAATCTTAGTAAATGCAAAGGGATATGTTGTGTAGAAGGAGATTCGGGAGCTCCACTCGATGAAGAAGAATTACCGATTCTTGAAGACATATATGAGCAAGTATCGCCTTATCTTAGAGAGGAAGGTAGAAGGGCTATTGAATTGGAAGGTAAATATACAACCGATCTTGATGATGATTATGTTACTCCGTTAATAGAGGGTAGAGAATGTGCTTATGTAATCTATGATGAAAATCAAGCTGCGAAATGCGCCATTGAAAAGGCTTACGAAGACGGTAAAATTGATTTTAAAAAACCTATTTCCTGTCATCTGTATCCGGTTCGTCTTCAAAAATTACGAAAATATGTTGCGGTAAATTATGATGAATGGTATATATGCAAGGATGCGTGTACTTTAGGTAAAGAACTTAATGTTAAAGTTTTCGAATTTTTAAAAGAACCTTTAATTAGAAAATTCGGAGAAAATTGGTACCATCAGTTGATAGAAGCTGAGAAACTTTTAGAAATAAGTAAATAATTTAGCTTTATTTTTCCTGCAATGCATCTATGGTTTTTTGTATTTCTGTGTCATTTGCCGTAATTGCATAATAGTAAGCAATTTTTCCTTGTTGATCTATTACCATATAGCGTGGAATCCAATTTAATTCAATATATTCTGTAAAAGGATTTTTCCAACCAGTTGAAAACCAATAATTATCACCCGTATTTAATTCATACTTAGTGATACCGTTTTTCCAAGAATCGTAATTTTTGTCTAATGACAGATAAATAAAATCTACATTATTATTTTTTTGCTTAAGAGCCCGTGAATCGGACATTCCCACTATGCAATCTTTACACCAAGATGCCCAAAATTTCAGGATGGTAACTTTTCCTTTGTGTTTATTTAGTACGAATTGCATCGTTGTTTCTTTATTATCCGTATCAACTACTAGTTGCTTTAAGGCTTCTTCGGAAAATTCAGTTTTGGAAATTAATGGAAGTTGCTGACTATAACTTAATGTAGCTATTAAAGTAATATATAGTCCTGTAAAAATTTTTTTCATTATTATATTTTTTCAAATCTGAAATTTTCTCCTAAATATACTTGACGAACTATCGGATCATTTGCTAATTCTTCGGGATATCCTTCCTTTAATATATTTCCTTCGAACATAACATAAGTTCTATGAGTGATAGCCAGAGTTTGCTGAACGTTATGGTCTGTTATTAAAATTCCTATATTTTTATTTACCAAAGAACGCACGACTTTTTGAATATCTTCAACGGCAATAGGGTCAACTCCTGCAAAGGGTTCATCCAGTAAAATAAATTTAGGATCGGTAGCCAGACATCGGGCAATTTCGCAACGACGTCTTTCTCCTCCCGACAATAAATCTCCTCGGTTCTTACGAACGTGTTCTAAACCAAATTCTTCTATTAAAGAATCGGCTTTTATTTTTCTTTCTTTCTTCGAAAGCTTAGTCATCTCCAACACTCCCACAATATTATCTTCTACGGATAATTTCCTGAATATGGAAGCTTCTTGAGCCAAATACCCGATTCCTTTTTGTGCTCTTTTATACATAGCATCTTTGGTTATGTTAATCTTATCCAAAAATACATTTCCTTGAGTAGGCTTGATTAAGCCTACAATCATATAAAAAGAAGTGGTTTTTCCGGCTCCATTAGGCCCTAACAATCCTACTATTTCTCCTTGTTTTACATTTAATGAAACATCTTTAACTACTCGTTTGTTTCCGTATGTTTTTATTAAATGTTCTCCTCGTAATATCATAATATCAAAAGTAATTAAATTACTACGTTTTTTTCTATTACTCAATAAAATTTTTACAAATTATTTTTTTAAAATTATTCTAAAAGTAGTCCCTTTATTAATTTCGGTATTTTGAACGAAAATTTTACCGTAATGATAATCTTCAATAATTCGCCTGGCCAGAGACAAGCCTAGTCCCCACCCTCTTTTTTTAGTTGTAAATCCGGGTTTGAATATTTTTTTCACATTTTTTGATTCAATGCCTGATCCTTCATCGGAAATATCTATAAAAATATTTTTTTTGTTATCGTGGATTTGCAATTTTATTTTTCCTTCTCCTTTCATGGCATCTGCCGAATTTTTAATGAGATTTTCGATAACCCAACTATATAAGATGTTATTTAAGGAAACATATACAGGATACTCCGGTGCTTGAAATTCAAACCCGATTTGTTTGGACATTCTTCTTTTCAAATACATAAATGCTTGTTCCGATATTTCCACGATATCTTCTTTTTTTAGTGAAGGAGTTGATCCTATTTTAGAAAATCTGTCGGTAATATTTTGCAGTCTGTGTACATCTTTTTCAATATTTATTATCGGTTTTTGATCAATTTCTTCTGTTTTTAATATTTCCAGCCATCCCATGATGGATGAAAGCGGAGTACCGATTTGATGTGCGGTTTCCTTAGCCATTCCTGCCCATAGTAAACTTTGCTCTGTTTTTTTTACGGTTTTAAAATACCAATAGGTAAACCAGACAAACAATGTTACTAATATAATTAGTACAAAGGGATAATAACCTAATTGTGTCAGCAGAACCGAGTTTTTATAATATACGTATTGATTTCCAAAAGGAAGTTTGATTAAAATGGGATAATAGGATTCTGCCATTTCGTGCAATTCTTCCTTTAATTTTAAAGAATCTGAAATAATTTTTTTACTTACATTTTTAGAATCAATGTAATTTCCTTTTTCATCTACTAAAATAACGGGTATGGTAGTGTTTTGCTCGATAAGCTGCACTAAAAAAAATTGAGTTTTAGGAGGAATATCTGTTTCCGTGTTTAATAATTCCAACGTTTTGGCATAATTTGAAATTTTTACGGATTCTTCTTCTTTTAATTCTTCAACTTTGCTGTTAGAAAAGATTATAATAAAAAGAGCTACTATAAGCGCCAATATATACCCAAACCAATTCCGTAATCTAACATTTTTAAAAAAGCTCATTTTCCGAATTTTATGAATTCATATATCAACGTATTTATGCAAACAAAAATTATTTGATTAAAACGGATAGTCGATAGCAAAATTAACTTGAGGTTTCAACAGATTGATATATTTAAAATACCATCGGTCATTTTCATCTCTTCTTGGATCATGAAATCGATAAGCAAAATCAAAGCGAATGATAAAGTTACTTATATCCCAACGGATCCCCCATCCTCCTCCAATTCCCAGTTCTTTATAGAAGGAATTAAATTCAAATTTATTCAGGGAATTATTATTAATTCCCCAAACATTTCCTGCATCTACAAATAAAGCTCCTTCGAACCCTTTACTTGGTAAAGGAAACCTGTATTCTACCTGAGTCAACAATTTAAAATTATCGATCGCTATTAGTTCATAGCCGTCTTTTCCGCCTAATTTTGATGATCCCGGACCAAAACCAAAAGATTTCCAGGCTCTAACATCACTTGGTCCACCCACAGAGTAGCTTCGGTCAAAAGGCATACTAAAGGAATTTCCATAAGGTATTCCTATTCCGGTAAAAAGTCTCGCATTAAACGATTTTTTTCCGGAAAAAATCCAAAATTTTCTTAGATCCAAATCGAATTTCACATATTGTGAATAGGGAACTCCAAATATTTGTTTTATAGTTTTATTATTGGAAGTTGTAAAATCTTTGAGTGTTTTGTTAAATAAAGATTCCAGATTACCTGCTAATTCTACTTGTGCTTTTAAATAAAAAGGATGTTTACCCGGAAAATATCCTAATCGTTGATCGTAGGTAAAATCATATTTAAAAGAGGAGATTAATACATTCTGTGTGAAACGATAACGACGAAATTCCATTAAGTCGTAATCGTTAGCTAAACTTAAATGCGTAGATCTTAAATAATCTTGAAAGTCTATATTATTCTGAATTTGAAACAGTAAATCATTATCATTATGGTTTTTATCGTACTCCTCTTTTGCGGAAGGATATTGTTGAAAATATAAATCGTAAACACTATTTCTTACTTTACTGTCTTGTGTATATATGTTGAAATAATTATTAGGATTTAAAAACTGTGTATATTGTAGATTCCATAATGTAATTTGGTGAACGGTAGTTCGAGTGGGATTGAAATTATAAAGTAATCCGGCATTATAACTTCTTTTATCCAAACCTATGTTATATTGTGCATTATATCCTAAAGAAATTGCCGATGAAGGACCCCAGGCTTTAGGAATTAATCTTTTAGCGTTGAAAGGCAAAATAAGCTTAGGAAAGGATAAACTGGCCTGCGCTGATAGTTCCGATGCATTAAAAATTTTACTGTTATTTTTTTTGGTTTTAATATTTCCTAAGGATCCTCCAAAACTGACACTTAAATTTTCTGCTCCCCCAAAAAGATTTTTTACCGTAAAGGTAAGATTGGGAGTTATACCGAAATTAACAACACCTGAATTAAACGCTTCAAATCCTAATTCATAAGAATATTTATCCATGGGAGAAAGGATGATATTGGATATTAAGGTGGAATCAGAGTCTTTTTCAGGAACTGTATTAAAACCGAGGATGTTAAAATTATTTACTTTATATATATTCCTTCGAGTACGAGTCTCAGAGCTTAAATTATATGAATGCCCTTTTTCAATGGCTAACATATCTGCCAATACTCTGTTTTTATATTTATTTCCTAAATGGTTAACAATGAAAGCAATGGTATCGTTAACCATCATTTTTGTTTTCCTACCGTCAACCCTTCTTACTATTTTTTTGGTAGTTACATAGAAACTTGAGTCTATAGTATTTTTACTTGTATCTTTATTTTCATTATCTAAAAGTGAAATGTTTATTTTATTGTATTTAAATCTTTTGAATTTATGCACTAAAGTATCTTTCTTAAGAGTATCCGATCTAGTGGAATCGGTAACAGCTGTGGTAGTGGTCAAACTTCCTATTTGGCTTTTCTTGATTGATAATCTGACCGAAACATCATATACATTATTAGCCGTATCTACATAGTAAATAACTTCATCTTTAAGATCATTGAAACGATAATATCCCATATTTTTAAAACGGTTTTCCAAACGGGATATCTCATTCTCAATTACATAAGCATCTAATCGATCTCCTTTTTTAACATAGGAACCTCTACTGAATAGGTTGTATATAAATTCGTCTTTTGAAAGTTCATGGATTGGAGACTTTTTTTTCTTCGCCTGTCTTGTTCGTTTTAAATAATGAGCATATAAATCATCTTTTATTTCATCGGCAATATCATACGTAATTGTATCCATAATCATAGGACGTCCTAATTTTATGGAATACTGCACATGAGCTTTTTTACCGGAAGTAATTACACTGTCTTTTACAATGGACTTACGCCACCCTCTGTTTTTAAAATATTGTTGTATGTTTTTTGAAGAAGTTTTAGATAGTAAGGTATCAACTAATATAGGGGCTTCTCCATTATTATAAAAAAAACGATCAAACCATCTGGATTTGCCAACATAATTTTTTAAGTTATATTTTACATATAGAGAATCCAGTAATTTTTGATTTCTTTGTTTTTGACTAACGGAATAGTATTCTGCGTAGACGGAATCGAATGTAGGATTTGAGAAATCATACAGCCACAACCCTAATGGAATTATGAATAGTATTTTTTTATTAGATTTTTGCTTTACATAACTGTCCAGTTCATCATCAAATGGTTTCTTGTATTCGTTGATAATTTCTTTGCCTTTTTTATTCAAAAAGGGATTACCGTATGCATCCAAATAAGGTTTTCCTTTTTTATCTACATATTTATATGTATTATCAATAAATAAATGTCCATTTTTAGGTACTTTATTTGTTCTACATGAAAAAATGAGAAACAGTTGAACAAAAATCAATATTTTTACTATAATATTGTATCCTAATTTCATTTTATGTTGTCTGCAAGTAAAATTAAACTTATTCAGTCGCTTTCAAAAAAAAAGTATAGACAAAAATATAACTTATTTGTTGTTGAGGGTATAAAAAGCATTAAAGAATTCTGCTTTTCGCAGTTTTCTGTAAAAAACATTTACAGTACGGTTCCCATTTCTTTTTTAGATGAAAATCAATATCAAATGATCAGTTTCGAAGAATTAAAAAAGATTAGTTTTCTAACTACTCCTCACGATGCATTAGCAGTATTAGAAATACCTCAAAATTCAAATAATTCATATAGTGGAATTCAATTAGTATTGGATGAAATACAAGATCCGGGAAATCTGGGAACGATTATACGTCTTGCAGACTGGTATGGGATTAAACAGATTTTGTGCAGTAAAGGAACTACTGATGCCTATAATCCCAAAGCAGTTCAATCTGCAATGGGATCATTAAGCAGAGTTAACGTTGTATATACAGATATCGCTGAAATATTGACAAATTCCAACATACCGGTTATGGGAACAGATATGAAAGGTGAAAATTTATATACTACGGATTTACCCGAAAATTTTTATGTGATTATGGGTAATGAAGGAAATGGTGTTTCAGATGAAATAAAATCTCTGTGTACGCATACTCTAACAATCCCCAGATTCGGCTTAGAACAAAAAACAGAAAGTTTAAATGTCGCCATGTCTACCGGAATAATTTTAAGTGAATTCTACTCGAGAGCTGCAAAATTAAAAGGGAATATAAAATGAAATGGAATTCGTATATATCAAAAAAATATCGTAACAATACGGACATATTAAATGAAATAATCGAAAATTTTGATTCTTTAGGTGAGATTATATTTCAAGAACGGAACACTTTACGTAAAATACCTCATCCTGTGCTGGGAAACTTAGCGGTAAAATCTTTTAAAAAGCCTCATCTTCTCAATCAACTTGTTTATGCTAATTTTAGAAAATCTAAAGCCCATCGTTCTTATTTTCATGCTGAAATTTTAACTTCTAAGGGTTTAAACACACCGGAACCGATTGGTTTTTTTGAAGAGATTCATAATTTTAAAATTAAAAGATCTTTTTATTTTTCAAAGTATTCTGAGTATGATTTTACTTTTAGGGAACTCATTGAAAAAAGAAATAGTTTTGATGATTGGGAATTAATACTAAAAGAATTTGTTTCATTCGTTTTTTCTATTCATGAAAATCATATCTTATTTAAAGACCTTTCACCGGGAAATGTACTCATAAAAAATGATCAAGAAAAAAACGCATATTTATTTTCTTTAATCGATTTAAATCGGATGAGTTTTCAATCTTTATCTTTAGATCAAAGGCTTCAAAATTTTATTAGATTATCCTTAACGGATGAAATGATCCCTATCATTGCAAAGGAATATGCCAAATACAGCCATGAAAATGTTAATTTTACCATGGAACAATTGTATAAAAAAAATAATAAATTCATTGAAAAGAAGGAAAGAAAGAAAAAGATAAAGAAACTGCTGGGCAAAAATGTTTAGCATCTTTTAGCCCCGTTTTTATTTAAATTAACTTTACTATTAAAAATTTCAAAGATTTAATTTTAAAACTTTTTCATATTTACAAGTAACAAAAAGATATTTTAATGAAAATATATACGAAAAGAGGTGACGACGGAACTACGGGTTTGTATGGAGGAAAACGTGTATCTAAGAATTCCATTCGCGTTCAATCCTATGGCGAAATAGATGAATTAAATTCTTATATAGGTTTGCTAAGAAGTTATGGTTCTCTTAAAAATATTGATGAACAATTAAAAATTATACAAAATTTACTATTTACTATCGGTGCTGAATTAGCTACTCCTTCAGATAAAATGTATTCTCCAAATGGAAAACCTAAAATATCTTGCTTACTTTCTGAAGAAAAAATAATTTTATTGGAGCAATGGATTGATGAAATAAGCGAAACCCTCCCTCCTTTAAAGCAATTTATTCTTCCGGCAGGAAATGTATCTTCTTCTACTGCACATGTTGCAAGAACCGTATGCAGAAGATCAGAAAGAACTATAGTTACCTTAGGTGAAATTGAAGATATAAGACCCATTATTCAAAAATTTATAAATCGTTTGTCTGATTATTTGTTTGTTCTTGCACGATATTTTGCACATTTAGCAAATGAAATTGAAGAACCTTGGAATCCCAATGAATAAAGCATTACTTTTTTTAAACGGAAAAAAACCTACAATTTTACCTGAAAATTTAGGTTCATATTCCATTATTACGTGTACAGACGGGGCGTACAGCAGATATGTAAAAAATTTACCTTTTACAATTAATTATATTTCAGGAGATCTGGATAGTGTACAAGTATCGACTATCCCGTCGTCTATTCCAATTATTGAAACTCCGGATCAAAACAAAACTGATTTTCATAAGGCTTTAGAATTATTGCTAGATAAAGGTATACATGATGTGGATGTTTACGGTGGAAGTGGAAGAGAAAGCGATCATTTCATTGGAAACTTATCTACAGCACTTTTTTTTAAAAATAAACTCCGCATTACATTTTACGATGATTATTCAAAATTCTTTTTCTCGGGTAAATCAACTAAAATTAATGATGCAAAAGGTAAAACCATTTCCTTAATCCCTTTTTTTGAGGCTAAAAATATTTGTACGAAAGGTTTACAGTATCCCTTATCCAACGAAACTCTTATATTTCCGCAACGATTGGGTACGCGTAATGTGGCTGTAGAAAATGAAGTTGTTGTCACCTACGGTGAGGGCGAACTGTTGATCTATATCAGCCGATAAACTTTTTTTAGCTAATAGAATTAGTTAAGTCTTGAGGTTTTAACGATATAGATGCTTGAAATAACATCTAATGGTTAAATAATTTATGATTAACTAGTTAACCGTTATAATCAATATTAATGATTCTTTAAAATGTTTATCTTTTATTTAAATAATAGGAATATTTTATTTAAAAAGGTTTTCCTCCCGACATTTGTTTTGCCATTGCTTGCATCATCATCCTTCCTTGCGGTGTTTGCATCATCTTCATCATTTTGCTCATCTGTTCAAATTGTTTTAACAGCTGATTGATATCCTGTATGGATCTACCGCTTCCTTTAGCTATTCTATTCTTTCGAGATGTAGTTATAATAGCCGGATTTCTTCTTTCTTCAGGAGTCATGGAATAAATTAAAGCTTCAATATGCTTGAAAGCATCATCATCGATATTAATATCTTTTAATGCTTTACCTGCACCCGGTATCATTCCAAGCAAATCTTTCATATTTCCCATTCTCTTAATCTGCTTAATTTGATTAAGGAAATCGTCAAATCCGAATTGATTTTTCGCTATCTTTTTCTGTAATTTACGTGCTTCTTCTTCGTCAAATTGTTCTTGGGCTCTTTCTACTAATGATACCACATCTCCCATCCCTAAGATACGATCAGCCATACGCGAAGGATAAAAAATATCCAGCGCTTCCATTTTTTCTCCGGTGGAAATAAATTTAATTGGTTTTTCAACCACAGTACGTATAGTTAAAGCAGCACCTCCTCGGGTATCACCGTCTAATTTGGTTAATACTACCCCATCATAATTCAATACATCATTAAAAGCTTTGGCTGTGTTTACCGCATCTTGTCCGGTCATGGAATCCACTACAAACAAAGTCTCATTTGGACTGACTTTTTGATGAACATTTCTGATTTCATTCATCATACTTTCATCAATCGCCAAACGTCCTGCGGTATCAATTATAACAACATTAAATTTATTTTGTTTAGCATATTCAATGGCATGACCGGAAATATCAACCGGATTTTTACTTTCCGGTTCTGTGTATACTTCTACTCCAATTTGATCTCCTAAAACTTTTAATTGATCAATTGCAGCCGGACGATATACGTCGCAGGCGACTAACAGAACTTTTTTTTGTTTTTTAGTTTTAAGATAATTAGCTAATTTTCCCGAAAAGGTAGTTTTACCGGAACCTTGTAAACCCGCAATTAAGATAACGCTAGGATTCCCCGATAAATTTACTCCAACATTTTCTCCTCCCATTAGATCGGCCAACTCATCATGTACAATCTTCACCATTAGCTGACCCGGCGTAACGGAAGTAAGCACATTTTGACCTAAGGCTTTCTCCTGAATCCTTTTAGTCAAATCTTTCGCCACTTTATAACTAACGTCTGCATCCACTAAAGCTCTTCTAATTTCTTTAACGGTTTCAGCAACATTAATCTCCGTGATCTTTCCTCTCCCGCTGATGTTATGTAATGCCTTATCTAATTTATCTTGTAAATTCTGAAACATATTCGGTACTTATATACTATTATACTATTTATACTAACTGCAAAAATAGTAAAGTTTTACTTAATTTAAAAATATGTATTTCAGTAATTAGAAAGCGCCTTTCTTTGCTAAAAAAGTTTAAAAATGTATATTTGCTTTTATATTAAATTAAATAAAAAAGACATCGTGTTTATATACATGATTAAAAAATTTTCAAATTTTAGCTAACATGAATAAAATTTTAATTACAGGGCATCAAAATCCTGATACGGATACCATTACCTCTGCCATTTCATTTTCTTACTTACAAAATGCCTTAGGTAAAAATACTGAGGCAGTCGCTTTAGGTACTCCTAATGAAGAAACCCAATTTGCCCTGGATTATTTTAAAATACAAGCGCCTAGAGTTATTTCTAGAGCTTCCGATGAAACGAAAGAGATTATTTTGGTAGATCACAATGAATTCCAACAATCGGTTGCAGATATTGAAGAATTGACCATTTTAGCTGTAATAGATCACCATCGTATCGCTAATTTTCATACTTCTGTTCCTCTATATTATCGCGCTGAACCTGTGGGATGTACTCAAACTATTATTTCAAAAATTTATAAAGAAAATTCCATTGAAATCCCCGCTGATATCGCAGGTCTTATGGTATCAGGGATTATTTCCGATACGTTATTATTTAAATCTCCTACTTGCACACAAGAAGATATTGATGCAGCTCATGAATTAGCAAAAATTGCAGGTATTGAGGTTGAAAAATATGGGCTTGATCTTCTTAAAGCAGGAACCAATCTTTCCAACAAATCTGCCGAAGAAATACTATCTCTGGATGCCAAATCTTTCGAAGTAAACGGAAAAAAGGTACGGGTTGCTCAAGTTAACACAATTGATTATGATGATGTATTTTCAAATAAATCCAATATAGAGGCTGCTATAGCCGACCAAATTAATAAAGAAGGTTATGATCTTTTTTTACTTGTAGTGACTAATGTGTTGGATAGTGATTCAAAAATTTTAGCTATGGGTAATGCTGCTCAAGCTTCAGAAAAGGCTTTTGGAATACGACTTGAAAACGGCGAAGCTTTCCTTAAAGGGGTGGTTTCCCGTAAAAAACAGATTATTCCCCAAATAACTGAAGCATTATCCTAGATTCATCCATATTCTTAATTTTTTTAGAAGCCAAGCACTTTATTTAAAAGTGCTTGGTTTTTTCATTTAAAAGTTAACACTAAAGGTTGTTAACTTATTTCAAAAAAAATATTTTACACTAATTTTTTCATACTTGACACTATTCCGTAGTGTAATGCTTCATGAGTATTGTTAAAATTTATCGCATCTTCAACAGAAGAAATCACAATGCCCATTTTTGTTTCAAATTCAGTATAAGATTCAAATTTTTTTTCATTAAAATCTTCTTCCAGTTGTTCAGCGGTGATTATGAGCTTACTTTTTAAGTAGTCAATTTCATCTTCTGTAATTACAAATCTGGGAAAAGAACCATTTTGATAGTTTTCAATCCAGTCATTGGTTATCAGCGGATTTAAACCTGACATTTTATAATGAAGAATTTGTTGAGAAACCAACGTATGGGCAACATTCCAAAAAATATTATTTTTAAATCCTTCAGGAATTTTCTGTAATTGCTCTATACTTAAATCGTCAATCTCTTGTACTAACGATTTACGGAATATTTTAAAAATTTCAAATTGTTTTTTCACCTCAAAAAGAATTTTAACAAAAGTATTAAAGTTATTTAACTAAACCAATGGCCCTAATCGTATCGGAATCTAAATTAGAAAAATCATTTATTATTTGATCCGCAGTAGACAAATCTTGATCACCGGAGGCTTCACTTTTATAACCTATACAAAATATACCGGCCCTATTGGCGGCAATAACGCCATTTGTCGAATCTTCAATGACAATACAGTTTTCTTTTGGTTGTCCTGATAATTTTACAGCTTCTAAAAATATAGCAGGATCGGGTTTTGATTTTGGAAAATCTTCTCCACTCACAATATGTTTAAAATAAGGAAACAATCCAAAACGATCAAAAATTTTAGTTAAGGTTACACGAGCCGAAGAAGTAGCCAAAAGTAATTGAAAATTATCTTTATATAAACTTTCGATAAGATTTCTTACACCCGGCAATAAATCTAGATCTTCATCTTCTTGAAAAATTTTATTAAAAATATTTCTTTTTTGTTGAACCAATTCCTCAACCTCTTGTTTCAAACCATATTTTTGTTTCAAATTTTGATATAAATTACGGGTAGATAATCCTCTGAACGTATCATATTCTTCCTGAGATATATCCAATCCTATAGAATGAAAATGTTTTTTAAATGACAATTCATGAATAGGCTCAGTATCTACTATTACCCCATCCATATCAAAAATAACTGTGTTTATCATAAGTTTATTTTATCTACGATTGCAGTGTAGGTTTTAATTCTGATATTTTTTAATTATTCTCAATAAAATTTGATTTATTTAAAAAATTGTGAATTTAAAGGCTCAAATTTAAGAAATATTGTGTCTACTATGTAGCCTTTACTAATATTCTAAATTTGGAATGAACATCTACTTTATATAAATTAATTGTAAAATTTTACATTATCTATGAATTTTCATTTTTTTAAAATTTTTAACTCATGAAATTAACACAAATATCCTGTATAATTATCTAAATTTGATATTTAAATTTATATATATGAAAGCGTGTATTATCGTTATTGGAGATGAAATTCTTTCCGGAAGAACTCTGGATACCAATTCTAATTTCCTTGCTAAAAAACTAGATCTTACAGGGGTTTCGGTCACAGAAATTTCGACAATCTCCGACAACCCCGATTCTATAGTGACTAAATTAAAAGAAGCCTTCGCATCTGACACTAATTTTATAATAACAACCGGGGGACTGGGACCTACTAAAGATGATAAAACCAAACAAACTTTAGCAGAGTTCTTATCTGATCAATTAGTTATTAATCAACCTGCTTTGGATTACATCACTCAGTTGTACTGTACAAATGGTCGAACGATGAATGATTTAACCCGCAAACAAGCTCTTGTACCTTCACATTCGGAAGTTATAATTAATAGATATGGTACAGCTCCTATCTTGTGGACAAAAAAATCAAATAAGATTTTAATCAACCTTCCGGGTGTTCCCTATGAAACCCAAGCTATGTTTGAAGAATTTATTATTCCGAAAATAAAAAAAGAATTTAACCTTCCCTTTATTGTAAGGCGTTCTGTTATTGTTGTAGATTATCTTGAAAGCGAGTTAGCCATAACGTTAACGGATTGGGAAAACAATTTACCTGATTTTGTGTCTTTGTCTTACTTGCCTTCGGGGGCTAGGATTGAACTTAGATTGAGTGCAAAGGGAACTGATAAAAAACTACTTGAAGAAACAATTACTAAAGAAATAAAAAAACTATCTCAAATTTTACATGAGAAATTGCTCTCAACTACTACTACCAATATAATTGAAATCATTGCCGATTTTTTTTCAAAAAATAATCTAACTTTATCCGTCGCTGAAAGTATTACCGGTGGAAACTTATCTCATAAAATCACTTCCTTAGCGGGAAGTTCTGTTTATTATAAAGGAGGAATTACGGCTTATAGCTCTTTAATTAAGGAGAGCGTTTTAAAAATACCCGAACCTTTTATTCATACTCATAAAGTGGTTAGTGAAGAAGTAGCTAAAGAAATGGCAATTCAGTGTGCAAAGTTATTTAATTCAGATGTTGCAATATCTACTACAGGTGTTGCCGGTCCAAGTTCTGATGAATTTAACGATCCGGTAGGTTTAGCTTATATAGGTTTATATGTTCATGGTAACACCTTTGTAAAAAAATATTATTATCCTCATGTAACGAGAGATGAAATGATTACTCGAATAACTAACAAAGCATTGGAATTTATTTATTTTGAAATGATTGAAAACAAATAAAAGTTGACCGACGCATTTGGTATAATTTTAGATTTTAGGTAGAGATAACAAATCATCAGATTATGAAAAAAAGAAAATTAGGTCCGACTGATCTTGAGGTTTATCCATTTGCTTTTGGGGGCAATGTATTTGGTTGGACTGCCAATGAAAACACTTCTTTTGAATTATTAGATCAATATACCGAATTAGGATTTAACTTTATTGATACTGCAGATGTATATTCTGCTTGGGTTCCCGGCAATAAAGGCGGAGAATCAGAAACCATCATTGGAAAATGGATGCATCAAAAAGGATCTAGAGATAAACTTGTTATTGCAACTAAAGTAGGGGCAGAAATTGACAGTACGCATAAAGGGTTGAAAAAATCATATATTCTTTCAGAAGTTGAGGAATCACTAAAACGTCTTCAAACCGATTATATAGATTTATATTTTACTCATTTTGATGATCCCGATACTCCCATAGAAGAAGTATTGGATGCTTATCAGCAATTAATAAAAGAGGGTAAAATACGTTACATAGGGGTTTCCAATATGTCTCCTGAGAGAATAGTAAAATCGTTAGAAATAAGTAAATCTAATAATCTACCTTCTTATTCCGTTTTACAGCCTGAATATAATCTGTATGATCGACAACCGTATGAAAAGGATTACGAGCCGATTGCCGAAAAATACCAATTAGGTGTTATGACTTACTATTCTTTGGCAAGTGGTTTTCTAACCGGTAAATATCATTCGGAAGCGGATTTAAATAAAAGTAAAAGAGGTGACAGCTTAAAGAAATATTTAAACGACAGAGGCTTACGAATTATAAAAACTTTAGAGGATGTTGCCGCACGAAATACAGCTACCCCGGCTCAAGTTGCAATCGCCTGGATCATCCAAAGACCTAGTATTACTACTCCTATAGCCAGTGCTTCTAAATTGGGACAATTGGATATATTAAAAGCGGTAGACCTAAATTTATCTCAAGATGATATTAATGATTTGGACATTGCCAGTAAGGTAACTTCATAACGACAAGCGCTCAAATAATATAAAAAAAAGTATTCATCCCCTTGAATACTTTTTTTCCTTTTATAAGATAATTTAATTAATATAATCTGTTTTTATAATATAAATATAAAATTTTTCTGTCTTTTAAGCAGGTGATGAAATTTGATTTTATTTTTTCTCTGATATTATTTATTATCTTTGCAAAAAATTTTATTCAATTTCATGGAATTATACTACTCATTTTCAATCCTTATTATTTTAGCTGCTATTTTTTCATACATTAATGTAAGGTTTTTAAAATTCCCTTCTACCATCGGAATAATGATCATTGCGTTAATTATGTCAATTATTTTAGTTCTTTTAGGTAGTTTAACCTCTAAACCTTTAAATGATATTGCCTCATTAATTAAAGAATTTGATTTTACCGAAATTTTGATGGGGTGTATGTTAAATTTCCTGCTATTTGCCGGAGCTATACATATCAATATGTCGGATCTAAAGGAACAAAGGCTTCCCGTAATAATATTTTCTACTTTAGGAGTTATAATATCTGCCATCGTTGTGGGCGTAGGCCTTTATTATACATCCAATTATCTTCTTCCTCTTATAAATGTACATACTGAAATACCTTTAATATATTGTTTACTTTTTGGTGCTTTAATTTCTCCGACAGATCCGATTGCGGTATTGAGTATATTAAAGCAAGCCAATGTTTCTAAGTCTTTAGAAACAAAAATTGCCGGAGAATCTCTCCTTAATGACGGGGTAGCTGTGGTATTATTTGCCGTATTAGCTAATCTTGCTTATAATCCCGTTGTAGTTGCCACCGGACGAATGGATTTATCATTTGCCCATATTTTTGATTTATTTCTTAGAGAAGCGGTAGGCGGACTGTTATTAGGGGCTGCTCTTGGATATCTTGCCGCTTATGCAATACGAACTTCACATGATTATAAAGTTTCGGTTTTAATTACCCTAGCGGTAGTTATGGGAGGATATCTTATTGCAAGTTCTTTGCATACGTCTGCTCCTCTTGCTATGGTGGGTGCGGGATTGATAATAGGAGAATCCAGACGAAGATTGGGTACTAGTAAAAAAAGCAGTGTGGGTACTTTCTGGGAATTAATCGATGAGGTTATGAATGCAATTTTATTCCTTTTTATGGGATTCCAACTTTTACTTATCGATGATCTAATTCATTACTGGCTACTAGGTATTATATGCATTATAATTGTTTTATTCGCCAGATTTATTTCTATTAAAATTCCAACAATGATTATTCCTTTTAAGGAAAAATTCAGCAAAGGAACTATTGCCGTTTTAGTATGGGGTGGCTTACGCGGCGGGGTCTCCATCGCATTGGCTCTTTCAGTTCCTGAAAGTGACTATAAAGAAACTATTATAGCTGTTACTTATGTGGTGGTGGTTTTCTCAATCTTAGTTCAAGGATTGACTGTTGGAAAAGTAGCAAAAGACATTCAGTAAATTACTGCATCGTAACTATTTTCAAATAGTATTAAAAATAATGATAGTATCTGCAATAATCAATACATGCAGATACTATTTTTGTTTTAATACCGATTTAATTTCCATTGATATTTCAATTTTGTTCAATTTATAAATTGCCGCAACTTCACTTTTTATACTTATTTTTAACATACGCCAATTTAAATGGAGTATATTAAAATACAACTATGGTTTACTTATTAAATGATAAGGTAATGGCATATTTATTGTTTAAATCATAAAGAACTACAAGATTATTACACTTCCTTCAAAATTGAAATAATAGTAAACTCTAAAAAATTTTATAAATGGAAGGAATGGGTATTTTATGGTCTATAATTATTGGAATTATAGCCGGTTTTATTGCAGGTAGAATTATGCGAGGCAGTGGATTTGGAATGTTAGTTAATTTGCTTGTTGGATTAGTAGGAAGTATATTGGGAGGATGGATCTATAGTTTATTGGGCTTTTCCAGTGGAGGTAAATTAGGAATGTTACTAATGTCTGTAATTGGTTCTGTGGTCCTTCTATGGATAATATCATTATTTAGAACAAAAAAACCTTATTAAATTATAATATGTTATGAAAAAAGTATTATTGGGTACAATCTTGGGTGCTGCTCTAGGTTATGTTGCCAGAAAAATGCAAGAAGATGGATTTCTAGATCAAGTTTCTGATGAAATAAGTAAATTTACATCCAAAACCAAAAAAAATTTTAGCAATATAGTCGATGTTGGTAAAAATGAGGCTGAGTATTTAAAAGATCGAGCGAAAAAATACGGAGAAAAAGGAGAAAGCTTTATGCACGAAGAGTAATAAGAGTAAGCATTAATAAGTAAGTAATAAATTGAATACATGTAAATAGCAGCTAATTAGCTGCTATTTTGTTTACCTGTCGAAATATTCTATATTTACATTTTAAATAGTATACTAGTAATTTTACTACCTTTATATTGTATGCTTTTTTACTTCATTTTAGATTTAAAATATTCATAATCAAGATAAATAAAATATGAAAGTAACAGGTACACCTATTGAATTAGGTACTGAAAATATTGGAAAACTTTTAAAACAATATGCTATTCCTGCTATTATAGCCATGATTGCTTCCTCTCTCTATAATATCACGGACAGCATTTTTATAGGACATGGTGTAGGACCTTTAGCTATTTCCGGATTAGCCATTACTTTTCCGCTTATGAACCTCGCTGCAGCTTTTGGCTCGTTAGTTGGTGCGGGTGCTGCCACATTACTTTCCGTTCGTTTGGGACAAAAAGATTATACCACAGCCAACAGCATTTTAGGTAATGTGTTCATCATGAACTTATTTATTGGTATTTCGTTTACCATTATTTCCTTATTGTTTTTAGATCCGATATTATATTTTTTCGGTGCGAGTGAAAAGACCCTTCCCTATGCTCATGATTTTATGGTTATTATACTTTCAGGAAATGTAATCACTCATATGTATCTTGGATTAAACTCCATGTTACGTTCTTCCGGAAAACCCAGACAGTCCATGTATGCGACCATATTTACCGTACTTATAAATTTAGTTTTAAATCCATTATTTATTTTCGTTTTTAATTGGGGTATTCGTGGGAGCGCCATTGCTACGGTTATTTCTCAAACTTCAGTATTAATTTGGCAGATTTATCTGTTTTGCGACAAAAATAATTTTATCCATATACAGAAAGGAATTTTTAAATTAAACAAATATATCGTTAAAGATTCTCTATCTATTGGTATGTCGCCGTTTTTAATGAACGCAGCTGCCTCGGTGATTGTTATAATTATTAACCAGGGCCTTTTAAAATATGGTGGAGATCTTGCCGTTGGTGCTTACGGAATTGTAAATAGGATAGCGTTTTTATTTGTAACCATAGTATTGGGATTAAATCAAGGTATGCAACCTATAGCCGGTTATAATTTTGGAGCAAAACTTTATCCCAGGGTAACACAGGTTTTGAAAAAAACAATTTTAGGAGCTACTCTGGTCATGTGTACCGGCTTCCTTGTGGTTGAATCTGTGCCTCATGCGGTTGCTTCTATTTTTACAACCGATAAAGAGTTAATTGATATTGCATCCTTAGGATTGCGCATGGTATTTATTTGTTATCCGATTGTAGGTTTTCAAATTGTTACTTCTACCTTTTTCCAAAGTATCGGAATGGCTCAAAAAGCTATAATTTTATCTCTCACTCGTCAAATACTATTTTTAATTCCTTTTTTACTAATTCTACCTAAATTTTTCGGCATTGCAGGAATATGGTTAAGTATGCCTTTAGCTGATTTTTTCGCTACTATTTTGGCTGCCATTATGCTTTATAAGCAATACAAAGAATTTAATAGATATAATCCTGAAAACTAATATAAGTACGTTATGAAAGATAAATATTTTATTACCATTGGTCGACAGTTAGGAAGCGGTGGCAGACAAATCGGGAGAAAATTGGCTGATTTATTGGACATTTCATATTATGACAAAGAGATTATTAATCTGGCTTCAATTGAAAGCGGTTTAAATGCTGATATTTTTGAGCAAGCGGATGAAAAAAATTGTTATAGTTTTTTTGATAATTTTTTTGGTATGCAATTATCTAAAAACTATTTAGGAAACGAAAATTTATTTGAAATACAAAGTAAAATAATTAAAGAAGAAGCCCTTAAAGGTTCTGCTCTTTTTGTGGGCCGTTGCTCCGATTATATTTTGCGTGAATATGAGAGACGGATAGACATATTTATTACAGCTAATAAAGAAGATCGAATTCGGAGAACATCTCAAAGAAAAAATATTTCTTTAAAAGAAGCAGAAGAATTAAACGTAAAAATAGATAAAAAGAGAAAAGAGTATTATAACTTTTTTAATAAGAAAAGTTGGGGGCATGCCAGTTCTTATCATCTTTGCATCAATTCATCCGTTTTAGGGATTGATAAAAGTGTACTTCTTATTAAAAGTTTTGTAGAGCAAAAATTTGCACTTTAATTGTTTTTTATAAAGATTTATTATCTTCTTTTAAATCAAAGATTGTAAGGCTAATAAACTTCCTGAATTTTTAGAAATAACAAGGAACAATTATTGTTATAAATCTTGTGAATCTTTTTTACTTTTTAAACTTTACTGCCCGGGAATTTATGAAAAAAATATCGTGGATGTATTTTCCACTATTAAAAGACAGTAGAGAATAATGAAAAATTATCTTGATTATGACAAAAGTATTATATTTGAAAAAAAATAAGATTACTATATGAAATTGCTTGAAGGAAAAACCGCGATTATTACCGGAGCAACCCGAGGTATTGGAAAAGGAATTGCTGAAGTATTTGCTCAAAACGGAGCAAATATAGCTTTTACTTATGCATCTTCAGTAGCTAAAGCAGAAGAGCTGGAAAAAGAATTAAGTTCTTTAACTAAAATAAAAGGATTTCAATCAGACGCTTCAGATTTTGATTCTGCTCAGAAACTTGCCGATGATGTTATAAAAGAATTCGGGCAAATTGACATTGTGGTTAATAATGCAGGTATCACTAAAGATAACCTTATATTAAGAATGAGTAAAGAGGATTGGGATGAAGTGATTCGCATCAATTTGGATTCGGTATTCAATCTTACCAAAGCAATCATAAAACCGATGATGAAGCAAAAAAAGGGTTCGATTATCAATATGAGTTCTGTAGTTGGAGTAAAAGGTAATGCAGGTCAAGCAAATTATGCTGCTTCTAAAGCAGGAATTATTGGATTTTCTAAATCCATAGCATTGGAATTAGGATCAAGAAATATTCGATGCAATGTGGTTGCTCCCGGATTTATTGAAACTGAAATGACTGAAGCTTTGGATGAAAAAACCATTCAAGAATGGAGAGATAATATTCCTTTGAAAAGAGGAGGAACCCCCGAAGATATTGCTAATGCATGTTTATATCTTGCCAGTGATTTATCAAGCTATGTAACCGGACATGTACTCAATGTCAACGGTGGAATGCTTACTTATTAAAAAATATAGATTAAAGCACGATAAACAAGAGATTAAATTTTTTTAATCTCTTTCTTTTTTAACTTAAAAAACTATGTATAGTAATAAATTATCAGTTCAACTAATTGGAGAAGTTTTATATCGATACGGAATTACGGATATCATATTATCTCCGGGATCAAGAAATGCGCCTTTAACCATACATTTTACTAATCATCAAGAATATACTTGTTACAGCATAGTGGATGAGCGATCAGCAGCATTTTTTGCGTTAGGAATGGCTCAATCAAAGAAAAAACCGGTGGCCATCTGTTGCACCAGCGGCACAGCATCCGCTAATTATTATCCGGCAATTATAGAAGCTTTTTACCAAAATATACCTATAGTCGTACTTACTGCTGATCGACCGGAAAATTATGTTGATATTTTTGACGGTCAGACTATAAGACAAAAAAATATGTATAGCAATCATATTTATGGATCTTATCAATTGTCTGAATCAGAAAGTGAAGAATCAATTACACAAAATTTTATAGATTTAAAAAAAGCTTTGAATACTTGTGTTTTAAAATCAGGTCCGATTCATATCAATATTCCCTTTTCAGAACCTTTATATGAGCAAACAGATCAAATTGAAATTTCATTTGAAAAACTAACTCTTCCTGAAAAAAATTATAATTCAGATAAATACAAATCTTTGTTTCCAACTTGGAACAACTTTTCTAAAAAGATGATTCTTGTTGGAATGCAACAACCCAATTCGGAATTAAATCAATTACTCGAAAAATTAGCTGAGAGGGAAGATACGATTATTCTTACTGAAGTTACTTCAAATCTAAATTCTTCAAAATTTTATCCCAATATTGACCGCTATATGTTTCCTTTTGGTGAAGAAGCGCTAGATGGCTATAAACCGGAATTACTTCTTACCATTGGTCAAAATATTGTTTCAAAAAAAATTAAAGATTTTTTACGAAAATCTAAGTTGAAGTCCCATTGGCATTTAGATGAATATTGGCATCCTGATACTTATTTTTCTTTAACTGAAAAAATAGAAGAAAATCCGGTCATTTTTTTAAAAGAATTAGTGAAAGTTCCTCCCGTTACTTCTTCGTATTCTTTACTATGGAAACAACTTAAAGATGAGCGACAACTAAGGCATAATGATTTTATTAAAAACTTACCATTTTCCGATTTACGTGTTATAAAAACTTTGGATGAAAAAATACCTGATACATATAATCTGCAAATTTCTAACAGTTCTATGATCAGATATGCTCAGTTATTCAATTTTGACTCTAAAAATAAGATATTTTGCAATCGCGGTGCCAGTGGCATTGACGGGGCAACTTCAACGGCCGTTGGTTTCGCCGTTGCAGATTCTCACCCTACTCTTTTGATTACCGGTGATATTGGTTTTTTTTATGATTCTAACGCTCTATGGAATAAATATATCCCTAATACATTTAGGATTATACTTGTAAATAATGGTGGTGGCGATATTTTTAAAATTATTCCCGGTCCCGATTCTTCCAATTCTTTAGAGGAATATTTTGTTACCCGACATAATCGTACTGCTCGACTAATGGCTCAAGAATATAATTTTGAATATATTCAAGCTCATAATCAAGAAGAACTGTTAAAACAGTTAGATTCTTTTTTTCTTAGCTCGGAAAAACCTAAATTATTGGAAATTAACACCATTAATCAACCCAATTCACGAATTTTACGCGAATATTTCAATTATTTAAATCAGGAATAAAAACATGAGAATTAATTTATTCACCCCTATGAGGGAAGAAAATCAAAAAATTTTAGATGCTTTAAAGGTTTTTTCTAAATTAAAACATTCTTATGAGGTTATTATAACCGGTATAGGTCGTGAAAAAATTGCTAAATCCATGATTAATAAACCAAAGTCTGATTTAGATGTTTTAGTAGGATTTACAGCTATTACCGGAATTGAGAAAACGATGCCTAAAGAGTTACAAAAAGGAAGTTTAGTAGAAGTGGTGGCTTCTTCGTTATACGGATATTCAGGAGAAATATTTGAAAACGGGAAATTAATACTTTCCTCATCTCATACTCATTTTCCTAAACTAAGTTCCCTTACCTCCGATAAGTTTGTTACGACTTCCAATATTCCGATCGGAACATTGATTAATATGGAAGATTATACTTTTATGTATTTGAAAAGGCCACAGGATTTTATCCTGCGTATTATCTCTGATTTTTTACCTCATCAGGAAGAAATTGATTTTTTTAAAATTATTGAAGAAATTAGTTTTTCTTCGGTAATTGAGTTTTTGGAAGGATTGAAATAATTTAGGATTATGTGCCCAATTCCAATTGATTTTTAACCAAATTATAGTAATTTGACCTTAATTTTACTAATTGGCTATGATTTCCTGTTTCTACTATTTGACCGTTTTTTAAAACTACTATTTGATCTGCATTTTTAACCGTTGACAATCGATGAGCAATAATTATCACGGTTTTACCTTTAAAAAATTCTTGTAAATTGGCATGAATAATTCTTTCATTTTCAGAATCTAAAGCAGAAGTAGCTTCATCAAAAAATAAGTATTCAGGATTTTTATAAACAGCCCTCGCTATAAGAATTCTTTGTTTTTGTCCGCCCGATAATTCTATCCCGGCATTTCCGACACGAGTGAAATAATGCATCGGTAAGTTTTCTATAAAATCTTGTATTCCCGCTATTTTTGCAGCTTTTCTAAGTTTGTCTACATCATAGCTTTTTCCGGACATGGAAATATTACTTGCAATGGTATCACTAAAGATGGTTCCATTTTGAAGCACTGTTCCACATCGCTCTCTCCATTCTTCGGCATTTATATCATTCATAGAACAGGTATCTAAATATATTCCTCCTTTTTTTATAGGATAGTACGATAATAATAATTTCAACAGAGTTGTTTTACCACTACCACTGGCACCGACAATGGCCGTTATGGAATTTTTAGGAATCACCATATGTATATCCTTTAGTATAAAGGGATTATGGGTTCCCGGATATTTGAAGGACACATGATCAATATAAATATTCTGAATAACGCAATTTTTTATGTGCTTTTTATTTTGAGAATCTTCATCAGGTATTTCATAGATTAGTTCAATTCTTTTATTGGCAATAATGGTATCTTGTGTATCACGAAGAAACATAATTAAATTTTGTAATGGTGTTGAAAGTTGTCCTATGACATAGGATATTCCCATTAAAGTTCCCAAAGACATTTGGTCCTCTATGATAAATGTTGCACAAAATGCTATGGCAATAATTTCTTTTAATTTGGAAAGAGTATCTACTCCAAAAAGCTGATAAGTATTTAAAAGCAACGATTTAATTTCCAATCGGTTTAATTTATCTTGGGTAGAAATAATTCGATCAATAATTTTTTCCTGAGCATTATTAATTTTTATCTCAGGCATATTCATTATGAATTCATATATATTATTGCTGTTTTCTGATCTTTTTAAAAATGATGCATATTCAATTATATTTCGTTTATTAAAAAAAATAGAAAACCACAATACTGAAATTATTGACAATACTAGATATACACAAAATATGGTTATGCTAAAATATGCCAATACACAGCTAAAAACAACCACATTTAAAAAACTCAATAGTAAAGTAACCCCTTTCCAAGTAAAAAACCGTTGAATGGTTTGCTGATCTTCCAACCGTTGTAGAATTTCCGTGTTAATTTGAGTGTCAAAGAAAACTATGGGTAAACGTAATATTTTTAAAAGTAATGTTTTTCGTAATTCAATACTTAATATGAAATTTAGCTTAGTAAGCACAATTTGACTAAAAAAGTCTGAGGCAAAATTAGATATGAACAAAATAAATTGCGCTAATAAAAGATAATAAACTACTCGTAATGATTTTGAAGAAATTCCTAAATCAATAATGTTCTGAAAGGTAAAGGGAATGAACCAATTCGTCACTAATCCTATGAAAACTAAAAATATAGCAAGGAAATAGTTACGTTTATGATTTTTTAAAAACCTATACGTATATTTTATTATACTGGATTGAAACAAACTTTTATTTTTTACATTATCAATTTTTATAGTGCAAAAATTTTCAGAAGGTTCTAAAAATAAAACGATCCCCTTAATATTGTTTTCTTTCCACTCAGTTATAAAAGATTCTCTATCTAGTACTACCTTACCATAACTGGGATCTGCTAAATGATAATAAACTTGATTTTTCTTTTTAACTATTTTTTCTAAAACTACAAAATGACTTTGTTTCCAATATAAAATATAAGGCGTGGGAATTTCATCTAATTCTTCAACTGTTAATTTTAACGCATGGGCTGTTAATCCTAATTTTTCGGAGACATCCACGAGATCTTGTACAGATACTCCAATACGAGTAAATTCAAAAAAAGATTTAATATAATTAAGTGAAGTTTTTTTGCCAAAATAGCTCATGATCATGGCTAGACAGGCTGCTCCGCAATCGCTGCTTTCGAGTTGATTATAAAATTGTAAACGATGCCTTTTATTTATTCGCATTCTCTAAAATTTCACTTATTTTATTTCTTATAACCTTTTCTTTTTCTGTTTCATCCCATGAATACACACAATACTCTCTATTAGCGGCCAGACTTTCCAAGGCAGTTTGAGAACACCCTCCATTACATAAAGGTAAAATTTTACATTCTAAGCATGGACGATTCTTGAACTTTGAATTCATTCGTTTATTTAAGGAGTCATTTTCCCAAAATAATTCTCCGTTTTCCGTTAAATATCCTTCCCTATTTTTAGTTGAGAAATCACGGGCCGTGCATTTAAATATATCTCCATTATAATTGATAACAACACTATTTTTTTTATCTGCATAGCATGAATTTCGAAGGGTATCCGGGCTGTATTCATGGCATGAGGTTTTCCCTCCTTTACTATTTATTTGATTCATTTCTTTATCAGCAATATCTTGTGTCTGATCTATTTTTTTATTTTGCCATACTCTATGAAAATCGAATTTTAAAAATTGAGTTTTAATATCTTCTTCGACGTCTTCAAAATCGTCATAAATTTTGTTTGCATTAAAAATATTTGAATCAGTGAAATTTATTCTAACATTCACATAGAATTTATTCTTTATCAAGTTTTTTATATTTGAAACAATTTTATCATAAGAACCCTTATTTTGACTTATATAGCGCACTTTATTATGTTCTTCTTTATGACCATCTAAGGTGATTTGTAAATTGCATCGGACGTTTTTATCCAAGAAAAAATTTATAAATTCTTGATTTGCTAAATATCCATTAGTAGTGAAAGATGTATAAGCATTTATATTTTTCTCTGTACATCTTTCTAAATAATAGTTAATTATAGGAATTACATTTTTATTAAAATATAATAAAGGTTCTCCGCCAAAAAATGAAATATTCATATTTTTTAAATCCTTATTATTGGTAATGGTATCTATCAACTTTTTGATTTTAGATAGTCCATTTTCATCTAACCTTGAACTTTTTACCAGATTTTCATAACAATACCAACATTTAAAATTGCAATTCATAGTTGGATTGATAGTTAATAAAAACAATGAATTATCTTCATCAATGCTTTTACTTATTTTTTTTATTTCATCCAGCTCATCTATTTCATTATTAATAATAAATTTTTCTTCTACCATATAATTGAAAAATTCCGGATGGATCTCTTTTAGCTCTGATGTTTTATACATTTCCATTAATTCTTTAAGTTCAGATTGTATAAAAAGTAATCGTTGCTCAAGAGTATTATATAAAACATATTGCTCTCCATAAGGTAAGCATACATTATAATGACTATATTTCATAGAATGTATTTCCATTATATTTATTTAATTTAATAAGTTCTCTTCTATTACTAATTTTGAAAGATAAAATCCATTTATAACATATAATTCTTATTAGATATATAATTATTTTTAGATGATCATTTTTAATCTATTTTATCATCTATTGAAATTTATAATAGGTATAAATATTATTAAAAGTTATGTGCAGATTTTTCATTAAAAAACAGAGTGTTAAACAACACTCTGTTAAATTCTTAATCTTAAATTCGATTTAAAATCCTTGTAGTGCATCTATTAGCTGCCATACCTCCAAGTACTTCACATGAAGTTACTGCAGTAAATGATTTTGAAAATCCACCTTTTAAAACTGTTCCAGATGTTTTTAATGTTTCAAATTTTTTAACGTCTACTTTTTTTGTTGTTTTCATAATTTTAATTTTTAAATTAATATTAGAGTAACCTTTTTATGTCATGACTCATTTATGGACAATGATTGCAATCTTTATTTTATTTTAATATATTCTATTAGTATAAATTATTTTATATATAAATATCATTATGCTAAATGACAATTTGTAAAATATTAAGCATTCTAATATTATTATATTTCTTATACCGGATTGACTAATATTTTTACATTTTTTTACTTATTATAAATTTTAGATAACGAAATAAATTTATCTTTTATCGCTAATTTTAATTAGTAAACTTTAAGAAAAACGTTATGTATCATATAATTAATATACACATACAAATATAGAAAATTTATATTATAATTAAAATTATAAAATAATTTTTATAACATAAATACACATAATTATTAATAAAATTATTTAAATAGAAATTAAAAAAATACAATAATTAACAATAGTCAACTAAAAATTTTATAGATAATCTTTTCGAGTATTATTATATCAGCTAATTGAAATTATCCTATTAGAATTTATAAATTTTTACCTCTCATATTAAACAGGCTAAATTTTTATTTTTAACTCAATTTAGTAATAAAGAACTTTTATAAAACTAACCTAACATTTTTTAAACTTTTATATTCCAAAACAGAGTATTGCTGCTAACAATACTCTGTTAGACTAAAGTAAGATTGTTAACATTTCCATCTAACCGGACCCGTACATTTATTTATACAAATTCCTACATTCATACATCCACCCATTACATCCTTAGCATCAACTGCAGTTAATGATTTTGAAAAACCTCCTTTTAAAACTTCTCCTGACGTTTGTAATGTTTCAAATTTTTTAACGTCAACTTTTTTTGTTGTTTTCATATTTGAATAATTATTATAAATTTTAGAGTAACCTTTTTGTGTCTTGACTCATTTATGGACAACGATTGCAATCAGTATTTTTTATTTAATTCTATTCTGATCTTCTGTATTACTTCCCTCAATATTTTTTTCTTTTACTGTTGAACTTCCTAATTTATAGCTTAGTGATATTCGTATTGATGGAGATTCATAATACCCTCTATATTTAGCACTTATACCATTATTGGTGCTTTTATTTCTAAATTGATCTGCATTAAATAGATTAGTAACCTGTAAGGATAATTGCATTTTTTTATCCAACAGTAGAGCTTTAAAAAACATATCCATTTGTGTTAATGAATAATTTGTACTTAAAGCTCCTTGACTGCGCGGGTAATAAGAAATTATCAAGTCTGCTGACAATGTCTTACTTTTATTAAGGATAAATGTATTATTAGCTTGTATTCTACCCATAAATCCTTCTTGAGATTTATCCGTGATCGGATAAATTTTAGATTTTAAATATAGATATCCTCCGACTAACATTAGATTACTTTGCAACCAATTCAATTTAGTATAGGTAAAAGATTGAATGATGCCTACTCCGTAATTATCAAAATAATTCTCCACTTTTGTTGCTTGCACATAACTATCTTTATCCAAATAGGTAACATCGTTAAAGTTATCTTTTTGAACCATAAATTGTAAAATGGTTTGTATAATGTCTTTATAATAATAAGATAATTCAATACTGTTATTAATGACAGGTTTTAAAAAAGGGTTTCCTTCAGAATATTGATAGGGATTAGAATAATTCCTGAACGGATTAACAGAATTGTAATCCGGCCGGTCAATTCTTCTGGAATAGGTAAAAGAATAAGAATTATTCTCGTTTGCTTTATAAAGTATATATAAAGTTGGAAAAAATTTCAAATAATTATTTTTATTACGTTCATTAAGTGAAATGGAATTACCACGAGTTTGCGTATTTTCCATTCTAATCCCTAGTTGAATATCCCATTTTTTCATTTCTTTACTGGCTGAAACATAAAGAGCTTGCGAATTTTCTTTATATATAAAGTCATCTTGATGCGTTTTTTCAATTACACTCTCACCTTTTATCAGGTAATTCTTTAAACTGCTTTTCGTTTTCGTAAAAGATATTTTAGCACCGTATTGTAAGTTTATAAAAGAAATGGGGTAATCAATATCAACCTGGCCGCTATAATTATCAATATCTAGCGATCCCTTATTTTCAACTGGGAAATAACGCGTAATTAGATCGTTGTGAGTCCCATAAGAACGGGTTAAATAATTGTATTTTTTCTCAGTATTGTAGTTAAAATAATCAAAATTCAATTTTATTTTTTTACCTAAACTATCAATAATAAAATGTGAATACCAATTTAGTGAATTCAATCTTTTTGTAGAATTTTCATAGCTGTTAGTCCTGAGTAATGAATCTAATTTATTTTCATATGTTTGGAAATTTGTTATATCCTTATATCGAGAATGCGGTGCTGAATAATTGAGCAAATATTGTATTCCTGAATTCCATTTAGAGGTTAATTGATAATCTAACAAAAATTTTGAACTGAGTGTATTTTGATAATTTTTACCTGTTTCCTTTTCATCCCATAATTGCTCGGGATAATACACCTTACTTTTTTTTAAATTTTTGTAATTGCCGTTCGAGTAATTAGATGATAGGGCTAAGTTTAATTTATTTTTACTGTAAGTAAAGTTTGCCCCAAAATTACCTGATGCATAATACCCTTGTTTATATGAAGACGTAAGGTTAGATGCCCAAAAATCTTTTTTGATTTTTTTTAAATTTATATTTATAAGACCTGAGTTACCTTCTGCATCATATTGTGAAGGAGGCGTAGTTATAACTTCAATATTCTTTACCTGGTCAGAAGGGATACTTTTTAAATAATTAAATAAATCATCACCATTCAGAGAAACGATCTTATCATCAATCAGCACTTTTACCGAACTTTTACCTGTAAGAAATAATTGATTATTTCGTACCTCTATTCCCGGCATAAGGTGTAAAATATCTAAAACATCTGTTCCGGCGGATCCTATTGAATTTTCAATATTATAAATCGTTCGGTCAACTTTCTTTTCAATTAACCTTTTTTTTCCGGTAACTAATATCTCCTGTAATTCGTTAGGCGTTCTAATGGATAGTATACCTAAATCAGTATCTTCTTTAAGTTCCAAGCTTTGAGCATATAAAACTTCCTCCGATTCTTTAATGATCAAATTATAATTTCCTAGGGACAAATGATCAAAACGAAATTTACCTTCTTCTTTGACTATAACTTTTCCTACTATCGAATCTCGATTTGCCAGAATTACTTCAACTAAATGACCGGAATTAACTTTTTCAAATTTTATTTCTCCTTTAATATGAACCTTTTGAGAAAAACTTAGGAAGAACTGAAAGAATAAAACTAATAAAATATTAATCTTCATACAAGCACATTTATATCATTATCCATAGTTTTACAAATACATTTCATAAATGATTAATAATTAAATTACTCTAATTAAAAGAAATTTTTAAATTTTGATTTCCTGATCAGATACAACCTATAAAAACAGAGAACTTATAAAATTTAATACAGATAAATATAATGAATTCATAGTAATTTTGTTTTATTTAAAACACAAATTTATATTATAATAACATTTAAATAAAACTGAATTATATCATATTTTATTACTTCCCAATAAGTACTTATTCTTGAATACAACATTTTAAAATAAAATATCAATATTTTTTAAAATATTTTTTCTCTCTACTTATTAGCCAATGGTAAACTTCTAACTTTTTAAATAGTTACTTTATCCTATAAACTAATGATTTAAATAACATTTCTTTTTTAATTTATTAACAAGTAAAACGTTTTTTTATAAAAATCTGAAATATAAAAAACAGTACTTTTGTAAAATGAAACTATTGAGTTACAACGTTAACGGAATAAGAGCCGCATTAAATAAAGGCTTACTTGATTGGTTGAAATCTGCCAATCCTGATATACTTTGCTTGCAAGAAATAAAAGCACATACTGATCAATTCGACTCGACAGTATTTGAAAGTTTGGGTTATCATTCCTACTGGTTTCCAGCAGAAAAAAAGGGATATAGCGGAGTAGCAATTTTATCTAAAGAAAAACCAATTTCAGTGAAATATGGTTGTGATGAGCAAGAATACGATCAAGAAGGAAGAGTATTACAAGCAAATTTTGAAAACTTTTCAGTTTTAAGTGTATATGTTCCCTCTGCAACCAATATTTCTCGTTTAGGTTTTAAAATGAAATTTTGCGAATATTTATTAAATTATATTAAAAAATTAGAAAAGGATTTTAAAAACCTTATTATTAATGGCGATATAAATATTTGTCATAAAGCCATAGACATCAATGATCCGGTTCGCAATGCTAAAGTGTCAGGATTTCTTCCAGAAGAAAGAGAATGGATGGACCGTTTCTTTGAACAATGTAATTTGGTAGATACTTTACGAGTTTTTAATCATGAACCCAATCAATATTCGTGGTGGACATACCGTGTAAAAACAGCCAGAAGTAATAATAAAGGATGGCGCATCGATTACACTTTGGTTACCAAGCCTTTGGTAAAACATTTACAAAGAGCTTATATTTTAACTCAAGCAGTACACTCCGACCATGCTCCGGTAGGTATCGATTTCGACTTAAATAAAACACAAAATCTTTAATTAAATTATCTAATTATGAAAAAAGCAACTTGTATTATTTCTCTAGTAATTCTCGCCGCATCGTGTGTACCTCAATCCAGATACGATGAATTGGAAAAAAAATATTATGCTTCATTGCAAGGAGAAAGAAAAAGTCAAAAAGCAATTCAAGAAAAAGAAAACGAATTAAAATCTTTATCCGACCAATATTCATCATTACAAGAACAACAAGACGCCCTGGCTAAAAAGAAAGCACAGCTTGATGCTGAATATTCAGATCTTCAAATAGAATATGCTACACGACTTAAAGATATGGAAGATCTTAAAGCCAAAAACGCACAAATAGCTGATCAAGTTCAAAGTACGGAACAATCCAGAAAAAAAATATTAAATGAATTAGAGCAAACCCAAGGTCAGCTACAAGAAAAAATTAGAAGAATTAATGAGCTGGAAAACTTAATTTCTCAACAAAAAGAATCGGTTTCCAAATTAAAAAACAAACTTCAAATCGCTTTAAAAAATTATTCAGGAAAAGGAATTACTGTTGAAGAAAAAGATGGAAATATTTACGTTTCCATGGAGAATAAACTTCTGTTTCCATCAGCAAGTTGGACGGTGGAAACGGAAGGTATAAAAGCGCTTCACGACCTTTCCGAAGTTTTATCTAAAGATAAAAATTTAAATATAATTATTCAAGGGCATACGGATTCCGATAAATATGCCGGTAGCGGAAGCATTAAAGACAATTGGGATTTATCTGTAATGCGTGCAACCGCCATAACTAAAATTCTTCAATCCGAAGGAGTTTCGCCTAAGCAAATGACCGCTTCCGGTAAAAGTGAATATGCTCCTCTAGCCAGTAATTCCACAGCTACCGGAAAAGCAGCTAATAGAAGGGTTGACATTATTATAGCTCCTAATTTGAGTGAAATTACTAAAATTTTAAATGATTTATAATTTTAAGATTTAATTTTATGCGAGTGGTTATCCAAAGAGTTTTAGAATCTTCCGTGAAAGTTGATAATAAAATAGTTGGCCAAATTGATCATGGTTTGTTGATACTTTTAGGTATTGAGGAAGCAGACAACCGGGAAGATATAGATTGGTTATCTAATAAAATTTGTAACCTTCGAATATTTAATGATGAAAATGAAATAATGAATAAATCAATTTTGGATATTGGAGGGGATATTTTATTAGTAAGCCAATTTACCCTTCATGCTTCCACAAAAAAAGGTAACAGACCCAGTTATATAAAAGCTGCAAAACAAGAATTTGCCAATACTATGTATGAAAAATTTAAAGATCAATTATCCAATATATTATCAAAGCCTGTCCAATCCGGGATATTCGGTGCAGATATGAAAGTTTCTTTACTCAATGATGGTCCGGTAACCATTCTCATAGATTCTAAAAATAAAGAATAATTAAAATAGATAGTTATTCAAATTAAAAGAGTTTTTTTTAAACTTTCACCTTTTGATTAATAATTTGAATACTTAAAAATAAATTGAAAACTTACCGCATAAAAAAACCTGATTATTTTAAATAATCAGGTTTTTATTCTTTTATTTAAACAGAAAGATTAAATATTTAAATTTAAATCTGTCATTTGTTGTTTATATACACCTCCAACCAGCTTGTCTCTAACAGCTTCGAAAGCATCCAAGGTTTTATCAATTTCTTCATCTGTATGTGAAGCCGTTGGTATTAAACGTAAAAGTATCATTCCTTTAGGAATAACCGGATATACTACAACACTGGTAAAAATTTTATAATTTTCACGAATATCTTTAATTAATAAAGTAGCCTCGATTGGATCTCCCTGCATATATACAGGAGTTACACAAGTATTGGTTTTACCGATATCAAATCCCCTGGCTTTCAACCCCTCTTGAAGTTTTTTTACGTTATGCCACAGTTTATCTTTAAGTTCGGGTTTACTTCGTAATAATTCCAATCTTTTTAACGCACCTATTACCATAGGCATCGGCAAAGATTTAGCGAAAATTTGAGATCTTAAATTGTATTTTAAATATCTGATTATTTCTTTATTAGAAGCTACAAATGCACCTATTCCGGCCATAGATTTTGCAAATGTTGAAAAATAAACATCTATACCGTCCTGGCAGCCTTGCTCTTCTCCTGCTCCTGCTCCTGTTTTACCAAGTGTACCGAATCCGTGAGCGTCATCAACTAATAATCTAAAATTGTATTTCTTTTTCAGTTCTACAATTTCTTTTAACTTACCTTGCTCTCCTCTCATTCCGAAAACTCCCTCGGTGATAACTAAAACACCACCTCCTGATTCTGCTGCATTTTTTTCCGCTCTTTTCAGGTTTTTTTCCAAGCTTTCTATATCGTTGTGCTGATAGGTAAATCTTTTTCCAAAATGAAGTCTAACTCCATCAACTATACAAGCATGGCTATCTACATCGTAAACGATTACATCATTTTTAGAAACCAATGTATCTATAATCGATAACATTCCCTGGTATCCAAAGTTTAATAAATAAGCTGATTCTTTGTTTGCAAAATTAGCCAATTGTTTTTCCAATTCTTCATGGTAATGAGTCTGACCCGACATGGCTCTCGCTCCCATTGGATAAGCCATACCATATTGAGCTGCTGCATCTGCATCTGCTTTTCGTACTTCAGGATGATTAGCCAATCCTAAATAATCATTAATGCTCCAGATGATCATGTCATTACCCTTGAATTTCATTCTTGGGCTGATTTCTCCTTCTAGAACAGGAAATATATATTCTCCTTCCCCATAGTCCGCATATTTAGCTAGTGGACCGGGATTATTTTTTATTCTTTCAAAAATATCCATTGTTACAATTTAACCAAAGTTAGTTATATTTTTTCTACAGTAGCGTGAGATTCTAACCCATTCAATTTGCTGTTAACAAAACCTTGAGATGCCATCCATTCATCACTGAAAACTTTAGTCATATATCTGGAACCGTGATCCGGAAAAATTAAAACAGCCAATGAGTTATCACTAAAAGTATCTGCTATTGTACGTGCTGCTGTTAAGCTTGCTCCACTGGTATATCCTACCATCATTCCTTCTTTTAGAGCTAATTCTCTGGTAGCATAGGCACTGGGCTCATCTGATACTTTAACGTATTGATCGATAACAGAAAAATCTAAAGCACCCGGGATTAAATTTTTACCTAAACCTTCAATTTGATAAGGCTTGATCTCGTTACGGTCTAATTCTCCTGTTTCAAAATATTTTTTTAATACTGAACCTACTGCATCCACTCCTATTACTTTAATATCAGGATTTTTTTCTTTGAGAAACTGTGCAGCTCCCGTAAGTGTTCCTCCGGTTCCTGTACATCCAATAAGATGGGTAATTTTGCCTTGCGTTTGCTCCCAAATTTCAGGTCCTGTACTTAAATAATGAGATTTTGTGTTTTCTTTATTAAAATATTGATTAATATATAAGGAATTAGGGGTATTTGCTGCTATTCTTTTGGCAACTTCATAATAGGATCTGGGATCATCTGCCGGAACATTAGCCGGACATAAATAAACTTTAGCTCCCATTGCTCTAAGAAAAGAGATTTTTTCAGGTTTTGTTTTATCGCTAACAGCTACTATACATTTATAGCCTTTCACGATACTTACCATAGCTATGGAAAAACCTGTATTTCCTGAAGTTGTTTCAACTATAGTTGCTCCTGGCTTTAATAAACCTTGTTTTTCAGCATTTTCAATAATATGAAGCGCAATTCTGTCTTTAGTTGAGTGTCCGGGATTATAGCATTCTAATTTTGCAAAAAAAGAACCTTTCATTCCTTCTGTTACTCTGTTTAAGCGAACTAACGGCGTATTGTTAATTAACTCAAGAACATTATTATAAGTTCCAGCCATCCTATCTTATTATTAATTTATATAATTAATTTAAGGGGCAAATTTATAATTTTTTTTTCTTACAAAAAATTTAACTGAATGAAATTTAACATATACAAATTGATTAAAAATTTATATCATACTTTATTAGAAAATCCGTATAAATTATTAGTAATTGTTATAGATATATTCTATAATTTTCTTATCCTGTTCAGATAATTCAATTCCCCTTCTTTTCATAGTCTTTTCTGCAACTTCAAATACTTGTTCCAATTTAAAGTTAGGACTCTCTGATTTACCGCCCCATGAAAAAGATTTTATAATATTAGGTGGAAAACCGGAAGTAAATATATTGGCCGAAACCCCTACTACCGTGCCGGTATTAAATTGTGTATTAATAGCTGATTTAGAATGATCTCCCATGATCATCCCTGCAAATTGTAATCCTGACTTAATAAACTTTTGTTTTGTATAATTCCAAAGCTTAACTTCTGCATAATTATTTTTTAAGTTTGAGGAGTTGGTATCAGCTCCCAAATTACACCATTCACCTATTACCGAATTTCCTACAAAACCGTCATGTCCTTTATTTGAATATCCTAAGATTATAATATTATTTACTTCTCCGCCCACTTTGGAATACGGTCCGACTGTTGTTGCGCCATAAACTTTGGCTCCCATATTTATTTTAGAACCCGTACCTAAGGCAAAGGAACCTCGAATCATCGCTCCTTCCATAATTTCAGAATTTTTTCCTAAATAAATAGGTCCTTCTTTGGTATTGAGTATTGCACATTCGGCTACGGCTCCTTCTTCAACAAATAGTTGTGAGGGATCTCCTATGATTCTAACGGTATTAGATAAGGTACATGATTTTCTGCCTTGTGTAATTAATTGGAAATCATAAGTAATGGCTTCTGAATTATAAGTAAACAAATCCCAAGGATATTGTATGTGAAAGCTTTCAAATGTTATATCCAATTTTTTTACAAAATTATTTAATTGAAAATTTTCAAGAGTAGTTTTTGCTGCTACCAACTCTTCCTGATAATAAAAAGCTTCTCCGAATTTTAAATTTTTTAATTGGAAAATAAAATCTTGATTTGGAAAATAAGCGGGATTTATAAATACGTTTTCTTCTTCATTTTGAAGAGTATATTTTTCTGAAAGATATCTTTGAGTTAGATAAGAGATTTTTTCCGTTTGAAAAATAAGTTTCCATCTTTCCGCAAATGTTAATATTCCCATCCTTAGTTCTGCCACCGGTCGCGTAAACGTTAAGGGTAAAAGATCGGAATACTCTTTCCCATCAAAAAGAATAATATTCATAGTATACTTTATTATTTTTTCAAATATAAAAAATTATATCATAGTTTTTATTCTTTTATTTCCGTTAAAAACTTTAATTATTTTATATATAAAATTGTTAAAATACTGACTCTCTATTTTTTAATAATGCCTTATTATTTATTTTTATAAAGCGTTCGCATAATGCTCTTTAAAATATTCCAATCCTTCGGATGCTCCTTTTTGTATGAATATGATATCATTGCGTAATGAGGTTCGGAACGGTTTAGGATCTATGACAAATATTTTTGAGGTTACCGGCACAAAATCAAGTAAAGATGCAGCCGGATATACTTGAAGCGAACTTCCAATGACTAAAAAAATATCGGCATTTTGAGTTATTTCAATGGCATTTTCCATTTCAGGAACCATTTCTCCAAACCATACTATATGAGGACGTAATTGCCCACCATCTTCTGCTAAGTCCCCCATATGAACATCTTGTAATGTATCATAAATAAGTGATTCATTAGTTTCGCTTCTTACTTTTGTCAGTTCACCGTGTAAATGAAGTATATGTGTTGATTGAGCTCTTTCGTGAAAATTGTCAACATTTTGAGTTATAATTGAAATATCAAAAATGGATTCCAATTCTTTGAGCAAATGATGCCCCCGATTCGGGTCATGTTTTTGCAACTCGGCTCTGCGCATATTATAAAAATTCTGCACTAATTCCGGGTTTTTATACCATCCTTCTATGGAGGCTACTTCTTGCACTTTATAATTTTCCCATAATCCACCTGAATCTCTGAATGTGCTTAAACCGCTTTCAGCACTCATTCCTGCTCCTGTTAATACAACTAATTTTTTTTTCATATTTTATGCACTCAATTAGTTAACTAATTATTTTTAAATATAAGTTCTCTTCTTTTAAAATCTTATTTTAACTCATCATAAGTAGTATATCCACATAGCAGAAAATTTTTAAATTCTTCTTTATCCATATAACCTGCAACCGGAAAATTCAAAATTCTATTATCCGGTGTTACTAATACGTAGAATGGTTGAGAATTGGAATTAAAGTTCTCCCTTTGAAAAGTAGACCATTTATTTCCTATAGTTTTAATTTTTCTTTTTCTTCCATCTTTTAAATGAAGGGTTTGTTGCTCACTATTAGGCAATTCTTCTGAGTCATCAACATATAAAGATGAAATTATGAATTTATCGTGTAAGATATTCCAAATATCCGGTTCACTCCACACATATTCTTCCATTTTTCGGCAATTTTCACATCCATAACCAGTAAAATCAATGAGAATGGGTTTATTTTCCTTTTTTGCCATTTCCCTTGCTTTCTCATAGTCATGAAAGATGGTCAATCCTAAAACCCCATTTTTTTGGTTGTTTGGATATATGCTAATTTGCATAGGTGGAGTAAGTCCACTAAGCAATTTTAAATTAGGCTTTTCTGAAGGAAACAATCCGGGGATCATATAAATTCCAATCAGTCCAAAGAGACAAGCCCAAATTATTCTTCCTATATTGATTTTTACTTTTTTATTATCGTGAGGAAATTTAATTACACCTAATAAGTATAATACAATTGAAATACAAATAAGGATCCAGATCGCGATAAAAATTTCTCTTTTCAACAAGAAAGTTTTAGCTACTAAATCTGCTTTTGATAAAAATTTGAAAGCTAAAGCCAATTCTAAAAAACCTAAAACAACTTTAACGGTATTCATCCATCCTCCTGATTTAGGCATCGCATGTAAAAATTGAGGAAACAATGCAAATATTCCAAACACTAGTGCCCAAGCTAATCCACATCCTCCAAATGCTACGGTCAACTGATTCGGGTTTTGAATTGCATTCGCCAGTATGCTTCCTAAAACAGGACCGGTGCATGAGAATGAAACGATTACCAGGGTTAAAGCCATGAAAAAAAGACCTATTATACCTCCCGATTCGGAAGCTTTGTCAGATTTATTAGCCATCCATCCGGGTAACGTTATATCGTAATATCCAAAAAAACTAAAAGCAAACAGTATAAAAATCACAAAAAAGATTAAATTCAACCAAACATTGGTGGCAATCTGATTAAAAATGTCCGGATTTATGCCACTTATAAGATGAAAGGGCAGTGTGAATAATACGAAAATTAACACTATGAAAAAAGCGTAAATCAAGGCATCTCTCTTGCCTTCTTTTTTACTTTTAGCATGTTTGGTAAAATAGGATATGGTTAATGGAATCATAGGATATACACATGGGGTTAGCAAAGCTACCAATCCTCCTAAAAAACCAAATGTAAAAATCCATATATAACCTTCTTTTTTAATTATCCTATCTCCGCAATCTTTATTTATGGGTTCAGCTATATTAAAGCCGGGTATAATGATCTGATTTTTATTGCTTTCTGCAATTGTTTTTATTGGTTGAACGGAATCTTTTATTGGAGTTGAAGGAACGGAATCTATTTTTGGATTCGGTTGAGTCAATTGCTTAATTGTGTCTTTGAGTAAGACCGTTGACTTATCTTGATTTATTGACTTAGGGATCAATTTGAATGAAAAGGTTTCTTCATCAGGTGCTAAACATACTTTATCATTGCATATCTGATATTCAACATCTGCTTCAAATACAACCGGTTTAGAACCTAAAACCTCAACTCGTTGCCTATATTCAACTTTATTGGAATAATAAATCAAAGTTCCTTCAAATACATCGGAATATTCTTCAATTTTTTTACCAATTTCTTTAGTTGGACCAATTAGTTTTATAGAAGAATTTTTGGGGTATGAAAATGAAGTTGGAATTGCATTTTCAACCTTTATATCTTTGGAATATACATGCCACCCCGATTCTAAAATTGCAGTGAATACGGCTTCATAGATATTATCTTTTTCATGTTTTATTTCCGATTTCCACTGGATAGGATTCTTAACTTGAGCATTGGCTACTAGGGCAAGAACAAAAAAAATCCAAATCAGTTTTTTCATGATAAGCTTTATGTTAGAATTATTTAGTTTATGAACCAAATGTAATAAATTTCACAAATATAATCGACCGATTTTATCTTAATTTTACTTTGAAAAGCCCATCTTTTTTTTCCAAAAATGACAGTAAAATTTAAAATTTTTCTTATTTATTAAATGGTTATTATCTGATTTTTAAACACTTCATGATTGAAACAATACATGATTGATTACCAAATTACAATCATTTATTCAAAATTTTTTTGTTATATCTTATCTTTAAGTGTTGAATTTAATGATTAAAACGAAGCTTTTATCTGAACACTTCCCGTATGTATGGTTTTTGAATCTTCACTTTTGCGACCATCGTATATAATATTCAATGTAAAAACAGTGCTAAGTTCTCGTTGAAGGTATGCTTTCCATATCATATTTTTTCCACTTAATAACCCTTCCATCATCTGACTGGATACCAAGGAAAAATTATTTCCTTTTAATTCATTTTTTATATATGAAAAAGTGCCGGTAAGAGAGGTTCTTTTCTCATCATTCCAATGGCATTCAAATCCGGCTTGTTTCCATTCTAACCGTTCATTTCCTAATTTGTTTTTTTTATGTTGATACTTTAGTAAGGCTCTTAGGCTGATATTTTTTTGAATTTCATAGGTTAATGAAGGATGAAAAGCTGTTGTTTCAATGGTAAATCGTTTGGTAACAAAAAGTTGAGATCTACTTTTATCTGTGATAAAATTATTTTGAAGAGAAAAAATCCATAAATCCCATGGTTTATAATTTACTAAAGTTTGAAAATTGACACTATTTCTTTTGTCTTTTCCGGTAAATATAAATTGTGTAGAGTTATTTTCCATGAATTGAAAAGCTCCGGTCCATTTGTGTACACTGATTCGATTAAATGATAAATTTGTAGTTATATTCTGTGTCTGAGTCAAGAGATCTTTATTGGAAAACGGATTAAGTTCAACGGTTTTATTTTTTTTCTTGTAAGATGAAATTGATTGAAAAGCAGATTGTAAGGTTATTCTTTTCCACCAGTCGGAATTAAGAAAACGAGAGGGATGTACATGTATGGTAAACAGTAATTTATTATTATTTGATTTTAAATAGTTTACATTGTCTGTATAAACTCGTATATATTGTGCTTGATCGCTGAATTCTGCCACTTCAAATTCATCAATTTCCTCTATACCGTTCCCATTATAATCCGTCCATTTATAAATGCCTTTTCCATCCGTCACTTTTACATATTTAAATTCTCTTTGAGCTTCCTGACCACTCGACAACTCATATTCAGAATTTAAGACTAATCCGCTTTTAAGTAACATTTTATTCCAATGAATAGATCCTAATAGGAAATTTTCATCTTTTTGATTTGTATATATAGCTTTACTGTAATGCACTTTACGATAATGGAAATCAATATTTAAATTATGATTTTGAGATTGTATCAATTGATTGTTTATGATCGTTCCATAGGAAGTGGTAAAATTTTTCAGTTTACCAATACGTACGGAATCATCTGTTCTGGCATAAATTTTTAATTCGGTAAAAATTTTTGCGCTATCTGTGAGTAAGGTTGCATATATTTCATTCCAGTTAAAACTGGATGAGGTATATTTTGACAGCAAATTGTTTTTAACTTTGTTGGTTTCTCCTTTTAAACCGATTCCTACTTTCACCTTTCCTATTTGTTGATTAACTTCCGAAATATGCTTTATAAAATTTGAATGGATACTGTCTTGTTGTTTGGAATATAAATAACTAACATTTGTAGATATGGCTGTATTATTAGCAGTATATCCCAGGTGTATATCATTTTTGTATCCTTTATAAAAATTTTCTTCTTCTAAATAATTCAAGGTGTAATTTAATTTCCATTTTTCATATAGTATGTTTTGCCAACCCAGACTTAATTGGTTCTGATTTATACCATTGAATTCTTGTGAAATATTAAAATCCCTATCGAATTCAACTTGATTAATTCTTTCTAAGATGTGAAAGTTTTTTTGAATAAAAATATGGGATAAATTAAAATTACTTTTCCAATATTTTTTATCTATATTCTTATTTAAATATAATTTGCTTGCAAATCCTTTATTTTTGCCATTTCCAATAGACGAAAACGTATTTTCATCATGATCGCTTAGTGCCAAATTAACACCCAAATTACCTTTATTAAACCTATATTCTGCATGAGTTGAAACTATTTGTGTTTTTTGAGGTGGAATCAATTGGGTTACGGGTTCATATTCCCCTTGTAATATGCCGTCAATTGGAGGAATATACTCATATACACGACCATTTACAGGAAGTGATACAATTTTATAATTTCCTTTATTAGCCCCCATATAGGTAAATGAAAGTGTATATAATTCTTCTGAATTATCGGTTGAATATTGATAAATTAATTCTTGACCCGTATTAATTTTTTTATATAAAATTTTGTTTGGATCATATTCGGTTAATACCGCATTCGGCGCATACATTCGGTCTATTTCGTTTCCTGCTTCACGTAAAACTTCTTTTTGTTTATCTGTCAGTTCCTGATTACTAGCTTTGGTATCATTTTCAGAAAATATATTGGCACTAAAAGTAAATCTTTCGGATTGATATTTTCCACCCGTATATAGTAAAAAACGAGTATAAGTAGTGGTATTATAAATATATTCTACTACTATACGACTATTGGATGAAATATAGGTTTTAGAGGTGAAAGTAAGTTCTCCCGTATTATAATTGATCGTATAATCTTGATCTTCGCCCCTTTTTAATAACGCACCGTTCATATAAACTTTTTCTGACCCTGATAATACAATTATAAAAAGTTCTCCTTGTTTTCCTTTTAATTTATAAGGCCCTTGATTTCCTTCTATTCCGGTAAATTTCATTCGATTAAATTCTCCTCTGGAAAGTGAACCTAAAGCATATAAATCGGTAAATGAATTTGTACGTTTTATTCGTGTTCCAATTTGCATACCCGTAATCTTTCTCGAGAAATTGGCAAAATAATCTTGTTCTTGAATCAAATCTAAATGTCCCGCTCTTAAGTAAGAATTTTTATTAGAAAGCTCAATATAGATTTTATCAAATTCATCCAATCGTTGGGTATATCCGTCGGCTTGTATAGGTATATTATGATCCGATATAGCTGCTTTTATCATAACATCTTTGCTTAAATGACCGGATAGCTCTAAATCCAATGAAGACTGAACGGAAGCACTTTGATTGGTTCCAAAAGTGATTCCTCTAATTAAGGTCCCTGAACTTGTCAAATTTTGAAAAAATTCATTATTTTTCTTTACTTTTTCAGTTATTTCATATAGTTTTAAAGGCTTATTAATTCTCACTATTAGTGACGTATCTTTAGAATAAATTATTTTTTCTTTTTTTTCAGGAAATAGGTAATAACAAATTTTTAATTCCTGACCTATCAATAAAGGATCTATTTTTATCGCATTTAGTGACGAATGGTATGAGTATAATTTAGGGTTTATTTCTTCATTATTTTTATTCTTTATGGAAATCGGCTCAGGTATAATCGTTAGAGAATCAAGTACTACTAAGGTGTCCTTTATTACAATTTTTTTACACTTGAAATTTGGATTTTTCCAATCAATATCCTGAGCCTGGATAAATAATCCCAAGCATATAGTAATTAGTATGAATATTGATCTACTTAGCAATTTTATAAATTAACGAATTTATACTTTTTTTTGATATACCCATTAATTGATAAAACTTTATTTTATTCAATAAATTTTACTCATTACAATTTAGTTTACTACTTTTAATAACATTATCTTAATCTTCAACTAAAAAAATCAAAATTATTTTTCAATAATGAAATTGTATTTAATAAATAACGATAAATAATCTACCCAACGGTTTAATTTTTGTAATACTATAAATAATAAATGAAATATTTATGTCAAATTTTACCGAAATAATTCAAGGAAATAAAACCGTGTTAATTGATTTTTCCGCAGAATGGTGTCAACCCTGTAAAATGTTAGCACCAATATTGAAAGAGGTTAAAGAAAAAATTGGAGATAAAGCAACAATTATTAAAATTGATATAGATAAAAATCAAAAATTGGCAAGTGCATATCATATTCAATCAGTACCTACCTTAATTATTTTTAAAAAAGGAGAAATAAAATGGAGAGAAAGCGGCGTAAGAGCTGCACAAGAAATCATAGATTTATTAAATCAATACTTTTAATAATTCTTAAGTATTTCGTTGATTAAATTGTATTCATACCCTTTTTGTAATAGATAATTATATATTTTTTTCTTTTTTAAATATATTTCAGATTCCCTAATAATATTCCATTTTTTTTCAGTCAACTCCATGAGAGTTGATTTATAATCATCCTCATTGATTTCTTCAATCCCTTTATCTATTAAATTAGTTGGAATTCTCTTTTGCTTTAATCCTTGCTTAATTTTAATCTTCCCCCATTTTTTTTGATAAAATTTTCCTCTAGCATATGATTTAGAAAATCTTTCCTCATTCAAAAAATTATTTTGTATCAACCATATGAGTATTTCCCCCCTCTCATCCTCATTTAAAGTTCTTAATTCTTTCAATTTTTGTTCAACCTCATAATGACTGCGATCTTGATAGACGCAATAATCTGCTAATTTTTTTTTTATTTGGGACAAATCAAGCACGACATCTTATTTAAATACTAAAATATAAAAAAGTTTCAAAATTTTTGTATTAAGTTTATTAACCCGATTTTTTAAGTATTTTTAGAACAATAATTTTTAGAACATGAAATCATTTAAGAGCTATTTACATATATTTTTCGTTGTAACTACTTTTTCAATTTCCTATGCGCAAAATAATAATTCTTTTAAGCCAGAAGAAATTACTGAAAAGCAAATCACAACGTTAGATAAAGACCTAATCCTTGACGATTTTCAAAAATTAGAGCTTAAAGAATTCATATTAGAAAAAACTACATATCTAAAAAATGTAATGGATACCGGTATTGACAATCAAGAGATACGATTTTTGATTGAAAACAACAACAGGGAAATTGATTTTAAATTAAAAGAAGTATTATCAACTGAACAGTTTGATAAATATTTAAAACTAAAACGGGAAAGAGCGATTAATCCGGATCAGAAAAAAAAGAAAAAAAGAAAAACATCTAATTAAATTTTTGAAATCTATCACATTTTTTAGTAAAGTTAAGCAATGATCTCTATACGATATTATTTTATATTTTAAACAAGAAAGGCGATAAAATCGCCTTATTTGTCAACTTAATTAATTTAATAAAATTTAAAATTTTTAATTATGATTTTATATAGATATACTTAATTATCCAATTTTCCAAACATTTTCATAAGCCACATTGCTTATAGAAAGTGATTTTGCAACTATTATAAGGTTAATTTTCATTGGTTCATTATTTACAGAGTCAAACTCCTCTGAAAATTCAATGCAATAACCTTTTTCAAATTTTACCTCTTGTAGTTTACTCATGGCATCTCTACGATAAAATATAATCTTTGCATCTTTGGTTTTTTCTGTGGATAACATCCAATCAACAAAATAGGGTGCTCCTGTACTTTCAATCGTTAAATGGATTTGCCCTCCACGGATAGTAGCTTGTGGTTTTCCTGTACTATCTACTCCTTGATTAAAGCTATATTTACATTTGAGAACATTATGAGTATTACCATCCATTTCCAATTTAGCTAAGAATGACGACATATTGATTAAAATTTTGTTAAATAAAACTTATTGAATAATTTTTAAATGAAAGGGAATTGATTAAATTCCCTTTCATCTTACAGGTTATATTTAATGTAGGTTTTTTATACCCATTCATTAATATGTTCTCCTGTACCCATTTTAATAGTCTTAGCTGAAATAGTAAACGTTTCTGTTAACGGGTTGGTACCGGAAGCATCAAAATTTTCTCTGTACTTAACCACGTAACCATCTGTAAATGACAACTCTTTCAAAGTGGCATCAGAATCTCTTTTTACAAAGATTACCTTACCATCTTTTCTCTCGAAACTATTGGTCATCCATTCGAAGATATCAGATTCTCCTGTTGATTCAACAGTTACTTCAATTCTTCCACCTCTGGTTTGAGAAGATGGACGTCCGGTTGGATCTGTTTCTTGAGCTAGGGAATAATTAACATTTAAAATGTTGTACGTTTTTCCTGCTACTTCTAATTTAGATTTAAAAGACATAATAAAAAAATTTAATAATTAATATTTAATAAAATATATTTATGTCACAAATATAATTATATAGTATAACCTTATCTCAATATAATATGTTAAATTATTGTTAAAATATCTATTTGGTATTATACAACTGCCTACAAACTTCTAAATCTCTAGTTATAATTTGTATCTGTCTTCTATAAGTTTCCACCTTAGCAAGTAAAGTGTCTATTTCTGCCTTACTTTTACCATAGGTTTTTATGGTCTTTTTGGATTCGATAAGGGCTCGGCTGGTCAACAAAAAATTCTTATATAATAAACCTCTTCGTATACTGTCTTTACCCGGAATATTTTGTTCCATTTTTATGACCATATCAATGGCTTTCTGTTGATAATAATACATATCATGGTTGGGCATATCAATGGAATCTATATATTTTTTTAAAATTTCCATTTGATTTTCAAACTTTTCCTGATACCTAAATTCATTAATAATTGCAGTATTTTCTTTTCTGAGTTCATAATTTTCTCTCCAAGGCAACTGATAATTAAAGAATATTGATGTAACAATAATTATTACTGTTAATGTAAATAAAGATATAAAAAGTAGAAAAGCAATCCATCTATCTTTTTTATTTAATACTTCCATATTATAAATTTTTAATCGTCAAAAAATCTGCTTTTTTTTGTTTTTTCAATTGTATTATTTTCCAGCCTTTCTTTAATAAATATTCCGGTATCATTTCTTTTTCCGATGTAATCGAGTCTATTTAATGCGGCAAACAATTGATCTAGCGTTCGCATAAATATATTTACCTTTTTAATAGTTTTATCAATTTGTGAATGATTATAACCGGCATTAACCAGATCCGTAAACAGAACTTCAAAATCGCCTTGTGATAATCCACACCATTCTGCTAAATAATTCAACAATTCTTCCTTACCTGCACCGGATTTGGCATCAACAAAGTTTTTCATGATTCTGGCTAATCGAACAACTTTATCCAACATGTAAGCCGGTGTAGTATACAACCCAAGCCATCTTAAGGAATTGATTTCATTACCCAAATAGGTAATCACCAATTCCGAAAGTTTTAAAACCATAATAGCTAGTTCATTCGTTTGATTTTTCCTGTTAATTTTTTGAGCTATTTGAACTGCATATAATTCCAATTGCCCCATAAACTTATCAATTTGAGTATGTACATCAATCAACTCTTTATGACTGTTCGTTGAGGTACACGGAGGTATATAACCCGGTTGTAAATACGTATCCTCTTTAGTTACAACAATTTTACCTACTGTCAGTTGATAACCAATGTTTGAAGTTTGTTCTGATATTTGTCCCTCCTGAACTAAATGCAATTTATAAGTAGGAGTTAAATATGGATACCTAGGTGGATTTTCATCAGAATTTAAAACTCCAAAAGGTATTTGTTCAAACGGATTAACTACTATATTGGCTAGTAAAATGATTTCTTGTTCCTCATTTAAATTGTATACGGCTTCCGGATAAGGCATTTGTATATCTATAGAATTATTTAATGGGGTGATTTCGATACGGGCCCCATTAGGAGTGACTGCATGACATTCTTCAATTTTTACTCGTAATAATTTATGATTGTCTATAATCAAAGAAATTTTTATTGATTCCATGGTGTTGTGCACCGGTAAAAGACCATAGCTTATAGGGGTAACGTGACTTCCTATGGCATCACGCATCATATCAACAAAATTATCTTGCATGGCTATGAAGTGGGATTTGTTTATCTTCATCCCATCAATCCAATTAACTGGAAAATAATTTAATTTTTCTAACATAGCGAAGGATTTATTTTAAAAATTATCATTGTTTTTTTCATTTAGATTTTCAAATTCATCATTTTGATCATTGTCAAAATTATATTTCAATTCTTCTTCAGAATTAATTAATGGAGGTGTACGTTGGCATATGATGACACTATTCTCTTCTATTGAATTTACGTACAATGGATAATCAGGCTTAATAAATTTTGGTAAGCCTAAATATTTAGATTTTAAATAAAATACCCAATGTTGTTTTTCACCGTTTATATCAAGCAAATTAATAGTTGAATCAGGATTTCTTAAGTTATAATCATTTACAAAATGATAAAATAACCTTCCAAAATCCATACGTATCGGGGCTTTTGCTCTAAATTCGGTTCGTATATCAGAATTAGGATCTCTATGGAAAACAAAAGTAATGACTACCATATCTCTATATTCGCTGTCCGGTGGATCAGGATAGGCATGTTCTTCCGGAAATTGCCAAGTTTTATATATTTTAGGAGGAATTGAAATAGATGCTTGAAATGTTAAAAATATAGATGTCGGAATGATAAAAACTAATGATGAAAACATCATGTTATATACAAACGTATTACCTTTTACCAGTGTATACACGAATAGAAATGGTATAAGAATGTATATCACCATAGTTATACTAAAAAGTAATTCAATCCAGGGAGATTTAGAATCAAACTTATCAAAGTAATTTCTGTAGACGAAACAATGGATAATTCCTAGTATAAAAAAAACTACTTGATAAAAAATAAAAATGCTAAATATCTGATTGTTAAAAACTTCCGAAGAACCTATAAAAACCACTAATGCAGTTACTAAAACTAATATAATGGTGTATGCTATAAATTTGTTTTTATATTTTTGTTTGAAACCTTCTACTTTTGAGCTAAAAAAAATATAGACAATTATAGATACCGCCAATATTATCAATACTCCTGTTATAATTGAAGGATCTATTAAGTCCTTAAAATATGTTTTAAATTTCATATTCTCGATGTTATTCCTAAAATTGTATTTTCAGTTAAATTAAAAACTTCTGTTTCTTTTTCTAATAATATGGTTGTTTTTACATCTACTTCCATAGGTAGAAAATATTCATAAAATAATTCTATAAATTTTTTTAGTTTACCTTGATGAATATAATCTAAAAATGAGGTCTTTTGTAACGGTCCGATTTTAAATTCTAAGTATAATGAGTAATCCATATAGGCACTCCCTGAAATCATATCTAAACCAAGTCTGCAATTTCCCAGATTTATTTCTTCCTCTGAACTGGATTGTTCTTTATATCCTTGCTCTGCTATTTCCACTTCTTCTTCCAACAAATAGCTTAAGCAATGCACGGTCATATCAAGATTTCCAACAATTTTATGGAGATAAGGCAAGATTCTAATTAATTTAGAAACTAATACGGGAGGCAATTCTCGATCAATATGCCAAAAATCGTAAAAGAAATCCAGTGGTTTAGATCCATTAAGTTCCAATAAAATTTCTTTCTCAATATTTTCTCTTTCTATAGCTTTAAGAAAAAATTCATTTTCAAAAGGAAAGAAAAATTTCCTTGCATATTCTTCTTCTTTTTTATGAACTTTATATTCTTTGGTCATATCAGAGACCATTTTTTTTGGTTTATCGGCTCCCAGTTGGTGAGTTAATCCTTCAGGGAGAGTATCATAAATACCATCTCTAGATAAATTAACTTTCACATACTCTGTTATGTCATAATTGTAATTAACAACTTCCGCCCCTAAAACATCTTTCCTAAAAGGTCTTTTAAATTGTCCTTTGTGATCTACTAAAATGTTTTGTTCTTTATTGTCTAGTTGCTCGAGTATTTCTGAAATAATAACTTCGGCTTTTAGATCAAATTTCAAATTATTTATCCTATTTTTTATTTCTTCCGATAGGATATTTGTTTCTATAGCTTCCATCATTTATTCAGTTTCTTTATCAATAATTAGTCTTCCGGCACTAACATATCTAAGTTGAAAGTAATCTAAATTAAAATCACTTATTATTAAACCCTTACTCCTGGTACTTACTAATATTCTATTATTTCTTAAATATATTCCTATATCGCCAACCGGAATATCTTTTTGATATCTAAAAAAGAGGATATCTCCTTCTTTAAGAAAATTTCGTCCCGTAAAGAGATTTATTTCCGGAGAATTAAAGATTCCCAGTGGGGTGGAGGGTATTTTTCTCTTAAAAGTTAATTGATACAAAGCACTTGTAAATGCCCCTATGTTCAAACTATCAGTGGTAAAACCTTTAGTTGCATAAGGTGTTCCGATCCATTTATCTATAAAATCATAAAATTTATAATTGGTTAATTCCTCCGGCTTAATACCTAGGATTATTGAATATTTTTCTTTAAGATAAATTTGTCTATCTGTTAAATTTTTTTCATATTGTTGATCTAAGGTATCTAAGATAGGCAGGTAATTTGTTGTAATTCCTAATTTTAATTTTATATCATCTTCATTGTATTTGAACTTATAAGGTATTTCATTATAATACTTATTTTGACATGCATAGAACAAAAAAAACGTCAATACAGATAATGCAAGTATATTCTTTTTCATTTTATTAATAATCTATAAGGATAAATATTAGAGGAAACTTTATCTAATTTATAAAGCATGTTATCACATAAATATTGCCATTCAAAATCAGTGATTGTAGAATCCGGTGTTAAATTTCTTTCTAAAATTATATCTATGGTTCGGACAAATCCTTTATTTGTAGAAGTATCGATTTTGGTACCTTTTCTTATTTCGACCCCGGTAATAGTAAATTTAAAATGGTTTTGACAAAAAGTCTTTATATCAGCAAATGTTACTATTCTTCCTCGAGTTAAAAGAGCCTCTCTATATGAATCAATTTTACCTTTAGTATCCATCCTGGACTTACCTCCTACTGATGTATTAATCAGCATGATAGAATCTTGGTTGAAATCACTAGTTCCTATCCCGTCCAAATGAGTTCCTACTTTCATATCGTTGGCTTCCTCCCCATTAGTAACCCAATAACTTATAGTAAAGAAATCATTATCATTTTTTATAGCTGCAGATTTTGGACGAATAATAGCATAAGGAAAATTAGATTTTGTGAATTTCTTTTCTTTTATGTGCTGCTCCAATGTTGCAATCGATTTGTTGATCTCTTTAATCGTCCCATCAATAAAATCGCCACCAATTACGGTAAAGGAAGCACTTTCATCTTTTAACAATTCAATCAGATATTGAATCAATTCAGAAGCATTCCGTTCATCAAATCGAGTAACACCAGTATGTCTCAACGTGGCATCTCCTATATCTAAATTTCCTTCCGAAAATTCCTTAATATGATATTGATAACCTCTCGAATCATTTATACTTTCTAAATCTAAAAATATATCTTCAGAAGCTAAAGGTATATAATTAATAAAAGAACCAATGGTTTGATTTTGAGTAAGTAATCTTTTATTAATAACAGGAATCGCGTTAATGTAAAACATTACATTTTCAAAAGCATCATTAATAACAACTTCCGGAAATTGAATCTGAATCCAAATTACATTTTCTGCATCATTAATTTTAGTTACGTTGCTGCCGAATAAATCTACTAATTCATCCGGGACTTTAAATACTTCATCTTTGATAATAATATCTTGGGTAAAATGCAAAAATTTATCTGAATAAAAATTATTTACATCTGTATACAATTGATTGATTTTATTATAGTTTTTATTTACAACTGCATCAATATCAATTGTATAATTTTCAACATTAAATCCTTCTTTATAAGGTATTTCTTGATTGTTAATATAAAATTTGGCTTGTTTTAAATAATTATAAAAAATTTCCCTTTGAGATATATTCCTTACATCCGTAAAAAACATAAGCTTTTCCAGTTTATCAACACCATCCGGACAAGTTATTCCTAACCATAATGATCCCGGTTTCATAAATCTTGATTCTTTTGCAATAGGATCTTTGTGAATAGTTCTTTTTAAAGAATATAATGAATTGCCAAAAGCGATATAGTCTAATTTAGCTTTTGTTAAAATAAAGGGTAAAGTTGTTCCAAAATATATATCTTTAACAATAGGTTGTAATGGGTCATAAATATTTTGTATTGTTTTTTTACATCTAAATTGATGTTCCAAGGATATGGTAAAATTATTTTCAATAGGCTCTAAATGAAGAATTGACCTGGCAGGTATAATTCCGGTATTAATCTCAGGAGACATTATCTCCAATAATCTTTCAATAATACGTGATCTGGAATTATTTAATTCAGCAGATATTTTTTCTAATTCTGATGCGCAAGCCTCTAATAGCAGAGCAACTATAGGGTCAAAGGATGTTTCTAGTTCACTATCCGTATAACCCCATGTTTGGGCAGCTCTTCTAAGAATTCTGTCTTTTATTTTTTCTTGAGTATCCATTTTCTAATTTTGTGAAAGAGGTCCAATAAAAAAATATCCATGAAAATTAAAGGGTCTATTTGTTTTCTTAATCAGTCCATCTATTTTCATCGTTACTTTTTTCTTTAATCGTATTGAATTATTATAAGAAGGATTCTGACCTACACCAATCGCAACATCAACTTCTAATAAATTTAATCTACTCTCATTCATCATTATAGCTTCTTTAATATCATTTTTAAATTTGTCTCTTAAACTATTAGTGTCTGATAATAAATCAAAATCCATCTCCCAAATTTTACATCCTAACATTTCATTGAATTTACATTCTCCAAAAGAAGAGGTTACAATTAAATTAATATATTTAGCTATTGATTGATCTAAATTTGTTTTTTCAACATCTTTTTTTTCAATAAGATGCTGAAAATTTATGGGAATATTATAATAAATTCCATACATATCAATTTCTTATTTATAAATAAATAATTTTGTTTATTTTACCTGATTTGTCTAATTCAAATTCTTTAATATTATTTAGACGCTTAATAAGGTGTATTTCAACTTTAGGAATAGTTTTTATAAATTTTTCTCTATAAGAAATATCTCCTATAAATTTTTGCCCTTGATGGTGATCCTCGATGTAAAAAAAATGTTCACAACTTGTTGAATTAATAAAGCTTTCAGGAGGCAATCCTGACACTAAAAGTGCTTTTTCATTGTTCCTATGTAGAGTATAATACAAATAATTATCTTTTTTTGTACGGTATTTGGAAACTTCAAATACTTCTTTAACGGATTTTAATGGCTCAAAAGCGACTACAGGTAACATATAAACTGTTTTTTTTAAAATATTTATTCCTAAAAATGAAAATCCACCTGTTTTGTTAATTTTTAATTCATTAAGCAATAAAGAGTCACGAGTTACTTCATAATAAGTTTTTTCTTCTGTTTTGTCATCAGTTACCATCATTTTATAGGTAGGTAACATGATTTTATGTAAGTTTTTGTCACTAAGATTAAATTCAATTTCATTGACTTTTTCATCAGTAATAACAATGGTAATAGTATGTTGTCGTATAGCGGAATCAAAATCGGACATCTTCTCCCTCTCACCTTTTCCGGAATACATAGGTGATCCGGGATTATCTGTTATAGATAATGATAAACCTAATTGAGGTAATGGCATTTATTTGAATTTAAAACGTTTACTTTTCAAGCATTGAAATTCATCCTTTATTCGTTCGGCCTCTGCTTTTTCTAAATGAAACTCATAATCCCTATCGAAAGTTATAATTTTAATACTGCTTATATCACTTCTAATTAGATTTTTAATATCTTTTCTCCTGATCTTACCTAATAAATATCCGTCACAGTTTGGTTTATAGCTATTTTTTATTCTATATCTATAACCGTTAATTGTAATAAATTCCATGACCTCATCTTTTTTGAGACAGGTATTAAATCTAAACAATTTCACAAATAATAGAGGTCGACTTCCTTTTCTCTTAATCGTTTGAAATACAGCAAAATCTTTTTTACTATTAAAAACTCTTTCATAATAAGGTTCGGCATAGATATAGGGTTTACCTCCTATTAAATCTACTTTCCTATTATTTAGTGTAAACAAGGCATTGCAATCAACTATTTTTGTTAGCAAAGTGTCTTCTTTTATTTTTTTCATTGGTAAACTTGACTGCCCATATGACATATTATATCCTAAGAATATACATCCGCTTATAAAAAATAATTTAAAGATTTTGCTTTTTATATTCATATTATAATTTTTAAAAAGAGAGGTAAAAAATTTTCCCTCTCTTGGTACTATCAATTATTTTTGTTCATATTCAGTATCCCAATCATTTCCTTCATCTCCTTTATGCCCATCCATTTTTATAAGAAAGTTCTTAGCCGGGAAATAAGGTTTTAAATGTATGTCTAAATAAATTCGATCTTTCTGTACTGCATCTTGTTCGAATCTTCTTACTTCAAAGTTTTCAATTAATTTATCCGGACCGGTAATACCATCTAAAAAGCGTACAATTTGATTCATAATTTCTTTACGTGTTTTTGCTGTAAAATTTTCAAATGCTCTACGATTTAAAAAATCCATTAATACCTTAGTAACGTAGTCAAATACTCTCACCACTGAATAAGTCTGAAGCCCTAAATTATCTCCATTAAATAGGGTTTTACCTGAGAAAGCCATTACTTTACCATATTCGTTAACCATTGGAATTAACCCCATATTCTCTAAATTAGCTATTTCGCTTTTTTTAAGATCGAATTTAACTCCTTCTATTTCATTAATTCCTCCGAACTTTTTACCTGCAGTAACTTGCGACATTAAAGTTCCGTATATTTTACCGGCTAATGCAGCGGATGGGGGTATGTATAGATCGTTTTCTTCTTGAATTTCATCAAATTTCCCTCTTCCAACTAACCAATTACATGTCATTAGTACATTGGAACGATAAATGTCTCCACCGGTAAGATATGCTTCATCAAACATCTCCATTACATCATCCGGTTCATCAAGGTGAGCAAAATCTGTTACCAACATTACTTTATTTTCATGAGCAATTTTTGCCCATTTTTCAACTACTTTATTACTACCTAAATAACCGGGTATAACTAATAACCCATAATTATTTTTTAAATCCAGTCGATCATAATTATCTACTAATTCTGTATGTATAGCATCTATAAATCGAGTGTTGTCTAAATCGGTTAATTGGTCTAATTCTGCATTAATTATTGAAACATTTTTTACCTTATCCTGATCTGTATTTTTATAAAATAAAGCTACGGTACGATAGGCCTTTTCTAGCTCCTCAGTCTCTCTTACTGCATTAGCTAAATTCTTTTGTAATGTTTTATCGGCAAGTTTACTCTTATCTTCACTAAGTGCCACCATATCTGTAAGACTGGTATTATTCTTCAATACATTAAGCCAAAGTTCTAAAGTTTTCTTAAGTGCATTGCGTTCATTTTTTTTATTGGAATCACCTAAAAATATTTGTCTTCTAGCCTTACGTTCCGGATTTAAATTTTGAACATTTTCTATAGAGGCTTCTAATAAATCAAATCCACCAAATTTGGCTAATTTATCTAAACCACTTTTAATATCAATTTTTTTATTAGCCTGTTCCGATACCGCAACATCTACCGGTTGGATTTGCGCTTTTACATTTTCTTTAGCCATAATTATTTTTGATTTAATTCGTTAATAAGCCCTTCTATACTATCCATTAAAGCTTCTCTGGCTTCCGGATCTTCAAGTGCTGCTTTTAAAATTTTATTGGTTTTAAGCTGTTTAATAATTTTTTGATATTGGTCTTTTTCAACCTGTAAATCAGTTAAAAACTTACTTTGAGCTGTAATCCCTTTTATTCCAAAATCCCCAAGATTTTTAAATTTTAGCTCTTCAAATTGGGTAACTCCATCTGCATCTTCAAAATTCACTTTTACTTCCGGTTTAAAGTGTTCGAAAACTTGCTCAACGGTTGTTAACCCTTCGATTATTTCAGGTCTGATAGGAGTTTGACCTGTTAATTTTTGAGCTATTAAAGTACGGTTTTGTGCAATTTCCAGTATTGCTTCATTTGCATCTAAAGGGACTTCGTTTCCTCCAATGCCATAATTTGATAACATATTATTTAAATTTTAATTAATAATTTATTTTAATTGATTATCCATTGTAATTTATCATCCAGCATATCTACAGTAACATTATTCCCTTCTTTAATTTCTCCGGAAATTATTTTTTTAGCCATAGGTCTTCGTAATGCTGAACGAATTATTCCTTTTAAAGGTCTTGCTCCATACGTTGCATTAAATCCGTTATCAACTAAAAAGGACTTAGCATTTTGCGACAAGTTTAAATCAATATTCAAATCTTTAACCAGATCTAATAATTCTTTTTTCAAGTGAATTTCAAATATTCCCATCGCATTATCTTTAGTTATAGGACTAAAAGGAATTATTTCGGTAAGTCTTCCTAAAAATTCCGGTCTAAAATTACCTGACATTATTTCCATTAATTGATTCGAAGAGGGCAAGCCTTTACCCGTATTAACAGAATCCACAATGAAATGTGCCCCGATGTTAGAGGTAAATAAGATTAAAGCATTGGAGAAATCTCCTTCTTTACCTAAGCGATCATGAAGTTTACCTTCATCCATAATTTGTAAAAAGACATCAAATACAGATGAATGTGCTTTTTCAATCTCATCAAATAATACTATGGAATAGGGTTTTTGTCTGATTTTATTAACCAATAATCCTCCTTCTTCATATCCTACATAACCCGGAGGAGCTCCATATAATAATGCAGCCGAATGTTCTTCTTTAAATTCCGACATATCAAAACGAATAATCGCCTGTTCATCCTGAAAAAGAAAATCTGCTAATGATTTTGCTAATTCTGTTTTCCCTGTTCCTGTAGGACCTAGAAAAAAGAAAGATCCTATCGGTTGTCCTGCTTTACTTAATCCTGAGCGAGATTCTAAAACTGCTTCTGTTATTACTTCAATGGCATAATTCTGTCCTACTACTCTTTTTTTAAGTATCTCATCCATATTTTGTAACCGATCTTTTTCATCTGAATGAAGCTTACCTAATGGAATTCCCGTTTTTTGCGCCACAACTGCTGCTAAATCAATCGGATCTATATGTTCTTTTTTGGATTGTGCTACTTGAGTTAATCTTTCTAATAAAGAATTTAAATATTCGTATAAAGAATCTTCAGATAATAATTCTATGTCATCCCTAATTAAATTTTCTTGGACCAATAAATATTGAGCTTTCTTTTTTAAATCTTCATAAAACCATTTTAATTCAAGTTTTTTATTACCCTCTCCTTCTTGTATTGTTATTAACTTATCTTGCAAAGCATCTTTTTCTTTTAGAAAAGAAATACCTGCTGTTTTAATTACAGACATGGTTCGATCCAATAAATTCAACGCTGATTCGGGTAAACTTTTTTCTTTTAAATATCTTTGAGAAAGTCTTACGGATTCTGTAATAGATTCATCAGTTACCTTAATGGTATGATGATTTAAATATGAAGGCAAAGCTGATTTTAAAATTCGAAATGCCTGTTCTTCATTAGGTTCTTCAACTTTTATCACCTCAAACATACTGGAAAGCCCTTCGTCTTTTTCAATTTTTTTAGTGTATTCATCAACCGTTGTAGTCACGATAAGTGTTAGTCCGCTATTTCCGGACAATTCACTTTTTAGAATACTGGAAATTCCAGAATTATCACTGTTTTTATCCAAAAGAACATGAATTCCATCAATAACAAGTATTGATTGAGGAAATGATTTTAATTCTTGCAATATCTTTTTTAAGCGATCTTCTATTTCACCTTTATATGATGCCCCTGCTATTAATGTCCCTAAATCTAATTCATAAACTTTAGTCTTTAATAATTCATCAGGTGCTTGTTTCTGAACAATTTGATTTACAAATCCTTCGATTAATACTGTTTTACCTACACCCGGATAGCCTTGCAAAAGAACATTAGGTTTAGAAAAACGACTTATAATTTCTACAATCTCCTTAATCTCTTTTTCTCTGGCCACAATTTGTTTAGGATTTTTTTTAGCTTTAGCTAACAGATCTTTGCAATATTTATATAAGTACTTTATAGAAGCATTTATACCATTGTTTTTTTCTGATATCCTTGTATTATTTTCATCACCAATATCGTTTAATAATTCGCCTCTAACAATAGGAAAACTTTTCATTTGATCGAAGCTGAAACCCACACCCGGAGTTGCCATTGCTGCCATTATACAATACAAGTCTACCTCTTCCCTACCTAGTATATCTCTTATTTCATCTGCTTCTTTTATAATTTTATCAATACTATCATCAGCTTCAGGCTTTATATTCCTGCTTGCTCGTGGAAAATCATCTATTCTAACATCTGCCCATTCCTCTATAAAAAAAACATCTTTTTTCATAGCTTCTAATTCTTTTAAAAGAGATAAATCTCTATGAAGAATTGCTTTAAGAAAATGTGGTGCGCCAAAATGTGCATTTTTCTTTTCCATTGCATATTTTCTAGCTATATTTAAAGCCGAGTATATTTCTTCAGTAAATGTCGCTTCCATAATAAGTATAAAGTGAATATTTTATATTTAAAATCATTTTTTTGATTATTTATTCATAAACCCAGAAAAGTCCTTTTTTAATTTTATATTTTATGGTTAAACCTTCAATACAGTTTCTATTATTTTTGGTAAGTCGTATGGATTCAATTTTTATCTTTTTATTTTGGATTTTATCACAAAATTCCGAAAACGGTATAATAATTTTTTCGTTTTTAATTACCGGAAAATCATACTTATCACAAGTATATTTACCAAAGTCTTCCTTAGCTTTATTCTGCTTAGCTACATCAATTAATAATAATTCAAACTGATTTTCAGAAATGGAAGGAGCTAAGTTTTCTTCTATTTTACTAATTTTCTCTTCTACCGGAGTCTCCATAGGTATAGCAGGTATATATCTTAAAAATTCTTCCATAGGATCTTTCTGTGGATTACCCGGAGGTAAATAGTATACAATGGTATCTTTTTCCGGTATATATCTTTTAAGAGTATCAATATTAGACACATTCAATATTCTTGGCTTCACATATATATCCCTACTGGCAATATGCGTTATATCCCCATTGACTACTAATGTCAATCTTTTTTTCCCCGGTGAACTATAACTATAAACCGGATATTCAGAAGTATTATCCATTTGCCCTGATTCCCCAAAACTCCATTCCCACGAAAAAGCCTCCCCTAAATATTTATAATAAACTTCAACTGGCTGTCCAACAGTAACTACCGTTGGAGCAATTATTTTTGGGATTTTCATGGAATCTATAATTTTACCCAACCCCCTTATTTCCAAAGTTTTTTGGAAAGTACATGAACCATTAACCTGCAAGGTAACGATATACATTCCCGATTTATCATATTTATGGAATGGGGATTGGTCGTATACTTTCGCAGAATTGTCACCGAAATCCCACACCCAACTTTTAGCATTAGGTGTTAAATCTTTAAATCCGATTATTTCACCAACCTGTTTTCTTTCAGCTTCAATCGCAAAATCGACCTTACTGCAGTCTATATATCTAGAATATTTATAAAATAAAATAAATAACCCGATAAGAATAAATATAATAAATATAAAAATTATTCTAAAATCTATTTTTTTAAAAAACTTATTAAAAGAATTTTTTAATTTATAGCTCATTACAACACAAAATATTAAATATATATATCATTTGCTAACTTAAGAAAAATATTTATATATATAAAATAAATTATGATTTTTTTATAATATATAAACATACATATAGAAATATTTATTTTTTTATAAATAATTAACTATTATTTATAAAACATCAGATTATTAACGATATTTATAACATATTGATATTGAAATATATTTATTATATTTATATTATTAAAATAATCAAAATATACAATACATTGATAATTAATTGATTATAATAATAAATATGCATTATAATTACATATTTAAAATTATATTATATTTTTCTATTTAAAAATCTGAGATTAATTATGATATATAGTATTTTTAATACATTATTATTTATATCATTTTATAAAATGATTTTAATATATTTAATTTAATATATTAAAATAAATTCCGATTAAATTATATTTTGAAATTTAGTTTTCTTTAAAATAAAAATCGGTATTGTTGTTTTTTTTATATGGAAGTATATTTAGATAAATGTATAAAATTCTTTATATTGTGTAAAAAATATTTATTGTAATTTATTAAAATAGGTAACATATTTTATATAAAACTTAATTTATTTTAATATAAATACAATTCATCTTTCCCCACATCATCTCATTTATTTATAGATATAAATAAAAAAACATTAACAGAATTTGATTAAGAGTTATCGTTATTATTATTCTTATACTTTTACTTTCTATACGATAACCTCACTCGAACAAGTTGAACTAACAATGAATAATTTAATTGTATTCTTATTAAATTAAATGCTAATTAATTCTATTTTAATTTAACTACAGTCTTTAATTAATTTTAATAATAAAGTATTTATAAACTTTCATCAAATATTACCATACTGATTATATTTAAAATATATATAATTATACCAGATTAATTACTATATTTGATTTATAATGAAAAAATGAAAAAGAAATTTCAATTATTTAAGGCTTTATTTATTACCATTAACGGATTACTATTAATTAATAGCTGTAGTAATGAAAATGATATCAACCCGATATCAAATAAGAAAGAAAGCATTACTACTTTCGAAAAAAACTACATAAGACATATTTATCCGGAATCAAATAATGATTCAATAAAATTAATTGGATTTAAAACGGTCTATTTTAACAAAGATGAAGCACAAGAAATTAAGAATGCACAAGAATTATACAAAAAAGAATTAATTGAAATTAACAAATCAATTTATTATCCTGAAGATTATTCTTTTATTCGAGTATATTTCCCGATGAGTGATGCTATAGTAAACTATAATGGAAAAACGCATGAAGCAAGTAATCGAGGAAGCTTTATTACAGATGCGTTAGTAAATTTAAAAACTACTTCTCGGATACAAGTGATTGGAAGAAAAGCATCCGAATTCGTTTCGGAAACAGATTTTAATAGCATAGAAGGAAATCAGATATTGCTAGCTGAAAAATTAGAAAAGGCAATGAAAGATCATACTGCTGAAAACACCTATGTATTTAATTTAGGAGAAAGAAGCTTTACTCATCACTCCTTAGAAAATAAAACTGTTACTGCACGTTCCATTTCCTGTTATCAAAATCATGGAAATTTAAATTGTAGCACAGCTTTCAGTTATAATGGAAAATGTGATAGAGAATTTACAAATTGCATGGATTATAATGGATGGCCTGCAAGATGCTTTGATAAAAGCAAAATTGGTTTTGTTGGCAGTGATTGTCAAAGAGCAATGGCTGCCGGAAAATGTTGGAATGAGATTATGAATCGTAATTAAAAACTTCTATTAATTATAAATCAATTAGTTTACTAAAAGATTTTGTTTAGTTAATTTGTCAAAAATATTACCATATAGATAATTTCGGATAAATTATGTGATTATTATTATTATTATTATTTGTTAAATAAATTATTAAAAAAACTGTTTATTTGTATAAATCTATAATGTATCTGATCATCTAATATATTCTTTGTCACTTGAATTATCACAGTTAATATTTTCTAACTTATTATTTCTAGATTTTATTTTTTTCACTTTTTTATATATTTTCATTCATATACTTAATTCAATAAAAATCTTTTTAATTATTTAAGTTTTTAATTTCTTTAATTCGTTAGTTTAGATATATTTTTGATATGTCTGAATGAATTTCCCTTAAAAACAATAATTTAGACGCAATAACTTTTATATAAAATCATATAATCCGAAAATTCATCTAAAAAGCCTTAAGGGTGGTTTAATTTATATAGTTATTTATAACCAAATCCCCTTTATTAAACATCATATTTTATTTTATCTTTGTATAGTATTTCTAATGTAAGTTTTTTATTATTTAAAATTTTTATTCCAAAAAATGTCCAAAAATAGCATAATAAAATGTCTTAAATTAAAACATTTAAAATGAAACAATTCCTATTATTATTACATGAAAACAATGAAAAACTAAGAGAATTATCAGAACAAGAAATGCAGGCATTAGCTGATGCTCATATGAAATGGGCTACAAAGTTAGCAAAAACAGGGCATTTAATTTCAGGGGATGGATTACATGAAAAAGGTGTACTTATTACGGGTAAAGACTGTGTTATTAAAGACGGGCCATACTTGGAATCCAAAGAAATAATTGGAGGCTATTATTTATTACAAAGCGAAAATCTAGAAACTATTATCGAGTTAGCTAAAGAGTGCCCGACCCATTATTATGGGGGAACAACAGAAATCCGTCCGATCTTAAATATGGAAAATTATGATTCCTAATTTACCTTTTGAAGATAAAATAAATTACAGAACGTTATACGGAAAGCTTTTTTCTGTATTATTGAAGAGATTTGGTGTTACCCATATTTCTGAAATTGAAGATGCTATTCAAAATTCTTTTTTGAAGTATCTGAAAATCCGGAAACAAAATAATATACCAAAAAATATAGAAAATTGGCTATACATGGTAGCTCGTAATGATTTACTAAATATAATAAAACGCAAACAAAAAGAAGATTATAATTTTTCAATAGAACTTACAGAAGATGAAAAAGTAGAACCATATGAAACCGATCTTCGTTTACAAACAATACTATTTATCTCTTCGTTAAACAGCCTATCCACACAATCTAAAATTATTTTTATACTCAAAAATATATTTGGGTTAAGCATGCTTGAAATTCGTGAATCCACTTTAATTAATCAAGAAGCTATTTATAAAAGCATTAACCGAACTAAAAAGAAATTTAATATTGATTTAAATTGCCAAAAAATCGAAATAAATTCCGTTCCGGTTAATCAAAAAACAATATCAATTGTTGAAGAAATCCTTTATGCAGTTTTCAATATTGGCTTTGATTCTTTTAGTGAAAAGACTGAAAATATTGTGAATAAAGATTTATGCTTAGAATCATTTGTTTTGACAAGATTATTATATAATAAATTCAATTATACTTCAACCAGTAATTTACTCGCCGTTTTATTTTTTCACATATCAAGAATTCCTGCAAAAATTAATAATGGGAAATTAATTTCCTTTTTTAATCAAAATCGAGACAAATGGAACAAAAAATTGCTTACTATGGCCTTCCATCATATTAAAAAACCCAAAAATAGTAACAAATACTATATTGAAGCAATTATCATCAGCAAGTATATGTCTAAAAAAGATTTTAGCTTAAAAGATTGGACTGAAATATCATTTTTATATGAAATGATGCTTGAAATCTCGCAATCACCAATAGTAAGACTTAATTACTCTTTTTGCTTAAGCAAAATTGGAAAAACAGATAAAGCCATGAACATTCTTTCAGAAGTTCAAAATCAACTACCAGATCATCATTCATACTTTTCTTTAGTAAAAGCCATAATAATGAAAGAGTCCAACCCTAAAGAGTCACATGAAATAATTCTTACGCTTAGTAATAAAATGAACCAAAAAATAAGAAAAGAATATTTAAAAAGTTTTATTTAAAAAAGCAAAATAAATAATTATTAAATTGTTTTATATTTATTTTTTTAGAACAAATAAATTTAAGTATATACTAAAAAATCAAAATTTATATTTTTTTTATACTAATTATTTCAATTTATATAGTTTTAGTATTTTATGCTATGCATGTTGGAATATTTCTCTCCGCCATGTAGATTAATCTTACAAATGTATTAGAACTAAATAGATAAAAAACTAATTAACAACTAAAATTTATAAGCAAAAAATTACAATCAATTAATTTTCTTAGTTTTAAGTATACAAACAAAAAAAGAGTTACAAATTATGTAACTCTTTTTTTAGCTCCTCCTGCTGGGCTCGAACCAGCGACCCTCTGATTAACAGTCAGATGCTCTAACCGACTGAGCTAAGGAGGAATTTTGTGAGTGCAAATGTAGAAGAAATTCAAATATTTATAAAAAGTCGAATAATTTAAAAAAGAAGTGATTCTATTATGCAATGTTAAAAAGGGAATTAAACGATATAAAACGTCTTCAAGGTAGAATTAAAAGATAAATTGATAACCTATTAATGATGATTATTTTAATAAGTACTTCCAGTATCCAAAAAATTCTGAGGACTCGATCCTAGTGAAATTCTTTTTGCCGCAAGAATAAGATTTTAATTTCTGCAAATAGTATTTATGGAAATTATGAATAATTTGGATATATACAATTGTTTAGTTTTCCGTAAAGCTTATATTATTTAAAAGCTCTAATCACTCAAGGAATAACATAATTCTTCAATAAAGACTTTTAATTTTATGTAATTTTAGTATATAAATAAAACATTAACACCCATTTTTACATGTATAGAATTAATAAGAAAATTGTTGAGATACTAAAAAAGGATTGAGCGGAACTCTCAAAATATCAAGACAATTATGATAAAATTGTTGTTTCTCCCAAGACTCAATTCACACAGAAAGCAGAAATCCACGAAATAGATTCAATAATGGATATTAAGATAGCCCGCTCTCTAAATTGATAATTAATTATTGTATGAATATTTCAAAAAAGGATTATAATAACAACACTTAAACCTTTTTAAATACCCTATTTATTATATTAATTTTAATATAATACATTGATTTAACAATGGAAATTTTTAAAATAATAAATTTAGCTTATACTAATATGGACTTTATTAAATTTATAATATTTTTAAAATAATAAAATAAATAAATAAATATATTTATTTTATTAAAATAATTTGTAAATTCACATCATTATTATATTATATTTTAAAATCATTTTTTATCAATCTTTTAAATTATTTAAATTTTATGGAACCATTCTTACCGAATGAAGGAGAATTCTTCAAACTTTACAATCAAAAAGAAATAGAAGAGCAAAGCCTGCGTAATGGAATTATAGCTACGTATGGGGGAAGCAAGGAAAATCAGTATGGAAATTCGCATCTGGTAAGTGTTATAGTTCAAATAAATGGAAACTCGTTTTTCTCAAATACTTGTATACAACTAAAATTAACCCAAAAAATCAATGCAGATCATGAATTTATTCTCACTGCTGATCCAGGTGAATTCGACGAGTCAGATGCTTATTTACTTCAAAATACCAGGCAATATCTAGGAAACCGCATTACTTTCACCTTTCGCCAGTTTGGTAAAGCAGCTTCAGTCTGGATGGGCATTATCTCGAGTATCTCTTCCAAAAAGAAAGACGGAATTAAAAAGATCATTATTAAAGGAAAGTCTCCTGCCATGTTGATGGAAAACGGACTGCACTGTCGTAGTTTTGAAGATAAAACTTTTGAAGAAATTGTGATGGAAGTAACCGAAAGCTATTCACAAAATATGATTAACTTTGATGTCAACCCAAACTTTAAAGAAAAACTAAAATACATCACTCAATATAATCAGACTGATTTTCAATTCCTCAGAAGCTTAGCATCAAGATATGGTGAATATCTATATTTTTCAGGTGAAAAATTTAATTTTTCAGCCTGGGGAAGTCGCATAATAGAATTAACCGAAGGGGAAGATGTATATGATTATGAATTAAAAATAGAAGCCCAACCCCAGAAGTTCTCTTATATCACCTATGATCCAAAACAAAGCTCTGATTATACTATTGACTCAGAAAGTCAACCTTTTCAGCAATCAGAGAATCCCTTTCAGCAATCCGCAGTTAATACTAGTGAAAGTTTATTTACAGTAATTCCTACCTCTCATTTTGAACATAGTCTACTTCATAAAAACCAGGTAGACGTAGAGCAGGCCGTACTAAGGCAAAGAAAAAAACAACAAAACTTAGTTTATATGGAAGCTGTAAGTAATAATCCGGAAATTAGAATCGGAGACATAGCTAAAATGAATGTCTATATGCCGGGACATAAAACTTTTAAATCAGGAAAAACTCCTGTTGAATCATATAGGGTGATAGAGATCGTTCATAATTTTTCGGACGGTGAAGGATATACTAATACCTTTATAGGTGTACCCAAAGATTTGAGTGTACCAACATATTATAATGAAAAGGACAACCCAAAAGCGGATATTCAACACGCAACTGTTACAGATAATAAAGACCCGCTTCGAATGGGCCGTATAAGAGTACAGTTTGTATGGCAGAAAAAAAACAATCAGCAGACTCCCTGGATACAAGTAATACAACCCCATGGCGGATCAGGGAAAGGAACTTATATCAATCCTGAAATAGGGGAGACAGTTTTGGTAGCCTTTCAGGGAGGAAATGCAGAAGCTCCGATTGTATTAGGAACTGCATACAACGGAGGAGAAATAGCCGACTATTACACCGAAGGGAATGATATTAAAGTAATACACACCCGGAGTGGAACCAAAATCATTTTCAATGATGCACAAGGACAAGGTTCCATACTGATCGAAGATCCGAGTGGAAATAAAGTATTTTTAGATGGAGATGGAAATATTACAGCAACAGCTCCTAAAAATTTCAATATTAATGCAGGAGAGGATATAAATTTAAATGCAGGAGGAAATATGAATACTTTTATTGGTGCTAACAAATCAACTACAATAGGTCAAATGAATTTATTGAATGTTGGGGCTAATTATACTGTAAATGTCTCCGGAAAGTATTCAGAATTTATAGATGGGGATCTTATTTCAGAGTCTAAAAAACAAAGAAAAGAGGTAAGTGCAAAAAACTTTGAAATATTAAGTAAAGATGTAATTTCTAAGAATGCAGAGCAACAAGTTAAAAATAATAGCGGAGAAAAATCTAATTTCTTTTAAAAATGAGTAGATATCGGTATGTAAAGGGGAGCATAACCAAAATTACACACGGAAAACATTATATGTATTCCGGAGAAAATATTATTACCTCTTCACAAAAGAAAGTAGTAGAAGTGGGTAAACAAAATGGAGTTATTATTGGTGAACCTGAAGAATATGTAAGAGAAAAAAGAATTATAAGTATTAAATCTGATTTATATATACGGAATTATCTAGAATTAAAAACCCCATATTTAGATGTTTCAAACTTACTTAGTTTTAAAAGTTCTAAACCTTTTATAGCTGGTATAAAAGCTATTTTTGGCGACGATATAAAACATGAAGTGGCTAAGAAATTTATGCTTGATTTATTAGATAATAAAGTACCATTACCCAAATGGGAGGCTACTTGGATTTTATCCGATGAGCAAGGGGGATGCTTTAACGAAAAATATGAAACTATTTATATCAATGAAAAAATAATATTAGATGCTGAAAAAAATCCTAAAAAAAGTTGGTTATTATTTTTGATCATGATTGAAGAAATTGGACATTATGTAGATCATTTATTGCGAAATAAATATGATACTATTGGAGGAGATGCTCCAGGAGATGAAGGAAAGCTATTTGCTGCGGATTTTATTCATTATAATAAGTTATTATTTAAAGATTTTGAATTTGCGCAAATTGAAATTCAAGAAGAATCAGGAAAAATAAAAAGATTTAATGCTAAAGTTTTAAGAGATGATCCTGAATTTAAAATAAAGGCTCAAGATTTACTTTATACCGATTCAATGGAGGATGATCATGGAATTATTACTTTAAAAGATGGAGAAGAAGTTGAAGTTGAATTTTTTAAGATAAGAGGACAAGGAGCTATTCATGAAGATATAACCAAAAGAGCTGCTAAAAATGCCGGAGTTCTTTACGATTATCGTTTGGATAGAGGTTGTTCCTGGCAAGACGTTCCCTGCTCTGATCCATCCACTATAAACAACTGTTATTTTAGTACTGGGTTTGGAATGAAAAAAGAAGGGAAAATAGCATTTGAAAGTCATAATGGCTCTTTACAATATTGGCATTCTATGGCTCCTGCAGGTGTCTTTACCAATCAAGAAGTAAAGAATCTCATTCTTAAACAAGCAGAAGAATGGTTTAAAGAAGGAATTAGTTCAAAGTATAATAAACAAGATATAAAGATTAATAAACATGATATAATGTATGATCCACAAAGTAAAAGGCCTTCGCACACCCCCGTAGAAGGTAAAAAAGATGGATATGACGGCTTATTTTATATTGGTAAAATTCTTCATATGGTTCAGGATTCTTACTCTCTCTCTCATACGCAAAGGGATAGTGAAAATCGAATAGTCCAATTTCAAGGATACGATGCTCAAAATCACCATAAACATGGACACGCTGACAAGGATGGAGGCTCAATAGGAGCTCAACATGCTGAAACAGCTTCTACTCAAATTTTAAAATTTTACAAAGAGTTCAGAGACGGTAAAATCACAACAGAAGCAGGAGTATTATTACTATTAAAGAATTATCTAGACAAACATGTCTATCCCATAGCTCCTGGAAGAGAAAATGTTACAGCAGGAGGATCAGCACCCGAATATAGTAAATAATTATTTATACAATTAATATCATGAAATTTATAATTCCTAGTATCATCTTACTATTACAAATTATAGGATTCGTATTTTACCTTTTTATTACTAAAAAAGCTCCTCCTGATGCACCTGTAGGATTTGTTCTTATTCATTTTTATGCAATAGGTAATTTAATAGTATTAATAGCTTCTTATTTTTTTTATTTTAATAGTGCAAATAAGACCTATTTATGGTTATTGCCTATAACTATTGCGGTTATTAATATTATTATTGTCATTGTTATGCAGATTATGATGGCTATAGGTAAGCTATAAATAAACTAATAGTTAAACTATATATAAACATTATAGAATGATTCATACTATAACATTCACCCTTAATGAATTAAAAAAATATAAAATAATTAATATTAATTAATTTCTCGTATTATCTTAATTATGAATGAAATAAAAAAATATAGAATTCAGAAAGGCGATACTTTGGAATCCATTGCAAAGAAACTAAATATAACTGTAGAAGGTCTTCGATCTTTCCATAATCAACATTGTGAGTTAGAAAATTTATTGGGGCCTAAATTAAAAAAAATTCCTGAACTTTATATACAATCATATTCCTCATATGTAGATAATACTATATCAACAGATACTAAAGTCGATTTAACTCAAGCTCTATCAAATAATACACTGAAGAGAAGATACACTAAAATTAACAAAACCTATGGTGTAATACAAGAAATATTTGAAAATGAAGAGAAAATAATACAAATACATTATATCGTTAAAATAGGAAATGATGTAAGTACCCAACTATCCTATAATCAATTATACATACGAAGATATAAAACATATGTAGATGAGAAAGAAATTGATGGAAACATTGAACATTTTTCAGAACAGCTTGATCAAATACTGTATCCTTTGAAAATAAGTCTTGATGAAAAAGGGGTTCCTTTATCTATTATAAACAAAAAAGAAATAGAAGCAAGGTGGTTTGAGGAAAAGCGAAAACAATTTATTCGATACTATAATGGAAATTTAGCAAAAGTACTATTGAGAAAATTAGATAATTTTTTCACCCACATAGGAAACTATGAATCTCAAATTTTGAACAGTTTATTTTATACTTTCTTTTTTATGCCTCTATATGTGCCTTACGGAGAAAATAGAGAATATCATTATGAGAAAGAAATTCCTATTTTCCCTTTCAAAAAAAAGGTAAATTATAAAATTTCACAAAAATTGGATAATAAAAAGTCTGCCTCAGGAAAAATTTTCGTTCATATGGAAGGGGTTTGTATAGAAGAAAGGACTGGAGTAGAAATTGCACAAGGAATTTCTATTTCTAAAGAGGATTCTATGATAAATATAACACCAGAAGGAAAACTAAAATTTACGTATAAATTAGATGATAAAACTAAAATTTTATTTTCGGCGATCGGATATATTTCATTAAAAATAAATTCGCAAATAACCAGAAAAATAAAAATTAAAATTTATGAAACATAAAAACTCATAAATAAGTTGATTAATTATAAGATAGTTATTAATATAAAAATTATTATGTATTATGAGTGAAAAACATTTTGTCTGTCAAGGAGCTATTTGTGAATGTAATTTTGGAACAGCCCCGGATAAGCTAAAAGTACTTACCCAAAACAAAAGATTTATTAACGAAACAGATGGATATACCAAGTTGATAGCTACCCATAAAGATATCGGAATGACTTTTGAAAAAAATACTTTTGGTGTTTGTAAATTACAACCTATACGTGGAGGATTTAAACCATGCATTCAGGCATTAGCCCAATGGCAGGGCTTTTATAAACAAATGAAATTAGAGGATAACGGAGGAAATCCTTTGCTTGAAGATAGTATGGGAATATGTACTATAAGTGGGAATCCTTGTATTAAAATTAGTTTTCATGGGCAAACAGCAGAACTTACCCAGAACAATACAGAGAATGCCCGAGAGGAAGTACTTGTTGAACTTTTTCCTTTTATCAATTTAAAAAAAGTGGAAAAAGAAACTCGTAATATTTTATAATACAGTTAATAATGGCAGAACAAAATCAATTGCATATTCAATTTGTTGATATTGACGGAGAAAATTTCGACAAGAAAAGAGGATGGTTAAACCTAAAAAAATCTAGAACAATAACTATAACTATAAAAGAATATCAGGAAGATATACAAAACCTGGAGAAAGAAATAAATAAAAAAAGGGAGTTAATAAAAAAAAAATATACTGAAAAATCCGAACAATTATATAAAGATATTTCACAATATCAGGAAAATATCAATAAATGCAATGCAAATTTACAAGAAGATATAATTTCTAAAAACAAATATGATAAACAACTAGATGAATTTCAGAATAAATTGAGTATCTGTTTAGCAAATGCAAATGAGATCATTTTAGAAAAAAATAAAACCTTGACTGAATTACTCGAGAGAGAAAAAGAGGAAAAACAAGCGGTTTCAGATAAATATAAAAATGTTTTATGGGTAAGCCAGGTAGTGCATAATGGTCTGTCAAATCTAAATCCTTCAAGCCATTATAATCGGATTGAAAAAGGGAGCATTATCAGAAAACATCATATTGGTGAATTTCTAGAAGGTGGAGGATTTATTTATACAGAACCTTTTTTTGAAGGAACACAACCACAAGGAAAGGCTCCTTACGGAGCTTTTATAAGTGCACAAGGAACTACTCATGATATAGTATCTGTGCAATGGATGACTCCGGAAAATGAAATTATTACTTCAGATAAAATTATAGCTTTTGGTTCTACAGTATATTTAAATATATATACAGAAGGACTTTTTGGACAACATATAAAAGTATGTTTAAAAGATAGAGATTATGTTATCGATTATCTTACATTAGGCTTTTGGAATGGAAATGATGATTTGAATATTTATCAAAGGAAATCTAAAGAAAAAACTGGTGGGAGTGAACCCGAAGTGATGGAAGAATCAAAATATATGATAAGGAATGTAGATGCATATAGAGTAAATAATCAATCTATCCCTGAAAAAGCTAAAATCGGTGTATTAGGAATAAAAAAATTAGATCCTGAAAGTTTGGAAGAATTAGTAACCCATGTACAAAAATCTTATTTTAAAGTCTTTATTGATCCTAAATGGGAAGATGAAGGTGGAGATGAACTGGAAATATTTGCTGTAATCGAACATGAATTACTTTCAGCCAAAGATAAAAGGAAAGAAATGAAACAGAAAAAAAACTATATTTTAAATGTATCTAAAAATGGAAAGTTATATGAAGAATCCAATAATACTGGTAATCAGGTAACTTCACTTAGTGGTATAGAAAGTAATATAGCTCATTTCGAACAATGTAGATATAAAGCTATTACCGCATTATATGGAATAGATTCTATGCAGATGAGAGTTTTATTTCAACAAGGGAAGGTAAATGTAGATAAAAAAGATCTGATTTATGAAGTGGTAGCAGATGATACAACTAAAAGATTGTTTTTATTTTTGGATGACGAAAAAACGGCAGACTGTAATCATGAAAATACACCTCAAGACCATACAGGGAATGTAATAAAGGTTGTCGGAACCCGGCCTTTTAATCTGATGCTGAAAGATGATCAGGCTTCTTTTGATATTTCTTTTCCCATCCCTACACTGAAAGAAGCAGTTGATATGGCTTTTATGACAGAAAGAAAACGGCTAAAATATCTAAAAAACTATAATTTAAAATTTGACACCTGTCGTTTTCAGCATAATCTAAATATTAGAGTTTATCCTGAATTAGAGTATGAATTAGGCTTTAAATTAAAATCTGAAAATCCATTTTATACAGGACAGAATAATGTCTATACACAACGGAAATATCTAGGTGAAAAAGGGTTATTTAAAATACGTCAAAACAAAATAAATCAGAGAGAACAAAATTATAAAAACAATAAACAGGAAGTAAAGGAAGGAAGGTTAAACTTTAACTTTTATGAAATAGCAGCCGAATACTCTTTTGGAGGCATCAAACAAGCTGAAATTTCAATCGACAAGGAACATCCGTTTTTCAATGTTCTAGATACTATTATGTGGGTTGCTAATATGGTAGGAAACCTTACTTTTAATAAAGAAGCCGAGGAAGCAGAAAAAGAGCTTAATAAAAATAAAGAGACCTCCAGACAGCTAAACAACCGCAAAAAAAATCATAATAAATATTTAGAAAATGTAGGTAAATCTTTAAATAAATTACCGCTTAAAATAGATATTGAAGGTCCTGTTTTTGCAGGAGCAGTAGCTTGGAAATATGACCCAAGCACCCGTTACAAATACCAGGTAGGTACAAGTTATGCGGTAAAGTTTAAGGCAGCCCCTTTATTAGGAGTCACCGGTAGGCTAGACCTTTTGTTTGTCGCAACCAAAATTCCTTATGTTGGGGTAGCAGTTAAAGGTATTACGGGTGTCGTGGATGCAGTAGGTTCCGTAGACAATATTTGGAACTGGTTTGTTGATAAGTTAAGAGGAGGAGACAAATACAAAATAAAGCTGGATATAGATTATTTCATAGACCTGTACTGCTCGGGAAAATTTAATGTGGAAGCTACAGCTGTGGAATACCATACAATAGACGGTTTTCGAAATAATGATATTAAATGCCAGGCAGAAATAGAATTCGGTATTGAATGTGGCGGTTCTATAGAATGGAAAATTGGAAAAATAGTAGGAGAAGCCGAGTTTACCGGAGCCGCCTTTGCTAAATTTACCATAGAACGAGATGAAAAGGACGAAGTCATCCGTTGTAAATACGATGGTTTATATGCTAAAGTTTCTGCAAAGATAAATACGGACGTAGAAACTAGAAAAGGTCAAGGAAGTGATTCAGAAGAAGACCCTCCTAAAAAGTTCCTGATTCATGGTGGATTTACTTATGAAACTAAATTAACTTAATAATGAGAAAATTAAACATATTCGTTTTATTATTTATATGCCTGGTAACAACCGAATGTAGCCAAACCTATCAAAAAGAAACAATTATGATCATAATACCAGAAATACCTAAAGAAAAACAAATAATTTATGGAATAGAACAATCCATATTCTATCCTTATGAATTATATATCAATAATATCAAGGCAGATTTTTCTTCTAATGGAGGAAATCCTCCAGTAGAAATTAATCCTTATGTATTAAAAAACGGAAAATATAAGATAAAACTAGTGTTATTCCCTTATGAGCATGAAAAAATACTCACTCCAGAAGCAATAAAAAAGAATACATTACAATTTGTAAAAATAATTAGAAAAAATAAAGATGGGGATTTAGTATCCCGTGAAACTTTAAAACTTTTACCTCTTAATATTCCTAATAAATCAATAGAAGTATATGAACAGGAATGGGAAATAGAAATAAACGAATTACCCTATGAACTGGAAGGCTGGAGCAAAGGACAAGACCTATCTAAAATGGATAAAAAGGTTCTAGAAAACAAAGTAGTTACTTATTACCAAAAACTATGGAAAGTTTTAAATGAGGGAAATGGAGCCGAATGGACAAAACTAGTTACAAAGCGACAATATGAAACAGCTATATTTAATTATAGTTCAAAAGACGAATATGAAAATATTATTATAGAAAATAGAAAAATAATAGAAGAAAAATGTAAAGGTATGATGACTCCTTTTGAAGATTATATAATGATGATTTACGGTGAAGGCAAATTAGTTACGCTTGAAAGAAAATCTCATACGCAGTCGTTTAATAATGAAAATAGAATGGATATCAAAGGTTGGAGTCCTCTAATCAGAAAATATAAGATTTCTGGGGGAGAAGAATATTCTGTTCTCCTTTATCTCCCACAAGATAGCAACGAATTTGTAATAATTCGTAAATAGATATATATGATATTTCTTTAGTATTTTTATATTTAGTTTTTTATTTTTTCAAGTTTGGTACAACAGAACTCTATTGTATTTTCACCTACACATATACTCAAGGAAAATCAGATATCCTATTTTTTTGATCTAAATTTTAAATATCCATACGAGTTATATATCTATGATATTAAAGCATAAAATGATCCGACAGGATCAAATGCTGTAGTAGAACTTAACTCTTTAATAATGAAAAACGGAATATATAAAATCAAACTAAGAATATTCCTATATAAAGAAAAAAAGATTGTTCAGTAAGGATATTGATAGAAAACCATTTCATTTGAAAATATATTCTGAATAAAGAATTTAATAAAGTAACAGAACATGATTTGTATCAAATACTTCCATTAATCTATTTGATAAATTCATTTATCGTTTTTTTAAATAGTAATGAAAAATAGATTTTAAGTGAATTATTCTACGAATTTGAAGGCTATATTAATTAATGGACAGAATCTATTTAAAATAGATAAAAGTTTTTAGAATATAAAGTAATAAAATATTACCAAGAATTATGAAGAATTTTAAATAACGGAAATTCGCAAGAATATCAAAAAAGATGGAAAGCTGCCGACACTGAATTATTTTACTACAATTATGAAACATTCAAAACTAATTAATAAGTAATTTTAGAAAATAATGAAACAATTTTGAATATATACTCCTTTTGAAGAGTATGATATGAAAATATAAGGAAGGGGATAAATTTATAACATTAGAAGAAAATTTTATACCCAATTTTTTAATAATAAAGATAAATTAGATATCAACGGTTGGATTTTTTTACTAAAAAGGCAAGAAACCAGGCACAGCAAGTTGTTCGTTATTATTATATCATCCTAAAGGCTGTGATAAATTTGTTATAATCCATATATAAAGTAATTAAGTGTTTATTTTGTTTAATAAATTTATTCTTTATTTGTCCTGCTAGGAAGATAAATAATTAAACTTAACATTATAAGAGATAAGATTCTACACTAAAAAGTTAGATTAATTTATTATTATAATGAAATTAAGTAAAAATTATCCATAATTAATACCTATCCATAAAATACTTTAATTAAAAAATCTAGAAAGGATATTAGTAATTATATAAATATACTTACTAAAATCTTAAGTTTGTCTGAATCGTTTTATTCAAGCAATTAATATGTACAAATTCGGTGGCAAGGTAGGTTAATTCATTTCATGTTATGCCTCTTACAAATTTCAAGAAAAAATTATTTATACTTCTTAAAGACAATAATATTTGGAAATAACCTTATTAAATCAGTAGTTTTCTAAAGTGAGAAAGTAATAATGTTAATATGCACGATGTTATACTATTTATATTTCCCAGATAAATAAAGAAGTTATGCAAATTATCAAAAGTAGAAAAAGTTAATGGCATTTTCTGTTCCGAAAAAAGCCGTTCAAAACAAAAAATACTTGAGGATTCCTTTGGAAACTGGTTAACATATCCTTAAATACTATAAGTTTTCCCAATTCTTTTGAAATTAATTCTTAGTAATCAGCCATTTGAAACTTTGAGTAATTTTTTTGAAATCTATCCCAACATAATTAAATTTTTAAAAAAAATACTAATCCCTATTTTAAACACACATAGATCTCTTAAATCCAAATCTTAATATACTGAATATACTCTAGTTGAAATTAAATCATCCAAAGAAAAACATTTATCTTTCTTAAACTATTAAAAAGTATTGCAACTCAATAGAATAAACAAATAGTCTTTATTGTTTCATCATCAATTATATAGCCATTAAATAATACAGTGAATATATAACCCCTTATAGACAAAATAAAACTTTTAGAAATATATAAATAGACAAATTTTACTTTTAGATAGATTCATAGATTTCCTAAAAGAATAAAAGAAAAAGCCGGGCAAATTTCGGGCAAATAAAAAAGAGTTACATATATGTAACTCTTTTTTAGCTCCTCCTGCTGGGCTCGAACCAGCGACCCTCTGATTAACAGTCAGATGCTCTAACCGACTGAGCTAAGGAGGAATTTTGTGAGTGCAAATGTAGAAGAATTTTATATATGCTCCAAATATTTTTTAATCTTTTTTTCATCTTAAAATCTAAGTACATAAGTATCAATGAAAAAAAATTTTAATTTTTTAATATATAACCCATATTAGATACTTTTTTTAATATAAAATAGTATTTTTGTCTCTGTCTAACTTATATAATTATTATGGACATATCTATATTGCTTGTATTCTTATTGATTTTAGTGCTCTTTATGGGAGGTTTTCTGTTTATGTTAACCCGTTTTTTTCAATCAGAAAGAGAAAGAAGAAGTTTTGAGTTGCGTCTAAAATATTCTGAGAATATTTTACCGAACAAATTACAAGCCTATGAACGTATGACTCTTTTTTTAGAAAGAATACGCCCTTCTTCTTTAATACGACGAGTAACTCCTACAGATGATAGTAAATCTTATGAATTCACTTTAATAGAAACTATTCAAACAGAATTCGAACACAATTTAGCACAACAACTCTATATAAATCCGAATTCGTGGAAGATTATTTTATCGGCAAAGAATGCAACCCAATTGCTTATAAAAAATACTATTGAAGCTATGAAAGATTCTTCAATACAAGAAATTCAAGAGGAAATCATTAAACAATCGATGGAAGACGCTTCTCCTTCGTCTGCGGCAATTTTGTACTTACAAAAAGATATTCAAGACGGAATCTAAAAAATTTTCACTATGAACATCAAATCATTAGCTGAAGAAGAAAGACCCAGAGAAAAATTATTACTGAGAGGAAAACAATCCTTATCTGATGCCGAACTTCTTGCTATAATTTTAGGTAGTGGTTCGAAATCTGAAAGCAGCATTGCTCTTGCTCAACGAATTTTATCATCCGTAAATCATAATTGGAATGAATTGGCAAAGCTAACCATAAGAGATTTATGCAAATTTAACGGAGTAGGTAAAGTTAAAGCAATTGAAATTATCACTTCTCTAGAAATTGGAAGACGAAAATCCTTACAGCAAGCTTTAAAAAAAGAAAAAATTTCTTCTTCGAAAGATGCCTATAATATTCTTCAACCCATTATTGGTGATTTGATGATAGAGGAATTTTGGGTGATTTATTTAAGCAGATCCAATAAAATATTAAGTAAAGAAAAAATTTCTCAAGGAGGAATTACCGGTACAATGGTAGATAATCGACTAATATTTAAACATGCTATAGAACTTAATGCAGTTTCATTAATCATATCCCATAATCATCCTTCAGGAAATATTCAACCCAGCAATTCTGATATACAAATTACCCATGAAATAAAAAAAGCAGGAAACTTATTAAATATAACTTTGATGGATCATTTAATTATTACGCAAACCTCTTTTTTCAGTTTTGCCGATGAAAATTTACTGTGAAAGACCATTTTACCTATGATTCTTATATATGTTCCTGAAATCAATGAAAGAATTAAGTATATTTTTACTTTTATTTTCGAACAAATTTTGGGAATTTCTTTCCGACTCACAGATTGCGCTATTCTCTTCGATAAAGAAACTTCGCCTAAATTTTCTTATTCATTTTCAATAGTAAAAAACGAAATTCATTATTCGGCTTGTAATTTATTATTCGAAACGAATATTAAAACACAAAACCTAAGAGAAGTTTTAAAAGACCCTTTTGCAATTGCTTTTTTTTTACTTTCAAGATATGAAGAATATTTACCATATAAAAAGGATGTTCATCATAGATTTTCATACAAAGCATCATCAATTAAAGATAAGATTGATCCGTTAGTTCCATGGATAGATACCTTTGCTTATAAACTATTTGATCAGCTAAAAAAAAACTTTCCTTCATTCAATTATAAAGCTCGGAAGTTTACCTATATAAATACCATAGATATAGATCATGCTTGGTTATATAAAAATAAATTTTGGTTTAAAAAATGTAAAGCATTAGGAAAAACAATTTTAACTTTTCGATGGAAAGATTTTCATCAACAAATTTTAGTTTTATCAGGATTAAAATCGGACCCTTATTACATTTATCCTTATATACAAAAATTAGAAATACCTACCATTTATTTTATTTCTTTTGGATTAGGAAGTCAATGGGATACTAATCATAACCCTAAAAATTCAGCTTACCAAAAATTGATACTACAATTATATAATGAAGATTATACTACTATAGGTCTTCATCCCAGCTATTTTTCCAATAAGGATTTTACAATCTTGACAAAGGAAAAATTAGCATTGGAAAAACTTGTAAAACAAAAAATTACCATTTCCAGACAACATTTTATAAAACTTCATTTACCCGAAACTTATGACAACCTGATCCGATTAAATATTACAGCAGATTTTTCCATGGGTTTTCAAGATCATATCGGTTTCAGAGCAGGGACTTGTACCCCTTTTTATTGGTTTGATTTGAAAAATAATCAAGTTACCGAATTAAAAGTTTATCCATTCTGCGTGATGGATGTTACGCTTAAAAATTACATGCAGCTATCTATTGAGGAAGCTGAAAATAAGCTACTAAATTTATTGCATGCCGTAAAAAAAGTAAACGGAACTTTTATATCTATTTTCCATAATGACAGCTTATCTAATCATGGAGAATGGAAGCTGTGGAAAAACGTATATGAAAAATTGATTAGTAAAGCCAATGATCTTCAAGTACAATCATAAAACCATTGATAAAACAAAATATTCCGCATATTTGGATCAATGCCTCAATTACAGAATTTATGCAGAACTGTGGTATTTAAACATTGTTTCTCCCGATGGTTATGATATTTTGGTATTAAACGATTATGAAGCTGTAATGCCTATCCCCTATCAAAAAAAATGGGGATTTAAATTAGTTATTCAACCTATTTTTTGTCAACAATTAGGCATATTTTATAAAGAAAACATATCCGCTGAAACCTTCCATCTTTTTATATCTTTCTTAAAAAAATATAAAGTCAGAAGCTATTGCTTTAACGAAGAAAACACCCCTTATTTACCTTCCCACTATGTAAAGAGAGATAATCAAGTATTGAATTTAGATCGTGAATATTCAACTCTTGTAACTAATTATAATGCAAACAAAAAAAGGGTTCTTAAAAATTATTTATTATCCAATAGCAAAATTGAAGAAAAATATACGGGATCAATTGTATCTGAAAAACCAAGTAATCTGCTCAATAGAATTCTATCAGCCTCACAGCTCAATATCTTAAACACACTTTTACAAGAATTAAATCGACAAAAAGCGTTAAAACAATATACCCTTTATAATATAGATAATATTCCTACAGTCTATGTATGGCTCATTTTTTCCAAAGGAAGGATTATAAATTTACTGTCCCTAAGAGACAAAGAGTTAGAAATTAAAAATTCGTATGCTTATCTGATAGACTTATTAATTAAAAATCATTCCGATCAAAAATTAATTTTAGATTTTGAAGGTTCTATGATACCGGGAATAGCCCATTTCAATAAAAGTTTCGGAGCTGCGACTAATCGTTATGTGTTATACAAAAATTTAAAATGGATGGATAATTTGAGCAGCTTAACTATTTTTAAAACTTCTCGTTAACTTTCCTTTAATTAGTATATTCATTAACCTATTTTGAAAGAATTGAATTCTCTGAACTCAAAAATAATACCATAAAAAAATGGTTTGAAATTTCAAACCATTTATTATATTATACTATCTAAAAACTCTTTTATTTAATTGGTATTGGCTAGTAAACCGGCACGTTTGAGTAAGGCCTCCGATTGAGGTCTTCTACCCCGAAAACTTATATATAATTCCATAGGGTCTTCAGTCCCGCCTTTACTTAATAAACTTTCAAATTTAGAAGCTGTTTCTTTATCAAAAATTCCTCTTTCTTTAAAGTAATCAAAAGCATCAGCGTCTAAAACTTCAGCCCATTTATAGGAATAATAACCAGCAGCATATCCTCCTTGAAATATATGTGAAAAAGATGTACTTATACATGTATTTTTGATATGAGGATACAATTGGGTTTCTTTAATCTTTTCTACTTCAAAATCTTCAATCCCTTGATCTGATGTCAACTCATCGGTATGATAGGCCATATCCAAAAGACCTAAGCCAATTTGTCGAAGAGTTTGATATCCTTGCATAAAGTTAGCAGATGCAACTATTTTATCAATTTTCTCCTCATCCAGCATATCCCCTTTTTGGTAATGAAGGGCAAAAGTTTTTAAAAATTCCTTTTCAAAAACATAGTTTTCCATAAATTGAGACGGTAGTTCAACAAAATCCCAATAAACATTCGTACCAGATAATGATTCAAAGGTTGTATTAGCTAAAATACCATGTAATGCATGGCCAAATTCATGAAATAACGTGGTAACTTCACTAAATGTCAATAAAGAAGGTATTTCTCCGTTAGGACGTGAAAAATTACAAACTATCGAAATATGCGGTCTGATATTATCACTTAAAGTTTTAAATTGCCCCTTATAAGAAGTCATCCAAGCTCCTGCCCTTTTGCCTTCTCTGGGAAAAAAGTCGGTATATAACAAAGCCTGATGTTTTCCCTTATCATTGAAGACTTCATACACTTTAACTTCCGAATGATATTTCTGTATATCTTCTCTTTCAATAAAAGTCAACCCGTATAATTTTTTAGCTACATCAAAAGCGGCATTTAAAACCTGATGCAACGGAAAATAAGGTTTTAATTCTTCTTCAGAAAACGAAAATTTTTCTTGTCTTAATTTTTCAGCATAAAAGGCATGATCATAAGGCATCATTTCAGTTATTCCGTCTCGTGAAGCTATATTTTTTAAGTCTTGAATTTCTTTTTGAGCAAAAGGCTTAGCTTTATGCAACAAATCATATAAAAAATCATATACAAGTTTAGGTGCAGAAGCCATTCTTTCTTGCAAAATTAAATCGGCATAAGTTTTAAAACCTAATAATTTAGCTTTCTTGCTCCGTAATTCAACAATTTTATGAATAATATCTTCATTATTATACTCATTATCTTTACATGCTCGTTGCATATAAGCAGTATAAATTTCCTTGCGTAACTCTCGATTTGCCGAATACGTTATAAAAGGCACATAGCTGGGATAATGTAAAGTGAAAACCCAACCTTTCAAATTTCTATTTTCCGCTTCTTGTTTTGCCATTTCTTTAATGGATTCCGGAATTCCTTCCATATCCTTACTTTCAGATATATGAAGAAAGTAATCATTGGTTTCCTTTAAAACGTTTTGGCCAAACTTAACGGATAAAATTGCTAATTCATTAGATATTTGTCGAAGATTATTTTTATCCTCCGAAGATAACAAGGCTCCATTTTTTGAGAAATCCTTATACGTTTTATCTAAAAGTCGTACTTCTTCTTGGCTTAACTTTGATTTTAAAGTTGTATCGTAAACGATTTTTATTTTTTCAAATAATTGTTCATTCAGTATGATATCATTTGCATATTCAGTTAGCATAGGAGATATTTCCTCCGCTAAACTTTGCAAATAATCATTAGTTTCTGCTGAATTTAAATTAAAAAAAGTAGAGGAAATTATGGTAAGTTTTTTTCCGACATTTTCTAAAGCTACTATGGTATTTACAAAATTCGGTGGATCTGTATTTTGAACTATTTCGTTAATTTCGTTCTTAGCATCTTCAATTGCCTGTTCAATCGCTGGTTTAAAATCTTCTTGTTTAATGTTTTCGAAAGGGATGCTTTCGTAAGGCGTATTAAATTTTTCCACTAAATTATTACTCATAATTTTTTTGTAAGTATATACTATCGAATAAAGTTTCCCCTATATACAGTTCTATATAATTAATTTATATGTGATTAAAATTATTCAAATTTACAAATATCCACTGATTCTCCAATGGATAAAAAAGTTAACCGTTTTTCTTCGGCTAAGAATAAATGTTTAATCTTATCCTTATTAACCTTTATGGCAGGAAAAGTATCATAATGAGACGCTATAGCATTTTTTGTTTTAACAAATTTTGCTGCAATAACAGCATCATATCCACCCATCGTATAGGTATTACCAATAGGTAATATTGCCACGTTAATATATCCATAGATAAATGGTAGCAATTTCATGTCAGTAGTAAGGGCAGTATCACCGGCTACATAAATTACTTTTCCATCCATTTTCATCAGGAAACCACAAGCTAATCCGCCATAGGAACCATCGGGAAAAGAAGAACTGTGGGACGCCGATACCATTTTAATTTTACCAAAATCAAATTTCTTAACTCCTCCTATATTCATGGGTATAACATTTAAACCCAATTTTTCATAGTGAGCAGTAATTTCCGGATTAGCCAATATTTGGGAATTATTGTTTTTAGCAATAGTTTCAACATCCAAAATATGATCATAATGGGCGTGAGTCAAAAAAATATAATCTGCTTTAATTCCATTTATATCAATATCTTTTGCTAGTTCATTCCCTGAAATAAATGGATCAATTAAGACCGTTGATGATGAGGTTTTAAAACCAAAACATGCATGTCCGTAATATATAATTTCCATGACTTTATCCTTTAATATTTAATGTTCTTCAAATGTAATAAATAATAATTATCTTTGAAAAAAATTAAGCAAAAATCATTACATATGAAAAGACTCTTTCCGATATTATTTTTACTTTTTATTTCAATCGTTACTTATGCACAAAAAGTTGAATTTGGAGCCAAAGCCGGAATGGCTTTCGGTTATAAAGGAACCTTAAAGCAAACCGTAACCAATATTAAAGAAAGTAAAGCCACAGATAATATCGGATGGCATGCGGGTTTTTTTAGTCGAATAAAATTTTTGGAATGGTTTATCCAACCTGAGATTTATTTTTCTTCCATGAAAACTAATTTCGATTATAGGAACGATGGTGAATTTACAGCACATTCCAACCGATTGGATATCCCTATTTTGTTTGGATCTAAATTTTTAGAAGTTACCCGATTGTATGCCGGCCCTGTTTTTTCCACTTCTTTAAATGAAGATATTTCCTTAAAAGGAATAAGAAAAACAAAAACAGATGATTTTTCACTTGCCGGTCAAGTAGGAGGAGGTTTTGACTTAGCTAAGCTCACTTTTGATGTGCGTTATGAATTCGGATTTAATAAAAGTCAAACAAATTTTATAAAGAAGCGTACCGGTGAAGCATTTAAATTGGAGAAAAGACAAAATTCTCTGGTATTAAGTGTCGGATATAAATTTTAAGGCAAAATGTATTTATTATTTTAGTGCCCATTCTTATTATGATTAAACTGATATGAAAAAATTATCACTTTTATTATTTTTATCTTTTTTAGCTCTTTCAATTTTTTCATGCAGAGATGATTATAATTATGATTCTGCTTCTAAACCGCTTCGTTTTTCTAAAGATACGGTTATGCTGGATACTGTATTTTCAACGGTTCGATCAGAAACCTATGTACTTAAAGTTTATAACCAACAAAACGATGATGTTGTAATTCCGAGGATTTATCTTGAAAAAGGCTCGTCCTCTCAATTTAAAATTAATGTAGACGGAACTCCCGGCAATGCAACCAATCAAAATAGCTTTCAAAACATACCTATACGGTCTAAAGATAGTTTATTCATTTTTATTGAACTTGCTCCTCAAGCCATTAATGCTCCGGAAGCGTTAGCAGATGAGGATTTATTGTTTACCACCGCCGGATCTACACAAAAAGTTAAGTTACTTTCTTTAATTGAAGATGCAGAATTTTACTTTTCCAAATCAGGGACTAAAGAAATAGCAAAAGATCTGGCTTGGAACAATACTAAATCCAAAGTTATTTATGGAAATTTAAAAATTACAAATGGTGCCAAATTATCCGTGTCGGAAGGAACCAAAATATACCTTCATAAGAATGCAAATATAATTATTGATTCAGGCAGCCAACTTACTATAGACGGTTCTTTGGAACATGAAGTATTAATTCGAGGAGATCGACACGAAACCAAATACGATTCACTTCCGGGTAATTGGAATCAAATTCATCTCGCTACCAATGCCTCCGCAAAAATTAACCACTTAGTTATAAAAGGGGGTAATAATGCATTTTATTTAGAGGAAAATGCTCATTTGAACATCTTCAATTCCAAAATTTATAATTTTTTATATGGAGGAATCTACTCTGTGGGAGGAAATGTGGAAGGTAAGAATCTTGCCATAAATAATTGTGGTACTTCCGATCTTATAGCAGAATATGGAGGAAACTATGATTTCACTCATTGTACTTTTGCCAATTATTGGAATTTAAATGCTGGTGCAGGATATTCTGCCTATTTATCTAATGCTTATCAGAAATCAGGACAAACAAAATACAATTCGCTTACGGCTTCTTTTAAAAATTGTATTTTCTGGGTTAAAAATTATAACAGCTTATATTTAGATAAAAATGAGCATGCCCCTTTTAATTATATTTTTGATACTAATCTGATTAAAAATACTTCCAATAATTTATCTATAGAAACGGACAAACATTTTGTAAATACCATTCTTAATAAAGATCCTCAATTTTATAAAACAGGATATTCGGATTGTTTACTTCTTCTTAACATAGGATCTCCAGCTTTAGGTAAAGGCAATTTAAGTTATGCAAAGGAGGTTCCTGAAGATATGAACGGTATATCGAGAATTAAAGATCCTGCTTTAGGAGCATATCAATGATTTAAAATTATATTTAAATCAGAACTTATAAATTAATGGATTGGCCGGATTATTTTTCAAAATAATTTTACATGGAAACCTTCATGAAAATTTAAAAGGCTTAATAAAACTATCGATTAGCTTTTAGATATCTTTAAGTAAAACTCCGCTTTCATGCTCATAAATCATATTTCGTATTTCTAAAGTTTTATCCCAAATATTTTTAATATCTCCTTCCATATCGATCTTGAAGTTTTCAGATCCATATTGATCCAATTTATTGAAAAAATAATTTATCGTAATGTGATTGATATCGATTCCGGGAATATATGCAACCACCATGTCATTTTCTGTTAGTGTTTCTACAATTAATCCTACTTGTAATAAATAGTATAAAGAATCACTAGTTAATCGGGTGGGTATTTTATAAGTTTCAGATAATTCATCTGCCGTGTAGGGCTTTTCGCCAGCTTCAAATCGTTTTATGATGAGTGTAGTAATCATTAAAAGTATAAAATCCTTATATCTCCTGCTTATGTTGCTAATATCTTTTTCAAAACTAAACTTATTTACATTTTGATAGGAAAAAGATAATTGAACCCCGAACAAGCAAATAAACCAGCTCAATTGCAGCCACAGCATTAACAAAGGCAATGCGGCAAAACTCCCGTAAATAGCATTATATTTTGCTATCCAAAATTGCCCGGATATATACAGCATTTGAAAGATTTGAAAACAACTCCCGCTCACTATACCTGCTAAAAAGGCAGCACTAAATTTGACTTTTGTATTAGGAATGTAAATATATATAAATGTAAAAAGTAAGATGATTATAACGTAGGGAATAAACTTTATGATCGGACTAATGACCATACCGATTATATTGATATTGGTGGTTGAGTTCAAAAAAATTGACAATCCGGCATTGCAAATTAAAAATAAAGGAGCTATAAGAATTAAGGCTAAATAATCCGTAAATTGTCGAGAAAATTTCCTTCCTTTTTTAATTCTCCAAATAGTGTTAAAATTATCTTCAATACTTACTAATAAGGTTATAACCGTGTAAAAGAGAATGATTATTCCTAAACCTAAAAATACGCCTCCTTGTGCATAATCAATTGAACCGTCTATAAATTGCATAGCCTTGGAAAGAGCAACTTTCTGACCCGTAAAATATTGAAACAGTTGTGTTTCCACTAAATTTTGAAAACCAAATCCACGGGCTATAGCAAATAAAACCGCCAATAAAGGCACTATAGACAAAAGAGAATTATATGTTAAGGCGGCTGCACGAGTATTGATTTGTGAGCCGTTACTATTTCTAAAAGTTAATAAAAAAGCTTTGGTAATATTGATGAAAAAAGTTTTTATATGAGGACCATCGCTTCCGTTTACCCGCCATATATCATAGGTTAAAAAATGTATAATATTTTTGATTTTTTCCTTTATCTTAGAATACATAAGATATTTTTCAAATTATTATTAAAAGATACAAACATGATACCTACTAGCTTTAAATAAGAAAAAATTTACTTTATAAAAGTTTATTATCCTTAAACTCTTATGCTTTATAATTTAAATGAAGAAATTTTTGAGTGGAAGGTGATATTTTGAAACGATCATCTAAACGAAACCCTACCAACCAAATAATTTCTCCTGAATTATTACATAAAACCAATACTTTCTCTTTTTGAAAATTAGATACCTTATGATCCTTTAAAAATTTACTTACCTTCTTTTTACCTAATCCATTAATAGGGTAAAAATAATCCCCTTCCTTCCAATTTCTTAAAACTAAAGGAAATTCAACTTTCTCAAAATCAATACTTTCTCCTTCCTTAAATATAGCTTTATCAACTACACAACAAGTAAATTCAAACGGTTGCTTAAGTATCCACGGAACCGATGGAATTAAAAAATTAACAGTTGAAAATTCCGTTTTACTTCTATTAGCTAACAACAATGTTCCCCTATCCACCCAAGCTTTATACTCATGTGATTCAAATAAACTTCCGGTATGAGCATTTAAGATATTTTCACAATCTTTTTTATTAGTAAAACCATATTTGGAAAGTAAATGGTAAGACAAAAGAAAATCAGCTTGTAGGAGTTTATCTAATGAATAAGCCTTCACCCCTGTCTCAGTAAAAACTTCTGCTTTTTTTTGTAATTCTTGCACCTGTGATTCTAAAAAAGATTGAGTTTCATGCAAAATACTCATACTTTTTTCTACTTGATGTAAAAAAACGGGTGATATATCTTGAAATTCAGGAATAATCTGATGACGAATTTTATTTCTCAAATAATCCAACGTTTGATTCGAAGCATCTTCTCTCCAAATGATTGAATGAATCAGAGCAAAATTAACGATTTCATTTCGGGTAAAAGGCAATAAAGGCCTTACAATATAATTTGCAATCATTTGCATTCCCGATAATCCCTTAATGCCTGAACCTCTCAATAGATTTATAAAAAAAGTTTCTACATTATCATTAAGATGGTGTGCGGTAACAAGATAATCAAAAGAGTGCTTTTTTATTAATTCTTGAAAATAATCATACCTTAAGTTCCTGGCAACCATTTCAATAGATTCTCTATTTTTCTTAATTTTTAAGGTATCAAAGGTTTTAATGAAAAGCTCAATATCATGATCATCACAAAAGTCCTTTACTAATTTTTCGTCTAAATCTGAATTCTCCCCTCTTAGCCGAAAATTACAATGAACTACACTAAAACGGTAAGGAGAATTATAAAATAAATGCAACAATACCATACTATCGACTCCTCCACTAACTGCTAATAAATATTTTTTTTCAACAGGTAAGTTATTCAATGAATCCGTTAACCTCATACGTTTTATTTATCCGAAAAAATTGGTAAATATCAGAATTTTAATTTTTAACAAAGATAACTGAAAAAATTTTTGAGTAAAACCTTTCATTAAGCACAATCTTTGCTATCACTATAAATTGTACAATAAAATGCTAAAATAATATAAATATCTAGATTTATTTACTTTAGAATGATTATAAATAACAAAATTATCTATAAAATTAAAAATCTATTATGAAAATTGGTTTATTTATTCCATGTTATATTGATGCTATTTACCCGGAAGTAGGAATAGCAACTTTGGAATTATTGGAAAAATTGGGTTTGGATGTAGAATATCCAATGGAGCAAACTTGTTGCGGCCAACCCATGTCCAATGAGGGCGATTACAAAAGTGCAGAAACTGCACAAAAATTATTTATTCAAAATTTTAAGGATTATGAGTACATCGTTGGTCCTGCCGGAAGTTGTGTAAAGCAAGTCCGTTTACATTTTGATAATTTAGAGCAAACCGATGAGGTAAAGCAAGTCAGAAAAAACACCTATGAATTGGTTGAGTTTTTACACGATATCCTACAAGTTAAAAGTTTTCCGGGTGTTGAATTCAAACATAAAGTTGCTCTACACAATAGTTGCAGCTCTATCCGAGGATTGGGTATTGCCAAACCTTCGGAAATCATAGGAACTCCCTATAATAAATCTGCTGATTTATTAAAAATGATTGATGGACTGGAAATAGCAGAGATGAGCAGACCGGACGAATGTTGCGGTTTTGGAGGCACTTTTTGTGTAACTGATGAAGTAGTGAGCGGAAAAATGGGTAAAGACAAAATTTCAGATTACGTAACCAGTGGAGCAGAATATGTAGTTTCTCCCGATATGTCTTGCTTAATGCACCAAAAAGGAGTTGCTTTAAAAAATGGTATTACCCATTTACCTTTTCTTCATATTGCCCAAGTTCTTAACGGAGGTCCATTTTAAACTTTGAAAATGAAAAAGAAGATTGTCAACATTGAAAAAAATTCTGCTGATTTTATAAATCAAGATAACATACACGAAAAGGAACACGATAAAAACCTTTGGAATGCCCGAGTAAAAAGGGATCGAATTGCCCAATCCATACCGGAATGGGAAGAACTTAAAGATTTAGCATCTAAAATAAAGGAACACACTTTGTCACACTTGGACGAATATGTATCCACTTTTGCAGAAAATGCCTCCAAAAGAGGAGCGGTGGTTCATTGGGCTAGAGATGCACAGGAACATAACGAAATCGTTTATAATATCTTACAAGAAAGAAAAGTAACTGAAATTATAAAAAGCAAATCCATGCTTCAAGAAGAGTGTGAAATGACAAGCTTTTTAGAATCCAAGGGAATTGAGGTTACCGAGTCTGATTTGGGCGAAAGAATACAGCAGCTTTCTCATCAACCACCGGCTCATATTGTTATGCCCGCCATTGAAAAAACCACGGAAGATATCGCCCAACTCTTTGCGAAAACCATAGGTACTGATCCTAATGATACGGATCCGCATTCTTTAAACGAAGCGATGAGGAATAATGCCAGACCTAAATTTTTACGAGCAGGGGCAGGAATGACCGGTGCCAATTTCGCCATAGCTGAAACAGGAACTTTTGTTGTCTGCACTAATGAAGGTAATGCGGATATTGGAGCAGCCGTACCTCCTATTCATATTGCTAGTATAGGTATTGAAAAAATAATTCCAAAGGTGGAAGATTTAGGAATTTTTATACGTCTCTTATCCAGAAGTGCACTAGGAACTCCGGCAACCCAATATACTTCGCATTTCACCGGACCTCGAAAAAATGGAGAACTTCATATTATTATAACTGATAATGGAAGATCTACCCGTTTAGGCATGGAAGATTTTTGGACATCTCTAAAATGTATCCGTTGCGGCGCATGTATGAATACTTGTCCGGTTTACAGAAGAAGTGGTGGTTTATCTTATGAATCAACCTATTCCGGTCCGATAGGAATTATATTAAGCCCGACTTTCGATCTAGAAAAATATAAAGAGCTTCCGTATCATTCCACTTTATGCGGCTCATGTTCAGATGTTTGTCCCGTAAAAATTGACATATCCGATCAAATCTACAAATGGAGGAAATTGGTTGTCGACAAAGGATACATGCCTTCAAATCGAAAATATGCGCTGAAAGCAGCCGGTGCTGTTTTAGGTCATCCGCATCTATTTAGAACAACGGAAGCTTTTGCAGAAAAAGCACTGCCCATAGTGCCCGATTTTCTTATATACAGCAGTTTAAATCCATGGACTCAAGAACGTAAAATGTTTTCCATGGCAAAAAATACATTTAGAGATTGGTATATTAAAAACAGAAAAGAAAAAAATGATAAGTACTAAAGAACATATATTAGAAGCTATTCGTAAAAATAAGCCTCAAGGAACACAATATCCCTATCCTGTCATTCCTTCATTTCCCAAAAGCACAAAAGATATTAAGGAAGAATTTAAGGAAAATTTAATCTTAAATGCCGGTACTTGCTTCACCATAAATTCCATTGAGGAGGGCGAAAACAAAATTAAAGAATTACATCCGCAAGCTAAAGTAATTTGTTCTTCTGCCATCGAATTTCCTGGAAATAAAGATTTATCCAAAGTAACTGATCCTCATCAAATGGATGATGTGGATGTTGGAATTATTCGTGCGGAATTTGGTGTTTCAGAAAACGGTATGGTCTGGTTGACGGAAAAAGGTATGATGGTTACTTCTTTAGGTTTTCTTTCTCAACATTTAATTATTTTGTTAAAGCCGCAAGATATAGTCAGAGACATGTATGAAGCGTATGCGAGAATAAATCTTCGTGATAATAATTACGGTTGTTTTATGTTAGGTCCTTCTGCTACGGCTGATATAGGAGCTGTTATGGTTAGAGGAGCACAAGGAGCCAGAAGCTTATCGGTATTTTTTATGTAGTTTTATACGTTACCGAAATATAAAAAAATGAAAAGTAAAAAAGAGGAGAAAATTAATTTCTCCTCTTTTAAATTCTATCCTATTTTTATTGGATTATAACTTTTCTGTTTACTTCAAAATCATTTCCCATTACTTTTATTATGTAACTACCTGATTTTTGAATAGTAATCGTCAATAAATCGTTGTTATAGGAATTGACAATGGTTTGTAATAAAATTCCGTTTAAAGAAAAAACCATCACTTTTTTTATTGCGGATTTATAATCGTTGGATTTTATATAAACAGTTCCCGAAGAAAGAGTAGGATAAATTTCTAAAAAATCTCTGGGTTGATATTCGAAACTTTCCACTTTTAAATTATTTCCCCATACCATTTCCACCCACTCGGGATGGTCTATATAGGGATTACGATTTTTTTGTTTACTATAAATAGCTTCATTCATGGCTATTTCTCGATCGCTGACAGGATCCATCACATGCCAAGTCAGCAATATATTTCTAAAGGTATCGGTAAACACTTGATTTTTTGTTCTATTAAACATATCAAAACTCCAAGAACTGATTTCATCTTCATATCGGGTTGCAAAATAAAAGAATGCTCGAGCTATATCGCCCTTAAATTCATCAATGGGTTCAAAAACGACTCCTTTATACCCTTTAGAATACCCTGAATTAGCATTGCTACCCAATTGAGATCCGTTTTTGGATACCCATTTGCTGTTACCTACTCTGCCAAACGGATAATCGCTTCTCATGGCATTCACTTTTCCGTCCGTTGGCCAAATATGAAAGGCATCAGACAGCATGGGATTTTTTTTATAAAATACAGATTGCGGTATCAGGTGCTCTCTATTATAACAATCTCCTTCTTTAGTATAATTTCCGCACTGATCTACACCAAACCGATAATTGTAGGGATCCGCACCGTTAGGTATCTCAGAATAAATATCCAAAACAGTTCCGTCGTTTTCATACCATTGATCACCAAAAGCACTCATGGACTTATATAAATTCCACAAACCTTTATATCCAATGGGTACATGTCCCTGTTTGATAATTTCTTTCAAACGTGTTTTTAAGTCATATCCCGTACCGTATGCATCCGCATAATAGTTGAGAGGTATTGACTTACTTTCTATAAACGGTATCTCAGCTTGCTGAGAATAAAAAAAACAGGTGGATAGTACAATCCAAAATAATAAAATTTTCTTCATATTATTTGTAATTTTAGCGTTGGTAATAACTTTGATAAAGTTTTTAACTTTTGTTCAAGTTAAGATAAATATCTCACTAATTATAATTATTTTTTTATATGATACAGGCAAATTTCACCTCATACGAATTACAATTTAAGCGTCCGGCAGGAACTTCTCGCGGAACATTAAATTCTAAGCTAACTTATCTTTTAAAAGTTCAAAATTCAGATACGGAATATGTTGGCGAATGTAGTTTTTTTAGGGGTTTAAGTGCTGATTCCGAAATGGAATATGAGCCTAAACTGCAATGGGTATGTGATCATATCAATGAAGGAAAAGAATTTTTGCTAATGAATTGTCAAGAATTTCCTTCCATACAATTCGGTATTGAACAAATTTTTGCTCAAATTGAAAACAGGAAAGACGGGATGTTTTTTCCTTCTGAATTTACCGAAGGAAAGCAAGGAATTAAAATCAACGGATTAATTTGGATGGGAAATTTGGACTTTATGCGTGAGCAAATCCAACAAAAACTCGAACAAAATTATAGTTGTATAAAACTTAAAATTGGTGTTAACTGGCAAGAAGAATATAAAATATTACAAAACTTACGCAAAGAATTTTCAGCTTCTCAATTGGAATTGAGAGTGGATGCTAATGGCGGATTTTCTTTTGAGGAAGCAAAAAAGGTATTAGAGCAACTGGCTCAACTTGAAATTCATTCCATTGAACAACCTATTAAAGCCGGAAATGAAAACCAAATGGCTGAATTATGCAAATATACTCCCACTCCTATTGCTTTAGACGAAGAATTGATCGGTAAGTTTTATAAAGATAAAAAAGAAAAAACGTTAGAAATTATAAAACCTCAATATATAATTTTAAAACCTTCTTTAATTGGCGGATGGAAAGGATCGGAAGAATGGATTGAAATAGCCGAATCTAAAAATATAGATTGGTGGATCACTTCAGCCTTAGAATCCAATATTGGATTAAATGCTATAGCGCAATGGACTGCTTTATTTCATAAAGATATGCCGCAAGGTTTGGGTACAGGAGGTTTATATACTAATAATTTCCCTTCTAAACTTTCCGTAAGGGGTGAATATCTATTTTATAATCCATAAATTGAAAAAAGTATCCTTTAAATACTTCTGAAATATATAGTCTCATTGATAGTAATCATTATCGTATAAAGATATAAAATTTCTTATGATTCATCTGAATTTTTCAAAACCTATAGACGTGAATGCAATACCTTGTCAAGAAAAATGGCAAATAGACCTTGTTGATTTTTTAAAAGATTGGTATTCTGCTTCACCCACTATAATCACAAAGACATCCGGTTCCACCGGAACTCCAAAAAATATTGAACTGACTAAAAAAGCTATGGCTGAAAGCGCAAAGATGACGGGTACTTTTTTAAATCTTAAAGCTAATGACAACGCTCTCCTTTGTATGCCTTCTTCCTATATAGCAGGTAAGATGATGTTAGTAAGAGCTATCGTTTGGAAATTAGATCTTTATTGCATTAAGCCCATATCTCATCCCCTTGAGAATGTTAACAGAGAATTTACCTTTTCTGCAATGACGCCTATGCAAGTTGAAAATTCATTGGATAAGCTTTACCTTATAAAAAAGTTGATTGTAGGAGGCGCTCAGCCTTCCGCTCAATTGGTATCCGAATTAAAAAAACAAACTACCGATATATATGAATCTTTTGGAATGACGGAAACGATATCTCATATTGCACTTAAAAAAATATCGGGTCATGCGGTAAATTCGGCTTTTAAAGTTATGCCCAACACTAAAATTCGTGTGGATGAAAGAGGTTGTTTGTGTATTCTTCCTCCATTTTTGGAAGAAGAAATTGTAACTAATGATCTGGTTTCGCTCATTTCTGACAATGAATTTGAATGGAAAGGAAGAATGGACCATGTAATTAATTCAGGAGGAATTAAAATTTTTCCTGAACAAGTCGAAAAACAACTGAAATCTATTATTCAAACTGATTTTATCATTTCATCCGTACAAGATCCTTTACTAGGTAATAAAGTAGTGATTATTATAGCTGGAAAAAAAGATCTCAATTTGGAAAAACAAATTCTAGATTTCAATTTTGAAAATAAATATGAAAAACCTAAAGAGTTTATTTATGTTGAAAGCTTCGCTAAAACTCCTACCGGAAAAATCATCCGAAAAATATAAGCTCTATTTTTATTTCAATTGTTTTTAAAATGATTTTTTACCTTCAACTAAGTTTAAATTTTACATTGAAAAAATTAAGGTATAAAAAAAGCCTTATAAATAACTTATAAGGCTTTTTTGTCAAAATATTTGAGTATAATCGTACAATTTCTATTTGATTTTCAAGAACCAACGCATACCTGCAATAATTTGATTTCCATTAATTCCATCTAAACCGTTATATATTCCGTTAAAATTGGTTCTGTTATACGCATACATAAGGTGGAATCTAAGATCTTTAATAGCCGGATCTGTAAATGGATAATATTCAACTGCTGCTTGTACACCTCCATTAATATAGGAAGAAGAATTTATTTGGTCTCTTCTTTTATTCCATACTCCTTTAATTAAAGGTTTTATCTTTCCTAAATCGTATTTAAAATTAACTGAAACAGAATTGTCTCTAACATGTCTTAATCCTAAATCTTCATTTTGAACGACATCCCCGTAATCCATATCACGATCTCCCATATACCAATCTAATTCAGCTGTAAATTTTTTAAGATTGATTTGGTTACCAATGGTTATCCAGTTATAATATTTGCTCGCATCATGTTGAAAAGCCCCGTATCCATATCGAGTTCTAAATACATTGTTGAAAAGGCTACCTTCCCATAAGAATAAACCTGCTAACGATTTATTTTTATATTTATCGGTAGCAAATTGAGGAGCATCCGAGTTTACCACTTCAAAATTTAAGGTTTGTCCTGCTACTCTATAAGCTACATTAACCCCCGTTTTATACGCATCCAGGTCATTATAGGTCATAGTATATAAGTAAACATCAGCAGCATTATAGTCAAATTCAAAAGTACCGAATTGTACTGCTTGTTTACCTACACGGAATGTTAAATTTTTTCCTGCATCAATTTCGAAATAAGCTTGATCGGTTGCTGATGAATAGTTATCTCTGTACAATGCGTTTTGAGGGGTATTTAGTCTATGACGTACCCTGTAACGAAACCCAGGAATTATTTCACCTTCAAACCATACTTTTACAGTATTTCCTCTGAAACTGCTTTGATCCGTTTTACTTCCTTTAAAAGTGGCTTGATAATCCACACGAGTATCAAACATAATATTTAACATTTTGTCATCTTTCAATAACTTATCCAGAACGGATTTGAAAGATGGTTCATTGACAGTGTTTTCTCCTGTACTTGGATTGGTTTGCTGTCCGAACATGGACAAACAAAATAAACAATTAGCCGCTATGAGAATTTTTTTCGTAATACTTAATTTCTTCATAAATTTTTAATATTCTGTAAACATTCTTTGTATTTCCTTATAATTATTTGTTTTGGTTAAAGCAAGCATCAACAATACTCTGGATTTATACGGATTTAAGTACCAAGATGCTGTAAATCCATATTTATCGTCATCTACTTCATCATATTGAGCAGTTGGTCCCATTGAAATTCGGGAGGAACGAACTACTGCAATCCCTCTTTTTACTGCATTTGCAAGTGCATTTTGTAGATCGGTGGTAATGTTTCCGTTCCCAACTCCTGCTGTAACTATTCCTCTTACTCCGGCATTAACTGCAGCATCTACAAATAATGACTTAGCGTTGGAATAACTTAAAATTACTTCAACTCTAGGCAGTTTAGTTATGTTAGTTATGTCAAATTCTGAATTTATTGTATGTCTTTTTACAGATTCCCGGGTATAGATGGGTTTACCGTTATACACGATTCCCAAATTCCCATAATTTGGATCTTCAAAAGTTCCTACAGAAAGAGTATGCGTTTTGGTAATATCATCAGCCCCTATAATTTTATCATCCATTACTACCATTACTCCTTTACCTAAAGATTCCGGCGATCCAGCGCATGCAACTGCATTGTAAATATTTCTAGGACCGTCTGCACTAATGGCAGTAGATGGACGCATGGAACCTACTAATACTACAGGCTTGTTGCTTTTTACGGTTAAGTTAAGAAAATATGCTGTTTCTTCTTGTGTATCGGTACCGTGGGTAATTACAATACCGTCTACATCTTTTTGTTTAAGCAATTCATTAACTCTTTTCGATAATTTTAGCCAAACATCGTCATTCATGTCCTGACTTCCGATATTTGCTACTTGCTCTGCTTTAATGTTAGCAATGTCTTTAATGGAAGGAACTGCTTTTAAAAGTTCATCTACTGTAATAGAACCGGCTGTATATGCCTGAGTTACAGAGGATGACCCTTGTCCCGCGATGGTTCCTCCTGTTGCTAAAATGTAAATAGTTGGTTTATACTGTGCGTTAACCGCCATAAAAATAAACAATACAAACAAACTGAACAAATTTTTTAAACTTTTTGTTTTCATAGTTAAATAATTATAATTAATATTTGAATTTATTTTTTTGAATTTTTCCATGCTTCTACGTATTCGTACATTGTTTCGGAAAGCTTTTTTCCTATAGTTTTATAATCATCATCATCTAAATTAGCTAACGATACTCTTACTGACCATTCCGGACCGGCAAAACCTCCTCCATTTAATAATACTATGGAAGATTTTTCGGCTAATCTGAAAAGTATATCTACGGGTTCAAAATTCTTTTCCAAGAAAGTAACAAAATCTTTATCGTAATTTTTAGATGCCCATTCATGAATATCTATTTCACAATAGTAAGATGCTCTTTCCGGATCGGGTTTGATAGGTATATTCATTCCTTCCCAAAGTAGATTAAATCTATGTTTTACTAAATCTGTACACACTTTTTTATAGTGATTTTGCTTATCCAATAATGCAAACGATGCAAACAACATCATTTGTATTTGTTGAGGTAAGGATAATCCTGCAGTATGATTCAATGCAACTTGACGACTGTCTGCTACTAATCGGTCAATAAATTTCAGTTTTTCAGGATATAAAGTCAAACTGGAATATAATTTTGCTGTTTTAGCTTTTTCTTTTTCAGGTATTGCTTTTAGCATTTTATCATAAATGTTATCTTCATATAAAGCAATAGCCCCTAAACGCCATCCTGTGGCTCCGAAATATTTTGAAAATGAATAAACACAAAGTGTATTTTGTGGTAATTCGTTCATTAATGAGCTAAATTTGGGAACAAAAGTACCATAAACGTCATCCGTCAATATCATTAAATTAGGATTGAGGTTTTTAACTACTTTTATGAGATATTTTCGACTCTTATCGCAAATTTCTACTGAGGTGGGATTACTTGGGTTAACAATGAAAAAGGCTTTGATGGTTTTGTCACCTAATTTATCTAATTCTTCATCCGGATATTGATAGTTTGAAGTTCCGTCGCTATTTTTTCCTGTACCATGCACATAAGTAACCTTAAAGTCATACCTTTTTAATTCAGGTATTTCTAAGTAAGGAGTAAAAACAGGAACCCCTAAAGCAATATGATCTCCTTTTCTTAATAAATAGTTTTCCATCAAAGAATCAAAAATATAACACATGGCAGCCGTTCCTCCTTCCACGGCAAAAATATCATATTTACCACTTCTTTGCGGATTATTCCCGCACATTTCTTGAATGAGGTAATCGTGAACTATGGGTTCTATGTGTTTTAACATCCTTACCGGACTTGGATATTGATCTCCGATAATTCCTTCCGCTAATTCGTGTGCCCAACTGTCGCGATCGTATTTATGTTTTTCTATACCGTATTTGTAGGTATTTTTTAAATGTTCAATACCGGGTTGGTCTTTATTTTTTTCCAAAAATGCTTCAAATCTTTTACCTATTCCTTTTTTTTCCGGTATACCAGCCAATCCTTCGGGTTTATTTAAGGTTCTTTTACATTCTTCTATTCCGAACCTTCCTAAGGTAAAAAATGCCTCTCGAGGAACTGTTGCTATCCAATTGGGATTTCCGCGACCTGCATTTAACATGGTTCTGGTGGGTTTGGTTTGTTGATCTGAGGCTAATTTAATCAAATCATTTTTTAACTCAAAAGGGCTTAGTTGTTCTAATTGCTGCTCTTTACGACGAGAGGTTTTTAGTTTAGAAATATCCATTGTTATTTACTTTTTTCTTGTTTTACTAATTTTTACGTGTTCAATGGCTAGCTCATTAACAAAACAATTACTACACCCCATATAATAAGTAGTGTATTACCAACGGCATAAGTAGTGGTATAAGACAGGGCCGGAACTTTACTTTGTAACGTATCTTCCAAGGCACCCAATGCAGCAGTTGTAGTTCGGGCTCCCGCACAAGCCCCTAAGGTAATGGCAGGATTGAATTTAAATGCATATCTTCCCAATAATATACCAATGAACATGGGTACGATGCTTACAAATATTCCTGCGATAAATAAGCTTACTCCAGCCGTTTTCAATCCTGAAATAAAATCGGGTCCTGCATTTATTCCCACTACGGCAATAAACATATTTAAACCCAAATTATTCATCAACCAAACTGAGGGCGAAGGAATGTATCCAAAAGTAGGTCGCAAGGATCGTAACCATCCGAATATAATTCCCATAATTAAAACTCCTCCACTGGCACTTAAACTTAAGGGAATATTTCCGGTACGGATTGATAATGACCCTAATAATCCTCCTAAAAAAATACCCAATCCTATATATAGAATATCAGTAACATTAGTGGGTCTTTCCGGATAACCTAAGTAGGAAGCAAATTTATCTACGTCTGTTTTCCTGCCTTCTATTTCCACAATGTCTCCTCGTTGGATGGTTACATTTTTTAATAAAGGAATTGTTGTTTTTCCTCTATGTATTTTTAATATGATTACTCCGTGTCTGTTTTTATTGTATTTTAAGGTATGTAAACATTTTCCAATTATTTCTTTATTGGCAACCATTACCTTCAAACTTTCTACCTTAAAATCCAATAATTCCAAATCTGCTACTTCTTTACCAACCAGATTTTCATCGGACAAGATGGTATCTAACGGGCCATTTAAAACCATTCGATCTCCCCTATTGATAGTAGTATCGGGAGTGGGATTTGAAATAATTTCATTGTTGGAAGCTGAACGAATTTGTTCAACATAAACGGGCCATCCTTTGTTTACTAGTAAATTTTCAACCTCTTGAACGGTGCGTTTTTGATTAAAAAATGAACTTCCTGCTTCAATTACTCTAAAAGTTGCTCCATCGTAAGCATATTCTAAACTTGAATCATCATCTTGTATTTCTCCTCCTAATGATTCTTCATATTTTTTGGTTTGCCCTATAACATCTTTTCCTAAAAGTTTAGGTCCAATGGATGATAAAAACCATGCTGTCCCTGCTGTTCCAAATATATAAGTTACTGCATACGCAACGGGAATGTGATTTATTAATTGTTGTTTTTGAGAAGAGTCTATACTTAACTGATTTATTGTATCGGATGCAACACCAATTACTGCTGATATGGTATTAGCTCCGGCTAATAATCCTGCTGCATTTCCTACATCAAAACCCGCAATAATTGCGGCAACCCATCCCACTAATAAACAAGATACACATACTAAGGCTGCAAATGCAATTTGCGGCAATCCTTCTTTTTTTAATCCGTGCACAAATTGAGGACCCACACTATATCCAACGGCAAATAAAAATATGAGAAAAAATGCTGATTTTACGGTAGGCGAAATGGAAATACCCAGCTGTCCGATTAATACCCCCATTAAAAGAACGCCCGTAACGGCGCCTAAACTAAATCCTTTAATTTTTATTTGTCCGATTGCAAAACCTAATGCTAAGGTGAGAAAAATAGCTAATTCAGGAGAACCTTGAATAGTTTTTAAAATCCATTCCATATATCTTGTTTTTTAATAAATATTTTTTAGGTTAATTAGAGATAAAAAAAGAAAATAATATTTTTTATCCCATAAAATAACTCTATATAAAATACAATTAATATGCCAACAAAATGAACTTATATTTTTTCACTATTCTTATTTAATGTCTAAAAAATTCTTCCTTAAAAGTATTTATATTAGGTTCAATATTTCAATAAATTTCTTGATAGTATATATAACTAAAAAAGAAAAAGCAATTGATTTCTCAATTGCTTTTCAAGGTTATATTAGTCTTTATACTTATGAGGCCCCAGCATATTTTGCGGGTTTAAAATTTCATCTAATTTTTCTTTTGATAAAAGCTTATTTTCGAGCACTAAGTCATAAACACTTAAATTTTTCTCTAAGGCTTCTTTAGCTATCTTAGTACTGTTTTTGTATCCTATATAGGGATTTAATGCTGTAACAATTCCTATACTGTTTAATACCATATCTTTGCAATGTTGTTCATTAGCTGTTATACCATCGATACAATTTACACGTAAACAGTCCATTGCGTTCATTAAGATATGAACTGATTCTAACAAGCTGTATGCGATTACAGGTTCCATTACATTTAATTGGAGTTGACCGGATTCTGCAGCCATAGTTACTGTTAAATCATTTCCAATAACTTTAAAGCATGTTTGGTTCATTGCTTCCGGAATAACGGGATTAACTTTTCCCGGCATAATGGAAGATCCTGGTTGCATAGCAGGTAGATTGATTTCGTTCAGTCCACAACGAGGTCCGGATGATAATAGACGTAAATCGTTACAAATTTTTGAAAGCTTGATGGCTACTCTTTTCAAAGCTGATGAGTAAATAACATATGATCCGGTATCCGGTGTTGCTTCAACTAAATTTTTCGCAGATATAAACGGTAATTTTGTTATTTCCGCTAATTTTTTAGCACATAATTCAGCATATCCGGGGATTGCGTTTAATCCGGTTCCAATGGCTGTAGCACCCATATTGATTTCTAAAAATAAATTAGAATTTTGGGTCAACCGTTCCACATCTTCGCTTAATGTTTCTGCAAAAGCTTCAAATTCTTGCCCTAAAGTCATAGGCACTGCATCTTGCAATTGGGTTCTTCCCATTTTTAAAACATGCATAAATTCTTTTCCTTTGTTGCGGAAAGATTCAATTAATTGTTTTAAATGATCAATTAAGATCATGTTAGAATTAATTGCTGCTAATTTTATAGAAGTTGGATAGGCATCATTAGTAGATTGGGAAAGGTTTACGTGATCGTGAGGAGAACAGTATTGGTATTCTCCTTTTTTATGTCCCATTATTTCTAATGCAATATTGGCTACCACTTCATTTATGTTCATGTTGGTTGAAGTTCCTGCTCCTCCTTGAATTACATCACTTGGAAATTCTTTGTCGTATTTACCGGTTATAATTTCCTGACATGCTTTTACAATTGCATTTTTGATATTTTCATCTAACACTCCTAATTCGCAATTAGTTTCTGCTGCCGCCCATTTTACATAAGCTAACGCTTTAATTAATTCCGGATAATTAGATAACTTTATACCTGTTATATGAAAATTGTTTACAGCCCTTTGAGTTTGAATTCCATAATATGCATTTTCAGGAACTTCTAAATCTCCTATCAAATCGTTTTCGACTCTGTACATAATTTTTTATTTATTAATTTTTTTACGGTTGTTTTTTTATTTTTAAAATAGTAAATATGCTAAACCAAAACCTACACTTACAGCTACAATGGTTGCGATAAATCCCGGTAATTGGAAAGAGTGATTGACTACGTATTTTCCTATACGAGTAGTACCGGTACGATCAAAGTTTATTGCAGCTATTATGGTTGGATAATTTGGAATAAAGAAATATCCATTTACTGCCGGAAACATAGCTATCAAACTAGGGATAGGTATGCCCAGGGAAACCCCTAACGGCATAAGTGCTCGTACGGTTGCTGCTTGACTAAACAGCATGATGGACATAATAAATAAGGCTATTGCAAAGGTCCACGGATATTCTGTAACCATAGTGGTTAACAATCCTTTGAAGAAATCTAAATTTCCACCAAAAAAAGTATCACCCATCCAGGCTATACCAAAAATAGCTATTACTGCTTGCATTCCCGCAGAGAAAATGGAACCGGTTGCTATTTTTTCTACATTGGTTTTAGTGAATAGTAAGATACATCCTGCTGCTGCCAACATAAGTATTTCTATGATATGAGGCATAGCCATTGGTACTCCATTAAAAGTGGGCTTCATTCCGTCAATGGAACCAAATACCACTATCCCTACAACACTAACCAAAAAGATGATCACAGATAATTTTGCTCCAAAACTTACTTTGTTTTTGCTGCTTTTTTCTTTTATTTCTAATAAGCCTTCGTTTATTCTTTTTTGATATTCAGGATCTTTTTCTAAATCAACTCCTATAAACATTTGTACAATTGCAGCAACTATAACTCCAATTAAAGTGGAAGGTACTGATATCATTAAAATATCCGTAAGTCTTAATTCAGGGTTTTTTACCATAATTACACTAAGTAAAGCTGCCGTAGCTGCAGAAATGGGACTTGCGGTTATGGCTTGTTGTGACGCGATAACCGAAATGCTTAACGGTCTTTCAGGCCTCACCTTTGCATCGGTGGCTACTTCTGATATTATAGGCAACAGTGCATAAGCTATGTGTCCGGTACCTGCAATCATCGTAAAAATATAAGAAACAATAGGGGCTACTATAGTAATGGCAGGAGGATAAGCTCTTAAAAGCTTTTCAGCGATATTAACCATATAGTCTATACCCCCGGATGCTTGTAATGTACTTGCTGCCGTAATTACGGCAACAATCATTAACATGACATCTATGGGCGGATTTTGCGGCTTCAGCTTAAAAACAAAAACTAAAACAGCCAATCCCAGACCTCCGAAAATACCTAATCCTAAACCTCCTTTTCTCGCCCCGATAAATATGGCTGCCATTACAACCATAAATTCCAGCAAAATCATTAAAGTGTTACTCATCTAAAAATTAATTTTATTTAATTTAATTTAAACCTAATAATATGTATAATATTTATAACAAATCTTAGTTTTAATTATTTAATATTTGCAAATGTAAACAGATAATTAAGATTTTCATTATTTTTTGTAAGTGATGTTATTTGTATTTTAAAAACAATATAACTACCTTTGTAAGTGAAAAATCTTACTTTTTTGAACATGGAGAAGCTGATTACTACCATCCCTTTTTATGCTATATTAACTGAGGAGGAGAAAATGTTTCTCTCTCAAAATTGTAGTATTGTTGACTTTGATTCCAGAGAAGCCCTTTTTAAACAAGGTAGTTTTGCGGTTAATATATATTTTGTATTGGAAGGGTATTGTAAAATGACGTACCAATCCGGCAATAAAAGAAAAATTGTTTATATAGCTCGAAAGGGAGAAATTATAGGTAAGGATTATATATTATTGGAACATTATCCTTACAGTACTCACTCGCTTACCGCTTCTAAATTAATGGTTTTTCCTAAAAACTTGTTTCAAAAAATCTGTGAATTAAATAAATCATTTTATCTTAAAATAAGCAATAAATTAGAATTTAAACTACGGGAAACCATGGAATGGTTGATTAATCTTAGTTTTAAAAATGTAGAAGGAGCTATGGCTATGTTTATTTTAAAATTTTGTAATAAAAATTTTAAGGACATCAGTTTAACTCGAACTGAAATTGCTGAAATTATAGGATATTCCAGAGAAAGCATTATTCATACCCTTACAAAATTTGAACAAGAAAAACTGATCAAAACGAAGGGCAAAGACATTATTATAAAAGATATCGAAAAACTGGAAGAAATAATAAAATACGGATAAATTCAGTAATTATTAAAAAACATAAATCAATTCTTGAATTGTTAATTAACAAACAAATCATATCTTTGTATTGATTTTTAAAAATTATTGATGAATTTATTCAAAGAGTATGGCCTATCAGAAGATTTGTTAAAGGCCATAACAGAGTTGGGTTACACTCAACCCACTGAAATCCAAAAGCAAACCATTCCCTATTTATTATCCAAGGAAGAAGACTTAATAGCTTTAGCGCAAACCGGTACCGGTAAAACTGCTGCATTTTCATTACCTATATTGGAAATGATAGATCCCTATCAAAAACATGTTCAAGCCTTAATTCTTTGTCCAACTCGTGAACTGTGTTTACAAATTTCTAAAGATATTGCCAGTTATTCAAAATATTTATCCAAAATACGCTCATTGGCAGTATATGGCGGATCTAATATTTCTGAGCAAATCAGAGGTTTGAAAAATAATCCTCAAATTGTAATAGGTACACCGGGAAGGGTTAATGATATGCTTAAAAGAGGGGTTCTAAAAATTAACCAAATTCAATGGTTGATTTTAGACGAGGCAGATGAGATGTTATCTATGGGCTTTAAAGCCGAATTGGAAACAATTCTTAAAGAAACGCCTAAAGAAAGACAAACTTTATTATTTTCAGCAACAATGTCTAAACAAGTAGAGGCTATTGCTAAAAATTATATGAAGGGTGCACAAAAAATATCAGCGGGAGGAATTAATGAAGTAAAGAAAAATATTACTCATAAATTCGTAATGGTGCGTGACCGTCAAAAAAATAACGGGTTACGAAGAGTATTGGATGCCAATCCCAATATATATTCAATTATTTTCTGCAGAACGAGAGTGGAAACTCAACATGTTGCAGATTTCTTAATGCACCAAGGATATGCAGCTGATGCTTTGCATGGAGATTTATCACAATCTCAACGAGATATGGTAATGAAAAAATTCCGATTGAAAAATTTACGAATCCTTGTTGCTACGGATGTGGCAGCCAGAGGATTGGATGTAAATGACCTTACTCATGTGATTCATTACTCATTACCTGATGATCCGGAAGTTTTCATTCATAGAAGCGGTAGAACCGGTAGAGCAGGTAAAGACGGAGAATCTATAGCTATTATCCGTCCCAGCGAAATGGTTAAATTTAATCGCATTAAAAAGGAAACTTCTATTAAGGTAGAAGAAATGAAAATTCCTACTAAAGAGGATATTTTAAAAGCGAAAGAACTTTATTTATCGGATAAGCTGCTTAATTCCGATTTTGATTCCGAAGAATTTGAACTTTCCACTATTCCTGATCTATCCAACATTTCTAAAGAAGAACTTTATAAAAGGGTAATGTTCCTTGAATTAAAATCAACTTGGGAATTCTATAAAAACGAGAAAGATATTGCTCCTATTGATAAGAACGAAAGAGCAGCCGAAAGAGGTAAAAAATCTTCCACAAGCCGAAACAGAAAGGATAGAAAAGACTCAAAAGACGGAAATAAAAGAAACAGAAAAAGTAAAAAAGGGAATTTCACTCGTTTTTTCTTTAATTTAGGCAAAAGAGATAATCTTAACAAAGTAACGGTTATTGACTTAATTAATAAAAACACGAAAGGTGCGAGAGCGGATATTGGCGAAATTGATATTAGAGATAAATTTACCTTTTTCGAAGTTGACGCCAATTATACTGATCAATTATTAAAGAAAATTAATCAGTTAAGTTTTAATGGTAAAAATATGTCATTGGAAATAGCTCAGTAGAGAGTTTAGTTGAAATTTCTAAATTGTTTAAATTATTTTAAGCTACCTAAAATATACCATAAATGATGAAACTTATAAAAAAAATTTTTGTCATCCTATTGATATTCATTTCATTTACTGAAATAAATGCACAAATAAATAATCAAAAAGTTGAAAAAATAAAAGTTTACGGTAATTGCAATATGTGCAAGGAAACTATTGAAAAAGCCGGTTATGAAGCAAATATTTCTGCTGTACTATGGGATCCGGGCACTAAAATTGCAACTATAACTTATGATGATACGCAAACATCTTTGAATGCTATTTTGAAGAAAATAGCAAAATCGGGGTACAGCAATGAAAAATATAAGGCTAAAGATTCCGATTATAAAAAATTACCGATATGTTGTCAATATTAAAAAGATAGTAAAAATAGTTTTAAGCGTTCTTTTAGAGAATTTTTTTTATTCTCATAATTTAATACATTAATTTATCAATTTAGAGAACTCAATTTTATTGAGCTCTCTTTTTTGTTTTAATTCTAAATTTACTCTGCAAAAAAAGGAACTGACTTCAAAAAGCCAATTCCTTATATTAAAAAATTAATTTATTAGTTCAAAAATTTATGAGGCGGTTGCTCTTGGATACCATACCGTACACATAATACCTTCACTTGCTACCTTAGGATGGGCGCAATTTGATTTCTGAAATTTAGAACATTTCAAACAATCATCTTCTCTATGAGGAATCACTTTAAATTCGTATGAATTACAAACTTGATTTTGGCTTACAGCAATTTCTTTAATAGTACATAACTGCCCATTCAAAAAATGCTCACAATTACCACAGCATTTAGCTAACTTTAATTCCATATCAATTATTATTTTATTTAAAAACTTTGATACAAAATTATAAATTAAGATTCAAAGATTTATTCTAAATAACTGATTTAAAGCAATTTATATTTAGAATAAATTAATATAATCGGTATAATCATTCTAAATACTCAGGTATTTTTATGAAGTAATTTTTTTACTACAATTTTATCGACCGGTAATGGGATGCTATCTAAGGTAATTTGATCTAAAGGCATCCATTCTATTTGATTTATGGACTTTTCTATTATTTGAAGATTGGAAAGATCATTACATTCCACTTTATAGTACACGGTAAGTAATTGACTATCGGGAGTTAATTTAGATTCCAGGAAAAAATCTTGAGTATAGAAATGCTCTTTTACTGTAACTTCTAAATTTAATTCTTCTTTAAATTCTCTAATCAATGTATCCCGAGTTCCTTCTCCTAATTCCAATCCTCCACCGGGCAATTTAAGTAATGATTTTCCCGCATACATTTCGTGTAGAAACATCAAACAATTATCTTTTATTAAAAGTCCATATACTCTTACATTTAATTTTGTTATCTTTTCCATGCATTAACCATTTCTCGTTTTCCTTTAGGTCCTGTTAATTTTTCTACGTCAAATCCTACCCTTTGCATGGCTCTTCTTGCACTTCCTTTACTGGAATAGGTAGTTAGCAATCCTTGTGGTGCCATCCGATCGAAGATTTGCTTAAAAATATCTTCTTCCCACAGCTCGGGTTGAACTCTTGCACCAAAAGCATCATAATAAACTACATTTATATCGGAAATAGGTAAATTTCTTAATTCAAGAAAATCTGCCTTAAATTTAATGATAGTAAAATTTTTATTAATTTGAGTTTCCTTCCCCCACTCTGCTTGATGTAATGATTGATAATATTCCTCTGCTTTTTCTTTATTTAGTAAAGTCCCGTATTGTAACTCTTTAATTTCTTCATGTGTTAGAGGATATTTTTCCAACGTATAATATCGAACAGTCAAATCCTTTTCTATTGCTTTATATAATGTTAAAAAAGCATTTAAACCCGTTCCAAAACCCATTTCCAAAATGGAAATCTCAGAAATTTTTAATTGATCTAATCCATGAGATATAAATACATGTTCTGCTTCTTGCATGATACCATGACGGGAATGATAAGTCTCATTCCATTCAGGAATATGTAAGGTTTTAGTACCTTCGGATGTGGTAATAATGGTTCTTTCTAACATAAAAAGTAAATCCTTTCAAAATTACAACTCTTTTTAATCTATCAAATGATTTATTTATTAATTTTGAAATGTTCAATAAACAATTTTAGCAAGTTAAGTAATGAAAATAAATAAAATAGCAAACTCCAGATTAGATACAATCGATCCCAATGACTCCCCTTTTGGAGCCAACATATCTGATCATATGCTCATATGTGAATATGAAAACGGTAAATGGGGAGAACCGGTTATTATGCCTTATGGTTCGATGAACTATTCTCCTGCTTTAATGGCTCTTCATTATGGCCAAGCCATCTTTGAAGGAATGAAAGCATATAAGGATAAAAATAATGAGGTTTTTTTATTCCGACCTGAAAAAAACTTTGAAAGGTTTAATAAATCTGCGGAACGTTTAGCTATGCCGCAAATACCTAAAGAAATCTTTCTTGATGGACTTTACGCTTTAATTGATTTGGATCGGGGTTGGATTCCTACTAAACCGGGTATTTCACTATATATTCGTCCGGTTATGTTTGCTTCTGAGGAAATGTTTTCAGCAAGGATATCTAAAAAATATACTTTTGCTATTATGACTTCTCCTGCCGGACTTTATTATGATAAGCCTTTAAAAATTAAAATTGAAGATTATTATACTCGTGCAGTAGACGGAGGGGTTGGATTTACTAAATGCGCCGGTAATTACGGGGCTTCTTTTTATCCTACATTTCTAGCTAATCAAAATGGTTTTGATCAGGTAATTTGGACCGATAGTAAAAATCACAGGTATTTTGAGGAATCCGGAACTATGAATGTTATGGTAAGAATCGGAAACACCATTTACACTCCCCCTACTTCCACAACGATTTTAAGCGGTATTACCAGAGACAGCTTAGTACATTTAGCCAAATATCACAATCTGGATATTAAGGAAGAACGGATATCTGTTGACGACATTGTAAATGCATATCAAGAAGGTAATTTAAAAGAAATATTCGGTTGTGGTACTGCCGTGGTAATTTCAAGGTATTCTCATTTGGGCTATCAAGATTCTATCATGGAGTTGCCTCAATTATCGGATGAAGAGAGTTATGCCGTTTTTCTTAAAAAACAGTTAGTGGGTATACAAACTAATGAAATTGATGATCCTTTTGGATGGAGATATAAAATATAAAATTATAATTATTTATAACCCAAAAATATTTTTTTGCTAACTTCTGGAACAGTCTGTGATTCAGAAGTTTTTTATTACCTATGTATAAACCTATGAATCATTTTAACATTAAATCAATATTTAGTAAATAATGAAAGTTAATTCCATAAAAAACATCCAATTTATATTCATAGGTATTTTATTCATATTTAATATTTTTCAATCGGTAACACTTCCTTTAATTGATGATGAAGCTTATTATTGGGTTTGGTCGAATCATTTGGATTTTGGTTATTACGATCATCCTCCTATGATTGCTTTATTTATCAAGGTGGGATATTTATTTTTCAAAGGAACTTTGGGGGTTCGATTTGTATCGATTATATCTTGGATAGTTGTTTATTGTATTTGGTTGTTGATTCTTAAACCTAAAACATTAAAAGAAAATTATTTATTTATAGGACTTTTTGGATCTGTCGGATTTTATCAAACGTTAGGATTTATATCTACTCCCGACACTCCTTTGCTTTTATTCTGTTCTTTATTTTTATGGAGATGGAAATCATTTACTGAGAAAAATAATCTACTAAATGCTTTACTTTTGGGCTTATCCATGGCACTTACCATGTATTCTAAATATCAGGGAGCATTATTGATTATTCTAAATTTTATTCCTTTTATTCCTTGTTTATTAAAAAATAAATGGTTTTACTTCAGTTTGTTGTTTTCTTTGCTTTTATATATTCCTCATTTATATTGGCAGTATGATCACGATTGGGCATCTATAAAATATCATCTTTTTGAAAGGAGCAAACAAAAAGCTGTGACTTATCCATTCATCAAATGGATACTTGGCATACTTATATTAGGTAACCCTTTGCTTCTCTATTTTTACGGTAAAAGTATTTTCAAACGTTTGGATGGAAATAAACCGTGGATAAGATCTTTACAATGGATTAGCTTGGGTGGAATCCTTTTTTTTAGTTTATTTTCATTTAGCAGAGTAATTCAACCGCAATGGAACTTAATTATTTATATTGCGCTCATTCCTTTAACTTATTTAACGTTTAAAGAAAAAAACAATGTTTGGATCACCGGACTTTCTTTTGCTTATATTTTACTATTGTTTTTTGTGAGAATATTATTATTCTTTCCCGCTGTCATACACAAAAGTCCCATGTATAAATTGAAGGAATTTGTTTTAAATGCTAAAGAAGTAACGGAGGGATTGGCTGTTTTTGAACGCTATCAAAAAGCGGCTGCATATAATTTTTATACACAACAACCTTCTTGTTGTTTACAAGTTTATACTCATAGATATTCTCAATATGATATTTGGAATTCCGAACAAAATATTCAAGGAAAAACTATTACATTTTTTGGATTGGAAGAATTATCTCCCGTTTACCTTGTTGATGAGGATGGAAAAAACGAGTATTATAAAACTGTAGATAAATTTTATTCTTATTCCCAAATAAAATGTGAAGTACAGCCCACTAGTATTTCATCCGAAGAAGAATCACAAACACTCGATGTTAAGTGGACAAATCCTTATAATAAAGAGATTAATTTAGGTGATGGTACTCCTCAAGAACTAGCATTTTTATTTTTCAATACTAAAACTTTTGAACCTCAAAATATAATTTCAATTAATAAAAAATTAATTCTTCCGCCTAAAAGCTCTACAGACCAAACTTTATTTATTGATGTTTCTCAAATTCCTCCCGGTACTTATAAAGTCTATCTGATTTTAAAACCCTATAATTTATTTGGAAAAATTATCTCTAATGAAATGAGCCTTCATATTCCTTAATTTTTTAGTATTTTTGATAAAATATTATATGGTACTTATTCAAAATATACATAAATCTTTTGGTTCCCTTGAAGTTTTAAAAGGTGTTTCTCTCCATATAAAAAAAGGTGAAATAGTTACCATCGTGGGAGAATCCGGTGCCGGTAAATCAACTCTTTTGCAAATCATTGGCACTTTAGACAAACCGTCAAATCCGGAAAGATATCACAGCATTATTGAAATTGATAATTTACCCATTACTCAATTGAGAGATAAGGAACTTTCTTTATTTAGAAACCAGAATATTGGATTTATTTTTCAATTTCATCAATTATTACCAGAATTTACTGCACTGGAAAACGTCATGTTACCCGGAATGATTGCCGGAAAATCTAAATCTAAATTAGTTAATAAAGCAAAGGAATTATTAAGTTACCTGAAATTATCTCACCGTTTGGAGCATAAACCCGGAGAACTTTCCGGCGGTGAACAGCAAAGGGTTTCCGTTGCCAGGGCATTAATGAATAATCCTAAAATTATTTTAGCGGATGAGCCATCAGGAAATCTTGATTCCGCGAATGCTGAAGATTTACATCAATTATTTTATCAATTAAGAAAAGAATTTAATCAGACTTTTATAATTGTGACGCATAACTCTCATTTAGCTTCTATGGCAGATAGAAGTTTACTTATGAAAGACGGGATAATAGCTAATAATTGATAATAAAAATAGTACGCTTTTCTAGCTGATTATAGTTTTTTTATTACTATATAAACTTATTTAAACTATATTCCAATAAAAAAAGCATCAAAAAATAGTTTTCTGATGCTTTTTTATTTTTAAAATTTTACTTATAACATTACTATTCCTTCAATGGAACTTGCTTCTTTATAATATTCAATAACTGAAATTGAATCCGTTACATACATAGTAATGGTTATGCTTGTATATTTACCGTTTTTACTTTCTTTCATTGAAAATGAAGCTCCGCCATGATCAAAAATTTTATGCAATTGAGCCACTTTCTTGCTTTCCGTTGGAATTATAAACTTAAACATATAATTCCCCGGAAATGTATGTTCTTTGTCTAACTGTTCTTTAAATCTTGAATAAAAATCTTCAGGATTTTCGCCTTTATTGGCAAATATTTTAATATTGTCATTCCTATTCATGGTTACCCTTAAATCAAATCTAAAGCCAAATAAAATTTATGACAAAATAGCATGTTGAAAATTATTTTAGTTATTTATCATACAATTTATTATATAAATTGATGTATTTTTCTTTAATAAATTTTCTTTTTAATTTTAAGGTAGGGGTTAATTCTCCTCCATCTACCGACCATACATTGGGGGTAAGCTCTATTTTTTTAATTTGCTCCCATTTCCCTAAATTTTTATTTACCTTTTCAACATCTTGCATGATTCTATCTTTAATTATCTTATTATTGACAATTTCTTCTGGCGAAGCAGTAGAATTTAATGGTAAATGTTTATAACTAATATATTTAGAAATAAAATCAAAATCAGGCTGTATAAGCGCACAAGGCATTTTTTCTCCGTCACCAACTACCATGGCTTCTCCTATAAACCGTGATTGCTTAAGGTTATTTTCTGTTACTTGTGGAATAATATATTTTCCTCCGGAGGTTTTAAATATTTCTTTTTTTCGATCGGTTATTTTCAAGAATCCATCTTTCATATAACCTATATCTCCTGTCTTAAGCCAACCGTCTTCCGTAAATATTTCTTTGGTTTTTTCTTCATCTTTATAGTACCCTAAGAAAACATTCGGCCCTTTGGTTAGTATTTCTCCGTCCTCTGCAATTTTAACCTCATATCCGTCTAATAAAGGCCCCACCGTTCCTAATCGGTAGACTTCATCATTTATACCGTTTACTGAAATAACCGGAGACGTTTCTGTCATTCCATATCCTTCCGTAACGAGTAACCCCGCGGCAGAAAATACTCGACAAAGATTCTCAGATAGCGCGGCACTTCCACATATCATTAACTGAAGATTATTACCTACAGCTTCTCTCCACTTTTTAAATACTAAAGCATCTGCTATTTTATGAGAAAGGCTTGCCGGTTTGAAGGGTTGATATTTTTTAGCCACATTGAGTGCCCATAAGAAGATTTGTTTTTTAATCCAACCGGAAGAAGTTCCTTTGTTATATATGGATGCATACAATTTTTCAATTACTCTCGGCACCACTAGAATTACATCGGGTTTAACTTCTTTAAAGTTTGAAGCTAATTTATCTATACCTTCTGCAAAATATATCCCATAACATTTATACATAAAGACATAGACTACCATTCTTTCTAATATATGACTGATGGGAAGAATACTTAAAATTCTGAATTTCTCATCATTTTTCATTAAAAATCTGGTATGGCATCCCATTACATTGGATAGTACATTTCCATGTGAGAGCATAACGCCTTTGGGTCTTCCTGTAGTTCCGGAAGTATAAATCAACGTCATCCATGTATCGGGTTTTATAGTATTTTTTAAAGTTTCAACATCTTGTTGATTGGATTCCTCTTCACCCTTTTCTTTAATTTCCGACCAATGAGGAACTCCTTCTATCTCATCGAAGGTAAAAATATTTGAAAGCGAAGGGCAATTTTCCTTTATATTTTGTACTTTATCATATAACTTTTTGTCAGAAATTAGACAAAATTTAGCTTCACTGTTATTGAGTATAAATGTTAAATCGTCATCGCTCATGGTTGGATATATAGGAACACTTACCGCTCCTATTTGTTGTATGGCAAAATCCATAATCATCCATTCTGTTCTGTTTACTGACGTAATTAAAGCTATTCTGTCTTCAGGTTTAATTCCATATTTTAAAAGACCTCTACTAACTTGGTTAACCTGATCTATAAGCGATTTTGTTGATATTCCTTCCCAAACTCCATTTTTTTTTGATGATAAGGAAACTTCAATCGGCCTATTTTCTAATTGATAATATAAAATGTCAAATAGCCTAGCGACTTTCATTATGTATTCATTTTAAAGCGCGAAAAATACAAAAAAATAATATATTAGCAAAAATCATCTTTTTTCTTGATTTGTTAATTAGAAATAAAAAATCAAGTTTTCTATCTTATGTAAATGAAAACTGACTAAAACTTATTAATTAGAAATAATCAGTTTTCATAATTTAACTTTTTTTAAAATTCAATATTTTTATTTACCATTGGAATAAAGGCCTAGAATCCATTAAAGCATTGACTTCTTTTTTTACTTTATCTATCACCTTTTCGTTTTCCGAATCTGCGATAACTTCATTTATAAAATCCGCTATTTTTATCATATCGTCTTCTTTGAGCCCTCTGGTGGTTACCGCTGCAGTTCCCAATCGAATACCTGAAGTTACAAATGGACTCCGGTCATCGTAAGGAATCATATTTTTATTACATGTTATGTCTGCTTTTTCTAATACTTTTTCGGCAGCTTTACCTGTAATATTTTTATTGTGTAAATCAATTAGCATGAGATGATTATCAGTTCCTCCTGAAATTATAGTGAAATCTCTTTCTATCAATGCTTGAGATAAAGCTTCGGCATTTTTAACGACTTGATGGGTATAAGCAAGGTATCCATCACTTAATGCTTCAATGAAAGTTATCGCTTTAGCTGCTATTATATGCTCTAAAGGGCCGCCCTGAGTTCCCGGAAAAACAGCTCCATCTAGCACTTGTGACATCATCTTTATCTCTCCTTTAGGCGTTTTATGTGCGAAGGGATTTTCAAAATCTTTACCTAACATAATCATTCCTCCTCGTGTACCTCGTAATGTTTTATGAGTTGTAGTGGTAACTATATCACAATAAGGTAGAGGATCACTTAAAATTCCTTTAGCTATTAATCCTGCAGGATGTGAAATATCAGCCATCAATATTGCTCCTATTTCATCTGCTATTTCTCTAAATTTTCGATAATCAAAATCTCTGGAATAGGCTGATGCTCCCACTATGATCATTTTAGGCTTTTCTCTCCTGGCTGTTTCAATCATATCTTCATAGTTGATGCGCCCATCTTCTTTATTTACTTTATAAAAAACCGGGTTGTAATTTATTCCTGAAAAATTAACGGGAGAACCGTGAGTTAGATGTCCGCCATGGGCTAAGTCTAACCCCATTACTTTGTCACCGGGTTTTAAACAGGCTAGAAATACGGCTGCATTTGCCTGTGCTCCGGAATGCGGCTGAACGTTTACATAAGAAGCACCAAATAACTTTTTAGCACTTTCTATGGCGATTTCTTCTATTTGGTCTATTACTTCACATCCTCCATAATATCTCCTTCCCGGATATCCTTCTGCGTATTTGTTTGTTAATACAGATCCGGCGGCTTTCATTACTTCATCGCTGACAAAATTTTCTGAGGCTATCAATTCAAGCCCTTTGGTTTGTCTTTGTTTTTCTTTTTCGATCAGTTCGAATATTGTTTTACTTTCCATAACATAGTTTACTTTATTTTCTATATGATTTTTCCCAATTCCATGCATCTTTAACCATATCTTCTAAAGAATACTTGGCTTTCCAATTTAATATTTGATTGGCTTTATCGCAACCGGCATAGATGCTTTCTACGTCTCCATTTCTTCTGCCTCCTATAACATAAGGTACTTTAACCTTATTAACCGCTTCAAAGGTATTTATTATTTCTAAAACAGAATTACCAAGCCCTGTTCCTATATTAAATACATCATGCGACAAATCTCCTTTATCTGCCAGTAAATACTCACAAGCATTTACATGAGCTTTCGCTAGATCAACCACATGAATATAGTCTCTTATGCATGTTCCATCGGCGGTGTTATAGTCGTTACCAAATACTGTCAATTCTTTTCTAATTCCAAATGCTGTTTGTGTAATAAATGGCATTAAATTACTGGGAATTCCTTTCGGCAATTCTCCAATTAAGGAAGATGAATGGGCTCCTACCGGGTTAAAATATCGTAAAGAAAGTGCTTGTAAGCTACCCGTTGCTGAAACTTTTTCTATTATATCTTCCGCCATTTGCTTGGTACTTCCGTAAGAAGATAGGGCTTTTTGAATTGGAAAGGTTTCTGTAACAGGTAATTTTTCGGGCTGTCCATATACGGTTGCAGAGGATGAAAAGACCAATTTTCTTACCTTAAATTCCTTCATAACTTCCAATAGGTTCATAAGAGATATTAAATTTGACCGGTAATAGGTAAGAGGAATTTCCATAGATTCTCCTACTGATTTTTTAGCTGCAAAATGTATACAGGCAGAAATATCGTTATTATCCGTAAATACTTGATGTAATTTATTATAATCACCTATATCGTATGAATAGAATTTGGGTTTACATCCCGTAATTTTTTCTATTCTTTCTAATATAAATAATTCTGAATTACTCAAATCATCTATAATTATCGGTTCAAATCCTGATTGAATCAATTCAACTACCGTATGAGAACCTATGAATCCTAAGCCCCCAGTAATTATGATTTTAGTTTTATTCATAAGTCATGAAATTTATCTAAATATTTATTTATAATTCTTCACTCTTTTGATCCTGCTTTTATATATTACATCCGTAAGCATAGGTACTTCTTCCACTTCTACGTTATAAGTATCTAAGCCTAAAGCAGCGGTATCAGATATTCCTATATATTTGACCATGTTATAAAAGCGTAAGATAAACCTTTCTTTTAATGAAAACAAATATTCTTGATTGAAAACTCTATCTATAAGAATATATTTAAAATCTGCAGGAATATCATATTTTTTCAAAGATGGATAATTGCTTGACAAATCTATCTTTCCTGAGATTTTTAAATCTTCAAGTACCTGACTAAAATAAATATTTATTAATGGAACTACTTTGAATCCTAATTTAAAATTAACTTTGTATAAGGTATTGGGTATTAATTCTAATACATCATATTCAAACGTATAAGGGTTTGTATCATTTTCAACTCTAAGGAACCAATAGTAATCTGCTCTTTTAGGGTTTTTATTGACTATGGAAAATAAAATTTTTGCTTCTATTTCTTCTGATTTACCTGCTCTACTTATATATACTAAATGGGTTGAATATTTCGATATGTCTGTATCGGTTTTCATATCTTGTATAATAGGTAGATAAGGTTTTATATTTACATATTGTACGTATTTATTCTTCAATTTGCGTCCATTATACCAAATGTACATAGAGAAAGCAATCAAACCGGCCAACATCATGGTAATCCATCCGCCTTCTTCAAATTTCAACGCATTGGCATAGAAAAATCCTCCTTCAATGATAAAATATATGATTGCAAATAGTAAAATAAAAAATATATTTACTTTTTTGCTATATAAATAGAAAAGTAATAAAATGGTTGTCATCAGCATAGTGATGGTAATTGCCAAACCATAGGCCGCTTCCATTTTAGAAGATTCTTTAAAATAAAATACAACAAAAATACAGGATATGAGTAAACCCCAATTTATGGCCGGAACATACATTTGACCTTTTTCATGGGTGGGATATTCAATTTTTTGTCTCGGCCAAAAGTCTAACGACATAGCCTCGCTAAATATAGTATAAGATCCTGTAATTAAGGCCTGGCTTGCTATAACCGCTGCTAAGGTAGCCATTCCTACTCCAATGATTACAAAGTTATCGGGCATCATCATAAAAAATGGGTTTCCTCCACTAGCTGCTTCTACAGGATGTGACAGAATCCATGCGCCTTGTCCGAGATAGTTTATGATTAAACAAATTTTTACAAAGCCCCAACTTATCCTGATGTTTTTAATTCCACAATGTCCCAAATCGGAATATAATGCTTCGGCTCCGGTGGTACAAAGAAATACAGCACCCATGATTAATAAAATCATATGTTTAGCTTCTAATGCAGTTTCTGCGCTGTCTCTGACAATAAGCATTAATTTAACAGCGTAATAGGGATTTATGGCTTTTATTACATATAAATTTGGTATAAATTGAATAGCCCCCAGTAGTAACAACATGATAAACCAGAGGGTCATGATCGGTCCGTAAAATTTACCTATGGACTGGGTTCCAAATTGTTGGACGACAAAAAGAACTATAAGTATAAATATGGTAATGGGTATGACTTCTGTATTGGGATTATAACTTTTAAGTCCTTCTACTGCCGACATAATGGTCATTGAAGGAGTAATTACTCCATCAGAAACTAACGTTGCGGCTCCTAAAATGGCTACTATATACAGCCATTTATTCTTCATCTTTTTGACCAGCGAATACAATGCTAGAATTCCACCTTCTCCGTTATTATCAGCTCGTAACGCTATTACTACATACTTTAGGGTTGTTTGCAATGTTAACGTCCAAATGATGCAAGATAAAGCCCCTATGATAAAATCTTCTGAAATATGATCTGTGTGATTGGCGGCAACTATGGCTCTCATTACATATAATGGAGAGGTTCCTATATCACCAAAAACTATCCCGATGGTAACTACTAAACCTATAAAAGTAAGTTTAGATTTCTTAGAATCAATCTGCTGCACAATTAGTTATTTTAATTTACTACTAATTTGCAAAGTTATATTTTTTTTAAGTTAAATTTTTTTATATACTGTTAATTTAATTAAAATAGAACCGGAAATTTAGCTCATTAATTTAACTTCAATGTTGCCAGTACCGGATAATGATCGGAAATTGTAATTGTTTTATCTACATAACATTGCATCGGCGTAAAGCTATTACTTGCAAATATATAATCAATTCTAATGGGATAATAATAATCATAAAAAGTCCATCCTAAACCTTTCCCACTTTCTTCAAAAACATCTGTCAAATCTTTTTTCAAGGTAAAATATTCATACGATAAGGGTACCGAATTTAAATCTCCACACACAAGTACGGGATAGGGTGATTCTTTTATATATTTTGAAAGTAAATCTATTTGAACTTGATGTTTTTGAAAACCTTTTATTAATTTTTCCGTTATCAGTTCCAAATTATCTCCAAAATGTTTTAGGCTGTTGGCTTTGAATAAATTTTTAGAAAGATTCATGGGTTCTAAATATATGCTGAAACATCTTATTATATCCTGATCTATCTGTATATCTACCAAGCATGCAAATCCATTACCCGGCAGTATTATTTTTTGTTCATTTATAATGGGATATTTTGATGATATGCCAATTAAATCAAAGGCTGCATTATAGCGTTCAGCTAAAAATATTTCTTTTGACCTCCACTGTCTAGTATAGATTTCATGAAAAAATGCAATGTCAATATCTTTTTGATGGATATAGTTTTCCAGGGCTTGTAAGTCTTTATTATCATTTGCATATCTAATATTATAGGTTAAAATTTTAAGTTCATTATTCCGAATCGGTTGATTATTCATTTCCCCAAAATGAACGTATTTTTTTATAGGAAACAGTAAAAAAAGGGTGATAATAAAGAAGGGTACAAAAATTAATTGTCTTTTAATAAGCCAAAATATAGTGAACAAACAATAAAGAGCAATTAGTATGGGATATATAAGAGCCAGTAAGCCAAAATATGGAAATGTCTTGGGTTCAATAAATTTATTAAAATAAGTCAGAAACAGTAAAATAGCTATACTAAGATGTATTATAAGAATTAGATAATTTAATTTGCTCTTTTTTATAAACATCATATTCTTAACTATTTCATTTGGAAGAATTAAATAAAAATTCTTTTTCCTGTTTCGTCAAACTATCATATCCGCTTTTTGAAATTTTATCCAATATAGTATCGATCTGTTTTTGTTTCTTTACTTTGTTATAATTAAATTCTTCATCAGATAAAGGTCTGGAGTGATGCGATGTATATTGCTTTTTATCGTTTTTTTCAATTTTAAATTTAGGTTTATCTAGTTTTTTAAAATAAGATCCGACATGGCTGAAAATCTTCTTAAAATTGGAAATAGGAAATACTAGAAAATCATTTCCTTTTTGGAAAGACTTCATATAAAAAAATCCAAAACTTGCAGCTGCTATTCTTGCTATAAATACTCCGATAAGTTCATTATAGTTGAGCAAATTAGCAACATCAAAAAGCACAAACACTATTCCAACGACATAAAGAGGTAGTTGATAGGGTATGGGATATAGGGATATTTGCATTTTTGGATTGTATGAAATTATTGCAAATAAGCAACTATAAACACCCAACATTCCACCTTCTAAAAGGCTATATTCCTGATCGGCAATTACATTTGTAAGTAAAAAAGCTATACAACCGATTAAATTGCCATAAATGAAAAATTTTAAAAAACTTGATCCGCTAAAATATATTCTGAAAATTTTTTCCACGAAATAAATAATCATTGCGGCAATTAATAAATCCCAAAGATTAGTATAGATAAATGGAAAGGTTATAATAGTCCAAATAAATGGAAGAAAATTATTTACAGAAACCAAAACATATGAGGTTATTGAAAAATCAAACGTTTTAATTAATAAAAAGTTTAAAATCCAATAAAAAAATGAAAACAACACAGAGATGAAAATGAGTTTAATTCCTTCTGTTCCATTTTTATAATAATCCCATATATTTATCATCTTTTTGTCCATACAACTGATTTAATTCCAACGATATCTGTTTTTTAGCCAATGACGAGTCAAAAAATACCCAAAAACGGCTCCTCCTAAATGAGCGAAATGTGCTACATTATCTCCTTGCGATTGTTGAATTCCTAAATATAATTCTAACAAAACCATTATCGGAATAAAATATTTAGCCTTCATTGGGATCGGTGGAAAGATTAACATTAATACGGAATTGGGAAACATCACTCCAAAAGCTACTAAAATCCCATAAATGGCTCCACTGGCTCCCACCATTGGGGTGACTAAATCTACATATAGCTTGCTTGCAATGTATTGATTAGTCCCTTGAGGCAAAGTATTCAACCATGCATATGCTTTTTGTTCCACATTATTATTTGATATTTCATAACTTAATTTTGCATATTTGCCAACTTCGTTTAAAGGAACATTGGCAGATACTAAAGAATCATACACTTGCTTAAATTCAAAATAATTAACTAAATTGAATAAAGCAAAAGCTCCTAACCCACAAACGAAATACAAGATCAAATATTTTTTAGCTCCTAAAGACTGTTCTACAGCAGATCCAAACATCCACAGGGAAAACATATTGAAGAAAAAATGTGTAAATCCTCCATGCATAAACATATGAGAAATTATTTGATACCAATGAAAATTGGGGGATAAAGGGAAATATGCTCCAAAAAGAACCGTGAGATCTATCCCGCGAGTAGATAATATATATGTTGCTATAAAAAACAGAGTGTTTAATAGTAAAAGATTTTTAGTTACCGCTGGTATGGTTCTATTCATTATTTTAAAAAATTAATTGTTCTAAATGATGGTTATTAATCGAAATTTGGCATGGGCAATATTTCATAATTTCTTTTTCCAAAAGGATTAAATTTAGGACATCCTAAAGTTATGAAATTCTCCCAAATAGGTAAGAAATGAGACGGTTGTATAAATTCATTTCTTTTTCTGGCAGAAACTTTTGAAATGGTTTTACTAAAAAATATAGAAAATTCTTCTTCGGAATGTTCTGATAATTCACTTAATAAATAGTCAATTAATTCAATTATTTTTTCCTGCATAACATCTGATGGTATTGCTGTTATCGTCAGTAAATCTTCTTCAATTTCCATATCTAATCCCTCCGCAAATAATGCGGTTTTAATTGAATCTAATTTCTCTTTTTCAAGATCATATACCGGTCTTTCTATGGGAAACAATAATTGTTGACTTAAGACATTCCCTTTCGAGTTTTTGATATGATTTTCATATAAAACTGTCTGATGTATTCTATAGGGATCCAAAATCCATACATTGGAATCTTTTTCAGTAATCCATCTCCCATTGGATAATCGTAATAGTGAAGATTCGGTGATAGTTTCACTAGGATTATCAAACATTTCAGAAGTTAAAATTTCTTGTCTGGAGGATGCATATAATTCATGCAAATTGACTTTTTCGGCACGTGACGGTTTACTGGCTGTACTATCAAACGGATTATAGGACGAATTAATATTTATTTTAGGTTCAACAACGGGAGTATCTTTTTTATTTAAGGAAAAACTCCAATCAGGATTCTGATCAAAATCTAAGCTTGGTACAACATTATAAACCCCAAGGGATTTTTTTATGGCTGTTCTTAATAATGCATATATTGACGCCTCATCTTCAAATTTAATTTCTGTCTTAGTCGGATGAATATTAACATCTATTCTTTCCGGATCAATCTGTATATAAAGAAAAAATGAAGGCAAAAACCGTGGCGGGATCAATCCTTCAAAAGCATCCTGTACCGCCTTATTTAAATAGGTCGATCTAAAAAACCTTTGATTAACGAAAAAAAATTGTTCACCTCGTGCTTTTTTAGCACCTTCCGGTTTTCCTATAAATCCATTTAATTTTATCCAATCTAATTGTTCTGCAATTGGGATTAATTGATGTTGAATTTTTCTGCCGAAGATCTCTGAAATTCTTTGCAACAAACTTCCTGAACGAAGCCTGAACATTTCTTCGTCATTATTAAATAATTGGAACTGTATATCTTCATGTGCTAAAGCAACTCTATGGAATTCGTCTAAAATATGCCTAAATTCAACAGAATTGGATTTTAGAAATTTTCTTCTTGCCGGCACATTAAAAAATAAATTTTTAATTAAAAATGTGGATCCTACTGCTGTATTTACGGGAAGTTGAGAAATGATATCTCCCCCTTCAATAATAATATGAGTACCCAATTCATCTTCCTCTTTACGAGTTTTTAATTCAACTTGAGATACTGCTGCTATGGAGGCTAATGCTTCTCCTCTAAAGCCTTTGGTATGAATATGAAATATATCTTCTGTAGTTGATATTTTTGAAGTTGCATGTCTTTCAAATGACATTCTTGCATCAGTTACGCTCATTCCCACCCCATTATCAACTACCTGAATTAGATTTCGACCCGCTTCTTTTATGATAAGTTGAATTTGCGTTGCTTTTGCATCGATAGCATTTTCTAAAAGTTCTTTTACTACAGAAGAAGGTCTTTGTACTACTTCTCCTGCCGCTATCTGATTGGATACATTATCCGGAAGTAAGTGTATTATATCAGGCATACTACAAAGTTATTAAAACTATTAGAAACCTCATCGCATCCTTTTACTAAATAAAAAAATGAAAGAACAATTATTTAATTAGCAATAATTTAAAAAATGCTAAATTTAGTTAACAATAACTAATCAGTAGCCTATCTCTTTCAAATAATTTGCTTTTTTATTGGTAAATTTTTTTCTTTGTTATAAAAATCAACAAAATTTTCATACCCGATGTATTTACATAATAAATCTAATATATGTCGGTTGGGTTCTCCTGTAGCTTTTTCTCTTCCTCCTATATATTTATCGTAATATCTTATAAAGGTCTTTTCACTAATACATGTCTTATATTCTTTTTCGATTTTAGAGGAAATATGTTTTGAAAGAGGAGTTTTCAACACAAGTAACGATTCTTTTTTAGCTTTATTAAAAGCCGCATAAACTATCTTCTTAATTACTTCTTTATATCCCATACTTTAATTCTAATAGTTAGTTAATACCTTTTTGCAACCAATAAAAAAAGAAGCAAAATTTGTTAAATGTCTTTAAAAAGTCTTTAGTATGTCTTTATTTTACTTTATATTATCAGTTACTTTGTATTTGAATTTTGTTAGTATATTTCACAGCAAAGGTACTAAATGTATTCTAATAAGGAATAAACAAGTAGTAGTATTTTAATAGATTTGGGAAGCCTATTAAATATCTGCCACTTAGTATTGCTTGCTTCCCTAATGCATAACTGTATTTTAAATGCTAGAAAACAACTAATTAGTTATCTAAAAATTTTTAGATACATTTTTTATTAAGTAAAAATTAAATAAACAATAAACATGAAAAAAATATCAATATCTATAGTAAGTTTATCTTTAAGCTTATTTATAACATCATGCAACGACGATTATAGCGATATCCCAATGCAAAAAACTTTATCTGCAGAAAATACATTAAACAGTCAGACACAAAAAGAGGAAAATAATTCCGAAAATACAGAGATTGGAATTTATAGGATTGATATGGATATCAGCGGGGAAACTGCTCAGAATCCCGTAAGAAGAATGGATATTAGCGGGGAAACTGCTCAGAATCCAGTAAGAAGAATGGATATTAGCGGAGAAACTGCTCAGAATCCGGTAAGAAAAATGGATATCAGTGGAGAAACTGCTCAGAATCCCGTAAGAAGAATGGATATTAGCGGGGAAACTGCTCAGAACCCTGTAAGAAGAATGGATATTAGCGGAGAAACTGCTCAGAATCCCGTAAGAAGAATGGATATCAGCGGGGAAACTGCTCAGAATCCCGTGAGAAGAATGGATATCAGCGGGGAAACTGCTCAGAATCCCGTAAGAAGAATGGATATTAGCGGAGAAACTGCTCAGAATCCAGTTAGATAATTCATTCTAATTCTAAAAAATGATTGAATTTCAAAAAAATAAAATATTTTAATTCTATCTATAATTTATAGATATTTATACGGCAAGGAATACATGTATTCCTTGTCTTTTTTTTACTTAATAAATATATAATTATTAATACATAATAAGTTTCAATATTATAAGTTAATATTTTTATATTTAGTAAATAATGAAAACTTATATTATATATTTATCCTATATTGTTGTTTTATTGCTATATTTTCCTTCATGCAAAGATTTTACTATACGAAAAAAGAAATCTGATAGTTCAATTAAAAAATCAAAAATATATAACACTCCTTTTACTTATTATACTAATGAAACCATTCAATTAACGTATAAAGAAATATATAGGCTAAAAAAAGAAAAGAATAATGGACTTTTAGCCAATATTTATTTTCAAATGGGTCATTATTATTTAAACAAAAATAAAAGTGATAGCTCATTTTATTATTTCAATCATGCAAAAGAAGCCTATTTACTTGATAATAATAATGTCTTTATTGGTAAAAGTTTAATAGATATGGCCATCATCCAAGCGAATGAAGGAGATTACATAGGAAGTGAAGAGACCGCAGTTGAAGCATTACGATATATTAAAAAAACTCAACATAATGCTTCCTTATCTGCTGTATATAATTGTTTAGCCATATCTAAAACTGAACAAAAAGATTACGATCAAGCCATAAAATATTATAATTTGGCATTAAAATTTTCAACCAGTAAAATATCTGTTATCAACATAAAAAATAATGAGGCGGTAGTTAATATTAAAGCCGGAAATTATGATAATGCCATTAAAATTTTAACTAAGTTAATTAACGATCCTTTTTTAAATAATCTCCCCCTTCATAAAGCTCGCATAACTGATAACTTAGCTTATGCAAAATGGCTGGATAATCCAAATTATAAGGCGGATAAAGATCTTTATCAAGCCTTAAAAATAAGAGAAAAAGCATCTGATTCCATCGGACAAATTGCTAATCATTATCATTTATCGGAATACTATGAAAAAACAAGCATTAAAAAAGCAATTTTTCATGCAAATAAAATGTATGATATTGCTTTAAAATTAGGGAATATAGATGACCAACTTGCGGCAATGCAAAAAATTATTCTTTTAGATACACCTTCTACGCATGAAAAAAATTATTTTAATTCTTATATTAGATTAAATGATGAAATCAATTTTAAAAGAATTCGAGCCAAAAACCAATTTGCTTTAATTCGTTATGAAGTAGAACGTAATAAAGAAGAAAATGCATTACTGAAAGCTGAAAACGCTCAAAAAAACTATTTGCTATTACAACAAAATGTAACGATTGGTTCTATTATAATTTTAGCATTAATAATTGTAATATTAGTAATATTTTGGCATAAAAGAAGAAATGCTAAATTTAGACAAGAAAAAATTGAAGAAGTCCATCGAACCAAATTGAAATATTCTAAAAAAATCCATGATGAAGTAGCCAATGGTATTTACTTTTTGATGGTTCAACTTCAAAATAATTCAGATGTAAAACCAACAAAGATAATTGATGAATTAGACCAATTATATCTTAAATCAAGAGATATCTCGCATGATTCAGATTATAAAATTGGTTTAAATGAAGAATTTTCAATTACTTTACGAAATATGATTAAACCTTACGGTTCAAAAGATACCCGAATAATATTAATTGGTAATGAATCCCATATTTGGGATAATATTCCAAACAACAAAAAAGAGGATTTATATTATATCCTTAAAGAATTAATGACTAATATGAAAAAACACAGTCAAGCTGATATTGTTACATTAAAATTTAAAAAAGAAGATTATATCATTTCCATTGAATATACAGATAATGGCGTGGGTTTTGCCGGCTCAGGTACCGGACCATTCGCAGATTTAAAAAACATAAATGACAGGTTACACCCAAAAAAAGGTCATTATATTATTGATCGCAACAAAAAGACCGGCTGCTCAATAAAAATTTTATATTCTATATCTAATTAATAGTAATGTTAAAAAAAATACTTATTTCTGAAGATTTTGACAGTTACAACATAGGGATTAAAAAAACTGTTGAGGAATTAAAAATTCCTATTATTGACCAGGCTTTTTATTGTGATGATGCTTTACTTAAAATCAAAAGAGCAATTATGGATCATGATCCTTATGATCTATTAATAACCGATTTATCTTTTGCTTCTGATTATAGAGAACAAAAATTGGAAGGAGGCGAGGATTTAATATTAGCAGCTAAAAACGAACAACCTGATCTTAAAGTTATCGTTTTTTCGATTGAAAATAGGTTTCATAAAATTAAATCTATGTTCGACAGGTATAAAATTAATGGATTTGTAACCAAAGGCAGAAATGACACCAAAGAATTACATAAAGCAATTATATCGGTAAATCAAAATGAAACCTATATTTCCAACGATAATTACAAAACAACTCAAAATAATTTATACGAATTATCAGAATATGACATCAATTTATTAAAATTACTTTCTCAAGGAAATACTCAAAAAGAGGTGGAACAACATTTAAAAGAAAATCAAATTGTGCCTAATAGTGAAAGTTCAATAGAAAAGAGGCTTGCCTTATTAAGGGCATCTTTTAATGCAAAAGACACTAAACAATTATTAAGTTTAATTATTGAATTAGGGATAATTTAAAAATTTTTGAGTTTTAGATGTTTTTTAGTTCAGATACTTTGGTAATGTTCTTTTTATCTTATGAAACAAAATTCCAGTCTTTTTTAATCTGTTTTTAAAATAATGAATTCTTATGGAAAACATATTTTTTCTAATACAGAAGTAATTAATTTTTTAATATATATATTTAGAAATTTACTGATATGAATCTTTAAATTCCTTAAAAGGAATTTTTAATTGAAAATTCTTTGGTATATCATTTCCTAAATCCGATTCCGAATTTTTAATGCTTACCCCTATCAATCTAATTTTCTTATCCAAGTCAAGTGAATAGAGTAATTCAAGAGCAATTTTATAGAGTTGAGGAAAATCTGTTATAAAACTCGATATGGTTTTACTTCGCGAAATTATTTTAAAATCAGAGAATTTTATCTTTAAAGTAACGGTACGGCCTTTAAAAGAATTTTTATTCATTCTGTGAATTACATCTCTACAGATAGTTTCTAATTCCGCATACAATCGAGGTAAAGAATTTGTATCTTCCATAAATGTATTTTCTGAACCTACTGATTTTCGTATTCTATTGGGATTTACTTCCCGATTATCAATTGCTCTCGCATTTAAATAGTATAAACTCCCGTGTTTACCAAATAGCTTTATAAGATCTTCTTCAGATTTTTTTTTCAAATCTAAACCGGTATTGATTCCTATTTGATGCATTTTTTCGGCAGTTTTTTTTCCTATTCCGAAAAAATCTTCAATTTTAAGGTTTTCTACAAATTTTTCTGCCTTTTGAGGAGTAATTATAAATAAGCCATCGGGCTTATTATAATCTGAAGCTATTTTTGCAAGGAATTTATTGAAGGATACACCTGCAGAAGCTGTCAATCCGGTTTCTTTAAAAATCTTATTTTTGATTTCCTTTGCAATATCCCTTGCAAATTCCATATTTTTAAAATTATGGGTTACATCTAAAAATGCTTCATCTAACGATAAGGGTTCTACTAAATCGGTATATTGAAAAAAAATGTCTCTAATTTGTTTTGAAACAGAACGATAAATCTCAAAACGGGCGGAAGTAAAAATAAGGCCGGGACATCGTTGAATTGCTTGTTTGGAGGACATTGCTGAACGAACGCCAAATTTTCTTGCTTCATAACTGGCTGCAGCAACTACTCCTCTTTCTCCTGCAAATCCAACGGCCAAAGGTTTCCCTCTAAATTCCTCATGATCTCTTTGCTCGATTGAGGCATAGAATGCATCCATATCTATATGAATTATCTTACGCACAATGACAAAGTTACAAAAGGTGTTTACTTAAAATCAACAAAAATATTATTTTTGTGTAAACTTTATTTATATGTTCCAAGTTATATGATCCGTTTTTAAATAAAATACAAATACGTAAATCAAAAAATAATTGAATTTACCTATGATTTATTTCTTACAAATTATAATTTAATCTTTATAGTACTTATTTTATGGGTAATCCACTATAATAATAGTTGTATTTTTTTTAATATTTCTTATTGGAAACTATAGTAGTATTAGTTTCGTTTAAATTATACTATAATTTTAAAAAGTTAATTTATTAAAATCTATTAAATAATTGTATATTTATCATTTAGGATTTTTTATTAAAACCTTTTGAAAAAAATTATACTTTACATAAAAAATAATGATATCATATTTCAGTATTTTCAAATTAAAATATAGTTACTATAAAATGTAACCATTTTATAATAAAAAAGTTATAATATGTTTTATAAAATAAAATGGCATGATTTATGACGAAATTATTTTTTAAAATTTTTTAAAAAATTTTAGCTATCCATATGAAATTATATTGTTTAACCCTCATATTACTTATTAGTTTACTAAGTTGTAAGAAAGAAGATAACAAAAAAATAAACGCTATACCTGAAAAAAATGTTACTAATGTAACTTCTATTTCAGACACAACCGGCACACATCATAATAATTCAAAAGATACTACTATACATCACGGTAAAAAAGATTCTTTAACTAAACCTGCTCATCCTAATAATAAAAATTCTTATAAATCAGACAGTGTCGCTAAGAAAAATAAAGATCAAGATAAATATACCGAAACTAGACATAATCATAAAGGAATCATAAAAGATTCCTCAGATAAATACTATATATATTTATCCTTAGATGATGGTCCTCAGTTACCGGGCACGCATAATTGTAAAAGTATCTTGGAAAAGTACAATGTTAGAGCTACTTTTTTCATGATAGGTGTTCACAATACGGGAATAGTAAGAGAACAGTTAGTGGATTCCATAAACAATAATCCATTATTTATCGTTTGCAATCATAGTGATACCCATGCTAATAATAAATATAGTTTATTTTATAAGAATGCTAAAAGTGCTCTACAGGATTTTTTACGGGCTGAAAGTAAATTAAATCTTAAACATAAAATAGCTCGACTTCCCGGCAGAAATACTTGGGCGGTTAATCATCAGATTAAAGGCGAATCTTCTGCGTTCAATGTTGCCAAAAAACTCGACTCTATAGGTTATTCTGTATATGGTTGGGATTTGGAATGGAGATTTGTTCATAGTAACATTCCGGTTGAAAGTGCTACTGAAATGATAAAAAAAGTTAAAAATACTTTGAAAAACGGTAGAACACATAGTCCTAATTCCATAGTAATTCTAGTTCATGACAGAATGTTTGATAAACCGCAATATGCTGATTCTTTACAGAAATTTATTTCTGTATTGAAAAGCGATAAACATTACATATTTGAAACTCTTGATAAATACCCTATTTTATCTTTAGAAAAAAATTAATTATATTTTTTCGATAAGATTTTTAAATAAATGTTTGTTGAAAAATTAGTAGTGGATTTTAGTATTAATTGTATTTAAATTTTAAAAATTGTTTATTTTTAGTACTAAATACTTTTATAAGGATTTTTTATTTTCCGTTATATTGATTCATAGTATTATTTAAACCTGAAAAAATAAAGGATAGTATTGCATCTGTGCTAATATCGATTCTTTCATTAAGAACTTTTTTTTCTTCTTCGTTCCACTCCCCTAAAACATATTCAATTTGTTTACCTTTTATATAGTTATTACCGATTCCAAAACGAAATCGCGGGTATTGTTGCGTTTGTAACTTTTCTTCGATACTTTTCAATCCATTATGACCCGCACTGCTTCCTTTGGATTTAATACGAATAGTACCAAAGGGTAGGCTTAAATCATCACAAATAATTAAGCAATTCTCGAGATTTATTTTTTCTTTAGTAACCCAATATTTAACTGAATTACCGCTTAAATTCATATAAGTATCGGGCTTTAGAATAAAAGTTTTTCTCCCTTTATATGAAGTTTCACAAACTTGACCGAAATTTTGAGCTTTAAAACTACCTCCAAGTTTTTCAACTAGTCTATCAACCAGTAAAAAACCTATATTATGCCGAGTATTGCTATATTTTTCTCCTATATTTCCTAAGCCTACAATCAGGTATTTATTCATAAAATTTCGATTTTTGTCGTACTACTATAAGAAAAAATCAGTATTTTTTCTTATAGTATTTTTTTATTCTTAAAAGTTCAAAAGGAAGTTTTAAGGAATAAGAAAATTTAACTTTGGAATCTCCCACATCTCTCCAGGCTTCTAGAGGGATTTCTTTTGCTCTCTTTTCAACATTTTCTTTACCAACTATATTCATGAATTTAAAGAAAATTTCAATATCAAAACTCCAATTGGATATAAACGGATCAGCAAATATCTTTTTAGCTATATCTTGAGAGAATGCTTTGGCTCCGCATTGAGTATCATAAACCGGTAAATCTAACATGGTACTGGATAAGGTAGCAAAAATTCTTCCAATTAAATGACGATGCAATTTTCTTTTTATTTGCGAACCGATTCTTCTGACTCTTGATCCGAATACAAAAATAATATTTTCGTTCATGTATGAACATATACGACTATATTCTTCAACAGAAGTAGCTAAATCGGCATCTAAATATCCTAAAATATCAAAATTTTTCCACATAAAAGCTTCATTGATCCCGGTAAAAATTGCTGCTGCTTTCCCTGCATTTTGCTTTTTATCAACAACTAAAACTTTATCCGGAAATTTTTGATACAATTCATTTAATATTTTTAATGTTTGATCCGAGCTGCCATCATTTACAAAACAAAATGAAAGATTATTTTCTTCTGCTAAACTTTTTTCAAATTCTTTGACAGGCAACCTGAATTCTTCATTATAACAAGGAACAACTACACAATTAGTTTTCATGATTTATATATTATATATTAATTATTTAATTATGATCGCTTTTTTATTAAAATATTCTGCCATGGATGCATTATAAAAATGTTTTGGATCATGGCTTAAATCAGAATGATATATAATTAGTGGTTTTGTTTGAATTGGTGATAAATATATAGTATCTTCTTTAGATTTCTGAATAATCTCGTATCTTTCATGAACTTCTTCTTTATATTTTTGGGCTTTACCACTAACGATATCATCGTATGAATTATAAATATTATTGCTTAAATCATATACTTCATTATCTCTAATGGCAAAAATATAACCTAAAACTAAAATTAGCAAAGAAATATTTAGTAAAAAACGTGGCACATGTATTTTACTGATGAAAGGTTCTCTGATTAATTTGCAACATATAATCATTACAACAATTAAAATACTTAAAAAGATTACATTGACCGTGCGTAGTGGCGGATAACTTCCTAGAGTATATATACTTGGAAAGCATCCGATAAATATGAGTAATAAAAATAAAAGTATATAAAAATAATAAGGAAGTGAAAGTAAAGAAAATTTCATTTTTTGTAATGATTTTCTAAAGCTGTAGAAAGCCAAAAATATAATTAAAAATGAAAGGGCTGCATATCTAATAATTATAACTGTTGTTTTTCTAAGAGATCTTAAAATAATTTCCGTAAAGGAATAAGGATTAAACACGGAATGAGAACGTTCGTGATTTCCCGGTGCTATTAATATAAAAATCGTTAACAGGACAGTCCAAAATAATAGATAAAAATTTATAGTAAATAATTTTCTAGTTTTAAAAAAGTTATAAGTAAACAATAAAAAGTTAAAGATCAGCAAATAAATCATGGATATTTCATTACAGCCTATAATAAGAAATATCAATAAATAGAGAAATACATTCCTTAATTTTAATTGTTCGGTACTCTTAGCACAAAATCCTATATAAAATAGAAATAATATATTGCCTAAATGATAGGTAGCAGAACCGGAAAGCCAATAAAAGGCTGAATTAATCCCGGGTAATTGAAATATATAAATAAAAGAAAATAACGAGGCTAGTTTAACAGACAAGATCTTATCTTTTACCAGCTGATAAAACATAAAATAGGAAGCAAAGATAAAAAGCAAGATCATCAACACAGAAATCATTCTATATCCTAAGAAACTTCCCCAATGGATGGGATCTGTAATTAAAACTGCAGTAGCTGTATATCTACTCCCCCAATGCATATATTCATAATATTCTATACCCAAAAAAGTATCTTTATCTAATTTTATAGCGTAATTAAAATCATCCGCCGAAGGTTCATTAAAAAAAGAAAGATATAGCAATGGAAGGGTTGCCACAAATAATAATAGGATAATGAGTTTATCAAAAATACTAAATGTGCGCGATTGACTCATGTAATACGTATAAAATAAAATATTGGATAATAAATGCGAAGATACATTTTTTTTGATACGATTTCCTGCTATTCATCGATAAATGCATGAATTCTTTCCAAAAAATAAAGTACATCGTCTATTTTCAATATCTTGTCTTTTCTTAAATAAAGCTGTAAATTATCATGTACGTTTTTTTGTTTTAATGAAGCATCAGAAGGGTTATTTTGTAAATATTCCAGAACTTTCTTAAAAGTATCTGATTGATAATATTTAGATTGAGCATTAATTGGAAAATAGGCCAACAAAACATTATTTTTAATTAATAATTTTTCAAATCCAATATATTTGGAAATCCATTTTAACTTAACACTCTTTAATAAATCTTGAGTTTGATCAGGTAATTTGCCAAAACGATCTATAAGCTCGTTTTTAAAATTGGTAAGTTCTTCTTCCTTAGTGATTTCAGATAATTTTTGATAAAGTGAAAATCGTTCTTCTACCTTATTTACATATTGATCGGGTATTAATAATTCAAAATCGGTATCAATTTGTACATCTGTAATAAATTCCTTCTTCTCATTTTCTTCAACAAACAAATCTGAAAATTCATCTTCTTTTAATTCTTCTATAGCTTCATTTAAAATTTGTTGGTAAGCTTCAAATCCGATTTCTGCAAAAAAACCGCTTTGCTCAGCACCTAATAAATCGCCGGCTCCTCGTATCTCTAAATCTTTCATGGCTATATTAAACCCGGAACCTAAATCTGAAAATTGTTCTATTGCTTGTAAACGCTTTCTGGCTTCGGATGTGATAACGTCTAAAGGCGGAGTGATGAGATAACAAAAAGCTTTTCGATTGGATCTTCCTACCCGCCCCCTCATTTGATGTAAATCTGCTAAACCGAATCTTTGAGCATCATTAATAAAAATAGTATTTGCATTTGGAACATCTAAACCGGATTCAATAATTGTAGTTGAAATTAAGACATCGTAATTCCCCTCCATAAAGTCAATCATAATTTTCTCAAGTTTCTTTCCCTCCATTTGACCATGTCCAATGGCCACTCGGGCCATAGGAACCAAGCGCTTAATCATTCCTGCGAGTACATCCAAATTTTCAATTCTATTATTGATAAATAATATTTGTCCGTCTCTGTTTAATTCATAAATGATGGCATCCCGGATTTGTTTTTCATTAAAACCAATAAGTTGAGTCTGAACGGGCTGCCTATTGGGAGGCGGAGTCTTAATAACAGACATATCGCGAGCCGCCATTAAAGAAAATTGTAAAGTTCTGGGGATTGGAGTGGCGGTTAACGTTAACGTATCTACCGTTGTTTTTAATGTCTTTAATTTATCTTTTACGGATACTCCGAATTTATGCTCTTCATCAATAATTAATAAGCCTAAATCTTTAAAAACGACATCCTTACCGATTAATTGATGAGTTCCTATAATAATATCAATTTTTCCTTCGGCAAGAGATTTGATTATTTCTTTTTTTTGTCCGGCAGTTTTAAATCGATTTAAATATTCAATACGTACAGGAAAATCTTTTAGTCTGGACATAAAAGTTTTATAGTGTTGCAAAGCCAATATGGTGGTCGGAACCATAATAGCGCTTTGTTTTCCATCTGTAGCCGCTTTAAAAGCTGCCCTTATGGCAATTTCCGTTTTACCAAATCCTACATCCCCACAAATAAGCCTATCCATAGCAATAGGTTTTTCCATGTCGCTTTTAACGTCTTGGGTAGCTTTTTCTTGATCCGGAGTATCTTCATACATAAAAGAGGCTTCCAGTTCATTTTGTAAATATCCGTCGGGTGAAAAAGAAAATCCTTTCTTAGTTTTCCTGTCGGCATAAAGTTTTATAAGGTCAAAAGCAACTTCCTTAACTTTTCTTTTTGCCTTATTCTTAAGGTTTTTCCACGCTGCTGATCCCAATTGGTTAAGAGTAACTTCTGCGCCTTCTTTTCCTGAAAATTTTGAGATTTTATGTAAGGAATGTATATTTACATATAAGATGTCATTATTTTTATATACCAGTTTGATGGTTTCTTGTAACTTATCATCATTTTTAATTTTCACCAATCCCATAAATTTACCGATCCCGTGATCAATATGGGTTACATAATCTCCCACTTTCAAGTCTGTTAACTCTTTAAGTGTTAGAGATTCCGACTTAGAAAATGAATTTCGTAAATTATATCGGTGATATCTTTCGAAAATTTGATGATCCGTATAGATAAGAAATTTAGAATTATGATCTATAAATCCTTTACTTACATTAGCATGAAAACCTATAAAAGGCACTTCTTTTTCAATTTCTGAAAAAATATCTTGTAATCTGCTTTCCTGTTTTTCGGATTGAAACGCAATGTAATTCTTATAATGTGATTTTTCTTTTTCAAGCAAATCTTGCCCTAACAAGTCAAATTGTTTATGAAAACTCGGTTGCTCTGTTTGATCCAGCCGTACTGTTTTAAATTCATTAAAATAAGGGATTGAGGAGAATTCAATAAATGAATTCTGAACTATTTTAGAAATCAGCTCATGGGATTGTATATAAAGCTCTTTAGGCTCACTGCGTTTTATACTTTGCGATAAGGTAGCATAAACCTCTTCTGCCTTTGAAAATTTTTTTTCAATATTAGCTAAAGTCAAAGAAAAATCTTTACTTATAAATATAGTGTCCGAAGGCAGGTAATCTAAAAATGAAACTTTCATAGTTTCTCTGTGCGAATGATCTATATTGGGAACAATCATAAATTCATCAACCTTTTCTTCGGAAAGTTGAGTGTCAATATTAAATTTACGTATAGTTTCCACTTCGTTACCAAAAAAACCTATACGGTAGGGTTTTTCATCAGAATAAGAGAAAACATCTACAATCCCTCCTCTTACAGAAAATTCACCGGGTTGAGTTACAAAATCGGTTCGTTTAAAATGAAAACTGAAAAGCGTTTCATTAAGGAAATCTGCATCAATTTTTTCACCTGTTTTTATTTTAAAACTAATCGAATGTAATTCAGATTTAGTAATTATTTTTTCAGATAAAGCATCAGCATATGTAATAATAATTTTGGGATTTTGCATTTGCGTGATGCTGTTAATCACTTCCGTTCGTAAAACCACATTTGCGTTTTGGACTTCCTCAATCTGATAAGGAGTTAAATGTGAGGTAGGATAAAACAAAACTGTATCTTTCCCGAACATATCCTCGATTTCATTCAAAGCATACGCTGCTTCTTCTTTATCGGAAAAGAGTAACAATACCGTTTTTTTCAAAGAATTATATAAATAACTGCTGTAAATGTTAAGGTACGATCCTGCCGCACCTAATACAGATAGTTTTATGATACTTTTTTCTTCTAAAAAAATGGATACTTCCGAATCTAAAATACTCTTTTTTAAAAGCGGAAAAATTGAGTGTATAATGGAATTTGTTTTCAAAACAAAGTAAAGGTACGAATTTTGTTAATAATTTATTTAATCACTTATTTAACCAATCAACATATAATTTTTATATTTTATTTTTTATATTTAATTAATTAAAAATTTAATATGAATGAAAGATAAAAAAATAGTAATATTAATCCATGCTCATAAAAATATTGAATGTTTAAATAAATTGATAAAATCACTAGTTTATGATAATTTTGTTATCTATGTCAACTTAGATAAAAAATCCGACATTAATCCACAACAAATTGATTCTAGCGCTATTTTAGTAAAAAAAAGAGTAAATGTAATTTGGGGAGAATATTCCATAGTCAATCAAACGTTACATTCACTTCAACAAATTGTGGATGAACAAGAAGATTTTTCTCATGTTCTACTAATTTCCGGTCAAGATTATCCAATAAAAAGCAATCAATATATTGATGATTTTTTTAAAAAATATAAGGAGATTAGTTTTATTGAGTGCTTGTTAATTACTGAAAACAATAAATATAAACCTTATATATGGAGATATGATCGAAGGCATTATCCCGCGAATCGAATTTTAGAAAGAAAAATCCATACGGCATATAAATTAGCTTATAAATTTATTACGGGAAAAGAATATAAAATCAAAATGATTCACAATCTTACCCCCTATTGGGGTAGTCAATGGTGGAATCTATCCAAAGAAGCAGTATATTATTCACTTGAATTTGCAAAAAACAAAAAAATAACTACTTTTTTTACTACAACCTGGTGTTCAGACGAGGTTTTCTTTCAAGTTTTATTGATGAATTCAAATTTGAAAGATAAAATTATAAATAAGAATTTCAGGTATATAGATTGGACTAATTGCATTAATAGTCCGAGAGTTTTAAGTGAAGATGATTTTAATAAGATTATTGACTCCGATAATTTATTTTGCAGAAAAATTGATAAAGATATATCCGATTCTTTAGTTGAAAAATTAGAAAATAGAAGATAATAAATGGTTATATATTTTCCCTATATATTTTATGGTGATTTTCAAGGAATTACTATATTCCCGTTTATTTTTATACGCTATAAATATTTAAAAAAGAATAAAATCTTAATCAATCACGAAAGAATACACCTAAGACAGCAACTTGAAATGCTTTGGGTCTTTTTCTTTATTTTTTATATCGCTGAATTTATAGTAAATCTGGTAAAATATAAAAATGCGTCTATCGCTTACAGTGAAATCAGTTTTGAAAAGGAGGCATATGCCAATGAATTTAACTTAGAATACTTAAAAAAAAGGAAGTTTTGGGCTTTTATCAATTATATAAATTAACAAATATAAATACGTAAAAAGCAGATTCAATTAAATTGAATCTGCCTTTTTTTACAATTAATTTAAAAAAACTATTTATAAAGAGCAGTATAAAAGGTCGCTTTATTTAAATAGGGAACTAAAGCGATAATGTGATCTCCTTCAGTAGAAATGAAGGTTACATTACCTCCAAATTTTTTCTGTTGTACAGAGAAATCATAAGCATTTTGATAATATACAGATACATCAGAAACTCCATGCGTCATAATAAATCTACATTTATTTACCCAAGGGGTTACGCTGTTTTCATGAAGAATATCATTCATATAAGCTAAAGAAGGGTCTGTATCAAGATCTTTGATAAATTTTTCTGTATACATTTCTTTAGGATATTGTGAAAAATATGCATTTACTTCTATATCCCAATGAGTTCCGTCGAAATAAGACAAAGAGGTTGAAGCATACGGTTCTTTAAGAAAATCTCTAATATTTATATTAGGATACGCATTTTGTTTATACCCCCACAAACCATATGTTAAAAAATAAGTATGTTGAGTTTTTTCTGAATTTCTAACAATATCCGCAATTTGTTTTAAATTACATGGAGTACCTCCGGTTAACAATAAATTTACAGAAAGTCCAAGTGAAGGGGTAGTTTCAATTTTGCGCCCTATGGATGCTGCTACGAAACCACCTAAAGAATAACCGGTAACGATTAAATCTGTTTTATATCTATATCCTTCTCCCGAAAGTGTAAGTTTAGCCGCATTCAATAAATCTAATGTTGAATTAACCATTGATTTTGAATCTAAATAGGGATGCTGACATTGTCTGTAAGATTCACCGAATCCAGGATAATCAGGCACAAATACTATAAATCCGTTACTTGCATGAAGAGTCCAATAAGCTAAGAAATCATTATCAGGTAAATTCACATCTTTAAATAAATTGGATGGAGCTGTTTTATTATTGGTATAAGTAGGCGGAGTAGCCACTATAATACGGTATTTGGTTAAATCCGAAATAACAGTTCTTGGAGGAAGTAATAAAACCCCTGAAACATCTATTAAGCCTCCTAAACGATTCGGATGTGCTGTTTTAGTTGTAACTTTTATAACTTTTACACTAGGAACAATTTTAGATGTCGGTTCATTTGATGCTTTTAATTTTTCTAATTGAAAACTTGAAACATCTACCCCATATTTTTGTAATTTATTTTTTAAATTTAATAAAGCACTCGAATCAAAAGTAGCTATTACTTCTGATTTTACAGGAACATCAGCTGAAGAAGCTTTAGACAAGTTCTCTACTGAACTTGAAGAAGTATCAATGAAACTATCTTCATTATTACATGATTGGATTGTAAAAGTCACTCCCAATATGAAAGCGATTAAAATCCTTGAAAAAATTTTTTTCATGATTTATGTATATTTTATTTTTTTATAAACAAAAATAATAAATTTTATCTTATAAATTATATCATTAGTTATAATTTTTTCCCTAAAATATATACATAATTTTTTTTATATATCTAATTACTATTAAAACAAAACATTTATTTACAATTAGAAAATTTTTAAAATACCAATATCATTCCTTATATAATCTGAAAAATGCAAAGCAATTATCGTTAATAGTTAACCTATCCATTTTATATAGCCCTATATGACTGTTCAAAAAAAGTTTATTTTATTCTTAATTTTCAAAAAGATTTTCTATTAAGTTACATTTAATAATTAACTACAATTGGAAACTAGGGGAGCATTATAAAAAAAGCTCTATAAAAAAAAACAGGCCTCGTTTAAGGCCTGTTTTTTTATATTAATATATAAATGCTATTTGTATAGCAAGGTATAAAATGTAGCTTTGGTATAATAAGGAATCATACCAATAATATGATCACCTACAGTAGATATAAAGGTAACATTTCCCCCCGATTGATTCTGTTGTTTTGAAAAATCATATGCATTTTGATAATAGACAGAAATGTCTGAAGTTCCGTGAGTCATAATAAATCTACATTTATTTTTCCACGGCTTAACACTGTTTTCATAAAGAATATCATTCATATATGAAATACTCGGATCTGTATCGAGATTTTTAATAAATTTTTCAGTATATATATCCTTTGGTCTGTTTGAAAAATATAGATTTACAATTAATTCATAATGAGTTCCATCAAACCAAGAAAGAGATTTAGAAGCATAAGGCTCTTTTAAAAAATCATTGATATTTATATACGGATATGCATTTTTTTTGTATCCCCATACACCATATGTTAGAAAAAAATGATGCTGGGTTTTTTCAGCACTTCTAACTAAATCTGTAATTTGCTTTAAGTTGCAAGGGGTTCCTCCTGTAAATAATAAGCTAACGGATTGTCCATGTGAAGGGTTTGTTTCTATCTCCCGAGCTAAAGATGAAGCGACGAAACCACCTAAAGAATATCCGCTGATTATTAAATCCTTTTTATATTTATATCCTTTTTTAGTTAAAGTTCTTTGCGCTGATTTTAGAAGATCTAATGTTGAATTAACCATAGCTTTAGAATCTAAATAAGGATGTTGGCATTGTTTATATGAATCTCCAAATCCAGGATAATCCGGGAAGAAAACAATAAATCCATTTAAAGCTTGCAAGGTCCAAAATGCCAAATAATTAAAATGCAAATCGTTATCCATCCACTTAAATCCTTGAAAAACATTAGATGGCGCCATTTTATTATAAGTATAAGTGGGTGGCGGAGCAACAATTATGCGGTGTTTAAAAATGGAATTGAAAATGGTTTTTGCCGGTAATAACAATACTCCTGACACATCAATAGTTCCTCCTAATCGATTGGGATGAGCGGTTTTAGTTTTTACTTTTAACACTTGAACTTCAAGTGGTGATTTTTGTGTTTTAGAAGGTTCATTTATCTTTAAATCAGAAACATGGATCCCTGATTTAATTAAATTTTCCCTTATTTCTAATAAGGTATTGTAATCTAAAGTACCTAAATCTTCATATTCGCCAGATCCCCAAGATAAAGATTTAGATAATGCTTGATCTGAGTCTACAGCGCTCGAAGATACTTCATCAAGGCTATCCTCATTTGAACACGATTGTAGGGTTAATAGTAAACCCAATAGAGAATAAATAATAAGTCTAAAGGTAAATTTTTTCATGATTTTAATCTATTAAATTTATTTTATTAAACAAATTTAATAGATTAAATTATATAATATACTCATAAAATAATGAATATTTAAAATAGTAAAATGAATTATTTAGACTGATACCACATTATATAACATAATAATAAATTTATCATAAAAGAATAAAGCCCTAAAGAATTCTTAGGGCTTTAATATATATAGATACTGTTAATTTTTCAATCGTAAGTTATTCAAAATTTAGTATCAAGGTTTTTTTATAATTTTAAAAGATTGTTCACCTTTTTTAGTTACTAACTTAATATAGTAGATTCCCACTTGATTAGGAATTGGTATTTGAGTATCATCAAAATTTACAATATAATTTATCAAATTTCCTGAAATGTTATAAATATATATTGCTTTAATATCTCGGCCTTTAACATATACAAAATTTTCAGAAGTAACGGTTGGGTAAACCTTGTATTCTTCAGATTTAATTACTTCATCCATTAACAAATACCCCCAAGTATTTAAGGCTCTGGGTCCACCCCATATAAGAGTGGCAATATATGGATTATCAATAAATGGATTTCTATTTCCTTGAATGTTGTAAATAACTTCATTTCTAAGTTTTTCAAAAAGGGTTGGATCTTTTTCAGCATTCCACTTCAAATATAAATCGGGCATTTCAACGCTGTAAGTATACGTGCTTTCTGCTGTATTTTTTGCTTCGCATTGACCGGGATATCTAACATGCATATACATTATAATTCTTGCTACAGATCCCTTCCATTCATCCCCCGGATAAAATCCTGTGGATGAAACATTACCGGAATTACCGGTGCCTTCTGCAAAATTGCGATTACTTCGACGGATATTATATTGTTGATCAACGGCTCGTAAGTTATGTGCATCGGTACCGGGACCTCTAGACGAGGTAACCAATTTGGGATTAGCCAATGATTTGGCAAAAACATGCTCTCGAGTCCAAAGTCCTTTACAAGAAGATTTGTGACAAGAGGAATCAACACTTCTTATTCGATTATGCATTACATCTTGCGGATCGTCATTATAGCCATAAATTAATAAAACAGTATTTTGATCCGAATTTTCAGGATCTATATCCGACAATTTTAAGGTCTTCCAAACATCCGGATTTTTAGTGCTGCTGTAATACAACCAGGTGGTATGAGTAGCAGTAACCAAAGATGAGATATCTGATTTTAATTCCTCTCCTTCTTTTGAAAAATCAATAGAATCGTAATAATTAGGAATTTGAGCAACTAGCATTACATGGGCTATTGCCCATAATAAAAGGATAAAATTTTTCTTCATAAAAGTATACTTAGTGAGACTGGTATAAAAATAAAAATATTGGTTGAGATAAAAAAATAAATATGTCGTTCTTATTCAACTTTACTTGTTACGTTAAATCTGACTACGTTTTTTTATGAAGATCATTGTTCATAATACCCGGTAAACAACTATCTTTCAAATAAATAAATGTAATTAAAAAAATTTTGCAGGGATCTAAAATATCTTGCTTATTAAAATTTAATAGTTAAAAATATTTTTTAAAGAATAATCAAATAAGACAGCTGATTGTACCTTATAATATATCTCAAAAAATGAAATTAAATTATCGCTTATTAATCTTAATTTCACCTGATGGAGAGAAAACAAAATGATTATTAGGAAAGTCTGTATAGGTTAAATATTTAATATAATTATACGCATTGTGATTAGTATCGATTTCAGGTCCTTTTTTTGATCCTTTACTTTGAATGACGGATATAACACGACAAGAAATAAAATTACCTTTAGTATCTGTTTTAATTTTCAAAATAGGAGCATTGCCATTGGGTCCGGTTAACGTAATCTTTCCATACGTGGCAAAATTACCTAAACTGTAAGCAATAAATTTATTATTATAGAGCTCAACGGCCCGGGCAACATGGGGTCCGCTTCCTAAAATAAGATCTGCTCCTGCATCAATGCAAACATGGGCAAATTCTACGACATTGCCTCGATTTTCCCCGGCATAAAATTCATTTTTAAAAGGTATATGCTGATAAGAAGCCCCCTCTCCTCCTCCATGAAACATAACAATAACTATATCAGCTTTAGGTCGTACTTCTTTAATGACTCTTTTAATATCTTCGTAATGAACCGAACTTATTAAACCCGGACTGTGTCCGGCTCCTATAAAAGCATATCGTATTCCATTTTTTTCTTTTATAGCATATTCACAATGATTCAATACACCGGCATATTGAATACCTAAATTCTTTAAATTTTTTTCGGTTGCATTTCTTCCAAAAGTACCAAAATCATTACTGTGATTATTTGCTATGCTTAAAAAATCAAACCCGGCTTCCTTTAAATAGTTTCCATACGCAAACGGAGATCTGAACACAAAGCAAAAATTCGGATTGGAACATTTTTTTGGTTTTCCTCCGGAATCAAATAAAGTACCTTCTAAGTTACCGACAATCAAATCTGTTTTTTCTTTAAGTACAGGAACTATTCCTTCTAATATATTGACACCCGGCAAGAAAGAGGCTGAAGGATAGTTACTTCCTAACATAATATCTCCCACTGCTGTAATGGTAACAGTATCGGAATTAGCGGATAGGAAATCTTTGGATTTAGTGACAGGATAAGATTTTTTTTCTGATTCTTTGACCTTATTTTTCTTACAGGCAACCGTAATCACCAAAAAGGTCAAGATAATTGAAAAAAATCTCATAAGAGCGTCTAAATGGATATGATACTAGTTTTTAAAGACAAAAATTATAAATGATCTCCATCATATTTATGGTCTTTCTGTGTAAAACCAATAATTCTTTTACACCAATACATAAGAAATAAACAAAGAATAGCCACATACAACCAATCAACAAAATGTCCAATGACAGGTAAAATTTTGTAAGACCATGTAAATAATTTGCCGATACCTAGTATTAATTCTGTCATGATTTAATAGGTTTTTATTTATATTTTTGTAACAAATATATAAAAAAATGTACTCGAACTCTCCTTCTATCAAATATTTTTTTCCCGTTTTTGGCCTGTGGATCATTTTTTTAGGAGTCTTTATTTATTATCTTAATTTACACGTTACATCTATTATAAAATTGTGGGAGATAGTTGTTGTTAGTTCATTATCATATATTTTGAATACCCTTACGATTTTATATTCAAAATTTAAGAAAAAAAGGAAAATTTGGGCGTTAGCCATTTATAATATTTTATTTATTCCTTCTTGTGAAGAATTTATAAATTTACCTATAGGTCTTTCTTACTTACTGCTTTCTATGGCGCTTTTATTATTGTTAGATATTTTCAGCAAATCTTCTCAATTGAAATATTTTAATATTGGAATGTTCGCTTCTATAGCAAGCTTATTATATTTCCCCACTATTTCTATAGTTTTTTTATTTTTATTCATGACTATTGTATACTATAAGGAAAAAATAAACATATCCCAGTATATCGCAGGTGTATTGGTAACCGTTATACTTACTCTTGAAATAACATTTATTACCGATTCTTTTTCATATATTACTAATTGGATAAATCAATTAACCATTCCAAGGTTTCATTTTGAATATCAAATCCCTATTTTATTAATACTTCTTGTTGTATTAGTTTTAGGATGGATCAGTCAATATTCAAATAAAAATATTTCCGAAGATTTAAAGATTTCTTCACAGCATACTATTTTAGTTTTTTATCTTTTGTTCTGGATTTTAATTTATGCTTTCTTCATGGGAGATAATTATGCCTTGTTGATATTCGTTAGCCTTCCGGTAAGTCTGATCACATCCAGATGTATTTAATGTCAATTACATTTTAATAAAACCATACGGAACGTAACATTAAATTTAAGAAGCATTGACCTTTACGTTAATTTAGTCAAAAAAATTGAGAGTTAATTTGAAGTTTTTTTAGTCAATAGTCTATTCAAAATAATAAAGCTACCCATGAACCAATCGAAGAAAAGGCTAAAGAGTATATTGTTTTATACAAGCTCTATAATTAAAAACTTAACTACTTAAATAACTTTCTTAATTTTATTTTTTTAATACATTTTTATTAAATTTTAGGATTGGATTTACAATTTCACAATTGAAAAAAGTAGATCCTAACAAAAAAATGAAATAAGTAAACCCATTGAGCATTTTTAAAAACCATTAATAAGTACTAATTTAGCAAATTCATGTAAATTAATACCTACTATAACCTTCGAAAGCAATGGGTAAGACAAAAGAAACTCCTTTGATGAAGCAATACAACAGTATAAAAGCCCGATATCCGGATGCTATGTTGCTGTTTCGAGTTGGAGATTTTTACGAAACATTTGGTGAAGATGCGGTTAAAGCTTCCAAAATTTTAGGAATTGTACTTACAAAAAGAGCAAACGGCCAAGCAAGTCATATTGAGTTAGCCGGTTTTCCTCATCATTCAATTGATGTTTATCTGCCCAAATTAGTACGTTCGGGGCTTAGAGTTGCTATTTGTGATCAATTAGAAGATCCTTCCATGGCAAAAGGTATTGTAAAACGTGGAGTTACGGAATTGGTTACCCCGGGAGTAACTTTTAATGATAAGGTTTTAGAAGCAAAAAGTAATAACTTTTTATTATCCGTTCATCAGGAAAAAAATTTATACGGTATGGCTTTATTGGACATTTCCACCGGAGAATTCCTGATTTCTGAAGGAGATGAACACAAACTTCGACATCTTATCGATAATTTTAAGCCGACCGAAATAATCCATCAACGAAGACATCCTTTACCCTTTGATCATCAAGCCTATTCATTTCAATTAGAAGATTGGGCATTTCAATATGATTATTCGTACGATAAACTAACTTCACATTTTAAAACCAATTCTTTAAAAGGTTTTGGTATAGAATCAATGAAACTGGCGATCACTGCAGCAGGTGCGGTTTTTGCTTATTTAGTTGAAGATACTCATCATAAATTATTGGACCATATAACCAATATTCAGCGATTATCACAAGATACCTTTGTCTGGATGGACGATTTTACCATCAAAAATTTAGAATTAATACATACAACTGAATCCCAATCGGTTTCCCTGTTAAAAATATTAGATAAAACCCATACCAATATGGGAGGGAGAATGTTACGCCGATGGATTCTCACTCCTTTAAAAGAAATATCCGTAATTCAAAGGAGGTTGGAAGTAGTAGAGTTCTTCTTAGAATTTTTCGAAATAGCTTATGAGATCCGAGAATTGCTTAAAGGGATATCCGATGTAGAAAGACTTCTAGGCAAATTAGCCGGTGAACGTATATCACCTAAAGAATTAGGATATTTAAAAGATTCTTTGATTAATTACTTAAAAATCGAAAAAATCTTAAAAGAAAAAAATCATCCGACCTTTACTAATTTTGGAGAATTTAAAAATTTAGAAGAGGTTGTATCCTTATTGCAAAAGCAATTAAATGATGAATTACCGGTTATTTTGTCAAAAGGAAACGTAATAAAAGAAGGAATTTCCGAAGAATTGGATGTATTGCGTAATTTAAAAAATCATGGCAAAGAATATTTAGACAATTTATGTATAAGAGAATCTGAAAAAACCGGTATTCCCAGCCTAAAAATTGATTTTAATAATGTGTTCGGCTATTATTTGGAAGTTAGAAACACCCATAAAGATAAAGTTCCTACCGATTGGATCAGAAAACAAACATTGGTTAATGCCGAAAGATATATTACAGAAGAATTAAAAGAATACGAAAGCCAAATTTTAGGCGCTGAAGAAAAAATAGGAATATTGGAATCTGAACTTTTCAAAAGTCTTTGTTTACAAATCAAAAACAGTCTTACGGATATCCAGCATAATACTTCCAAAATTGCTACCATCGATACTTTGCTTTCTTTTGCGGAAACAGCACAAGAAAACTCATATATACATCCTAAATTAACAGATTCCAAAGTCATCGACATAAAAGACGGAAGACACCCCGTCATTGAAAAACAATTGCCTTTAGGAGAGTCCTATGTAGCTAATTCGGTCTATATGGATGACGAGAAGCAGCAAATACTCATGATTACAGGTCCTAACATGGCAGGAAAATCCGCATTGCTCAGACAAACGGCATTGATTGTTCTCATGGCTCAAATTGGAAGCTATGTTCCTGCCAAGGAGGCAACGCTGGGTATTGTGGATAAAATTTTTACTCGCGTAGGAGCTTCTGATAATTTATCAAAAGGAGAATCAACCTTCATGGTTGAAATGAATGAAACGGCGAGTATTCTAAATAATATTTCAGATCGCAGCTTAATATTGCTTGACGAAATAGGCCGAGGAACCAGCACATACGATGGCGTTTCCATAGCCTGGGCAATTGCAGAATATCTTCATGAACATCCCACACATCCTAAAACGCTTTTTGCTACACATTATCACGAACTTAACGAAATGACGGAGTCATTTTCAAGAATTAAAAATTTCAATGTGAGTATCAAGGAGGTCAATGGAATGATAGTATTTCTTAGAAAATTAATTCCGGGAGGAAGCGAGCACAGTTTCGGTATACATGTAGCTAAACTGGCAGGAATGCCCGAAATAGTAAATCAACGTGCCGAGCAAATTTTAAAAACTTTGGAAAATAACAGTTCTAAAAAAGAGCGGAAAGAAAATGCAAAAACATCTACCGATGAAAATATGCAATTAAGCTTTTTTCAACTGGACGATCCAATTTTAGAAAATATTCGTGAAGAAATAGTAAAAACTGACATCAATGCGTTGACTCCTTTAGAAGCTTTAATGAAATTAAACCATATAAAGAAAATGATTGGCGGCTGATTGTTCATTTTTAAAAATATATTAAGATTTTCAACCTATTTTTTTCTATATTTTTTACTGTATAAAATCATAGCTATGGGTCATAATTTTAAAAAATTCTTTTGTTAGAACGAATTGCTTTCGATTTGCATTTTAAACTATTGAATGTTATAAAAAAAGTTTCGTTTAACTCTTGCTTACTTTCGATTTAGTAAATATATTTGTTTGATTGACTTTCAATTAAACTAAAACCACAAAAAAAATTATAAACTATGGACACAAAAAAAGCAAAAGACGGTCCTTTAGTAATTGCCATTGACTCCTCAACCACTTCCTCCAAAGCAATTATTGTTGATGAAAACGGACACGTTTGGCAAACTGCAAAAAGAAATATACAACTTCATACTCCTGCCATGGATTTTTATGAACATAATCCGATTCGATGGTGGGAAACAACCAAAGAATGTGTAGGAGAAGTACTGTCAAAACTAACTTCTAAAGACAGAGAACGAATTTCGGCTATTGGAATTACTCATCAACGGGAAAGCTTTGCACCTTTTGATGAAAACGGAATGCCTCTACGTAACGGAATTCTTTGGCTGGACGGTCGCGCAACGAAACAAATTAGAGCCTATGGCTCTCAACATATCCATGATCTCTCAGGTAAGCCGCCCGGCGTAACTCCCGGTATATATAAAATTGCTTGGTTAAAAGAAAATGAACCCGAAGTGCTGAAAAAAGCGTTTAAAGTTGTTGAAGTACACGGTTATATCACTTGGAACCTTACCGGTAAATGGATATCTTCAGTAGCCGCAACAGATTCTTTAGGATTATTGGACATCCGTAAATTTGATTACAGCGATGAACTTTTACAAATAGCCGGAGTAACCCGCGAGCAAATGGCCGATTTAGTTCCTCCCGGAGAAATTATGGAAGAATTAAAACCGGAATTGGCAGCAGAATGGAAACTATCTAAGCCAATACCTGTAATTGCAGGTTTGGGAGATGGTCAGGCAGCAGGAATAGGTGCAGCAGCCGTATCTCCTGATATTGCCTTTCTAAATTTAGGAACAGCTGTAAATGCGGGAGTTGAAAGCTCGGAATACAGGTGCGATCCCGTATTCAGGACTCATGTTTCAGGAATTAAAGGAAATTTTGTTTTCGAAATTTTACAATCGTCGGGTTCTTATTTGGCGGGATGGTTCCGACAATCTTTGGGAGATCCTAAATTATTGGGAGAACCGGATCCAAAGTTGGATCACGAAGCTTCTCATATTCCTCCGGGATGTGAAGGACTCGTAACCTTGCCTTACTGGAATGCCGTACAAAGTCCCTATTGGGATTCTGTAGCAAGAGGCGCGGTAGTAGGCTGGAGAGGAACTCATTCCAAAGCGCATATGTATCGATCAATTTTAGAATCCATCGGCTTTGAGATGAAATTTAATTTAGAATCCATTGAAAAAGGAACCGGTGTTAAATTAAAATCGGTTCGAGCCATGGGAGGGGGAACTCGTTCTCATTTATGGCGTCAAATAATGGCCGATTCTCTTGGATTACCCATTACCATTTGTTCAGAAGATGAAATTTCCGCCTTAGGAGCCTCCGTTGTTGCCATGGCAGGAATAGGCGCACATGGATCCAACAACGTAGCTCATGCTGCTAAACACATGGCACATTTTGGAGAAACTATTGAACCGGATGTAACGCAATCAGAAAGATATAGAGAAGTCGCCGAGATACAGCATAAATTATATCCGCAACTAAAAAATATTTTTGAACAACTTTATGAGTTGTCGGAAAAATACCCTTCAACAAAGCCGGAATCACCAAAATCAGAATTATAAAAACTAAAATCACAAATCGTAAAATAAATAAAAATGGCAATAATCACCATATTAGGCGCCGGAGCCATGGGCTCCGGTTTATGTACACCGGTAAGTAAAGCCGGGTGGGAAGTCAGGTTATGGGGCACCTGGCTCGACGATCATTTATTGGATGCCTGTGAAGCAGGTAAACCTCATCCAAGAACACAAATACCTTTAGCAAAAGGAGTTAAACTCTTTCGTTCCAATGATTTACAAAAGGCTTTGGAAGGAGCAGATGTCGTGGTGATGTCGGTTGCCTCAGTAGGAGTTCCTAAAGTTACCGAAATGGCATTAGAAGGAATTTCCAAAGCCAAAGCACTTTGGTTGACCTCTAAAGGATTTTGTCCCGATGAAAAAGGAAAAATCCAACTTCTTCCCGAAGCTATTCGCACCCTAGCTAAACAAAAAGGAATACAAATCCCTCCTATCGTTGCAATTGCCGGACCGGTAAAAGCCAACGAGTGTGCAGACGGTAAACCCACGGCTACCATTTTCGGATGCAAGGATATTGAAGTTTCACGAAAATATGCCGGAGAAGCAAGAACAGAGGTTTACTGTATTGAAGCAACCGATGATGAAATTGGAGTAGAAATCTGTGCGCCTATGAAAAATGTGTACGCCATAGCTCTGGGAATTGCTGACGGACTGGAAGAAGGTACCGGATTTCCTCATCATAATTTAAAAGCTGCTACTTTCAGTCGTGCTATAAAAGAGATGTCTTTGTTGGGTCAAGCTTTGGGTGCTCGTTTGGAAACAGCCTTCGGACTTCCCGGAGTGGGTGACCTGGAAGTTACCGGATTATCGGGAAGAAATAAAGTATATGGGGTACGTATAGGAAGAGGTGAAAACGCAAAAGATGCTCTGAAAGAAATGGATCGTTTGGAACAAACGGTGGAAGGAGTACCGGCAGCGGGTCTTGCGGCTAAATTAGTTGAGCAATCAGCACCTCAACTTAAAGAAGAACTGACTTTATTAAAAGCTGTAAATGAGATTTTAGCCGGAACTAGTCGACCTGTAGTGAATGTGCTATCAGAAGCAGTACTTCCTAAAAAGCCTTAAAGTTAATCTTTGAAAATTTCAATATACTTGTACTATTTAGTCAAAAAAGTTCCTGATAATTCAGGAACTTTCTGTTTGCTATTCGTTTTGATTTTTAGTTATAGTTTTTAAGTTGTATTAATTGTATAGGCTTATTAATTCATCAATTCTTTTTTATAAATTTAAAAATGATCGTTGATTTCTCGCTGAATTTTTTTCCATTCTGATGCTGTGAAATTTTATATCGATTTTTTCTGAATAGGTAATTTTTTTATCCTCCGTGTAGATATTTATTGAGGCCGTTTTGGAAAGTAATTTACCGCTGTCTTTTTCCCAATGGGCAGTCACTTTGCATTGGGATTTCATGTTTTCCTTAGTTATATAGTCTCGGGTATATTTTTTTATGTCTAATAAATGATTAATATTTTCGATAAATTTATCCTCTAGTTGTTTCAGACATCCATCATAACTACTAAAAATTTCATTTCCTTTTATTTCATTATGGACCGCTCCCAAAAAATACAAAGTTCCTATCTTATGCAGACTCCAACGTAAGCTTTTCTCATTTTGATTTTCTAATATTCCAAAAAAATACAGTCTCCAGAAAGCTTCTTCTTGTATTTTTTGTTTGAGTTTCTCTTCTGTTTCTATTGCTTGTTTATATTGGTCTCTTAGCTGTCTTGTTACCCCTTCTTGATAGTTAGTATTTAGTAAAGCACCTGATTTTTTTAGCCACTTTTCTTTCCAAAGATTATAAGATAGTATTTGTACATAATTTTCATATTTATTTACCTCAACTGTTAATGGATACATTGCCAATTCTAAATTACATACCATATCAGTATTAGGATCATGGGAAGGTTGAGAACTTATTTTAAGATTTTCTTTAGTAAACATTCTTTGAAGTCTCTTTCCATTGGTAATATAACTTATAGCCATATCATAATTGATCTTGCTTTGCTTGTGTTGAGATCGTTCTTTTATATCCAAAGTATGTTCTACTTTATATAGGCGCGTATTTTTCGGATTATTTATCTGCATTTGTAGTTAGTTTTTCAATGCATTAAAATACAATTTTATTTTATCTTTTTGTTTGATTCATTCTAAATTATTACTGAATAATTCTTTTATAGTTCTTCTTATTATTTTTACTTGTTAATCATTAATCGGAATAAGAAACATAAAGAAAACCGGATATTCCTTAAATTAATGCATAATTAAAACCATTGGGATAAAAAATATGAACAACTATAATATAATTGAGATTATTACAGGTTCAAAGTTTTCATTTAACGAATCTATAGTTCAAACTCAATAAAATAAACCGGTTGCAAACTCTTTAATTCCCTCATCGTTTTAATCGTTCCAATCTACACCATACCATCAGCTATATACATGTTGGTGTCTATTTTAAAACGTCCAAGTTGGGTTTCTTCAATTTCCAAGTCTACCTTAACCGTTTGTGTTCTTTCTACCAAACCCTTATAGTCATAATTTATAATATCTCCACTTCAAACCATGCTCCTTTATCGTGGTATTTTAATTTCATTTTTTCCTGATTATCTTTGTTGTATAAAATATAAGTATAATCTTCTGTTTCTTTTTTACTTTCGTCCTTTTCTGCATAGTCTAAAAAATTCTGCACCGTATTTACTGTTAATGTTTTAAAATCTGCTGTTATATATGTTTGATAATTAATTACTTTGATGCTAAAATGAATAGGAGTATTTTCTAAAAAATTTAACCTAACACTTTTATAGTAATTTCCTACTCTTTTTTTTTCAAAAATAAATTTTTGATATCTTTTTTTAAACCAATATACACCATCCTCGAAATAAACTTCTTTTTTATTAGTTAAAACAAAGAAATACCCTATATTTCTTTCTGAAAAATCAAATATATACTTAATACTTTCATAATCATCTCTATAACCATCAAATATATAAAATCGAGCATCATAAGTATCTTGTAAATGATATATTTTTTTATCCTGTGTGCTGCAAGAAAATAAATGTAGTGTGATTATAAATAAAAATGCAATTTTTATTAATTTCATAGTCCTATATAATCAATTGATTTATAAAATATTTCAGTTTCAAATGGTTGACATCCATAGTAATGCTGTAACATAAAGAATGCTTTTAAATTGGGTGCAAACTCTTTTATTCCTTTTCCATTTAAATCGTCCCAATCTACTCCATACCAATCACCTATATATATTTCAGTTTTTACCTCAAATTTATTTTTCTTTATTTCTGTTATTTCTAAATTTACCTTTATGGTTTTGGTTCCTCCCATAAAGCCGTAATAAACATTACTATAAGATATCTATTTCAAACCATTTTCCAAAATTGTGATATACTTGCCTGATTTTAAGAGAGTCTTTTTTATTATATAATTCATAGATACAATTTTCAAATCGCTTGCGGGTTTTATAGTCTTCAAAAGTGGAGTAATTCAAAAAATTCTGTACTATGTTTACATTTAGACTATCAAAATCAGCAGATAATTTTTTTACAAAATTTTTATCTTTATTTCTTCCTTCTTCAATTTTAAAATGGAGCTTAGTTTCTTCCAAATAATTTACACTAATTCTAAAATCCCGAGTATTATCATCATCACCCATACCATATTCTCTATTAAAAATGAACTTATGGGAAACTGTATCTTGAATGAAAGCTATATTATCATCAAATTCATACATATCTTTATGGGTCATAATAATCAGGTAACCTTTATTCTTCTTAGCAAAATTAAATAGGTATTTAATACAGTTTTCGTTATCCTGAAAATTATCAAACACATAATAATGACCAAGATAGGTGTCACGTAAATGATAAATATTAGGTTTTCCTTTAGGCTTTTTTGGGGGATAACAATTTACCAAAACAGCAAGGAGCAGGAAAAAAGAAATAATAATTATATATATAAATTTATTTTTTTTCATTGTATTATTTCTTTCTGTTAATAATTAAATAGTCTACGGATTTATAGACCAGTTCGGTTTCAAAGGGTTTATATTTTTTTTCATATCCGGGAAGGTATCCGTAATGGTATTGAAGCCAGAAAAAGGCGTTCAATCAGGACATGTTTCCTTTTTTATGTCCTATCATTTCATTTAGTCGGCCAGACATAGCCGCAATAGCTAAGTTTTGCGACATTAGTGTTTTTCCTAAATCGGTAAACTGATTCATCGGTTTTGTGTATATTTCTTCATAGTTTTTACCACCGTTAAGGTCTCCCCAATCGGAGCCATACCAGTCCCCCATATACATTTTGGTTTTTACTAAAAATTTCCTCGGCTTATCTTCTTCAATTTCCAATTCTACTTTTATGGTTTGTGTTCCTCCCATCAAGCCATACTAGTCATTATTTTATAATATCTCCACTTCAAACCATGCTCCTTTATCGTGGTATATTAATTTCATTTTTTCTTGTTTATCTTTATTAAATAAAATATAGGTATAATCTTCTGTTTCTTTTTTAATTTCATCTTTTTCTGCATAGTCTAAAAAATTCTGTAGCGTGTTTATTGATAAATATATAAAATCAGCTGTTAAATGCGTTTGTTTGTTTTCTTTTTTTACAGTAAATAAAATGGATTTTTTTTCAAAAAATGTTTTATTATTATCAAATATTTTTATCCAATTATATTTTTTTTGTTGCTTAGAAAAATTAAAAACTATAGATTTAAAATAGTCTATATCAATGTTAGTGCTATCAGTACCAACTATTTTGATTGCATTTATATCTTTTAAAATACTTAAATCTATTGAACAAGAATCTGCTACTTTAAAAATTTTTTTTAAACTATTTTCATTATTCTTAAAATCTTGAAATATAAAAAAATAAGTATCATAAAAAGATTTACTGTAATAGGTTATTTCTGTTGTCTTTTTTGTATTGCAGTTAATTAATGATAAAACTATAATTATAAATATTATTTGAAATATTTTCATATGTCAATATAGTCAATAGATTTATATTTTATTTCAGTTTCAAAGGGTTGACATCCATAGTAATGCTGTAGCATAAAAAATGCTTTTAAACTGGGTGCAAACTCTTTTATTCCTTTTCCATTTAAATCATCCCAATCTACTCCGTACCAATCACCTATATACATTTTGGTTTTTACCTCAAATTTATTTTTCTTTATTTCTGTTATTTTTAAATTTACCTTTATAGTTTGGGTTCCTCCCATAAAGCCGTAATAAACATTACTATAAGATATCTATTTCAAACCATTTTCCATAATTGTGATATACTTGCCTGATTTTAAGAGAATCTTTTTTATTATATAATTCATAAATATAATCTTCAAATTGTTTTTGTGTATCATAATCATGATAAGAGTAATCTAAAAAATTCTGTACGATGTTTACATTTAGACTATCAAAATCAGCAGATATTTTTTTTAAGGGAATCTTCTCATTATTTCTTCCTTGTACATTTTTAAAATTTATTTGTATCGGATCAGATTTTGTACGTATTCGAAAATTTCGGTTGTTAGTATCATTTCCATCTAATTCTCTTTCTCTACTGAAAGCAAATAATAAAGAAACAGTATCTTGAATAAAAGGCACCCCATCATCAAACTTGTAAGTGTTTTTATTAGTCATAATAATCAGGTAGCCCTTATTTTTCTTAGCAAAATTAAATAAGTATTTTATACAATTTTCATTATCCTGAAAATTATCAAATACATAAAATTGTCCATAATAATTACTCAATAAATGATAGATATTAGGTTTTCCTTTAGGCTTTTTTGGGGGATAACAATTTACCAAAACGGCAAGGAGCAGGAAAAAAGAAATAATAATTATATATATAAATTTATTTTTTTTCATTGTATTATTTCCTTTTATTGATGGTTAAATAATCTACGGATTTATAGACCAGTTCAGTTTCAAAAGGTTTATATTTTTTTTCATATCCGGGAAGGTATCCGTAATGGTATTGAAGCCAGAAAAAGGCGTTCAGACAGGACATGTTTCCTTTTTTATGACCTATCATTTCATTAAGTCGGCCGGACATTGCCGCAATAGCTAAGTTTTGCGCCACTAGTGCCTTCCCTAAATTGGTAAACTTTTTCATCAGTTTTGAGTATATTTCTTCATAATTTTCACCACCGTTAAGGTCTCCCCAGTCAGAGCCGTACCAATCGCCTATATACATGGTAGTGTCTATTTTATAGCGCCCGGGTTGGCTTTCTTCAATTTCCAAGTCTACCTTAACCGTTTGTGTTCCTCCCATTAAGCCATAATACTCAAAACCTTCTTCGTTGTACATGCGCATGTATAAATCTGCTGCCAATTCTTTAGGACGATAATTAACCCCTGAAAAATTAGGCAATGCATTTTTTTTCAAATGTTCTGGTCCAAAAACATTTAAAATTCCTTCTTTATCTATCGTACGAATATCGAATCTTGGGTCTTCTAACACGTATTTTATCATTTGCAGGTAATTATTGTTAAAATAGTTTTGAAAAGGTTTAAATTGGTGCAAACGTTTGGAAATTTCTGTATTGAGGCCAAAACTTACCTTTTTTCCATTGCCATGATAAAAATTTTGTACAATGATATTGGCGGTATTTTCTTTAAGTACGTCTCGGGTACCAAAATAACCGCCTTTATAGTCGTTTCCCTCATAAAGTTTCTGAATCTGCTTTTCGGAAAGTTTTTCGAGATGGGAAATTGAAGTCACTCCTGAGCTTCCCGCTTTGGCTCTAAACTCTTGATTGCGGGCATCCAAAATTGCTTTTACCTTGGCTGTATCGTTTTGCAATTGTCCCCATTTTTTAGTTCCTTTATAATAAAATTTATCATCCAGTCTACTTAGTATACTAACATCCTTACTAGGCTTTTCCAAGTAGGCATATACACTGAATTTAGAATTTTTAACATCTCTGGGTACCCAAAATTTTACTTCTTGTTTTCCGTTATTTTGAGGATATTTAGATATAATCTCTCCTTCATCAAATTGGGTAGCCCACTTAATTCTTATTAGTTCATGTGGTTTAGGCTGTCTATTGAAATTTACTATTTTGTATTGGTATGATATACCTTTTTTAATACAAGAAACTTTCTGTCCTTTTTCATCAAAAGGTCCGTCCAGTTTTACCACGCGCAAAGGCGGTGGAGGGGTATAATCATTTAAATATTGAACACCGCCATTTCTTCCTACCATAGTAACCTTTTTTCTGGCATTAAAGGTTAAATTTCCACCATTGGCTGTAAGAGTTATTGATTCTTTTGCTCGTTTTATACTCTCTCCTCCTATTTTGCGTACTATATTTCCTCCTTCTATTCCCATAATTTCTAGTGTAATGTGGTATCTTCTGCACTATTGGATGTAACAGCTTTAACACTCTCAAATTTAATATTTTCATCTTCTGAACTATATTTGCCATCTTTAGAAGATGTTTCAGTAATATTCTTGGCATCTGAAGTTCTACTTTGTCCTGCAGCTTCATAAATATTAGCGGCGGTCAAACTATAATCTTCTCCCACCATCAGGGATACATTTCCTCCTGCATTCATGGTTATATTTTGAGAAGCATTTACCGATATATTCCTGGCATCCATATACAAGGTTTCAGGGGCATATACTTTGATATTCCCTTTTCCATCCAAAAAAATTCTATTTCCGCTTGGATCTTCCATTAGAATCGTTCCCTCGGAATCATTAAATATTATCTTAGTGCCGCTTCGGGTCTGTATCACTTTGATATCGTTTCCTTCACTATAATAGGCGGCTATTTCTCCTCCATTATAAGCCGTTCCTAATACTACGGGTGCTTCGGCATTTCCTCCTTGAAAGGCACACAAAACGGTCTCTCCTTTCTCCGGATTCATATAAATACCTTTTCCTCCTCCCGCATGAGGCTGTATTACCTGTATCCACGGGGTTTGACTGTTGCTTTCTTTCTGCCAACTAAACTGCACGCGCACTCTTCCCATTTTCAACGGATCTTGATTATCTGTAACCGTAGCGTGTTGTATTGAAGCTTTCGGATAGGCTCTTCCGTTGTAAAACGGTGGAACGGTCATGTCCTTGGGAATGCCTGTAAAGGTATTTTCATAGCCCTCTCCGTCTGCAAAGCGGTGTTCAATTTCGATGATCTTATATGATTCGATCGGTATTCGACCGTCTTTAAATATTTCATGTTCAGGTATCCACACCATCATCTTGGCTACATCTCCGATCCGCAATTGGGGATTGTTGCTCACCCCTTCTACATAAACTAAATTTTGTCTTTTCTTTTTTTCAATCTCCATTGAATCTTCTATTTCCTTTGAACCGTTTGGTAGTAAGCTTTGTTCATAATGGAATTGAGGTATTGTGTGATACAGGTTTTTTGAATAGGCTAAGGCATGTTGTTGAAAGGGATTGGTTGAACCGGGATGAGATTTAGGGTTAGCGGTTAAAATATGCTCTGTTTTCTGTTGGGCATCATAGGTCGTAAATTTAAAATTTTGAGGACCGATTCCCAGTTTTAACTCATATTCAAATACGTCTTCTCCTTCCATTAATTCTATGACCCTTCCCCCCCATGAACTATAGCAATATTCTTCACCATTGTAATAAAAATATTCACCATAGCGTTCGCTAAGTTGTTGGATAAAGGCTAAATCCGTACAATTGTACTGTACGGTATAAGGTAATCGTTCTTTTTTATTGGGATTGAATTGAAAGTTTATTAAGTTTCGGGAATAGGGTTTTATTATTTCTTTTATAATTTCTTCCTGGGTTTGGTTTTCAAAACTTCTGCATTGTAATCCGCTTTCCATCAATACCTCGGGAGAGGTACCCCGAAATACCAGCTGACGTATGCCTTGTTTTTTGGGTAGAGATATTTGTGTAATCAGGCCCGTAAAAAGAGAGGCTGTTTTTCCATACTGGCGAAATTCAAAAGTTATTTTTTTCCCTAAGTATTCTTTGGTATTTTGGTAGATATATGTCTTTTTATTTTCTCCGAATTCATCCGGATCACAATAGAGTGTAAAAGTGTGTAACTGATTAAGCTTTTGCTTTAGCTCTAATTTTATACTGGTTTTGGTAAAATATTCAATTTCGTTGATACGTATTTTCACGGATACTAAATGAGTTTTTCCATAGACCTCTTCTTTAGTTCCTCCGTATTTTGCATAATATCTAACCTCTTTTTGAGGCGGGTTTAATTGAAAGGAATGCTCCGTACCTTCTTCATAATTTGGAGTGGTTTTCATATAATAAGTAGTTTGTTTTGTTATTAAACAATAATAAACAAAGATACTAAATATTTAGTTATTGAAATAAATATATTTGAAAAATAGAAATAAGTAGTGGTAAAAATGCCAATTATATGGTTTATGAGATAGCAATAAGATCATTTTATATGTATGTGTTTTTTAATCAAACAATCTAAAAAGTATAAAATTTAAATATAGGATAGGATCAATATAAGTTATTCTTTAAACAAAAAGTGAATTTCAAATCTTACTTCTTTCGGAATTATAAAAAAGAACTTGATGAATATGAAAAAATCGTGATTCTCATTGAATCTATTTAAAAATGTAAAAAATAATTAAGAATAATAGTATTCCCGAAGATGAAAAACTTATCTAAAAAACCATATAAAACGAAAAAACCCGTTATATAAACGGGTTAAAAAGTGGAGATGGAGGGATTCGAACCCTCGTCCAAACAAGCAATACGTAAGCTTTCTACATGCTTAGTGAATTATTAATTTTCGGCTGATTGCTGAGAATTCACACCCCACAAGCAGCTTATCATCTAAATTTTCGAACAGAACCCGATGCGTGTCCTGTTCTATCTCCGCATTCCCGTGCCTCTTAACCAAACGCCGCAGAGAAGGGCTTTTGAGAGACATTTAGCTTCCTTACCTGGTAAGGAGATCGCTTGGACTTACTGTAATTCGGTCGTATTAAGCAGCTAAAGCGTATTCTTCGTTGCCAGTTATAAGTTTGTAACGGAAGTTTAACGAGATTACCTTACGTGACTCGACATGCTTACTTACCCATTGATCTTGCTGTCAAAACCGGTCATCCCCAATGGATAATTCTTTAATTTAATTGGCAAATATAATCATTTTAACTTAATTATAAGTCAAAATGGACCCCGTATTCCTTTAAGCACTATATATATTCAATTATTATTTTTAAATAAAATCAAAGATTTGAAAACAAAATAAGATATAAAACCATACATCTAAGCTTTTACTAAATCAATTAAAAACAAGGAGATCGATTTAAAATTTCATCATAACAATATTGACAGTAAAAAATAATTTTCTAAATATTTTTAAAAATAGAAATTATCTTTTTATTATAATTATAAAAATTTAAATCCCTAAAAATAAAACAATATATCATAAAGAATTTATAATTTATATATATTTTAAAATAGATAATATGATTTTTTCAATAAAAAATAAAAAAAAAGAGTTTGATTTAGAATGAAAAAAACTAATTTTGTAACTATTAAGAAAAAATTCATATATGAAATTCATAGTTTCAAGCGGAGAATTATTAAAAGCATTACAATTAATAAGTGGAGTTACCGGAGGAAACTCATCTTTACCTGTATTGGAAAATTTTTTATTCGATCTGGATTCTGATAAATTAACCATCTATGGATCTGATGGTGAAACAACCATGAAAACCAGTATTGAAGTTCAAAGTACAGATAAAGGAAAAATTGCAGTTCCTTCAAAACTGCTTACCGATACAGTAAAAACTTTTTCCGAACAGCCGCTTTCCTTTTCACAAGAAGGAAATCAACTCGAAATTGTGGATGAAAAAGACAACTACTTCATAGCTTTGGATGATGTAGACCAGTATCCTACCCTACCCGAATTAGACACAGACAGGTCTATAACCATGAAAGCCTCCGTTTTAGGAGAAGCGGTCGCCAATACTATATTTTCAACCGGTAATGACGCCATGCGTCCCGTGATGACCGGGGTATTATTCCAATTTACCAATTCGGAATGTCGATTTGTAGCAACCGATGCTCATCGCTTGGTAAAATATACTCGTAAAGATGTATCGGCCAATGAAGATATAGAATTCATCATGCCTAAAAAACCGCTTACTCTATTGAAAAATGCCCTGATTGCATATGATGATGAGGTTATTATTGAATTTAACGAAACCAATGCTCGGTTCACTCACAATGAAACTCAATGGGTTTGTAGGTTGATAGACGGTAAATATCCTAACTATGATGCCGTAATCCCTAAAGAGAATCCGAACGTATTGACTATAAACAGGCAATTATTTTTAAGCTCTCTAAAAAGAGCCGCCCTTTTCTCAAATAAATCAACTTCACAAGTACGTTTAGCTTTAAATGGAAATTTACTTAAGCTAAGCGCTGAAGATGTTGATTTTTCAAATAAAGCGGATATGAGCCTTCCTTGTGATTACAATGGGGAAGAATTAAAAATAGGATTTAATTCCAAATTCTTAAATGAAATGCTTAACAACATTTCTTCGGAAGACATTACTCTTGAAATGTCTACGCCCAATCGTGCGGGAATTATTAAACCTGCAGACGGATTGGATGAGAATGAAGACATATTAATGTTGGTAATGCCTGTTATGCTTAATAACTAAATAAATTTTAAAATATAAACCACTTTTCTCGCTCTTATGTAAATAAATTATTTACATAAGATTTTTTTAATATAAATAGTTAAAATCAATGAAAATTTCTTATAATTGGTTATGTAAATATATTAAGACTGATTTATCTGTTGAAAAAATAGCTTCCATACTTACAGACACAGGTTTGGAAGTGGAAGATGTTGAAGAAATTGAATCTGTCAAAGGCAGTCTAAAAGGTGTAGTTGTCGGTGAAGTCATTGAATGTGAAAAGCACCCGAATGCAGACAAGCTGAAACTAACTAAAGTGAACTTAGGGGATCAAACCGTACAAATTGTTTGTGGGGCACCTAATGTTGAAAAAGGCCAAAAAGTACCTGTAGCCACTATTGGTACTTCTTTATATTCCGAAGACGGAAGCGAATTTAAAATCAAGAAAAGTAAAATACGAGGGGAAGAATCTTTCGGAATGATTTGTGCCGAAGATGAATTGGGCTTAGGTAAAAGCCATGAGGGCATACTCGTACTTGATACTAATTTAAAAGTGGGTACTCCTCTCAATGAGGTGATCCCTGTTTCTAAGGATTATTGTATTGAAATAGGGCTCACTCCCAACCGTACGGATGCTATGTCTCATTATGGGGTAGCTCGTGATTTATATGCGGCGCTTAAAAGCAGAAAAATCAAGGCTGAATTACAACCAATCACTTTCGAAAATTTCAAATTGGATGAAGTCAAAGGGAATCCAATTAGCGTTGAAGTGGAAAATCAGCAGCTCTGCCCTAGATATTCGGGTATATATTTAAAAAATATTGAAATTAAACCTTCACCGGATTGGTTACAAAACCAGTTAAGAATCATAGGATTATCTCCTATAAATAATGCAGTAGATATAACTAATTATATATTACATTCCTATGGACTTCCTCTTCATGCATTTGATGCCGATAAAATTGGCGGTCAAAAAATAAAAGTGGGAACAGTACCGGAAGGAACTGCGTTTACTACATTAGACGGAGTAAAAAGAAATCTATCCGATTCCGAATTACTTATAAAAGACGCTCAGGATACTCCTTTATGCTTGGCCGGTGTGTATGGCGGATTAGAATCCGGAGTTTCCAATGAAACTAAAAATATTTTTTTAGAAGCTGCTTACTTTGATCCGGTTTCTATAAGGAAAACCTCTAAAAAAGAAGGGTTAAATACCGATTCTTCTTTCCGTTTTGAAAGAGGTGTAGACCCTAATTATACCCTGATTGCTTTGAAAAAAGCCTGTGAGCTTTTTAAAGAGTTAACCCATGCAACCGTTGTTGGAGAAATGATAGATATATATCCCAATCCAATAAAAAACGTAAATACTATTTTAAGGTATCATAAAATCGATCGAATATTAGGAAAGAAAATCCATAGAGAACAGATCAAAGAAATCTTAAAATCATTAGAGTTTACTATCATCAGCGATACAAATGAAGTTTTGGATCTTATAGTACCCGCTTATCGTGTAGATGTGACGAGGGAAATAGATGTTATTGAAGAAATTGCACGAATCTATGGGTACAATCAAATTGACATTCCTGAAAAGTTTTCGTTTGCTTATGAAAATAAAAATGCCTTTGATGAAGAATTTCTTGAAAACACGATTGCTAATCAATTAAAATATAATGGTTTTAACGAAATCATCAACAATTCGTTAACGTCTCGTAGAAATGAAAACAATCAATACGTGGAACTGGTTAATCCTTTAAGCACAGATTTGTGTGTAATGAGGCAATCCCTGATATATGGAGTATTACAAAGTATATCATTTAACAGCAATCGTAATCAGAAAGAAATTAAGTTTTATGAATTCGGAAAAACTTATTTTAAAAATTCCGCGGGAACTTATATTGAAAATAAAAAACTTTCGGTAGCTTTATTCGGAAATTTCCAGGAAAATAATTGGATTATTCCTCAAAATACTTCTACTTTTTTTCATTTAAAAGGAATTGTAAGCCAATTACTTACCGGTTTTAACATATCCATTGATGAAAAACCATTAGAGTCTTCTTCTCTGTATAAAGACGGCATTGAACTTTTTGTAAACGGATCTTCTTTAGGTAAATTAGGAAGTATCAGTCCTAAGCTTTTAAAAGAATTCGGATTAAAAGGTAATGTATTTTATGCAGAATTGGAATGGGAAAAATGGGTGGATCTTGCCTCTAAGAAAAAACCTTATAAATTAGCTGAAATCCCTAAATTTCCGGGCTCAACCCGAGATTTAGCTCTTTTACTGGATAAAGATATAAAATATTTTGACTTATATAAAGCGGCCTTTGAAACAGAAAAAAAATTGCTTCAATCCGTAAATCTTTTTGATGTTTATGAGGGCAAAAATCTACCTGAAGGTAAAAAATCATACGCATTGAATTTCTTCCTTCAAGATGAAAATAAAACCCTTACGGATCAAGACATTGATAAGGTCATGAAAAAATTGTTAGATCGTTTTTCAACCCAGTTTCATGCCGAATTAAGAAATAATTAATGATGAAAATATGCATAAAAATGTTGTAATTCTAGGGGCCGGAAATGTTGCTTATCATTTAACCAGAGCCTTACTTGAAAATACGGTGAATGTCGTACAGGTTTTCAACAGAACTCTGGATAAAGCACAAAATTTTGCAGAAGATTATAATATTAATTATACAGATAAAATTTCAGAAATTGTTAAGGCAGACATCTATATTATCTGCACTTCAGATAAGGCCATTTCCGAAATATCTTATTATGTACCATTTGAAGATTGTTTAGTTGTCCATACTTCCGGATCAATCCCCTTATCTTCGCTTAAGGGTAAATACAGAAAAGGAGTTTTTTACCCTTTGCAAACCTTTTCAAAAAAAAGAGCATTGGAATACGATAAAATTCCTTTTTTTATTGAAGCAGAAAATAAAGACGATGAAACTATTCTTTTAAATTTGGCTAAAAGAATTTCTGATGAAGCCTATGTTGTAGATTCAGAAAAGCGATTGAAAATACATATGTCGGGTGTATGGGCCAACAATTTTACCAATCATCTACTTTACATAGCCAATGAAATTTGCAGTAAACAAGATATACCTTTTGAGATTTTAAAACCTTTGATAAAGGAAACTTTTGAAAAAATTAATGATGACATTTCTCCGTATGACGCTCAAACAGGACCGGCAAAAAGAAATGACCAAGTTGTTATCCAAAAACATTTATCTATTTTAGAGTCTGATTCGAATTTATACCAAATCTATTCTTTACTAACTAATTCCATTTTAGAAACTTACCATGATAAATTATAAAGAAAAGCTCAATCATATTAGCGCATTCGTTTTTGATGTAGACGGAGTTATGACCGACGGATCCATCATTCTCATTAATAACGAAATGATAAGAAATATGAATACTAAAGATGGGTTTGCCTTACAGTTTGCTGTAAAGAAAGGTTATAAAATTGCCGTAATTACCGGAGGAAAGGATGCCTCTGTAGTGAGCCGACTTAACTATTTAGGTATAACTGACATTTATCTTGATTCTAAAGATAAATGGGATGATTTGGAAGATTTTCTTTACAAATACGGGTTGAAACCTCATGAAGTTTTATATATGGGAGACGACCTGCCCGATTATGAGGTGATGAACCAAGTGGGAATTGGAGCAGCTCCCAAAGATGCTTGTCCCGAAATTCTTTCCATTGCAGACTATATTTCACCTACTAAAGGCGGAAAAGGTTGTGTGAGAGATGTGATCGAACAAGTTTTAAGAGTTAAGGGCGATTGGGATTACCTCGAAACAAAAGATACTACCGCTTCTATATAAACATCTTATTTACATAAGTTTTAGGATATAAAATTTATTTAGATCCCTAAATAAAATAACCAATATTTTTACCTCTTTGATAGCAATGGATAAAATCATACGCTATCAATCATGTTATTCAAATTTAATTTTCATCCTATTTCCAAAATTTTTACACCACCTACCATCTCCATAAACTATATTGTTTTAATATAATTATTTGCACAATAAATACTATTTATTATAAAGAAATTAGTTTTTATCAAACATACAATCTATAAATTGCAAAATTTGAATTATAAATGTTAAAAATTATCAAATAATTATATTAATTAAATTTATAAGAAAATTTTCGTTTCAAAAATATGGATAAATTTATTGCATGGTTTAAATCTTTAAACTTTGAATATCTTTCAATACTAGGGGCTGTTCTTTATATACTTGTTATTATTTATACCATCTTTAAAATAATCAAAAATACGGAAAATCCATCCAAAGCAATCGGTTATTTACTTATAGTTATTATCCTTCCCATTATAGGGGTAATATTATATTTTTCGATTGGAATGAACTACCGATTGGAAAAATTGTATAAAAGAAAATATACACACGATCGAAACTTTTATCAGATACTCAGAAATCAAATAAATGAGCATACCGAAAAGAGAATCAACAAATACAATAAATTACTGGAGGGTAAAACTCACTCAATAAGAATGTTATTAAAAGATACTTCTTCTGCTCTTTATGTAGCCGAAAATACCAAGTTGCTTATCAATGGTGAAAATAAATTTAAAGAGGTTATTGAAGAATTAAAAAAAGCAACGAAACATATCCATATTGAATATTATATTTTTGCTGATGACCGTATTGGAAACGAAATTAAAGATATTTTAATACAAAAAGCCAAAGAAGGCGTAACCGTACGATTTATTTACGACGATTTTGGAAGCCATTCGTTGAACAAAAGAATGATAAAAGAATTGCGTGAAGGCGGGGTACAAGCCGCTGCTTTTTACAAAATTAAACTTTATGCTTTTGCCAACCGAATGAATTACCGCAATCACCGTAAAATAATAATCATTGATTCTAAAGTTGGTTTTATTGGCGGAATTAATGTTGACGACCGATATATCAATACCCCGAACAGCAAACTATTTTGGCGTGATACCCATTTTATGGTGAAAGGAGAAGCGGTAAACGGACTTCAATATAATTTCATAACCGATTGGAATTTTTGTTCCGGAAATGACGTCGATCCTTTTGACAAAGCCTACTTTCATGCGTCTAAAGATATCACCACTAAAGACGAAAACCCCGAGCTTCTGCAGATTGCTGCCAGTGGTCCGGATAGTGATCGAGCAACTATAATGCTTGTATACAACGGAATTATAATGTCCAGCCGAAAGAGGCTTTATTTAACGACGCCATACTTGATTCCTAATGAAACTATTGTTAATGCTTTAAAATACGCAGCTTTAAGCGGAGTGGACGTTCGAATTTTGGTTCCGTTTAAATCGGACAGTATCATTGTTAATGCAGCTTCGTGCGCCTATTATAAAGAGTTATTAGCCTCGGGGGTTCGAATTTACAGGTATACGAAAGGATTTGTACATGCTAAAACCATAATTTCCGACACCAATCTTTCCGTTATAGGATCAGCCAATTTGGATATGCGGAGCTTTGATTTAAATTTTGAAATAAGCGCCTTAGTTTACAGCGAAACCATTAACCGGGAACTTTACGATGCTTTTATGGAAGACATTGAAAACAGTACGGAAGTTTCCTATAAGGAATGGTTAAAACGAAACCGATGGGTAGATTTAGGTAATTCCATAGCTAAACTTATATCACCCCTTTTATAAAAAAATGATTAGTTAATTCTTCAAGGTTAACGAACTATTTTAGGGTATAGCAATCCCTATATAGGGTAATTTAATTGATCTGTATTTTTTAAAAATACGATTTTTTTAAAAGTTATAAATCGCTGATTGTAATACAATAAATTAGTTTTACTATACAATTAAAGTCCATTTAAGATAGACTTTTTTTTCGTATATTCGCAAATCAATTTTTTTCGCATTTGTTTTAAAAGAAAATGAGCAATAAATTTCAAGAATATAAAGAATTAAATCTAAATAAATTTGCAGACGAAATTTTAGAATTTTGGAAAAAAAATAATATTTTCCAAGAGAGTATAAAATCTCGTGAGGGCAATCCCCAATTCGTATTTTTTGAAGGACCTCCTTCAGCCAACGGAATGCCGGGCATTCACCATGTAATGGCTCGTACCATTAAAGATATTTTCTGCCGATACCAAACTTTAAAAGGAAAACAGGTCAATAGAAAAGCCGGTTGGGATACCCACGGTTTGCCCGTTGAACTTGGAGTTGAAAAGGAATTAGGTATTACCAAAGAAGATATTGGTAAAAAAATAACTGTTGAAGAATACAACAAGGCTTGTAAAGAAGCAGTTATGCGATATACCGGTGCTTGGAACGAACTAACTCAAAAAATAGGTTATTGGGTAGATTTAAATCATCCTTATATTACTTATGACCCCAAATATATGGAAAGTGTTTGGTGGTTGTTGAAACAAATTTACGATAAAAATTTACTTTATAAGGGTTATACCATTCAACCCTATTCTCCTAAAGCAGGTACAGGACTTTCCAGTCATGAGTTGAGTTTACCCGGTGCATATAAAGATATTACAGACACTACCATTGTTGCTCAATTTAAAGCAATTAAGGAAAGCACCACTTTATTTAACGATATTCAGGGCGATGTATACTTCTTGGCTTGGACTACCACACCGTGGACCTTACCTTCCAATACGGCGTTGACTGTAGGAGGATCTATTGATTATGTATTGGTAAAAACATTTAATCAATATACTTTTGAACCCATCAACGTTATACTCGCTAAAGAATTAGTAGGAAGTCAGTTTTCAGGTAAATTCGTACCTGCTGAATCTGATGCCGATTTTCAAGAGTATACATCTGAAAATAAAAAAATACCTTATAGAATTCTTGCCGAATACAAGGGGAAAGATTTAGTTGGAATAAAATACGAACAACTCCTTTCTTGGACATTACCGTATGAAGATGCGGACCGCGCATTTGTTGTGATTGATGGAGATCATGTGACTACTGAAGACGGTACAGGTATTGTTCATACTGCTCCTACTTTTGGTGCAGACGATGCGAAAGTTGCAAAAGAACACGGGGTACCCGGTATGTTGGTTCTTGATGAAAATCAAAATCCTGTTCCTTTGGTGGATTTACAGGGTAAATTTATTTCAAGTTTACCTGAACCTTTTGCGGGAAAATATGTTCGCATTGAATATTATAACGATAACGAAGCTCCGGAACGTTCAACCGACGTTGAAATAGCCATACTTTTAAAGACCGAAAATAAGGCTTTTAAAGTAGAAAAATACAATCACAACTATCCTCATTGTTGGAGAACTGATAAACCTATTCTTTACTATCCTTTGGATTCTTGGTTTATAAAAATTACGGAAGTTCGTGATCGAATGACCGAATTAAATCAAAGTATCAATTGGAAACCTAAATCAACGGGAGAAGGTCGTTTTGGTAATTGGCTGGAAAATGCTAATGATTGGAATCTTTCCAGGTCAAGATATTGGGGTACTCCCCTTCCTATTTGGAGAACTGAAGATGCTAAAGAAGAAATCATCATTGGTTCTATTCAGGAATTGATTGATGAAATGGAAAAATCCATAAAAGCCGGATTTATGTCTAAAAATATTTTTGAAGATTTTATTGTAGGTGATTTTTCCGAGGAAAATTACAGTAAAATAGATCTTCATAAAAATATTGTTGATCAAATAGTTCTAGTTTCAGAGAGTGGAAAGCCCATGAAGCGAGAAAGTGATTTGATTGATGTATGGTTTGATTCTGGAGCCATGCCATACGCTCAATGGCACTATCCTTTTGAAAATAAGGAATTAATAGACGAACGAAAATACTATCCGGCAGATTTTATTGCTGAAGGAGTAGACCAAACTCGCGGTTGGTTCTATACTTTACATGCAATCGGAACCATGATTTTTGACAGCGTAACTTATAAAAATGTTGTTTCCAATGGGTTGGTTTTAGATAAAAAAGGAAATAAAATGTCCAAAAGTAAAGGAAATGCTGTTGAGCCTTTTGAAACCTTGGCTATGTATGGGCCGGATGCTACTCGATGGTATATGATTTCCAATGCCCAACCTTGGGATAATTTGAAATTTGATTTGGAGGGCATTGATGAAGTACGCCGTAAAATATTCGGAACTTTATATAATACTTATTCATTCTTTGCTTTATATGCCAACGTGGATGGATTCAGTTATAAAGAGGATGATATACATTTTAAAGAAAGAAACGAATTAGATCAATGGATCCTATCCGAACTTAATCTTTTGATAGATGAAGTGGATTCTTTCTATACCGATTATGAGCCAACCAAAGCTTTACGAGCAATTAATACTTTTGTAATTGATAATTTAAGTAATTGGTATGTGCGCTTATCAAGAAGACGTTTTTGGAAAGGAGAATATTCCAATGATAAGATTTCTGCTTACCAAACTCTTTATAAATGTTTGGATACTATTGCTAAATTAATGTCTCCGGCAGCACCTTTCTATTCCGATAAATTGTATCAGGATTTAAATGCTGTTACGGGAAAAGAACCTTATGCATCGGTTCATTTAGCTTATTTTCCTGTTAAACAGGAAAATGAAATCGATTATTTATTGTTGGAAAGAACTCATTTAGCACAAAAAGTTACCACTATGGTATTTTCTTTGCGTAAAAAAGAAAATATAAAAGTTCGCCAACCGTTGCAAAAAATTATGATTCCTGTTTTAAGTAAAAATGACAGGGAAAATCTCGAATCCATAATACCTATAATAAAACAAGAGGTCAATGTAAAAGAAGTTCAATTATTGAACCCTGAAGAAGCTTCTGATATTATTGTAAAAGCCGTAAAACCTAATTTTAAAACGTTAGGACCTAAATTAGGCAAAGACCTTAAAGCCGTTAGCCAAGAGCTCCAACAATTATCTTCTTTTCAAATTGAAGAGTTGGAAAAGAACGGGGCTATAACTTTGTCCGGCTACGAACTAAACTTAGATGATGTTGAAATTCGCACACAAGATATTACGGGATGGTTGGTTGCCAACGACGGCAAATTAACCGTTGCGCTCGATATCACTATCACACCTGAATTAAAATCTGAAGGAATTGCTCGAGAATTGGTAAATAAAATTCAAAATCTCAGAAAAGAGAATGGATTGGAAGTTACCGATAAAATATCTTTAGAAATTCAGGCGAATGAGGAAATTGAAAAATCCGTTAACGAAAATATGGAATATATATGTTCTGAAACATTAACACAGAAATTAACTTTTGTAAGTAACACTACCGATGGGACGGAATTAGACATTAATGAAATTAAAATTAAAATCGTACTAAAAAAAGTGTAATTATGACTGAAGACAGACTTAGATATTCTGACGAAGAACTTGAAGAATTCAAGATACTTATTCTTGATAAAATTGAAAAAGCGGAAAATGATTTAACTATGCTGAAAGAAGCGTTTGTTAATGATTTAAATAACGGAACGGATGATACCTCTCCTACTTTTAAAGCTTTTGAAGAAGGTTCGGAAACCATGAGTAAAGAAAGTAACTCCCATTTGGCGGCTCGTCAAGAAAAATTTATCCGTGATTTGCGAAATGCTTTAATACGAATTGAGAACAAAACATACGGAATTTGCAGAATTTCCGGGAAATTAATAGGTAAAGAAAGATTGAAAGCGGTTCCTCATGCTACCTTAAGCATTGAGGCTAAAAACAATCAATAGTAAGAATGAAGAAAGTCTTATGGATAACATTTTTTATCCTTTTATTAGATCAAGTATCAAAAATTTACATTAAAACGCATTTTCATCTGCATGAGGAAATAAAAGTTTTCGATTGGTTTTATCTTACGTATGTTGAAAATCCAGGTATGGCTTATGGAGTGCAACTTGGAGGATTCATAGGTAAAATAGGCTTGAGCTTATTGCGTTTGGTATTAATAGGTTTAATGGCTTATTATATCAACAAATGGTCTAAAAAGGCTAATACATGGTATTTTATCATCCCGGCAGGATTAATTTTTGCGGGTGCAATCGGGAATTTGATTGACAGTACTTTTTATGGAGTCCTTTTCGATTCGGGTACAACTTATAACTCGGTTGTGAAGGATTGGTACGGATATTCGGGAATTTCCAAGCTTAATTTTAAAGGATATGCTCCTCTATTCGGAGGATGTGTCGTGGATATGTTTCGTTTTCCTCTTATAGACACTTACTTACCCGAATGGTTTCCTATTTGGGGAGGTGAAAGGATTCAATTCTTTAATTATATATTCAACGTTGCCGATTCTTCTATCACTCTCGGAGCGATATTTCTCATAGGTGTTTATTTCTTCAAACCCAGTATGTTTCCTAAAGAATGGATGAAATAGTCTTGTGTAAAAAAGTACTCCATTTTGTATTCTTATGCTGGGTATAATCTTTATATGGTATAATAAAAATGCATAAGTTTTTGCACTTTATATTTTAAATGTAAATTTGCATTTTATCATATAAAATATACACATGAGAGTTTTAACAGGCATACAAAGTACGGGTACTCCACATTTAGGCAATATATTAGGAGCCATTGCACCGGCTATTAAGCTAAGCAAGGATCCTTCTAATGAATCATTTTTCTTCATTGCCAATTTGCATTCCATGACGCAAATTAAAGATGCTGAAGTCCTTAAACAAAATACGTATGAAATAGCGGCAACCTGGCTCGCATGTGGTTTGGATATTTCCAAAACTTATTTTTACAGACAATCAGACATTCCTGAAGTAACAGAACTTATGTGGTATATGCTTTGTTATTTCCCCTATAGCCGTTTGGCTCTGGCACATGGATTTAAAGATAAAGCCGATCGATTGGAAGATGTAAATTCCGGGCTGTTTACTTATCCTATGCTTATGGCTGCGGATATTCTTTTATACGATGCACAAATCGTTCCGGTAGGTAAAGATCAATTGCAGCATTTGGAGATGACTAGAGATGTCGCTCAAAAATTTAATCACGTACACGGCGATGTTTTGGTAGTCCCTGAAGCCAAAATTCAGGAAAATACAATGTATGTATCCGGAACTGATGGAAATAAAATGAGTAAATCCAGAGGAAATACCATTCAAATTTTTGCCCCTGAAAAAGAGTTAAAAAAACAAATTATGTCTATTGTAACCGATTCTACTCCACTGGAAGAACCTAAAAATCCGGATACTTGTAATGCGTTTTCTATATTTAAATTGGTAGCCACTCCTGAAGAAGTGGAAAATATGAGAGAAAACTACTTAGCCGGTGGTTACGGATACGGACATGCTAAAAATGAATTATTTAAAGTTCTTCTACGTGAATTTAGTGAGGCCAGGGAAAAATATAATTACTATATGAATCATATTGAGGAACTTGAGAATATTCTTAAAGAGGGAGCTGAAAAAACAAAAAGCATAGCATCTGAAACACTCAAAAGAGTTAGAAAGTCTTTACAATTTTAAAACTTTTCAAAAAAAATTGCAGCAAAAAGATCTTTTGCTACAATTTAAACTAAACTAATTAAACTAATATTTAAATTCTTGTGTAAAAGGATACAATTTTAGTTTAATTATTTTTTTCCTGCAATTCTTTATAATAGATTTTATCTATAGCTATATTTAATATTTTTATATAAGCCATATTTAGTATATATTCACATATCCGCCCTCGATATCTTTTTTAACTACTTCCGCTCCTCCATAGACATTAATATCTCCCCCATCTTTTATTTTGGTTTCAACTAATCCATTAGAATAAACAGATGCTGTTCCTCCGGAAGTAACTGCTACAGCAATTTTGTTTGAACCCACTTCTTTTGCGTCGTAGGTGCCCCCGGATGTAATTTTAATATTTTGATGATTTGCCAATCCTGAAACTTTGATTTCTCCTCCTGATTTTAGCTTGGCATGTATTTTGTTTACTCCAACAAGAACGGTAATCTTCGAACCTTCAGTAGCCCCGATATTTAATAGATTTTCTTCTAATTTATCATGACCGGTTATTGTTGATCCTTCGTAAGCATGTATATTATTTAACTTTTTATAATATACCTTTACGTTTACCTCATCGTCGTTCTCTAATTTCAACGTATCCATTCTAATAATTAATTCTCCGCCTTTTTTAACGATTTTTACGTCATCTTTTTTTACTCCGCTTATCTCTACTTTTTCTTCCGGTGAGGAAAGTAACGTCACAGGAATTTTATCATAAACACGCAAAACGGTAAAACTTCTTAAATTTTTAACTATTGCCTGAGCAGAAACAATCTGTATAAAAATTATCCCAAATAAAACAAATAAAAATTTCTTCATATACTTTTTTGAGATAGAATTCAATAATTAAGCCATAACTTCATTATGATTACTATATTATCAATAAGTATATTCTTATAAGGGGTATTGATGATTAGTTTAGCCTAGTAGTGCTTTTTTCCATTCTTCTTCTTTAAATCCTACTAAAATAATAGAATCACTTATCACTAAGGGACGTTTTACCAACATTCCGTCTGTAGATAGAAGTGATAAGAGTTCATCTTCGCTGCTTGTTTTTACTTTTTCTTTAAGGTTTAATTCTTTATACAGTTTGCCTGATGTATTAAAAAATTTGTTTATGGGCAATCCTGATCTTTGATACCATTCTTTTAATTCTTCTTTCGTTGGACGTTCTTTTGCTATATTTCTTTCTTTAAATTCTATGGTATTATCTTGCAACCATTTGATTGCTTTTTTACATGTGCTGCATTTAGGATAGCATAAGATTGTTATTTCCATTTCTTGTTTTTTTATGAAGTCAAATTTACTTTTTTTATGTGTCTAAAGTCTATTAGTAATAGTTTAAAAATTAGCAAAGGGGTAATTATTTAAATTTAACCATATCATTAGCTTTCAATTAAACCGGCTTTAAATATTGCTGGATTGATCAAATGAAGTAAACCTCATTAAATGAGAATTACTACAATACATAATCGGTTTTTTGTAATGTGAACATTAATGATCCACGTTATAATTTTAAGGTAAAATAGTTTATAAAATGGACTTTATAAAAATTGAATGCAGAAACTTTCTTTTCAATTGTAAAATTCAATAACTAACCTTTTTCTTGTCATCTATTTTCTTTTGAAAATGTGGCTCTATTTACATCAGATAATTTATCAATATTTCCTTTATTTTGCCCAACTGCTCCTACATTCATTATCGTATAATTTCAACTTATTTATTAATTTAATCTAATTCAACTACTTTCATTGATTTTACCTTTGTACTTCCTTCGTACAATTCTATTTTATATAAAAGATATTTAGGTTTTTCTATAAGAGATTCATAAATTACAGGAATTACTACATTTGCTTTATTTAGTAAAACATTAGCTTTATAAATTTTCATCCAACTGTCTAAAGGTTCTTGTATCTTTATTATATCTAAGTTATTATTACATATTTCATCATAAAAATAATCTAAGGTGTATAAATCATTTTTTCCCTCTAATATATCTAAATAGTACATATATTCTTTAATATCCAAAGAGTTAGAAAGTTTATTATTAATCGAATAAAACCTATATGTTTCAGGATAAGAATTTATCAAGTTATTAACAGAAATTGTGTCCTCAATTTCATTTATATCATAAAACATTGCTTCATATCCAGGCGAATATTTCATATTCAATGAAATTGGACTAACTCCTACTATATGACATTTTTTATTATTTTGAAGTTCTTTAGAATTAAGAATTGATTTATAAATATTTAATTTAACTGTATCTATCTCAGAATAACAAATTCTATACATAGAGCAACTATCCTTAATCTGCCCGCTAAATAGATTTAATTTACAAAAGAACAAACTAAGAAAAAGTAAAGCTTTCTTATTGTACATCATCTTAATCCACAACTTTTACTGATTTAATCTTTCCATTTTTTGAAAATGCGCCTTTATTAAGCATATATTTTTTTTATTTCTTTATTATTTATTATTCGAGTATATAATCATAAGGCTCACCTTCAACAACTATTGTAAAAAAAATAAAAATGTTTAATTAAAATTTAATTTTTTTTACAATTAGTATAAATTATAATTTCTAATGAAAACACTTTTTAATTTATTATATCTCTTTCCTCTTTTCCACCACTTATTATTTCTTTGAATATTTCTAATTTACCTTTATCGTTATATCCTATCTTAATTTTGAATAAATAATATTTTTCTTTTTCAATCGATCTATTTCCATTTGATAATAATTCATATTTCACAGGTATTAAGACTTCTGAATTATAACTTCTATCATAGTATTTTTCATAAAAATCTATCCATTTATCAAGGGGTTTATATATTTTTATAATATCAAAACTAAAATCACATACATCAGGTTCAAAATCAATATTTTTAGGCAAATATTCAATATTATTTTTTTTAAGATTATAAATATAATCTGCTCCAACTTGAACCCCAAAAAACCTATCCGAATCTTCAAATATCCAGTATTTTTTTGGTAATTCTTTTCTTAATTCTTTCACTGATATACTATCCTTTGTTATATGAATATCATTATATAAATATCCATTTGATCCCCCTGTAGCAAAACCTGCTGTATGTCCGATATTTAATGAGAGTCCATTAATTCCAATTATATGACATTTTTTATTGCTTTTAAATTCTTTAGAAAGTATAATAGATTTATAAACTTCCGTTTTAAAAAAATCAATAAAACTTATAAGTGCATCTTCTTTATTACTTATTGATTGTCCGTGAAATTGGTTTATTAGAAAAATATTAATCAAAATCAAAATTTTTTTTATGCACATCATATTTTATGGTTTTATAGTATTTTATTGTTAATAATTTGTCTACATCATTCCTATTTATTTCAAACCTTCCATGGTCTTTTGGAAATTCTGGAGGATGATTTATTGTTCTATACCCCCTTTCTTCATCAAATATTATAATAGGTTTCATATTGGGATCTGGATCATTAGAACCATTTAAATATCCAAAATTAACAGAAAGAGAATCTTCCCTTTTAGATATATAAATTATTCTATCAGGTAAATTAATTTCTCTTCTGATAATGTTTCCTAATTTTGCTTCTACAGGAACAGGACCATTTATTTCTTTTTCTTTTTCAGCTAATTCATGAGCTTTATCGCTTAATTTTAAAATAGCATGTCCTATAAATTCATGTTCTAAAATTCTAGGCAAATTAAAATAACGATCAATTTTAGGCAAATCTATTTTGCATTGTTTGTATTTGTTCTCTAATGTATATATATATTTCCAACCCTTTTGATTCAAATTATCATCAAAATCAGCTAAATCAATAAAAGCAATATCTCCTATTTTTAAGCCTGGAGAAGGTTCTTTCATTTTTAACTCTTTTACTACTTGCATATTTACCTCAGGTATTCCCGGTACAATCCCTGAACTAACAGCTCCTTCTTCTTTTTTTAAATAAAGAACATTCCCATTATCATCGAAGTCATTAAATGAATATTTTTTATATCCAGACCAATTATTACTGATAGGTTCTGCTCTTATTTTATACCCAAAATTATATCCAAATAACAACTTACCCTTAGATACTTGATCTCTGCTTAATTCTCTTTTCCAATGTGCAATTGCAGTTGGAGATATTTTTTCATAGGCTGGAGCACATTCGCCCTTATAGTATAGCATTTCATTTTCTTTGTCATAGGCAATCTTGATACCGTATTCTTCATTAAATGCTTTTTGTAATTTCCTAGGTATGTCGTATATCTGTTGCCCCTGTTCATCATAAAATCGGGTATGTATTCCTCCTTGTTTGGTACTTACATTTACTTCACATTTCCCTTCTTTTTTCCAATTGGAAATATAAGCATATATAGTAATTTTATCCAAAGAATCAGTTTTCGAAATATCTAACGTTACTTCTTGTTTTCCTAAAGTTTTAGCCGATAATTGTACTGCATCTTCATTGAGCTGTAACGACAATTTAATTTTCATGAGTTCTGACGGCGATTTCAATTCCCTATTAAATTGAGTAATTTTAATTTTATAGGATTTTCCTTTTTCCACTGTTGAAACCTTTTCTCCTTCTTCATTTAAAGGACCCTCTATATGAATTACTTGCAAAGGCTCAGGCGGTTTATAATCATTCAAATATTCTACCCCACCTTGCTCCCCTGACATAACCACTTGCTTGGCGGAATAAAAGATCAAGTTATCATGGGTTGACTCTAATATAAGAGATTTTTTAGCTCTTTTAATACTTTCTCCGCCTATTCTACGAACAATGTTACCGCCTTCCATTTTTCACTCTTTTTTTAAATTTATTATATAGCTTTTGTGTCTTAATTATGAATTTTTGTGTCGAAATACTATCAACTGATTTTAAAATCTAATCTATTTAATCAGCTTTTCAAACGGATGTTTACTTCGGGTTTGCTTGCCGTATAATTGGTAAAAAAGATCTTTATGAACTTAATATAAAGAGTTTGAGGTTTTAAAAATTTAAGTAAGTAATCTAAATTTTCTGCTGTTGTAGAAGGAATTTTTTCTCCATAGACAGCCTGAAAGGTATATTTCATAGTATTCTGATTTAATAAATAGGCTCAACAAATATACTAGTATTTTTTATTTTATTTTATTTTATATTTTTCTGATATATATTTTGTCTGTTTTACTATAAATACAGTTTTTGTACGATTAATATAACAATATTTTATGTTTTTGAATGGATGATAATTTATAACGTTCTCAAATTGGAAATAATAAGATATCTTCTGAAGTTAACTGTTAATTATAAATATTAAAAACTATTATGAAGTTGTGTATTTTTTTGAATTTGATATCAAATTAAAATTAATTTTAATCATTGCCAATAAGTCAATAATTCAAACCCCTTAGTTATGACTTGATATATTACTTTTTTATTTTATTGATTTAAATAATTTAAGATAAAAAAATAATAATTAATCAATAAAAATTTGGGTAGATATAGTATAGGAAATAATCAGAAGGTAAAATATTTCCGTAATCCTTATGTTGAAAGGGATTTATTTGCTAATTTTTCTAATTAAATCTTTTTATGCTTCAGTTTAATTCTCAATACAGAAATCAACTTTACACATTAATAATGAATTATTTTATAAATAGTAAGACATTTCGTAAAAACCATCAAAGAATATTTAGTGATTTTTAAATTAATAATTAGCTATAACCCTTATTTTAGATTTATCTTTCTTATCATTATGAAATGATTTAATTAATCCTCTAGATTCTAAATTTTCAAATAGTTCTCTTTTATAAGGAAAATCACTAAATTTAGGTTTATGTTGTTTTTTAAATAATTCTTTGTAATTCCAATTCATACTTCCCACTAAATTAACAATCCCTGCATCATTTAACCGACTGAAATACAAATTAATCAATCTTATCTTATTTTCATTTGAGTTTGAATTTACAATAATTGATTGTAGAGTCTCAAATTTAAAATTAATCATTTCTGATTTTAGAAGTATAATATCTCCAACTAATTTAGATATATCCTTACTATCAATTATTGTTTTTTCTTCCAATTTTGAAATGTAATTAAACTTATTATCAATAGTAATTTTATTTGACTTTAATATCAACAAAATATCTCCTTCATCTGTTTCAAAATCATTAATATTTTCAATGAATTTAGTGAAATCATTTTCAATTAATGTTATATGATTATTAGGGAAATTCTCTCTTAGTAAATCATAATTTGATTTAGTTGTAGTAAAAATCTTATTCGTTAAATACTCAATCTTATTCTCACTTAAATTTTCAAAAGAAAGAGATTCTCTTGTATAAATACTACTCTCAAACAATTTTACATAACTGTCATCTGAAATTTCATTACATAAAAGAAGATTTCTTCTGAAAGAAGAATAATCAAAAGTTTCAGATTTATGAGGCATCTTCTCATTTGCTAAAGCTAAATACACATATTCAGAATTTAAAAATTCAACTAAAATTTCATTTACTGTATTTTCATAGCTTGTATAATAGTTAATAATATTTCCCCAAACAGGTATCACACTATTATTTATTAACAATAAATCCTTAATCCCTATTTCTTTAATTATAGATAAATCAGGTATAACTGTTTCTACCTTTTGAATTATTTTAATTTTTAGTTTATCTTCTAATTTTTCATTATTTAAAAGTAAAAGTAAACTCCATACATCCTCAAATTTATTTTGTTCTAATTTTAAATAAACATTTTCTACATAAGTATTTATATTAGAAGTAATATATTCAACCAAAGGTTTACAATTAGATTTATGTATTGTTGAGTAATTAGAAGTTTCAAAGGTATTTCCTACATTCCTCTCTCCAAATATTGAAATCATTCGAAATATATTATCCTTATTTATCTTATAATGATTATTAAAATAAATATAATCAAATAGTTTTTCAACATTATTTCTATCAATATCTAAACTATTAAATTTTATATTTAAACTCTTTATTATTTCAGATACTTTATTTTTTAATTCAATATAATAATCGGTTTCATCATTAGTCTTTATCAACTTTATAAAATCAATTTTTTCTTCAAACGCTTCTTTTAATTTATCTTTATTCTGATACTTCAAAATCGATTCAACTTCACTATAATCAATGATTAAACGTAAATACTTAAACTGTTTTTCAAAACTATAATTATCATATACATATTCCCAAAACCCTTTCCACATTTCAACTAATATCTGTATAAATATCTTTAAAGGTCTATTTTCATCTTCAATATATTGGTCTATAAACTCTATCGACCTTCCTTTTTCACTTGATAACAATTTAATTATATTGTCGTATTGCTTTGAGTATTCATCGTATTTATTTCCTAATAAATCTAATAAGTCAAAATTTAAAATTGTTTCTCTGTCAAAATATTTTAATTCTAAATGATTATCAATAAGATTTTCAATATGTGTTAATTTATAATTAAAATATGTATCAATACCACTTTTTACATTTCGTTCAAAAATTTTATCTTCTTTAGTAAGTGATATTCCATGAAATAGTGAAATATAATCATTGTAATTTTCATTAATGTATCCCTCCAAAACTAAATTTCTTAATAATCCATTATTAGAAAAATCTTTTAAATAGTGGTTGATATCAACTTCTTTAAAAACTTGTTTTAAATCCCAATTATGAATTTCTATTTTTTTATCTTCTAATTTTTCAATTTCTTTATGAAGTAATTCAACTCTATTATTAAATTTACTTTCTATAAAATTAACTCTTTCTTTATATGTGAAATTTGTATTAACTTCATTTTCTATTTCTGAAAATTTAAATCTTAATGCGCGATCCACTCTCAGATCATAACCCAAATACTTATAAGATAAATTTTCATTTTCAATTAAGCTATTAAACTCTTTGTCTTCTAATAATCCAATAATATTAATATTATATATCGAAATATTAGTAAGTTTTGTTAAAATTTGACTAATATAAAGTCTTCTTAAATCTTTTATATCAGAGATATTTTCATTAGTAATATTCTTAATTTGTTTTTCCAATTGTATTATTTTAATATCTACATCCTCAACAAATTTTTTAATATATTTTTTCTTATTACTAATTAAATTATAGAGTTTTCCATCATTATTATTTAATTTATTAAAATCTTCTGGATCAACATTTTTATAAGTAATAATTGCAAATAGTTCTTCCGGTTTTTTAATGAATTCAGGTTTCAAAACATTTCTATAAATCACAAATTCATGAAAAATATTAATTAATAACCTCATATCAATATCATCAATGAAAGTAGTAATATCTGAAAGAAATTCTTTTGGAAATATATTTTCTTCTAACCCTGATTCTTTTATTAAATTTATTAATGGTTCATCTGCGTTATACGAATTTATAAACGGAATAACTGGAATAATGTAATCAAAGAATTTTACTCTCTCTTTTTTATCATTAAATAAATCATCTCCTACTGCATATAGAAATTTTATCCCATGTTTTCTGTATGATTTTTTATTCTTTATGGTATCAGCATTATTGAGTAATATATTCAATTCTCTTAATTTAGTAAATATATTAGTATTATCGAACCTGTCCAAATCTTCAATAACTACCACATTATACGAATTCTTTTCAAAATAATATAAGATTTCATCATAATGTTCATTGAGTATTGATTTATTGGAATTATCTCCAATTTCAATTTCCCCCTTTAAGTTCACCTTATTTATTTTGGAATTACTAAATAGTTCAACTATTAATTTTGAAAAATACCCAATGCCTAAAAATGAAATTAAAAATACAAAAATAGAATTCCAATCTAAACTATCACTTAATATCCACGTATTTGGATTTAACTTATCTAAATAATTATATTTATAGAATATAACTATACTCGACAACCACAATATAAATCCAATAGGAAATAAAAACCTTAACTTCCATTTTGGTATATTAATAATTCTTTTAAAACGAGATTCCGGAAGGTTTGAGGGCTTTACCTTATAAACAATTTGTTGTAATATACTTATTTCAAGCCGTCTTTCAAGTTCTTCATTATTTATTAAAGTTTCTTTAAACTCATTAGCAATTTCCTTTTCAGCTTCTTTTTCAGTTTTTCCATTTTTAATTTTTAATTCATACAGTTCTTTGAAATTTTCTTTCGACTTAGTTTGATTAAATGCAGCTAATGAAATATTCAAAAATTTATATTCTTTTTTATTCCAATGCTGAAACGTTTTTAATATAGTGCTTTTTCCTGAACCATATCCTCCTGTTAATGCAATATTATTTATACCTTTAGCTTTTAAAGTATCTCCTAATTTATCTAAATATGGTCGAATTTTATCAATATCTTCTTTTTTAGTTAAAACTTTAGGAGCAAGCGAAGATATGGATATTACTTCTTCATCATTTTTTTTACTCTTATCTGAAAATAAAGAAGATATAAAACTAAAATTCATAAAACAGGTTTTATACAAATGTACAAAAACCTATTTATCTCATAATTCTATTTATGACTATATCAAGCAAAATTTCATATAAATTAACCCTCCTTTAAAAACTTTAAAGATGAATATATCTTATCCTATTATGTAAATTCCAATTTATCATAGTAAATTACTTTACCATATTTTTGGAAACTCATTCCAATCGATAATAACATCAATACTTACTTCTTTATATAAGTTTATAAATTCGGCATTGATTAGATTACTTATTAATTATAAAAGATAATAATTAATCAATAAGAATTTGGGTAGATATAGTATAGGAAATAATCAGAAGGTAAAATATTTACATAATCCTTATGTTAAAAGGAATTTATTTGCTGATTTTTCTATTTAAATCTTTTTATGCCCCAGCCTATTTACCGATACAAAATTTACCAAAAATATTTCCTAGCAGTTCATCATTAGAAACTTGTCCCACGATTTCCCCGAGCGCTTCCAAGGCACGTCGCAAATCAATGGCAATCAATTCGCTGCTTAATCCGTTTTGTAAACCTTCTTTACATAAAAGTAAAGATTCTCTCGCACGAATCAAAGCATTCACATGACGTACATTAGTTACAATTGTTTGAGAAGTGGACTTTTGAGATTCTATATACGAATACATGTTTTCTTTAAATTCTAAAAGATCCGGATTTTGCTTAACAGAAACCATCAGTACCGTATATTTCTGCATAATTTCATCGGGGATTTCAGAAACAGTAAATTTGCTATTCTTGTCCAGCTTAGTTAAACATACAATGATAGATACGTCTTCCCTCTGAAATTTAATAAGATCAGATTGTATCTCTTCCCAATTTAACTCTGTTACATCTGCCAAATATAATATAATTGAAGCTTCCTTGGCTTTTTCCAAAGCCTTGGCTACTCCTATAGCTTCTATTTGATCTTCCGTTTCCCGTAATCCCGCCGTATCTATAAATCGAAATTGAATACCATTAATAACTAACGATTCTTCAATGGTATCTCGAGTAGTTCCCGCAATATCGCTGACAATGGCCCTTTCCTCCTGCAATAAAGCATTTAACAAGGTTGATTTTCCTGCATTTGGCTTTCCTAGAATAGTAACCGGAACCCCGTTTTTAAGAGCATTCCCGTAAGAAAATGATTCGATTAAAGGATTAATAACCCCTAAAATCTTATCCATCAATTGTACTAATTGAGAACGATCGGCAAATTCAACATCTTCCTCAGAAAAATCCAATTCCAGCTCTAGAAGTGAGGCTAAATCCAATAATTCAACTCGTAATTCCTTGAGAAGAGATGAAAATCCCCCCCTCATTTGAGACAGGGCCATGTCGTGACTGGCTTTATTTTCGGCCGAAATTAAATCGGCAACTGCCTCGGCCTGACTTAAATCTATACGTCCATTAAGAAAAGCACGTTGTGTAAATTCACCTGCCAGAGCCAATCGACACCCTTTTTTAAGTAATAAGGACAGGATTTGCTGTTCAATATATTGGGAACCGTGACATGTGATTTCCACCAAATTTTCTGCCGTAAAAGTTTTAGGAGCTAAAAAAACGGAAACCATCACTTCATCAATCGTTTCATTTTCATCTTTAATAAAACCATAATGAACCGTATGAGAAGGTACCTCATTTAGATTTTTACCCTTAAAAACAGAATTAACTAAAGAGATTGAATTTTTACCGGAAACCCTGATAATTCCTAATGCCCCTGTTCCCGGTGGAGTAGCTAATGCACAAATAGTATCTTCAAACAACATCAATATAGATAATAAAAAAACTAATTAGGTTTACAAAGTTTATCAATATAAAGCTTTCCTTGCAGATGATCGAATTCATGTTGAAAAATAGTACCGGTATAATCTTCGGCACGGCTTCCACCTAAAAATTTATGAGTAACCTTTTTTTCATTTTGGTCCGTATATTCCACCTCAATCCAGGCATAACGTTGCGAAGTTCCATATCGGTTAGGTACGGATAAACATCCGTCATTCTGAAAACATAGTAATTCGGTAGAATGGGAAATAATCCGTGGATTAATAGCAACTTCTACCGTTTTTTCTTCCTTATCCAATCGATAAAATAAAAAAACATTTCGATTTACTCCAATTTGAGGTGCTGCAATTCCTACTCCGTTTTCTTCCAACATAGTTAAGTACAGCTTCTTTATCAGCTGCTCCAAGTCTTTATTATTGTGTATTTTTTTTATTCGTTTAGAAGGTTTTCTAACAATCAGTGAATCCTCTTTGTGATTTATCTTTAAAACTCTTGCCGGAGAATCGGGTGACTGATAAATAATTGCTTTCTCTGAAGAGGTAAAACAACTTCCACATGATGTTAGTATGACAAACAATGTCAGATATGCTATTTTATACATTTTTTTAAGGTTTGAGTTTTTTTGGGTTGTTGATTTTTATCAGTATTTTATTTTTACTATCCAGAAGTGTAGAAAAAAACTCGCTCATCTTTTGGTACTCTTCCGAATCCTGAGGATTTATAAATGAATATTCCTTACCGGAACATAAGACTATCTTGTATTTAGTATCTTTCCCATCATACAAACGTTTACTCTCACCGCTTTTAATTTTTTCAAGTAAATGAATATCTAAAGTAGATTCTAATTTTTTCCAAACAACTTCAGGCGTTTTTTCCAGCTCTTTTGCGCTTGTGTTCGTTCTTCTGATAATTGAATGATACGAACTATTCTCTTGAGTAATCATAAAAGATTCTTCCCAACCATTCATCCCTCCGTAATTAGAATACTCAACTTTGTAAAGCTTATTCTTGCTAACAGTTTTAGGTTGCTGAGATTTACAAGCAAAGCAAGTAACCAGCATGATAACTAAATAGATAATTCTTTTCACTTTGGATTGAATTGCTTAAACTTTTAATTTTTTTTGAAAAAGCTGTCTACAAACTCATATTTATTAAAGGGTTGGAGATCTTCCATTTTTTCGCCCACACCAATATATTTTACCGGAATTTTAAACTGGTCGGATATACCGATCACTACTCCTCCTTTGGCTGTACCGTCCAATTTAGTAACCGCTAAAGCACTAACTTCTGTAGCTGCCGTGAATTGTTTGGCCTGTTCAAATGCATTTTGTCCGGTGGAACCGTCTAATACCAATAATATTTCATGAGGAGCATCGGGAATTACTTTTTGCATAACCCTTTTTATTTTACTAAGCTCATTCATTAAATTAACCTTATTATGCAAACGTCCCGCAGTATCAATTAATACCACATCGGCACCTTGCGCTTTGGCAGATTGAACGGTATCAAAAGCCACAGAAGCAGGATCTGATCCCATGCTTTGTTTAATTATTGGAACTCCTACTCTTTCAGACCATATGACTAATTGATCTACGGCTGCCGCTCGGAACGTATCCGCAGCTCCTAATATAACTTTCTTTCCTTGTTGTTTAAATTGATAAGCAAGTTTTCCTATAGTCGTTGTTTTTCCAACTCCATTAACTCCCACTACCATGATAACATACGGTTTTTTATCCTCCGGAATTTCAAATTCAGAATCAGAACTTTTATTTTCTGCCAATAAATTCATAATTTCTTCTTTTAGAATTTGATCTAATTCCGAAGTATTCATAAATTTATCTCTAGCAACCCGTTCTTCTATTTTTTTTATTATTTTAAGTGTGGTTTCAATCCCTACATCGGAAGAAATCAGCACTTCTTCTAATTCATCAAGAACCTCATCATCGACTTTACTTTTTCCTGCAATAGCTCTCCCAATTTTATCAAAAAAAGATCGGCTAGATTTTTCCAATCCCTTGTCTAATGTTTCTTTTTTCTCTTTTCCGAAAATTTTCTTAAACCAACTCATATAGGATATATAATATAACAAAAATAAAAAAAAAATCATTCACAATGAAGTGAATGATTTTTTTAAAACCTTAAAAACCTATGTTATGAAAACTATTTCTGTTTTAAAAATGTGTCTACGTTATCCGCATTCACAACTTTTTCTTCAAAAACGTAAGCTCCAGATTTAGGAGACTTAACCATTTTGATCACTTTGGTCATTTTTTTAGATTCTGTACGTAATGTTGCTACAACCTTCTTTGCCATGACTAAAATTTATTATTTAATTTCTTTGTGTATAGTATATTTTTTTAACACCGGATTGAATTTTTTCAATTCAATTCGTTCCGGAGTATTCTTTTTGTTCTTAGTTGTTATATAACGAGACACTCCCGGCATTCCACTCTCTTTATGCTCAGTACATTCTAAAATTACTTGTACTCTATTACCTTTCTTTGCCATTTTAATTTTAATTTTTAGTAATTGATAAGACCTTGTTTACGAGCTCTAGCTACAGCTTCTTCAATTCCTATTTTATCTATAATTCTTAAACCATGTGCAGATACTTTTAAAAATACCCAAGCATCTTCTGATGGTAAATAGAATTTTTTCTCCATCAAATTTATTTCAAAACGTCTTTTTGTTTTGTTATTAGCGTGCGACACATTATTTCCTACCATTGCACGCTTTCCTGTTATTTGACAAATTCTAGCCATTATCTTAAATCTAAATAATATTCTTTTTCCTTGAATCGGGTTGCAAATTAACAAATTATTTTTGACTCTACCAACTTTTTTACTTTTTATTTTTTGATATTGTGTTTCCTTTTTAGGGCATTCTTATTTATTTTATTTAAAAAGGTTTTGGATATCGCATAAGCCAATAATATTCCCGCCAGCAGCAATGCCAATCTGGCGATTACATCGCCGTATTTTACATAAGTTGTAAGTGAAGTATTTAAATTAATGTCCCCCCTTAAAGCCCCCCGTTTTCCATAGTCTAATTTTTCTACGATATCTCCCCGTTGGTTTATAAATGCTGAAATTCCACTATTGGCTGAGCGCCCTATATCTCTTCTGGTTTCAATGGCTCGTAATCGCGCATAAGCCAATAACTGCTTATGTCCTTGCGAATTGCTCCACCAAGAGTCATTGGTCATTATAAATAATGCGTTAGCTCCATTTTTCACGAATTCTCCGACGTATTCTCCATATATGCTTTCATAACATATTATGGGAGCGGCTTTTAATCGATTCTTCGAATTTGTGAATATAGTCGGATGGTCTTGTACTCCTAAACTTTCCATAGATCCGCCAAAATTCATCATATATTCTCCTAGTATAGGCTTTAATACAGCTGCATAAGGGAAATGTTCTACTCCTACCACTAATTTTGACTTATTATAATATTGAACCGGATCATTCAAATTTATCTGTACGGCAGAATTATATAGATCAATCCATTGATTATACTGTTTGAGATAACGGGCTGTAGGAGTTTGTTGTTGAGTAAAATATTCAGCTAACGATCCCCCCGATACTAAACTTAATTGAGGGTAATTTTTCAGCCATTGCTTTATTTGAGTTATGTAGATATCGTTTTCAAGATTGTTTACCATTACAAATCCATTTCCCGGAAAAGCGGTTTCAGGAGCAACTACAAATTGTGTGGCAGGGGTTATTTCTTTATCTACTGTTTGTAATAATTCTTGAAGAATTACAGTCCCGTCCAAACGATACTTATCGGCATATGGGTCAAGTGCCGGTTGAGCTAAAACCACTTCTATTTTTTCAGAAGCTTTTTCATGATACGATTGATATCTAAGGAGGGAAATAGCCAGGGGAATTCCTATAATGGCCAGGTTATAGCATAGAGATTTCCATATATAGGTTTTATTATGCGTAACTTGATAAGCTCGTATGTAATAAAAGAATATCAGGTTTGCTGTTAATACCCATAAAGTTCCGCCCAAAGTACCGGTTACTTCATACCATTGAATGACTTCAGGATAATCGGCAAAGGCATTTCCTAAATTAAGCCAGGGCCAGGACATTTCCCAAGTTAGATGAAATTTTTCAAAACAGATCCAAAGGGTTGGAAAGAAAATAATCCCGAAGCGAGTACCTGTTTTTCTTTTTACAAAATGAAAAAAAGTAAAAACGAAAGACATTAACAAACTGTTTACGAAAAGAGGAAACAAAAATGCCATCCAAGAATGAGACCCGTCCGGATTCTGTGCGAAATGTAACCATTGGGTTGCTCCCCAGTTCCAAAGGAAAAAGGTCAAATAGGATAATCCAAAAACCTTCAAATCGGAGAATTTTTCTTTTTTTACAGTAATATCATGTTCAACCAATAAAAGGGGAACAAAAGCAATAAACAGCAAAAAGGGAAAGCCATATGCAGGCCAAGACAGAGCAAGAAGCAATCCACTGACTATTGCCGGAATAAATCTTTTCATATACTTGTAAAAATAGTTATTTTTGAGTTTTTAAACGCTTCAAATCTATGAATAAATTATTTTTTATAGTTCTGTTCTCTTTGATTTTACTTTCGTGTAAAACTCATCACAGGGAATCAGTAAATACCTATACTACCCCACCCGAAGTAGGAATTCTTACTTCCGATTTACCCAGATACAGCAAACCTCCGGCATCCGTAAATTCTGTTAAATTAGATGAGTCTCTTCCTTCTTCAAAAAAAGACAGCATAGTTACTTCTAAGGATACCGTTTCTTCTCCTTCCCACACAATTAATAGAGAAAATCCTTTAATTCAAACAGTTCCGGTATCCACCTTTTCATGGGAAATAGGAATACGCCAAACGCAGATTGTTGATGTACGAACACTGGTTGAATACAAAAGTGGCCATATATATGATGCTGTTAATATGAGTGTAGACGATCCCAGCTTTGAAAACCAAATTCAAGAATTAGATAAAAACAGTCCGGTAGCCGTTTATTGTAAATCCGGAATAAGAAGTTTTTATGCGGCTAATATTTTAAAAGATCATGGGTTTCAAATCATTTATAATTTAGACGGAGGGCTTAACAGCTGGTTAAAAAATGGAAAGGAACTTGTAAAGTAAAAAATAATTATAATCATTAAATATATGAAGTCTATCTCAAAAATCTTAACTCTATGTTATTCTATTGTTTTACTTGTAAGTTGTTCCATACGCGAGGAAATTACGTTCAATCCTGAAGGCAATCTTACGTATTCTTATATGATTGATGCCGGTGAATTTATGAAAATTATGCCTGATAGTCTAAATAAAGGTATTTATAAAGACACTCTAATTTCATTCAACAACTTACTTACTCAAAAAAAGGATAGCATATCAAAATTATCTCTCGAGAATCAAAAAAAGTTAGAAGCACTTAAGCCTCTATTTATCAAAGTGCACCAAGATGAAAAGAAAGGGGAATTTTATGTATTGATTTACGGAGATTTCACCAATAGTGCGTCTTTAAATTCCGCTCTCGACGCTTTAAATTCTATTGATAATTCAAAAAACAACCCTTCTAAAAACATGGAATTTCTCACCAACTCAACTTTTCATTGGAAGGGCAACGTATTTAGTAAAAAATCCGTGAAATCCGAAAGTTTAAAAAATGATTCTGTGGCTCAAAGCATTCTCCCCTTATTTACCGGTGGTACTTTTAAAACCATTTATACGTTTCCCAAAGAAATAAAGAAAGTAAACAATTCTTCGGCCGTAATTTCTCAAGACAAAAAAAGTCTTTCTATGGTATTTGATGCTACCGAGTATTTGGCCGCTCCTCAAAAAACGGATTTAAAAGTGGAGCTGGTAAAATAATTACATAAAAAATTAGTACTTAGTACAATTTTTTTTTTTATACTTTTCGCAATGAAGTAACAAGATGCCGGTTTCAGTTGTAAAATCTAAAACAGCCTCCTAGTAACTCATTTACATTTATTTACATATTTTGTACCTTTGCGTTGTTAAATAGTAAATGTGTACTATGAATTCTCAAACTCAGATAAAATGCCCGAATTGTGGTAATGTAATCGATGTAAATGATATTCTTAAACATCAATTAGAGGAATCCATAAAGAAAGAATACCAGGAAAAATTTCTTTCATCTCAGAAAGAACTTCAAGAAAAAAACAATTTATTGGAGCGGCAAAAAGAAGAATTTGAGGCCAAGAAGAAGAAAGAGAATGAAATTTTTCAGGAAAGACTCTCTAAAATAACCAAAGAAAAGACTCTTGAAATTGAAAGTTATCTGAAAAAGAAAATTGAAGAAGAGAATCAAGAACGCATTTTTCTTTATGAAAAAGAATTAGCCGAAAAATCTGAAAAGCTTCAAGAGTTAAATAAGATGCAAGCGGAAATTTTCAAATTAAGTAGAGAAAAAGAAGAGTTGAAAGCCGTTTTTGAAGCAGAAGCTCAAAAAAAATTAAACGATGAACTTCTACGAGAAAGAGAAAAAATTCGCAAACAAGAAAATGAAAAAAATGAGTTAAAGTTTAAGGAGTTACTTAAACAACTGGAAGATCAGAAAAGGCTCACCGAAGAAATGAAGCGAAAACAAGAACAAGGATCCATGCAATTGCAGGGAGAAGTTCAGGAATTAGCTATTGAAGAATGGTTAGCTCAAAATTTTCCTTTAGATACTATTAACGAAATAAAAAAAGGAGTCCGTGGTGCCGATTGCCTTCAAATTGTAAATACCCGTGAAATCCAAAATTGCGGCTCAATTTATTATGAAAGTAAAAGAACTAAAGATTTCCAAAACTCATGGATTGAAAAATTCAAAAATGATATTCGTGAGAAAAAAGCAAATACCGGGGTTCTTATTACTGAAGTAATGCCTTCAGACATGGATCGAATGGGAATGAAAGAGGGCATTTGGATTTGTACCTTTAATGAATTTAAGGGGTTGAGTGCCGTTTTAAGACATTCCATCATTCAATTCAGCACCATTATCAAATCCCAAGAAAATAAAGGCGATAAGATGGAAATGCTCTATGATTTTCTAACCGGAAATGAATTCCGTTTACGAATAGAGGGTATTGTTGAAGGATTTACTCAAATGCAAGATGAGCTTAGTAAAGAAAAAAGGGCTATGATGAATATATGGTCCAAACGGGAAAAGCAAATCGAAAAGGTAATTGAAAATACTATTTCCATGTACGGCTCCATTAAAGGAATAGCAGGAAATGCCATTCAAAATATACATGCTTTAGAATTAAATTCTGACGAAACCTTAGGCTTTGATGAATAAATAATATACACAATACTAAAAAATATGCTTCTTTATATATAATTTAGAATTATATTTGCAGTACTCTTCAATAACATAACCTAAAAAAAAAGTCTATGGAAAAAAATATCTTTGAAGGCACTCCTATTGAAGATCTTCACCCAAATGACATCGCAGAACAACTTGAAGAGCTTTCCGAAAAAGATCGGATTTTAAACTTTTTTCTGCTTCCTCGTAATCAAAAAACGGATGTTTTTACGTATTTAGACCCTAAAATTCAACAAGAATTGTTGCATGGTTTAGGTAAAAAAGACATTGCCGATTTATTAAACGAAATGGCTCCGGATGACCGTACAGAATTTTTTGTAGATCTGCCGGACGATCTCATTAAAAACACCATAAACTTATTAGACGAAAATGAGAGAAAAATTGCTTTACAGCTTTTAGGATATCCGGAAGACAGCGTAGGTCGTTTGATGACGCCTAATTATATACAAGCTAAAAAATACTGGACGGTAAAACATACGTTACAACATATTAAAAAATATGGAAGGAAAGCAGAAACTCTAAATTTCATTTACATTGTCGATGAGAATGACAAGTTACTGGATGACATCAAAATAGGAAAGTTATTACTTGCCGATGATGACAGTAAATTGGAAGAATTGGGAGATGACAATTTCATTGCTTTAAAAAGCATGATGAACCAGGAGGATGCCATTCGCGTTTTTGAAGATTATGACCGAAGCACCCTTCCCGTTATTTCCGAAACCGGGGTATTGGTTGGTATAGTAACCGTGGATGATATCTTGGATATTGTTAAGGAACGAGATACGGAAGATATACAAAAATTTGGTGGTGTGGAAGCTTTGGATATTCCTTATCGTGATACTCCACTCTTAACTTTATTTAGAAAACGGGCCGGATGGTTAATCATACTTTTTCTTGGAGAAATGCTTACCGCCAGTGCCATGGTCCATTTTGAAGAGGAAATTGAAAAAGCCGTGGTTTTAGCCCTTTTTGTACCTCTAATTATCTCCAGTGGGGGAAATTCCGGATCTCAAGCGGCTACCCTGATTATACGGGCTATGGCTTTGCATGAAATCAAATTGAAAGACTGGTGGTACGTTATGAAAAAAGAAATTTTTTCGGGACTGTTATTAGGGATCACTTTAGGAGTAATTGGTTTCATCAGAATACTTATATGGCAAAATCTTAATTTTTACGATTATGGCCCTCATTGGCTGCTCATCGGAATTACGGTTGCTACTTCACTTATCGGAATCGTATTATGGGGAACTCTTTCCGGTTCTATGATTCCTTTCATTTTACGTTTATTTAAATTAGACCCTGCTACTTCCTCTGCTCCTTTTGTGGCAACGATGGTGGACGTAACCGGATTAATTATTTATTTTACTATCGCTTCTCTTATTTTAAGCGGTGTGTTACTCTAAATTTATTCTAATTTACGTAAATACGTTAATTGGTATTCAGGAACTAGTTCGGGATGTATGATTTTAATGAGATCCGATAATACTTTATCCGCATAAATGCTTCCGTACTCGTAATAGTCATTAGCGAGTGATTGGTTTTCTTTGTTATTTAATGCATATACGTTTCCTGATTGATACGCTTTAAACCATTCATAGTTTGTATTGGAATTTAACAAATCTCTTTTGGATTTAAAATTACTGGTTCCTATCCATAAATCGGCATTTTTAGCTTTACTTAGTACTTCTTCAAAAGTCATGGGAACCGATCCTGAATTTTTATTATCCTGCCATAAATAATGAGCTCCCGCATCTCTGAAAAGAGTAGCTAGAAAGCTTTTTCCTCCTGCCATATACCAGGAATCTCCATACATAATTCCGGTAAAAACGGTGGGTTTCGTACTTGTATGATCCGATTTTTCTTTTAATTTTAAATAGTTTTCTTTTACTATAGAAAAGATGCTGTCGGCCTTTGGGAGCTGTTTAAAAACTGTTCCGAATAGTTTTAGATATTCTGTTTTTCCTAATGGATGTAATTCCATAAATTCTTCTACATAAAGAATTTTAATACCCTGCTTAGACAGTTGATTCAAAATTTTTTCATAATTGGGGTTATGTCCGGTTATAATTAAATCAGGTTTTAAAGCTAAGATTTTTTCAAAATTCAACGTTCCGTCATTTCCTATATCTTCGATGGTATTGTTTTTAATTTTCTCTTTGATTTTTGGATTATAGAAATAATGGGGTGAACAAACACCTACAATGGAGTTAATCTCTCCCAATGCATCAATATACGCCGAGGCAGAAGTAGTAGTAATTACACATCGTTTACTTTTATAATGCTGCGGGAAAACTAAACGACTGCCCGCAGATGTTATAATTAGTTGATTATTTACATTTTGAATTGAAAAATTAGTGGCGTATTCGTTTTTAGACGAAACGGATTTTTCAAAAGATTTTCTGCAAGAAAATAAGACAATTGCAAATACACAAAAAATGAATATTTTCCTCATAAACAATTCATGATTTTCGTTACAAAACTACTTAAAGTAAACATTTTTTTAATTTATTATTACTCATATTTTTATTTTATCAATATATCGATTCAAATCTTATATATTATCACAAAATTAAGACTTCCTATTTTGAACTTTCTATTATAAACGTTTTTTATTCATTACTATTTAAAAATATAATCTCTTTAAGTATATAAAAACATAAAATTTAAATTTAATTGTTTAAACAAAGATTTAATACACTTATAAACATTTTATTTATTATTAAATATTATTATTTTTTTATTCCTTATTCATTATTTTTTAACATTTATTTTATGACATCAATCACATTTAATTAAATTATACGTTATTTTTTAAATATATTTGCTTTTATAACTATACTGTTTTTAATTTATTATTGAACGGTTTAACATTTATTTTTTATGAAGAATTTTTTACTTTTTTTATTTTATTTTTTATCCACATATTTTTTACAGGGTCAAGTAAAAGTCATTGATATGGTAGACCCCGGCAGCTTATCTAAGCTATTAGATAATGAGGTTAATTCGATTACTAATTTAACGATTAATGGAAGTATAAATCCTGATGATATAAAAACGTTAAATAATATGAAAAAATTAACGGTTTTAGATCTTTCCAATTCTTCGGTTACGGACGGAATACTTCCTACGGGTGCATTCAAAAGTAATTCCGTTCTAAAAGATATAATTCTTCCCTCCAATTTAACAATTATTTCTAAAGAAGCTTTTGAATATGCGTATAACATCAGCGTGGATGCTTCTAAATGCTCCCATCTTAAAAATATAGGCGAACATGCTTTTAATGGTGTTAAGGGTAAGGTAGTACTTCCCGATCATCTAGAATCATTACCTTTTAAATCTTTTAGATTTTTCAATGGTACAGTCGTTTTACCCAGAAATTTAAAAATTATCGGGCAAGAGGCTTTCTCGTTTTCTAACGTTAAAAATCTAGACCTAAGTCAAGCTCCAAATTTGCATACTTTGGGGGTTGATGCTTTCTACTATTCTAAAATTGACCAGATAGATCTGAGTAAAGCTCCCAATTTACACACTTTAGATAATGGTGTTTTTGAAAGCTGTCAGAATTTAAAACTTATTGATCTATCTAAAAATAATATGATTAAAAAAATTGGTCAAAATGCTTTTAATGGAGTTAACGGTAAGGTAATTCTCCCTGATTATCTCGAATCTTTACCTTTTAAATCTTTTAGATTTTTCAATGGTACAGTCGTTTTACCCAGAAATTTAAAAATTATCGGGCAAGAGGCTTTCTCGTTTTC
>NZ_JAFNMG010000004.1:0-69419 GCF_026537405.1 Apibacter sp. B3919 | reverse complement strand
GCTCCAAATTTGCATACTTTGGGGGTTGATGCTTTCTACTATTCTAAAATTGACCAGATAGATCTGAGTAAAGCTCCCAATTTACATACTTTAGGTAAGGGGGTTTTTGAAGGCTCTGAGCATATAAAACTTATTGATTTATCTAAAAATGCCCTGATTAAAATTATCGGTGAAGATGCTTTTTATAAGGTAGGCGGTAAAGTTATTCTTCCTGATTATCTTGAATCATTACCTTATAGATCTTTTAGATATTTCAACGGTTTCATTGTTTTACCTAAAAATTTAAAAACTATCGGGAAAGAGGCTTTTTATAATTCTTTAATAAAAGAAATAACTTTACCTGCCTCGCTTAAAAAAATTGATACAGAGGCTTTTAATGGTGCTAAACAATTAGTTTCTATTACCAGTAACAATACAATTCCGCCTTCTTTGGGTAAAAATGTATTTAATGGGGTTGATAAAAATAACTGTTTGTTACAAGTTCCTAATTCTTCTCGTCAACTATACGCAAAAGCCGATCAATGGAAAGATTTTCAATTTAAAGAGGCCAATTTATTTATTTCTTTAAATTTACCCGATACAGATTTCTCGGTTAATACCCCTTTTTTAGTTTCCACTACTCTTGAAAATAAGGGTAAATCCGAAGCTAATAATAATGGTGAAGTAGCTTATTTTTTATCTGAGGATGATCGTTGGGATGATAACGATTATTTACTTGCTAAACATTCTATCTCTGAAACTATACCTGCCAAGGATAAAATCTCTTTTACTACCTCAATATCATTCCCTGATAAATTAGGTAATTTTTTCTTACTTGCTGTGATCATTCCTAAGGACTCAGCGGATATCCCATTGGAAGATTACTCAAGCTTTGCAGGAAAAATACATTTATCACCTGAATATAAAGTGAGCATAAACCCCTTAGATAAATCCATTTATTCCAGAGGGGAAAAAATAATTTTTAATGGTAAAGCCCGGTTGGCTGATAAAAGCCCTGCCATTGATAAAAATATTAAAATTAATATAGTTACTGCAGGTACAAAAAGGGAGTTTTTTGCTAAAACTAATACCAAAGGAGAGTTTACCTACACCTTCACCCCTTTTGATGAAGAATTCGGTTTTTATCAAGTGGGAGCCTCTCATCCTGATATCTCTACTTCTGCAGCGCAAACTGATTTTACTATTCTAGGTATAGATATTATCGACAGCAATATTATATTTAAAGGGATAGTAAACAATACTGTAGAAGGATCTATTGAAGTTAAAAATAAAACCCATCTTACTTTACATACTATTACTGTCCATCCTAAAGTTAATTCCGATAGTTATTCTATTTCTTTTGAACCATTGACCGTTTTAGTACCGGGTAAATCAGCTTTTTTAAAATACAAGCTTAACGCTAAAAAGGTTACATTGACTGATAATTACGAGTCTGCAGCCTTCGACATTAAAGCAGAGGAAGGTAATTTGGCTGAATTCTCCGCTAAATTTACCGCAACTACAGGTAAAGCTTATTTGGAGGTGAAAAAGTTTCCTAAAGATATTACTATAACTAAAGGTAAAAAACGTTTGGTTGAATATACTCTTTTTAATTCCGGAAAAGAAAATACGGGCAAAATCTCTCTTTCTTTACCTTCTGAGGATTGGTTCAGAATTTTAAGTCCGGCCACTGCTTCAATTGATAATTTACCGCCGGGACAAACTGCTACCTTTACTATTGAGCTCACAGGTAAGTCGGATCTTCCTTTGAATTCACCATTCAAAGGATCCATAGCCGTAAATACCGAAAAAGCCAATTCAATATTAATTCCTTTTGACATTGAGTTTGTTTCTGAAAATGTTGGATCTTTATGGGTGGATGTGGTTGACGAATATTCTTATAATACACCAAGTAAACCTCATGTTAAAAATGCTAAAGTGGTTATTTCACATCCATTTTCCGGTAAGGTGTTGAGCGAAGGATTAACCGACCAAAATGGATTGTATAAATTGGATAGTATTCCGGAAGGGTATTATACCGTTTCTGTTTCTGCTGATAAGCATGAAAGTTATAAAAATAATATTTTAATAAACGCCGGTAAACTCAATAATCAACGGGTGTTTATTTCTTACATGGGGGTTTCATATACCTGGGAGGTAACTCCAACAGAAATTGAAGATGAATATGATATCGATTTAAAAGTTGATTATGAAACCAATGTTCCTCAACCGGTGGTTATTATGGAATTCCCTAAACCCTTACCGGATCTTAAACCGGGTAATACGTACAGCTTTATGGTTACTTTAACCAATAAAGGACTTATCGCGGCAGAAAATGCTAAAATTCAATTTGATTCATATAATAATTACGTATTTACCCCTTTAGTTAATAAAGTAAACATTCCTGCTTTAACGGCTATACAAATACCGGTAGTAATGAGTATGAATAATTCAAATAATAATAGTTCCAATGGAAATAGTGAAAACAACAATAACAACAATGGTTCCAATGGAAATGGTGAAGACAACAATAACAATAATAGTTCCAATGGAAATAGTGAAGACAACAATAATAACAACAATGGTTCCAATGGAAATAGTGAAGACAACAATAACAACAATGGTTCCAATGGAAATGGTGAAGACAACAATAACAACAATGGTTCCAATGATAATAACAATAATTCAGATAATAATAACAATAATTCAGATAATAATAATAGTAATAAGGATAAAAACGATGATAAGGTTAACAAAAATAATGGCTGCATAAGTTATGTTAAAGTTTTTTATGAATACAAGTGCGGTAACACTACAGTTAAAAAATCTTCTTACAAGATAACCCATATTAACCCAGGTTGCAATAACAATAATTCTTCGGGGCATTTGGATTTATCCAATGGAAGCGTGAGTACTGGAAGTGGTGGGTTTATTCCTATTGTTATATCGGGTGGCTGTACCCCTTTACCTCCATGCCTTATTGAAGCTGGTGGAGCAATTATAAGTTGTAACCCACTTCCTCCATATATAGGCTGCGCCTATAGTTTTATAACTTCAGGAGTAAATACTAAAAATATAATACTTTGCCTGATAGGTTTCTTAGAAAAAAAACCGAGTAAATTTGGTATAGGTATAAGCTGTGTTGTAGCTTTATATGACTTTTTTAATTGTGCGTTAGAAGATATTATAAATAAGTTTCAAAAATCTGGCTCAGACAAGATTCAGATTAATGATATGGAAGCTATACTTAATTTTATAAACACTGTAAATAGTTATTATGCTGAATATTATGGTAATTCAATTATGAATTCCTCTTCTTTTTTACAATTCGCAAATGCAACTGCTGCTCACTTAGGTGACAATAAACCTTTTACACCTCAAGATATTGCCAATATCAAAAGCCTTTTTGCTAATTCTGATATAAGCTCTTCTACCATGGATTACTTTTTTACTCGATGGAATTTAACTCTTCAAGCTTGGGATAATGGAGTTTATACTCCTAATGATAATTATCCTGACATAGTAAATAAAACTAAACTTAATGAATATTTGAAAACTATGATTTCTATAAAAGAATATGTAAGTTCCAGAGGATATGATTCTATAGATGAATTATATGCAGACAGGCTTAAAGAAGCTAAAGAATATTTTACTCGCAAACAAAATTCCGTTTGTGCTAAAGTTTCATTAGACATTAAGCAAAAAATGGTTATGACAAGAGAAGCTTTTGAAGGGAATTTTACTCTAACTAATGGTAGCCAACAAAAAGAGATTACTAATATTAAGCTTGATATAGAAATTAGAGATGATCAAGGCAACTTAGCTAATGACCTTTTCCAAATTAATATTAAATCTCTTACAGATTTATCAGCCATTGATGGTACCGGATCTTTAGACCCGGGCAAAAAAGGTTTTGCCTCCATTTTATTTATTCCTACCAAGAAGGCAGCTCCTAATAAAAAGAAATCATATTCTTTCGGCGGTACTCTTTCGTATACCAATCCTTTGACTGATGAAGTAACTACGGTTAAATTGTTCCCATCTATTTTGGATGTCCATCCTAGTCCTGAAATTTATCTAGATTATTTTATGCAGAGAAACATTTTCGGGGATGATCCGTTAACCGAAGACATTGAACCTATCATCCCGGCTGAATTGGGACTTATTATTCACAATAAAGGAATGGGAACGGCTAAAAATGTACATGTTAGTTCAGCTCAACCACAAATTATTGATAATCAAAAAGGATTAGCTATTGATTTTGATATTATTGGTTCCAACTTTAACGGTAAAAAACGTCAATTGGGAATTACCAATATCGATTTCGGAACTATAGAAGGTGGTAAAACTGCGGTTGGACAATGGTGGTTTACCAGCTCTCTTTTAGGTCATTTTATAGATTTCGAAGCAAAAATTTCTCATTCTAATAGTTTTGGTAATCCGGACCTTAGCTTAGTAGGTGGTATTAAAATTCATGAATTGATTAAAAGTATCCGAGTATACGGTAATCAGGATGATGGCATAAATGACTTCTTAGTTAATGATAATCAAGATATAAAAGATTTTCCTGACTCGTTATTCTTATCTAGCGGTGGAACTGAGCCAGTGTTCCGTACTAAAAATATCGTAATTAAAGAGAAAAATCCCGATACTTTTGTATCTCAAATTGAAATTACTCCTTCTAAAGAAGGATGGAATTATGGTTTAATCAATGATCCTTGGAACGGCAAATATGTGATTACTAAGATTGTTCGTAATGATGGTGTGATTATTCCGTTGGATAACTTCTGGTTAACCCAATGTACACTACATGATAATGCGGATCCTGTTTATGAAAATAAGTTACATGTCATCGATAAATTTGAATCTATACATAGTGCTATCTATACCGTTTATTGGAAAATCAATAAAAATAATGCGGTGAGGGTCGAGGCTATTACTCATGTTCCTGAAAAAACTATTTATGAAAGCTTGAATTATGTTGATGTCAGATTCAATACTCCTATTAATCCTGCAACTTTTACTTACAAAGATCTTTATTTGTCTTGCCAGGGTGGTAAAAATTTAATCGACTCCGGCATAACAATACATAAAATCGATGAAAGAAATTATCGCGTGTATATTGGATCTAAAACTATGAAGTTTGGGTATTACAGATTCCGTGTATTAACCAATGATATAGAAGATGCTAACGGAAATAAGGGGTCAACAGGTAAAGAAGCCGGTTGGACTCAATCTCCTCAAATTAATGTAATTAATGTTTCAGGTATTCTTAATGATGGACAGCCTGTGGATAAAGTAACTATTCAATTTAATATGCCGGTGAATTTTACTAAGGAGGCCATTTATCTTAGAAAAGGTAATTCTGAAACAATCCTTCTGGATAACGTAACTATAACCAATAGTGAAGATAAAACTATTTTTACTGTTGAAGGCTTAAAACAATATAATTATATGGATGGTAACTATACATTAGTTATAGACCTGTCTAAAGTTCCGGATACTAACGGTAATAAAGGGAAGGATAATCATTCTGAAAAATGGATGGTATATCCTGCTAATGCCTACATTAAGTTATATCCAAATCCAGTATTATATAACCTTACTCTTGAATCTAATATTCCTTTTAAGTGGTATCATATTGTCTCTCTTTTTGGTAAATCTGAATTTTACCAAACTTTCCCGGATCATACTTACAAGGCTATTATTAAAACCAATAACTCTTGGAATAAAGGAATTTATTTGATTTTCATTTATGACAGTAACAATAAATTAATTGCAGTTAAAAGATTTATTAAAATTTAACTCTTTTAATTTATTTTAAGTATTTTATTTTTTTATTATATTTTAAATCACGGGGAGAATTATCGTTCTCCTCGTGATATTTGTTACTCTATCTAATTTATAATATGTTTTGAATTTTTTATCTATGAAGAGAAAGATATATAAAATATACAATTTGACAATTTATTAATATGCTATGTTAATTTTAAAAGCAACCATACAATTATTCATTAAAAAAAACAAATGCCAAAAAAAATACATTTTTGGCATTTTAAATTTATTTACTCATTGAATAAGTAAATCGTTATTGAATTTTAGTGTTAATAAACCCTGATTACGAATTTATTACATCAAATGTAAGAAATTTAACCTTTGGCTGTTACCGTAATTTCATAATTAAAATAATTATCATAAAATAGATAAATTATTCACAATATATATCTTATATTATTTTTTATCTCTTAAAAAATAAATAGAAAAAAATAATAAGTATCAATAAGTATAAAATTTACATTATTTATATTATATAAAAATTATGTTAAAATTTATTATTTTAAAAATAAAGCCAACATTTCATCCTTCATTTAATTGAACATCATTGTTTTATATACGTAAACAAATTAAAATATGAGATATTTAGCTTAGTATTTCTTATATTTTTATGAAATTATATATTCATAAAATTTATAAAAACTAAAATGAATGTTTGATTCATTTTTATTTTTTATCTTAAATTAGCTATTATGTTTATAATTAATTATTTGTTTTCATTAAAAATTAATTTTATTGCTGTTTTAATAGAATGATAAAAGCAACAAAACAAGAAAGAGACATAGCTCTTGAAATATTACATAGTGCTTTCTTTAATGTACTTATTCCAAATTCAATTAACTTCACGATAAAAAATGACTATAAGAGGCATGAAAGATTAATGGCTCTAATGGATTATCAATTTAAAATGTCAATGAAATATGGAGAAGTTTTTATTAGTGATGATAAAAATGGCTGTGTATTATATATCGATAAAATATACCCCAGTCTAAATAAGGTTAGTTGGGAAATTAAACTTCTTTTTAAATGTATAGGCATTGAGAATACTTATAAAACCCTGGAAAGGGAAAATCTTTTAAAAAAGTATCATCCTAAAGAACCTTTTAAGCATTTATGGTTAATGGGAGTTCGACCCAAATTTCAAGGCAAAGGGATAGGAAGCAAATTAATCAATGAAACCCTTAAAAGATATAAAGGAGATTTAATTTATGTGGAAACAACTATTCCCCCAAATATAAAATTTTATAAAAATTTAGGATTTACCGTTTTCCATGAAACACATGAACTCAATTATCCACTTTATTTCCTCAAATTAAGAAATCAAATATAATTTTTTCATTATACTTTCCAGTTCAAGAATACTAACTAACTATATAATTATTTAAAAATTATTCTAAGCTGCAAAATTTAAAAACCTATATTTTTTATGTTTTTAATAAAGATAATACTGAAGGAAAAAATTAATTTATCTTTTCAACGATCTAACCACAACGAAGCAGACAAAAAGTATTTTTAAAGGACTAGCTAAATACAATTACAAAGAAGCTACCAATGTAATTGCTGAATCCTTAAACTATAACTATCAAATAACAAAGTTTATTTATATTGAAAGAAATGAAGCTTATACTCAATTATTAGATAATGTAGAATGGATGGTTTTAATCCATCCATCATTGGATTTTATAATACAGCTTTATTCATAAGGTCAAAATGGAAAGAGAGACATAGATATCACTATACTCACAATTTTAGAAATATTAACTTCCTTAGATTTTTACTAAAACCCAACAATAAACTTATTAATAAAAATAAAATTCAAATAAAATAAAATTTATCTTAAATTAGTCTCTTATATTATTCTTATCATTTATAAAATTTGATTTATGAAAAAAGCAGTAAGTGAAAATTATACTAAAATTAACCACATACTAACAAAAGCTTTTGTAAATAATAAGTCTGTAAATTTTGTTTTAAAACAAAAAAATGAAAAAATATATTTCAAGTTTGATGGATTATTCTATATATATAGGTGAAAAATTTGGAGATATATTTTTAAATGAAAAAGAAACCGCCTGTGCAATACTCATAGATCATAAAAAAAAGAAAACTACATTAGGATCCCTTATACGGGATATTAAATTTGCCTGTTGTGTGAGTGGATTAAAAAATGCCTATAAAGTAGTGAAAAAAGAAAAGATTACTCATGAAACACTGCCTAAAAACATTGATTTTATTCAACTATGGTTTCTGGGGGTTGATGTTTTACAGCAGGGAAAAGGGAAAGGTACTGATTTTCTACAAGAGCTTATAGAATATTATAAAGGAAAAAAAGAAGCTATTGTATTAGAGACATCAACAGTAAAAAATATTCAATTTTATGAAAAAAATGGGTTTGAAATATATTGTGTGAATAAAGAAGATTTTGGATTTGATTTTTATTTTTTTATATATAGATATTAATAATGTTCAGAACTGAAATTCATTTTTGTACATTCATTTATATATGTATTGCCTTTTATTAATTCATTTCCTGTATTATTTAAAGAAAATACAAGAAATATCATATAAAATTTTTGATACTATCAGTATGAATCCTGTTAAATAAATTATCATCGGAACTTTTGCCCGATAATAATTTGAAAATAAATATCCTTTCCCGGAATATATGGGCATATGTTGTAGGATTAAGCACAACAATATATTATTTTTATACACTGAATATGATATTAAAGTCATTGAATTTATAAATATCTATTTTATACTAATAGTTTCAAGTCTTAGTTTAATGCTTCTTTTTATATTTTCCTATACTATTTAAATACTCTTGTTTTATCCGGTAAAATATTTTTGATAATTCCACTAATTATTATTACAATAATTTTCTTCAATACCATTCATCAGGAATTAAAAAAATAGCAGAATTAAAATATCTGATAAAACCATACATGAATTAACAACAAAATAAAAAAGGGCTGGAAGTCTCTTAATTATAGCTCAACTTTTTATTAGTGCTATTTTTGATAGATGAGCGTTAATTAATGCTTTTGAAATACAAGAAGCAGCTCACCTATTAGTATTGATAATACTTATCAGATTATTCTTCCAATCACAACCATTACAGATAAAATTCTAAAAACACTCATTTTACATTCGCAAAACATCCTGTATTATTTTTTGATTATGGTCAAAATATAGTACAATAAATCAATTGAAAAAAACAGAAATAAGAAGATAAAAATATATCAAATACACCTACTCTAAATTTGGTTCGTTTGAAGATGTTGTAGCTTTTAAATATGATATAATAATTAGAAATGGATAGAAATTAAAAAATGATTAATTTGGAAACTGATTATATTAAATTATTTTGAGGGATATATGGGAAATATTAAAAATAAAAAACCGCTAATCTTTTGAATTTCAAAATGATTAACGGTCTTTGAGTACCCCAGACGGGACTTGAACCCGTACAGCCTAATGGCCACAGGATTTTAAGTCCTGCGTGTCTACCAATTCCACCACCGGGGCATTAGTATTTTTAGTATTTTAATTATCAAACCTGAGCGAAAAACGGGACTCGAACCCGCGACCCCGACCTTGGCAAGGTCGTGCTCTACCAGCTGAGCTATTTTCGCACTTCAATTAACGTCTTTCTTGTAAATTGGTTTGCAAATATAGAATTGATTTTTCTTATCTGCAAACTTTTTTTTCATTTTTTAAACTATTTTTACTCTCAAATTATTTATACCATTAGTACTCAATCTATTAAAAAATTACTAATTTAGTAATGCTAAGGCTAAAAAGGTTTCAAAACTTCTATTTATATCTGATTTATGCATCTTCAACTTAAAAAAAAGAATAGAATTTTTATTAATTGTTTATATTTGTCGAAAAGTTATTCAAAATTTAAAAGTGAAAGCAAGAAAGGAATTTATAGCGGGTATAATAGTAATTGTAACTTTATTAGCCTTTTGGTGGTTGTTTAAATTTTTAAAAGCGCAAAACGTTTTTACAAATCAAAACACCTATTATGTAAAATATAATAAAGTAGAAGGCTTATCTAAATCCAAAAATGTAAATATAAACGGCTTAAAAGTCGGAATGGTGGAATCTATCATTCCTGTACCTACCAAAACAAAAAATATAAGCTTTATTGTAGCAATAAATGTTGATAAAGATTATCAATTTTCTAAAAATTCTGTAGCTCAAATAGTTACCAGCTTTATGAACGGTGCAGAAATTAACTTGGTTCTGGCTGAAGATCAATCAGAAATAGCAAAAACAGGAGATACCTTGAAAGGAAGTTTATTGCCGGGCCTAATGGATTTAGCCGAAGAAAAGATAAAACCAATTAGTGATAATGCCAATAAAGTTTTATTAAGACTGGATTCTACTCTAGCTTCTACTAATAAACTTCTAAATGAAAAAAATCGACAAAATATAGAATCTTCTTTAGCAAATTTAAATCAAGCTATAGCAGAATTCAATAAATTAGGTAAAGGGGCTAACCAATTACTGGCTAATAATTCTTCAAAAATTAATTTAGCTATTGATAATGCCAATAAAATGATAGTTACAACCAATACTACGGTTGAAAAATATGGAATGATGGCTGATAAGATCAATAAAGCAGATTTAGATGTTGCCGTTAAAAAATTAGAATCTACATTAAATAATCTCAACGAAATATCCGGTAAAATAAATTCGGGAGAAGGCTCAATGGGAAAACTAATGAATGATCCCGGTTTATATACTAACTTAACTCAAGCTTCTAAAAATTTAAGTGTTTTATTGGATGATTTAAAAACCAATCCAAAAAGATATGTTCACTTTTCAATTTTCGGAGGTGGCGGAAAAAAGAGTAAACAAGAAGGAACAGCCAAATAATATAGTATGTTATAAGGGTTGATTATCCACTAATACACTATTTATGGATTACATACAGAGCATCATATTCTTACTTCTTGCATTTGCAGGAATTGGATTGTTTGTTCGTAATATCCTTAAAATAAAAAGAAATATATTATTAGGTAAAGCAGAAAACCGTTCGGATAATCCCTCCAAAAGATGGAAATTAGTTTTACGTATTGCCGTTGGGCAAGGGAAAATGTTAGCCCGTCCGGTTGCCGGAATTTTGCATCTTGTTGTATATATAGGATTTGTCATCATAAATATAGAATTAATTGAAATATTTGTTGATGGTATTTGGGGAACCCATCGGTATTTCGGAAAAATTCTCCCCTCTCCTCTTTATAATTTGACAACCGGAACAGTAGATATTCTATCATTTTCTGTTTTAATTGCGGTAACCCTATTTTTTATACGTAGAAACATACTCAAAGTTCCAAGGCTTAATTCTAAAGATTTGCTGGGTTGGCCGCATATGGACGGAAATCTTATTTTGATTATTGAGTTCTTAATGATGCTTTCTTTGCTCATTATGAATGCTGCCGATTTTACTCTTCAAAAAAAAGGTATTTTATATTCATGCGGATTTTTTCCTGTAAGCAATTGCATTTTTAATAACGTATTTTCGACTTTTTCAGTTGAAAGTTTGTATATAATGCAAAAATCAGCCTGGTGGTTTCATTACATCGGGGTTCTCTTTTTTTTAAATTACTTATATTTTTCCAAACACTTACATATCCTATTTGCTTTTCCAAATACTTATTTTGCTAACCTTCACAATCAAGGTCAACTTAATGATTTGGACACTGTAACTAAAGAAGTAAAATTATTATTAGATCCCAATGCTGATCCTTATCAAGCATCAACGGAAGAATCAGTACCTGAAAAATTCGGTGTCAGTGACGCTACTGATTTATCTTGGATCCAATTATTGAATGCATATACCTGCACTGAGTGTGGAAGGTGTACATCAAGTTGTCCGGCAAACTTAACCGGAAAAAAATTATCTCCAAGAAAAATCATGATGGATGTTCGTGATCGTATCGAGGAAATCGGTAGAAATATTGACAAAAACGGGAATTTTTTAGATGACGACAAACAACTTTTAGGTAACTATATTACTCATGAAGAGATTTGGGCTTGTACAACTTGTAATGCTTGTGTGGAGGCTTGTCCATTATTGATAAACCCTCTTTCCATACTAATTGATTTGCGCAGATATTTAGTAATGGAGAAAACTGCTGCTCCTAGCGAATTAAATTCTATGATGAGCAATATTGAAAATAATAATGCCCCTTGGCAATTCAGTCAAAATGATAGAGCCAATTGGACTAAAGAATAATTTTAATTTATTTTTGTAAATAAACGTAAAATATGGATCGACCTATTAAAACCATGGCAGAATTTAAGGCAGAAGGAAAATCCCCTGAAATACTTTTTTGGGTGGGATGTGCCGGAAGTTTTGATGATCGAGCCAAAAAAATAACAAAATCATTTGCTTCTTTACTTCAAAAGGCCAATATTGAATTTGCTATTTTAGGGCAGGAAGAAGGTTGTACCGGAGATCCGGCCAAAAGAGCCGGAAATGAATTTCTATTTCAAATGCAGGCCTTGATGAATATTGAAGTTTTAAATTCATATGAAATAAAAAAAATTGTTACCGCTTGTCCTCATTGTTTTAATACATTAAAAAATGAATATCCTCAATTAGGAGGAACATATGAAGTTTTACATCATACACAGTTTTTACTTTCTCTTTTAAATGAAGGAAAAATAAAAGTTAAGGGAGGAATTTATAAAGGAAAAAAGATAACTTTCCATGATCCCTGTTATTTGGGAAGAGCTAATGATGTGTATGAAGCTCCTCGTGAATTGTTGGCCCAATTGGAAGTTAATTTGTTAGAGATGAAAAGATGTAAACAAAACGGTTTATGTTGCGGTGCGGGTGGAGCACAAATGTTTAAAGAACCGGAACCCGGTACCAAAGATATCAATGTTGAGCGAACAGAAGAGGCTTTACAACTTAATCCCGATATAATAGCAACGGGATGTCCATTCTGCAATACGATGCTTACAGACGGTCTTCAATCAAAAAATAATAACTCTCAAATCTATGTTAAAGATTTAGCAGAGTTATTGAATGAAAATTTAAGCTAATCTTATCCACCTCTCCTACTTATAATTCTTTTTTATTATAACTGTATCTTATTCAGTTAAATATATCATAATCTGTCTTAAATATTTATTTTTTATTTTGAAATATTATTAGTTTATTTGCTTTAAAATAAAATATTTATTCCATTTATTACTATTTATATTATATATCGAATTAGAAAAAAAACTATTATATTGTATTAAAATTATAGTTCTTGAATAGTAATCTTTAGTTGATCAATTTCTTTAAATTTATCATAAATCATTTAAAAATTAATTACGTACACCAAGCCAATAAAAACCACCACATGAGAAAAACTAACCGAAAAATATATTTTGTTATCCTATATTTATTCACAGCGATAGGTATATATGCTCAACATATTAATGAAAAGAATAACATACACGAAGATTCCCTATTATCCAAAGAAAAAAAAGATTCGCTTAAGATTCAAGAACTTAAAATGCAAGTTCAGGAATTAAAATTAAGCCAAATTGCCCTTCTGAATGAAAAGAAAAATATGGGAAAAACAGATTCCCTAAAAAAAGCATTACAAAAAAAACAAATTGATTCATTACGGGCGATCACCAAAGGGTATCCTGTTGTAATTGATAATGACACTTTATTCAATTTATATGCTCGGAGAGGCGGCGTAATGCCTGCAGACCGGGCAAGTAAGGTAAAGGAAGTGATAATAGCGGAAGGAAAAAAACTAAAGCTTAAACCCGATTCTATATACATGTATGAAACCGAATACGTTACAGATATTATGTCCGGAGACAAGGTTATAATTACTTTATCGGATCAAGATGGTTTATGGCAAAATACCACTCGTCAAGATCTTGCCAAAAAATATACAGCAATTATTTCTAAAAAAATATCTGAATTACACTCCAAATATGGTCTTCAACAAAAAATTAAGTCATTTTTAATTTTATTTTTAGTCATTATTGCTCAAATAATTGCCATATACTTTACCCAAAAATTATTTATAAAAATTAAGAGTCGCCTCAAGAAAATAATTAATGAGAAATTCAAAGCAAATAAATTTCTTACGAATGATCGACAGGAAGTTTTATTGGTTTCTATAACAAAAGTTACCAAATATTCATTTATCATTGTCCAATTAATTATATCTATTTTTATCATATTTTCGATTTTCCCTGAAACAGAAAAATATGTATATCACATGTTTACTTTTATGGGAAATCTTGCTAAAGATATGGGAAATACCATTATACATTATATTCCCAATTTAGTTAAGATAATTTTTATATATCTAATTTTCAAATACATAATAAAAATATTAAAGTATTTTTCAGGAGAAATAGCTGAAGAAAGAATTAAAATCAAAGGCTTCTATCCGGATTGGGCGCATTCAACGTTCAACATACTTCGATTCTTACTTTATTCTTTTATGTTTATTATGATTTGGCCTTTACTTCCTAATTCTAATTCTCCCGCCTTTCAAGGGATTTCCGTATTTATCGGTCTTATTATATCGTTAGGATCCACTACCGTAATAGGAAACTTAATGTCCGGATTGGTTATTACTTATATGCGTGCATTTAAAATCGGAGATCAGATTAAGCTGAATGATACGATTGGTAATGTCGTAGAAAAAACACCTTTTGTAACGAGAGTTAGAACTTCAAAAAATGAATTGATTACTATTCCTAATTCTTTTATTCTTTCTTCTCAAACAGTTAATTATAGCGCTTCGGCAAGAAATTACGGGATTATAATATATTCAGATATTACGGTGGGTTATGATATTCCCCGCAAACAAGTGGAAGATTTACTTATTGAAGCAGCTACTAATGCAGAAGGAGTGTTAAAAAATCCTGCTCCATTTGTATTGGTGAAAGAATTGGAAGATTTCTATTGCTGTTATCAGATTAACGCTTATACGGATCGGGATTTGGCTATGCCTAAAGTTTATTCAAATCTTCATAAAAATATTATGGATCGTTTTCATGAAGAAGGAATTGAAATTTTATCGCCTCATTTTTATGCAGAACGCGATGGAAATGAAATTGTAATGCCTTCCCAATATAAACACCAATCTAATGATTGAACTGACACAACACAATAAAAAAAGGCCTTAAAAAGGCCTTATCTTCTTTTATTTTTATAGTTTAAATTGGGAATCGTCTAGTTTAGGGTTTATTTTATAGCTGGTTATCGTTTGAACCGCTGTTTGGCCGGGTACTTTGGTTTTTATTTTGGTGGAGAACTTATATCCTTCAAAATCTTTGTAATCTAAATATTCTTTTGATACAACTTCATTTTCTTTTAAAGTTTCTTCTTTTACTTTAAATCCCGTTTCTACATCGAAATAAAGAATAGTTTTAATGGGTCCTTCTGTAACCGTAATTTTATAAACTTCTTTACCGTCTAAATTTTTTTTACCTTCTAACACCGCATTATCTTTGGTAATATACAATTCAGAAAAAATCCCTTTCTTAACTTTCATTTCATTTAATTCATCTTTTTCACCGGTTGCAGGTAAATTTGAAAATAATTTTTTCCCGTCAAAACCTTTAATAATGGTTTGACCCATGATTGATATTTTAGATACAAATTTATTAGGTGCTTTGTATTTAATTTCTAAATCAGCAGGTTCCGGCAACTGAGCAAATGTTATTTTGCCCTCAGAAATCAAAGTGGTTATTTGTTGTAATTTTTCTTTACTGCCGGCCACAGCAACGTAATAATGATTTAAAACGGATTCCAACGTTGGTTCTTTTTCAATCTCTTTGGATAAGACCGTACAATGAGTACCGGTTACTACATTTGCTTTCGCTATAAAAGAAATAACCAGTAATAAGGTAAGTATTTTTCTTTTCATTTTATTTAATTATTTAAAAAATTAATATGTATTATTAAAAATTGATAATTTACAGAGTTACTAATAAAACAACCATTGAATTCGACCGGTATATTCAACTGTTTTCTTATTCATAATTTCTTTTCAGAATTATTCTTAAATAACGATCCTATTTCCAAATATTCAGAACATTTAGAGACTTAGGCTTCTATATATTATCTTTCCCTTTGTGCTATTACTTCCTTTAAAATATTTAATACCCCATCTTCATCATTGGAATCTGTTTTAAATTTGGAAATTTCTTGTAATTTAGGATGTGCATTTTTCATTGCGTAACTAAAATAACTTTCCTGCATCATTCCTATATCATTTAAAAAATCTCCAAAAGCCATAGTTTCTGCTTTAGATATGTTTAATATTTCTTGAACTTCTTTTAAAGCAAATCCTTTATCGGCATTTTTAACGGAAATATCCAGCCAAAATTTACCTGATACAACTACTTGGTAATTTTCGCTAAGGTGTTTCACATAAGGCAAAATATTTTCTTCCGAACCTACACTGTTGTATATCGCCATTTTGACTATCTGATCATCAATAGGCTCCTGAAAGCTCGGAATAATTTTCCTTTTAGGATAATAAGGGGCTATTTGTTTTTCAAATTCCGAAAATCCTTCTTCAATATATGCACTTTTTATACCGCATAAAAGCATTTGAGTATCGGGTAAGGGACGTATCAGTTGGGCTACTTCATGGATAACATTTTGATCCAATTCATGTATAAATAACTGCTTTCCTTTGTGTACTACGTTTCCTCCATTTTCAGCAATAAAATATATTTCATTCTTAATTTTTTCAAAAACCCCTAAGAGACTTTCATACTGTCTTCCACTTGCTACGACAAAATTTATATCCAACTTTTTCAGTTTTTCATATATTGTAAAGAACTCTTGATTGAGTGTATAATCTGAATGAAGCAGTGTTCCATCCATATCTGTAACTACCAGTTTTAACTTACTATAGTCCATATATTATTTTAGTTAGCTTTTAAATTATGTTTTATTGTTAATCCGTTTATAAAATCTGAAATTCCCATTCTTTTCTTTCCTTCTAATTGAACTTCAGTTAAAAAATAGAATCCATCGGCGGCTGCAATTTTAAATGTTTTTTTGCCTTCAATACATACAGTTCCAATATCTAGAATATGTTTTTCAATTTTATAATGCCCCTTATAAATTTTTAATATTTTAGACTCTCCATTTATCGACAAATGGGTAAAAGCAGCAGGATAAGGACTTAAACCTCTTATTAAATTGTGTATATTTTCTAAAGGTGCATCCCAATGTATTTGACAATCTTCTTTAAATAATTTAGGAGCATATTTATATTCAACCCCCTCTTTTAAAATTTGTTTTTGAGGTTTTAATGTTCCTTCTGAAAGGCCTTCAAGAGTTTTTACTACTAATTGTTTTCCTAAATTTTTTAGTTTATCATGTAAAATTCCGGCGTCATCGGAATCATTAATTTCAGTCTTAGCTTGCAACAAAATTTCACCGGTATCAATTTTATCATCAATAAAAAATGTGGTAACCCCCGATTCTTTATCTCCATTGATAATAGCAAAGTTAATAGGTGAAGCTCCTCTGTATTGAGGCAATAAGGATGCATGTAAATTAAAAGTTCCTAATTTTGGAATAGACCAAACTTCTTTAGGCAATAAACGAAAAGCTACAATAACGATTACATCCGGATTTAATTGTTGAAGCTGATTTATAAATTCGGGATCTTTCATTTTTGCGGGTTGGAACAAAGTCAAATCTTGACTTACTGCATATTTTTTAACGGCTGATTCAGCCATTTTTTGTCCTCTTCCTGCCGGTTTATCAGGAGTAGTTACTACTCCCACTACTTCATATCCGGATTTTATTATTTCTTCTAAAGGAGCTACAGCAAACTCCGGAGTTCCCATGTAGACTATTCTTAGAGCTTTTCTTGTCATGTAAAATACGCGTATAAATTTTGTATAATACAAAGGTAAACATTGTATTTTTTGTATTATACATTTATCACTTTTTTATATTTATACATTTTACATTTTTGTTCTGAAAAAAATCATTATATTTGCAGTTCAAAAAAAACGAAAATTTTATGTATGCAATTGTAGAGATAGCAGGGCTTCAATACAAAGTTGAGCAAGACCAAAAATTGTTCGTAAACCGTTTAAAAGCAAATATTGACGACGAAGTAACTTTTGACAAAGTATTGCTTACCGATAATGGTTCTGTAACAGTTGGCGCCCCGGTTATTAATGGAGTGACAGTAGTCGCTAAAGTTTTAGATCAAGTAAAAGGAGACAAAGTAATTGTTTTCAAAAAGAAAAGAAGAAAAGGTTACAAAGTAAAAAACGGTCACAGACAACAATTTACTCAAATTCAAATTGTTTCCATAGGTGGTGCAGAAGCTCCTAAAAAGGCAGCAAAAAAAGCAGCTCCTAAAAAAGAAAAAGAAGCGGAAGTTAAAGAAGTTAAAGCAGAAGATTAATTTAATAAAGTAATTAAAGCATGGCACACAAGAAAGGAGTTGGTAGCTCCAAAAACGGTAGAGAATCACATTCCAAAAGATTAGGAGTAAAGATTTTCGGTGGTCAAGACGCCAAAGCAGGTAACATCTTAGTGAGACAAAGAGGAACAACTCATCACCCAGGTGATAATGTTGGAATGGGAAAAGACCATACTTTGTTTGCTCTTACAGATGGTGTAGTAGTTTTTAGAAAAAAACAAAATAATCGTTCTTATGTTTCAATACAACCTAGTACTGAAGCTCAAGCTTAAAAATTTAATACGATTATATTAAAAATATGAAAATCCGGTAGTAACTATCGGATTTTTTTTATTTATTAATTTTTAAATAAAAATCGACTTTATTGGTTTAACTTTAAATCAACAACAACTAAAAACTATGAATACATACCCTTAGGATTGAATTTTAATTAGTTATCTATGTACTATGATTTTTTTAAAATAATCTAATGGAGACATTATGAATTTAACAATTTTAAATGTTGCCAGATATAAACAAGTAATGACAATTATAGCTGTAACACCTAAATTTAAGAGAAAGTTTGGGTTAAAATTCAATAGAGGAAATAATTCAACATATAAAAAATTTATAATAATGTGATGCATCAAGTAAATTTCCAAAGTTTTAGAACCATATTTACCCAGGGTATCCGGTATTACATTTATAATTCCAATTGAAACCGTTATTGCTAAAACATACGCTAAAATCCTATATAAAAATCCTTCATATCGGGTACTATAATTTTTTATGTAAGGATCTTCCCCGAATAAAGAAATCAAAAATTCTTTATTTACAATGAAGTAAATACTAATAAATACTACAACCAAAAATAATATTGCATATAATTTATAGATATTCCTTATCCTTACAATACTGACTTCCTTACAAAAAGCACCAAGTAAAAAATAAGGAAAAAAGGTAAGTATTCTAAACATGAATATTTCGGTATCTAAGAATCCTACGCCCAAAGGGAATAAAAAAGAGATTAATAAAAAAGAAACTTTTGAAACCTTATCTTTTGCAATTAAAAATAAAAAACGCCATACTAATAATCCAATGATATACCATCCTTTGGGTTTAATAAAAAAAATTATCCAATTTTTAAATCCTGTAAAAATTATAGGAAATGAATAAATAAATTGGAATATGGTAAAAGTAATTATTAATGATATAAAAGATTTTTTATATTTTTCCCAAGTAATATTTTTTGAAAAATAACCGGATATAAAAATAAATAACGGCATATGAAAGGTATAAATAAAACCAAAGATCGTATCCACTATATGCCCGCTATTATATTGCAAGGTATGTCCATAAACCATTAAGAATATTAATACGAATTTTAACGAATCAAAGAGCTTATTTCTTTTCATAAGAACTATATTTTATTTCCAAAGAATGTTATTATCTTTCATGTAATCATAGCAGCAGTATTTAGTATTAGTAGTAGTTTTATTTATTTTTATAATTTAAAAATTTTTTCGGCATTTTCAGAAGTTATAGCCCCTATTTTTTCAGGCAACATCTCATAGATATCTGAAAGTTTATCGGCAATAATTTTTAAATAGGATGATTCATTTCTTTTGCCACGAAAAGGAGAAGGTGCCAAATATGGAGAATCTGTTTCCAAAACAATCTTTTCAATAGGAATTTCTTTTAAAAACTGATCTATTTTTCCATTTTTAAAAGTAACAACTCCTCCGATTCCCAAATAAAAGCCTAAATCTATAAACTCTTTTGCCTGTTCTAAGTTACCCGTAAAACAATGAATTATGCCATACAAGTTTGCATCTTTTTCTTTTCTTATGATTTCCAATACTTCATTAAAAGCTTCTCTAACATGAATAACGATCGGAAGTTTATATTGTTTAGCTAATTGAATTTGTTTTACAAAAGCATACTTTTGAATTTCCAAAGTTGAAGTATCCCAAAATAAATCCAATCCTATTTCTCCAACAGCCGCAAATTTTTCCTCGGAAAGTTTATTTTCAATAAATGCTAACTCCTTTTCGTATGAATCTATTTTTACATCGCAAGGATGAAGCCCCATCATTAAAAACATGTTTTCAGGATATTTATTTTTAAGCTCTTCCATCTTAGGATAATAAGATGAATTTATGGAAGGTAAGTAAAAACGTTGTACTCCATGATCCAGGGCTCTTTGAATCACTTCTTCTCTATCGTGATCAAACTGTTCAGAATATAAATGAGTATGACTATCTATCAATAGCATTGTTTAATTTGGGTATTTTTTAATTTTTCTTAATAAGAATCATTCATTTTTTTTCTTAATTCCTGATATTCTTCTTTAAAAGCACCCGGTGGTAAAAGAGGCTCTAAATTCTGAATATTTTTTACGATGCTATATAAAAATTTTTTATAGGCTATCGTGTGAGTATTTTGAATTTTGTGTTGTAAAGAAGTGTTTACTTTTTTCACCATTTGCATGGTTGAAAATTCATCAGGTGAAATATGGGCATTTTTAAATTTCTCCCAAATATATTTTATGGCTACATCATTTGGATGTATTAAATCTTCTTTATAAAAACGATAATCCCGTAAATCATCCATCATAAATTCATACGATGGGAAATATTCACAATTATCGTATGATTCGACCACTGAATGGATGGCACATAAAAGTTTGGATTTACTTATATTATTTTCAACCATACCATCTTTACTATGTCTTACCGGACTTAATGTAAAAAAAATCTTCATGTTTTTCTTTCCCATATCCGTCAACATTTCAATGATGTTTTTCAAAGAAGTTTTTATTTGATGTTCTGCCAATAATAATTTAGAAAAATGTGTATTCGGAATTTTATGACAATTAGCTACTATTATATCAAATTGATTTAATTTGTATACAAATGAAGTTCCTAAAGTAATTATAACCATATCGGTCTCTTGAAGAAACTTATTAGCTAAATTTATATTCTTATTGATATGAGATAATACCCTATCTTTTGATATATCATTAAAAGAAGAATGATGATCCCAACTTAAATATAATTCTTCATATTTGAAAAGTTCTGATGATTGATATTCTTCCTGAGAATAAATTCTCATGATTGCATTTTCAACAGCTAAAGGATGGAATATAACACCAAAAGGATTATGAAATACTGAAAACTTATACTGAGATAATTTATTGGAAATTTCGGTAGCGAAACAGGAACCTATAGTAAATATTTTACTTTTGTAATCAAGTTTAATTGAATTTGGATTATATGGTAATTCTGTTCTAAATATCATCTTTATTAACTTTCCCTAACTAATAAATAATCGATCAGTTTATAAAAAGACTGTTTTTTGGTAGCATCTGCTTTAACTTTATCTAAATAGTTTTTTGCTTGATCTGAATAGGTTTTAATTAATTCTAAACATGAATCTCCTACATTCAAATCATTAAAAATAGCTAAAACTCCTTTTACTTTGTTTATATTTTCTCCTGTAATAGTATACCAACCATTTAATTTTTGCCTCTGTTCTTCATTTGCTTTTTGTCGAGCTAAGATGTATAAGATCGTTTTCTTATTTTCAACAATATCTCCTGCATGTTTTTTCCCTACAGATTTTTGATTTCCAAATACATCCAAATAATCATCCATTATTTGAAAAGCAATTCCCAACGATTTGCCAAATTCATACATATTTTTTGAGTCCTCTTCATCTGCTTCTGCTAATAATGCGCCCATTTGAAAAGCACAAGCACACAATACAGCCGTTTTTCCGGTAATCATGTTAATGTATTCTTCATATGACACATCCGATTGTTTTTCAAAATTCATATCATACTGCTGTCCTTCACAAACTTCTAAAGCAGTTTGAGAAAACAAATGAAAACATTTTTTAAATAATTGAGGTTCCAAGTCCTCTAACATTTGAAAAGACTTAACCATCAACGCATCACCCGATAGAATTGCAACATTTTCATCATATTTAACATGAACGGTTTCTTTGCCTCTGCGCAAAGTGGCTTTATCCATAATATCGTCATGCATCAAAGAGAAATTGTGAAAATACTCTATCCCTAAAGCAGGTTTTACGGCTCTTTCAATATTTTCTTTAAATAGATCACACGACATTAATAAAAATATAGGACGTAATTGTTTTCCGCCTATTGATAAAATATAATTGATGGGGTCATAAAGTTGATGGGGAGGATTTGTTAATTTATGTTTACTTATAGCATCTCTAATAATTAATCTATATTTATCTAAAAAAGGCATTTTTTCGTATTTTCCTATATATATTGTTACAAAGATAAGGTTTTGTAAAATATTCTTCCTACCCTTGTGAATAAATTTACTATCAATATTTTACATTTGATAGGAATAATTAATTTTTTATAGATTTTAAATATAAATAAATAGTTTTTTTTTAAATGAACACTATGGTAGAATTGGATAACATAATCCCACAAAAAGAATTTGCTAAATTTTCATATCCTATAAATTGGAAAATAACACCTGTCCAACATTGGGCTGTCATTGGACCAAATGGAGCGGGAAAATCTTTATTGATTGATATTTTATTAGGTAAATATGCTTTACAAGAAGGTAAAATTAATTATACTAAAAAATTTAATCGTCTCTCTGATTTTATAAAAATAGTTGCTTTTAAGAATATTCATGCCCTTTCCAAGACTCAAAACAGCTATTACCAACAAAGGTGGAACAAAGGATTGGAAGATGAAACGCCCCAAGTTAAGGATCTATTATTCAAGAATACTGATTTACAATGGATGGAATATCTCATTTCCTTAGTAGGAATTGAAGACTTAATGGAGAAAAATATTGATCTCCTTTCGAGCGGAGAACTCAGAAAATTTTTAATTATTCAATCTTTATCCACTAAACCCGAAATTCTAATATTAGACAATCCGTATATTGGCTTAGATACTAAAGCCAGACAAGTTTTAGATCAGATTTTACTCAACCTTAAAAATTTACAAAACTTACAGGTAATAGTACTCATCTCAAACATTGCTGATATTTCTCCAATCATTACTCACGTTTTACCCATTAACAACAAAACATTATTCCCAAGTAAAACCTCTCAAGAATTTTTTGAAGATAAAAAACTGCAAAATGAATTGTTTCCTCATTTTAATTATGAATTAAAAAAACTTCCATACCCCTCTAATCAACCAAAGGAAATTAGTTATAACTATGCTTTACAATTAAATAATTTAAATATCCGATATGGTAACCAAACCATTTTGAAAAACATATCTTGGAAAGTTAAAAAAGGTGAAAAATGGGCATTATCCGGTCCTAATGGCTCCGGAAAATCAACTTTATTGAGTGTAATTGCTGCCGATAATCCTCAAGCATATGCCAATGACATTCTCCTTTTTGATAAAAAAAGAGGAACAGGAGAAAGTATTTGGGATATTAAAAAGCATATGGGATATATATCACCTGAAATGCATTTATATTATCAAAAAAATGTAACATGCTTAGAAGTAGTTGGATCGGGATTTTTTGATACTATTGGTTTATACAGAAAATGTGATCAAGAGCAAATAAAAGTATCCTTGCAATGGATGGAAATTTTGGGAATTGAAAAACTTAAAAATTCTTCTTTTCTCTCTATATCTACAGGAGAACAACGTTTAGTTTTATTAGCTCGTGTATTTGTAAAAAATCCTTCGCTCGTTATTCTTGATGAACCCCTTCATGGACTGGATATGAATAATAAATTTCGTGTTCTGCAAATTATCGAAAAATTTTGCGATCCAAGCAAAGCTTTGATCTACGTGACCCATTATAAAGAAGAACTACCTTCTTTAATAAATCACGAACTGTCCCTAACTAAAATACAATAAAATTCTATTTCCAAAATCAAAAAGGTGTTTTATAGGCATGGTATGTATAAATTGTGTTGGGGACCAGCTCCCACCTAAGGGCAACCCAATAAATAAGATAATATATTTATTTAATGCGCAAACCTTAGCAGGTATTGATATATTTATAGATTTAAAAAAACTGTTAGATGAATTTACCTGTACTAAGGTAAACAAAGTTATTATATTAGAAAGCCAAAACCATCTAACATAATCAACAGCAATCAAGCATATCAAAAGAATAGCTATATATTGACATGCTAAAAATGAAAATATATTATTTGATTTTAAACGAAAATTTTTTTTCAAATAAATAAACATGCTTAAAAAAATTAAACATGTATTTAAAAAAAAGCCTAAGAGATAAATTGGATGTTTTTTAAAAATAGGGATTTTCCACATAATTACCTCATCTGTTGAATTAAAGACCCAATAAAGCTCTTTAATACTATTCAAATGATCTGTTCCAAATTTATTCCAACTGTTTATAATTATATTTATATCCTTATTGCTGCCATTAAAACAAATTCCTACCAATAAAAAAACAAAAAAAGAAGGGATTAATAATGAAATTTTCTTAATAGATACACTATTTAAATTAGCAATATTGAGACAATAAAGCAAAGGGAAAAAAGTAAAAACAAAATAAGCTTCATGTATAAGAATCATAAATATGCTCATCAAATTACATATCACAATTTTTAATTTAAAAGCTTTTATTTTGTTAATAACATATAATTGGAAAAGAAAATAAATAATCAATAAAACATCTAATGTAAAAAACATTTTATAAGCAATAACATTGATAAGCATAAAGCTTCCAAATAAAATATAAGGTTCTAACTTATTTATGTAAAATTCTTTTATTATAAAATACATCAAAAGAATTATAAGTATAATTTCAAAAATAAGTTGAAATTTAAAAGGTTCAATAATAGGTGTGTTATTAGCTAAAAAAAATAAAATACTCCCGAATAATCCCCTTCTAATAAAACCTGCTTCATAATTTATATAAAACCCTTTAATAATTAACCATTCATTGGAATAATAACCTATAAACTTTAGTATAACTTCAATTAAAATAATTAAATATACTAATAAAGTAATCTTTTTTATCATAATTACATTTTCACGCTTATTGTAATAATAAACAAAAATAATTTCAAATATAATTTATTTAAAATAAATTATAGTGATATTAATTTTTATTATTCATTAATATATAATTACTAAATTAAAATATTATATGACTATTAGCTTAATAATTTTTTGAATAATGGATAAAACAATAAGATATGAACCCATTTTTTATTACATTTTGATAAATTTCAGATTTATAATTTCACAAACCCAAAAAGTAATGCCTTAAAAAAATACACAAATCAATATAAAGTAAAAATATTTTTTATTAAATTTATTTTGGCAATTAAAAAAATTATCATAATTTAGCGCCCAATTATAATTAATACAAAGAATGTCATTGTTTACTAACATAATTAGCATTATTCTGATTCTGGGTCAAGCTCAGGGTGAGTAATGCTTGTGTTGTAAATTATACAAAATATAAAAAGCCTTTCTCACTCTAAGGAGAAAGGCTTTTTAATGTTTTTTAATCACAAAAAGAAAACGATACCAAGGATGGATAAATTATTCATTTTCGACACTACTTTAAGGGATGGAGAACAGGTCCCGGGGTGTCAATTAAATACAATTGAAAAAATTGAAATTGCTAAAGCACTAGAAGAATTAGGGGTCGATGTTATAGAAGCCGGTTTTCCCATTTCGAGTCCGGGAGATTTCACTTCTGTAGAAGCTATTTCCAAAGCTGTAACAAACCCTACCATTTGCGCTCTAACCCGTGCTGTTGAAAAAGATATAGAAGTAGCTGCCGATGCTCTCAAATATGCCAAGAAAAAAAGAATACATACAGGAATCGGAACTTCTGATTTCCACATAAAATATAAATTTAACTCTACCAGAGAAGAAATCATAAAAAGAGCCGTTGCCGCAACAGCATATGCAAAAAAATTCGTTGAAGATGTTGAGTTCTATGCTGAAGATGCGGGAAGAACTGACAATGAATACTTAGCCCAAGTGGTCCAGGCAGTTGTAAATGCAGGAGCAACAGTTATCAATATCCCTGATACCACCGGATACTGTCTACCTACAGAATATGGCGAAAAAATAAAATACTTAATTGACCATGTAGATATGAAAAATGCCATCTTATCTACTCATTGCCATCAAGATTTAGGAATGGCAACAGCCAACTCACTTATGGGAGTTATCAATGGCGCCAGACAAGTAGAGGTAACCATTAACGGAATTGGGGAGAGAGCAGGAAATACATCACTTGAAGAAGTTGTTATGGCTATAAAAAGTCATAAAGAATTATCTATTGACACAAATATTAATACAAAGAAAATATACCCGGTAAGCAAAATGGTTTCCAGCTTAATGAATATGCCTGTTCAACCTAATAAGGCAATAGTTGGTAGAAATGCTTTTGCCCATTCTTCCGGAATTCATCAAGACGGAGTATTAAAAAATCTTTCAACTTACGAAATCATTGATCCTAAAGAAGTTGGAATAGATGACAATGCTATAGTGCTTACCGCCCGAAGTGGTCGTCATGCCCTTAAAAGCAGACTGAACTTACTAGGAATTAAAGTAGAAGCGAATGAATTAGCCAATATATACGAACGATTTTTAGAACTTGCTGATAAAAAGAAAGATATTAATGACGATGATCTTTTAATATTAGTAGGAAAAGAACCTAATGAAAGTAACCGTATAAAACTCGATTACTTACAAGTTACTTCCGGAAAAGGAATTAAAAATGCTGCAATTGTTACCCTAAATATAGCCGGCGAAAAATTCACTTCGACTTCTTTCGGAAACGGACCTGTAGATGCAGCAATTAACACCGTGAGAGACATTCTTAAAAAACAAATGACTATTCACGAGTTTTTAATTCAGGCTATTAACAAAGGAAGTGACGACTTAGGAAAAGTTCACATGCAAGTTGAATATAAGGGTAAAAATTATTACGGATTTTCAGCAAATACCGATATTGTGACTGCTTCCGTTGAAGCTTATCTTGATGCGATAAATAAATTTACCGTTTAACACTATATACAAAACCAATTAAAAAAGAGAATATACCATGAAAACACTTTTTGACAAAATTTGGGATGCTCATACGGTTACGTCCATACAAGATGGGCCTACCCAATTATATATAGATAGGCATTTTTGCCATGAAGTAACCAGTCCCCAAGCCTTCAACGGACTAAGAGAAAGAGGATTAAAAGTTTTTAGACCTTCTCAAACAACGTTAACTGCCGACCACAATACACCCACTTGTAATCAAGATCAACCGGTAAAAGATCCTGTATCCAAAAAACAATTAGATACTCTTTCTAAAAATGCGGAAGAATTTGGTCTTACCCTTTATGCTCTTGGAAATGAGAGAAACGGAGTGGTTCACATTATTGGTCCTGAAAACGGCTATACCCAACCGGGAATGACCATCGTTTGTGGAGATAGTCACACTTCTACACACGGTGCCTTCGGAGCTATTGCATTTGGAATCGGAACCAGTGAGGTTGAAATGGTTTTGGCCACTCAATGTATTCTTCAAAGCAGACCCAAAACAATGAGAATTAATTTTAACGGAGCCCTAAGTGAAGGAGTAACAGCTAAAGATTTAGCATTATATATGATATCTACCCTTACCACAGGAGGAGCTACCGGTTATTTTGTTGAATATGCAGGAGAAGCTATTCGAAACCTTAATATGGAACAACGAATGACTCTTTGTAATTTAAGTATTGAAATGGGCGCACGAGGCGGATTAATTGCACCGGATGAAACTACATTTGAATATCTTAAAGGTAAAGACTTTGCTCCTAAAGGAGATAAATGGAAGGAAGCAGTTGAATACTGGAAAACGTTGAAAACCGACGAAGGAGCCCAATTCGATAAAGAATATACTTTTGACGCTACTAAGATTGAACCTATGGTTACCTACGGTACTAACCCGGGTATGGGAGTATCTATAACCGGATCCATACCTACTTTAGACGGATTGGATGAAACCGGTAAAATATCTTTCAAAAAATCATTGGATTACATGGGCTTTAATCCGGGAGAAAAAATGGAAGGAAAACCCATTGACTATGTATTTATTGGAAGTTGTACCAACGGAAGAATTGAAGATTTTAGAACCTTTGCAAATTTTGTAAAAGGCAAGAAAAAAGCAGAAAATGTAACCGCTTGGTTAGTTCCCGGAAGTCATCGTGTAGCTCAACAACTTATCGACGAAGGATTATATAAAATATTAGAAGAAGCAGGATTCGAAATTCGTCAACCCGGTTGTTCTGCTTGTCTTGCTATGAACGATGATAAAGTTCCGGCCGGAAAATATGCCGTTTCCACCACTAACCGAAACTTTGAAGGAAGACAGGGTCCCGGAGCTAGAACAATTTTGGCCAGCCCTTTAGTAGCTGCTGCTGCTGCTGTAACAGGAAAAATATCCGATCCTAGAAAACTAAACTAATCCTCTAAAAAAACAAAATGGAAAAATTTAAAACGATAACATCAACCTATGTTCCACTACCAATTGAAAATGTGGATACAGACCAAATCATACCCGCACGTTTCTTAAAAGCTACTAATAAAGAAGGTTTCGGAGATAATTTATTCGCTGATTGGAGATATGATAAAACCGGAAATCCAAAACCGGATTTTGTATTGAATAATCCAACATACAGCGGGAACATATTAGTTGCAGGAAAGAATTTCGGAAGCGGTTCCAGTAGAGAACATGCTGCTTGGGCAGTTTCCGGATATGGCTTCCGTGCAGTGGTTTCCAGCTATTTTGCTGATATTTTTAAAAATAATTCCCTTAACAACGGATTACTTCCGGTAGTAGTAAGTCCTGAATTTTTATCGGATCTTTTCGAAAATGTCCATTCAGACCCTAATAATACTATTACTATTGATCTGGAAAAGCAAACAATTACCAATAATAAGACGGGAAAAACGGAAATTTTTGACATTAACTCTTATAAAAAAGAGTGCCTTCTTCAAGGGCTTGATGATATAGATTATTTATTATCTAAAAAAGATAAAATTGAAGAATATGAAAAAAACCGTGTTTTTCAATACTAAATTAGATTCGATTTTATCATCTCATTTTTCTAAGTAAAGGTCCCATTGGGTCTATCACGTATCATTAATAAAAACAACAGTATGATAGAAATTATGGATACCACTCTCCGTGATGGAGAGCAAACTTCCGGGGTTTCATTTTCCATGCAAGAAAAACTAAGCGTTGCCCGTCTACTCATAGATATGGGATTAAATAGATTGGAAATTGCTTCTGCTAAAGTTTCTGAAGGAGAATTTTTAACTGTTCAAAAAATAGCCTCTTGGGCAGAGAACGCCGGACACTTAGATAAGTTAGAAATTTTAGGATTTGTTGACAAAGGGGTGTCCTTAGATTGGATAAAAAGAGCCGGGTGTAAAACTATCAATTTATTAACCAAAGGGTCTCTTAAACATGTAACAGAACAATTACGCAAAACACCCGAACAACATGTAAAAGATATTAAGCATGATATTTCACTTGCAGAATCCATGGGGATTTCGGTGAATATATATTTGGAAGATTGGTCTAATGGTATGATTCATTCAAAAGACTATGTTTTTTTTATGATAGATCAACTGAAAGACCTTCCTATCCAACGTTTTATGCTTCCTGATACTTTAGGAATTCTTAACCCCCTTAACACAAAACTTTTTTGTACGGAAATAGTTCTTCGTTACCCGAATATTCACTTTGATTTTCATGCGCACAATGATTACGATTTGGCTGTTGCCAATGTAATGGCCGCAGTAGATTCCGGAATTCAAGGAATTCATGTTACCATGAACGGATTAGGAGAAAGAGCCGGAAACGCTCCATTACCCAGTGTAATTGCTGTTCTCCATGATCAGATGAAGATAAAGACTTCCGTAAAAGAATACATGTTAAATAAAGTAAGTCGTGTGGTAGAAACCTACTCAGGACTAAATATTTCATCCAATCAACCGGTAATCGGAGAAAATGTTTTTACCCAAACAGCCGGAATACATGCCGACGGTGACAATAAAAACAATCTATATTACAATGATTTGCATCCGGATCGATTCGGTCGAGTTCGAGAATATGCTCTGGGTAAATTATCCGGAAAAGCTAATATTAAAAAAAATATTGAAGCTTTAGGAATTGAATTGGATGAAAAAGATATGATTAAAGTAACCAACCGAGTTATTGAATTAGGAGACAGAAAAGAAATTATTACACAAGAAGACCTCCCATTCATCATTTCGGATGTTTTAAATACCAATGAAAATGAAAAGAAAGTGAAAATACTTTCTTATGCTTTAGTTTTAAGTAAAGGTTTGCATCCAACAGCATCCATTCGTATGGAAATTGACGGAAAAATGTATGAACAAACAGCATCAGGTGATGGACAATACGATGCATTCTCTGAAGCTATCAGTCTCATTTATGAAAAATTGAACAAGGCTAAACCTATTCTTACTAATTATAAAGTAATTATTCCACCCGGAGGACAAACGGATGCTCTTGTACAAACGGTTATATCTTGGAAGTTAAATGATTACGAATTTAAAACTAGAGGACTGGATGCTGATCAAACAGAAGCTGCTATAAAAGCGACTGAAAAAATGCTGAATATAATTGAAAACCTTCATTAAAATTGGTAATTATTTAAGGAAATTAGGTTTTCAACTTATATAATTTAAAAATTTTAATCGTTTATATAATTTTGATACGGAAATTATTTCCAAACTAAAATGTACTAACGCTTTAAATTCAGGTATGATGAAAACTTTTTAATCCTAAACCGGTATAAGGATTAAAAAAGCATAACAAATAAAGAATATAAATATAAAGAATATACAAAATGAAATTAAATATAGCCGTATTACCCGGAGACGGGATAGGCCCTGAAATCATAGCTCAAGCCTTAGAAGTAACTAAAGCTATATGCACAAAATTTAATCATGAGCTTACTTTTAAAGAAGCTTTAGTTGGAGCAATAGCTATAGACAAAACCGGAAATCCATATCCGCAGGAAACCCATGATTTATGTATGGATTCAGATGCCGTCTTATTTGGAGCTATCGGAGACCCTAAATATGACAACAATCCATCTGCTAAAGTTCGTCCGGAACAAGGTCTATTAAAAATGAGAAAAGAGCTAGGGTTATACGCAAACCTTCGTCCTATAAATACCTTTCCATCCTTACTACATAAATCTCCGCTTCGTCCTGATCTTGTTGACGGTGCAGATTTTATGTGCGTAAGAGAATTAACCGGAGGTTTATATTTTGGTCGTCCTCAAGGAAGAAGTGAAGATGGTAATACCGCTTACGACACTTGTGTATATACCAGAGAAGAAATTGAAAGAATTGTTAGGCTAGCTTATAAACTTGCAGGACAAAGAAATAAAAAACTGACTATAGTTGATAAAGCAAATGTACTTTGCTCTTCTCGTTTATGGAGACAGGTATCTCAAGAGATTGAAAAAGAATTTCCCGATATCGAAACTGAATATATGTTTGTTGATAATGCTGCCATGCAAATTATTCAATGGCCTAAGCGTTTTGATGTTTTAGTTACAGAAAATCTTTTCGGAGATATACTCACCGATGAAGCTTCCGTTATAACCGGATCTTTAGGAATGTTACCTTCTGCCTCAATCGGTATTCATACTTCCGTTTTTGAACCCATACATGGTTCCTACCCGCAAGCTGCCGGAAAAAATATAGCAAATCCACTAGCTACCATACTTTCTGCGGCATTAATGTTTGAATATGCTTTTGATTTAAAAGAAGAAGGAGCACTAATCAGAAAAGCGGTGGACGCTTCAATGGAACAAAAAATAGTTACCGAGGACATCGCATTCGATGGTAAAGCTTATTCAACTTCTGAAGTTGGTAATTGGATTGTAGAATATATTAAAAATTCATAGTTTAGTTAATAAAAGGGCTTTCATATAATGAAGTCCTTTTATTTCTTATTTGATTTATAAAACTTTAAAATCTAGTTATAACCAAAAGAAATTCTACTTTAAAGAATAACTGTCTTTTTCAATTAATAAATTATCTGTTTACCTTACTAATTAGATAAATAAAATTATTTAGGTTACTTGTTTTTTAATTAATTATTATAAAAAGATTCATAAATTTCAGAGTATATCCAAAATACAAAAAAAATCACCATTGAATAAATCAATACAATATAAATAGCAAACTTTAATTTATATTTTTAACATTAAATTTTAATTTAATTTCATCAAATATTATTTTATTTACAAATAATATTTGGACATAACAAAAAACAATCTTAATTTTGTCCCATTATTATAAAATTTATACTTAAAACCAATGTATCAACATAACTACATACTATTACTTCTTCTCGTTCTGGTCAATATGTATTAATCAGAGAAAGGGATATACGTAAAATCAATTGTAGTTATTAAAAATATTCATAAGCCCTTTCTCTTATTAAGGAAAGGGCTTAAATTTTATAAAAAATAAAATAAACTAAAAAAATGAAATACCAGTTAAGAAGTCACACCAGTACACATGGTCGAAGAATGGCTGGAGCCCGAGCTCTATGGAGAGCTAACGGTATGCGCGAGGAACAAATGGGGAAGCCTTTAATCGCAATTGTCAATTCATTTACTCAATTTGTACCCGGACACGTGCACTTGCATCAGATAGGTCAATTTGTAAAATCAGAAATAGAAGCTTTAGGCTGTTTTGCTGCCGAATTCAATACCATTGCCATAGACGACGGAATAGCCATGGGACACGATGGAATGCTATATTCTCTTCCTTCCAGGGATTTAATTGCCGATAGTGTTGAATATATGGTAAATGCGCATAAAGCAGATGCCATGATTTGCATAAGTAACTGTGATAAAATTACTCCGGGTATGCTTATGGCCTCCATGCGCCTCAACATACCGACTATATTTGTTTCCGGAGGTCCTATGGAAGCCGGAGAATTAAATAATCAACATTTAGATTTAATAGATGCTATGATTAAATCTGCAGACTCAACGGTTTCAGATAAAGAAGTGAATGCCATTGAACGATCTGCCTGTCCAACTTGCGGATCATGTTCCGGTATGTTTACGGCTAATTCCATGAATTGTTTAAACGAAGCAATTGGATTAGCACTTCCCGGAAATGGAACTATAGTGGCCACTCACGCAAACAGAAAAAAATTATTTAAGGATGCAGCTGCCCTAATTGTTAAAAACGCTTATAAATATTATCAAGAGGGAGACGAATCGGTTTTACCTAGAAATATTGCAACGAAACAAGCTTTTTTAAATTCAATGGCGCTAGATATAGCAATGGGAGGTTCTACAAACACTATCCTTCATTTATTAGCTATTGCCAATGAAGCTGAAGTAGATTTCACTATGGACGATATTGATGCATTATCAAGAAAAACGCCATGTCTTTGTAAAGTTGCTCCTAATACAACAAAATATCATATACAAGACGTAAATAGAGCGGGAGGAATTATAGGTATTTTAGGAGAATTGGCTAAAGCTGATTTAATAGATACATCTACCCACCGTATCGATGGTTATACTTTAAAAGAAGCAATAGATATATACGATATTACTAAACCAAACCCTACTCAAGAAGCATTGGATTTATACCAATCGGCACCGGGGAATAAATTTAACTTAGTAATGGGATCACAAAATTCAACCTATTCTACTCTGGATATCGATCGTTCCGAAGGATGTATTCGAGATTGGAATCATGCCTATACTAAGGATGGTGGTTTAGCAATATTGAAAGGAAATATTGCCCTGAACGGCTGTGTTGTTAAAACCGCAGGTGTTGACGAAAGTATATTTAAGTTTACAGGAACTGCTAAAGTATTTCAATCTCAAGATGCCGCTTGTGAGGGTATTTTATCGGGAAAAGTTCAATCGGGTGATGTAGTAATTATTACTTATGAAGGACCTAAAGGAGGACCCGGCATGCAAGAAATGCTCTATCCTACTTCATACATAAAATCTAAGCACTTAGGAAAAGAATGCGCCTTAATTACAGATGGTAGATTTTCGGGAGGAACTTCAGGTTTATCTATAGGGCACGTTTCTCCCGAAGCTGCAGCCGGAGGAGCCATTGGTTTGGTTGAAGATGGAGACATCATTGAAATCGATATTCCTAATCGAACCATTAATGTTAAAATATCCGATGAAGAATTGAAATTCCGAAGGGAACAAGAAATTTCCAAAGGATCAAATGCATTTAAACCGCAAAGAGATCGAAAAATTTCAAAAGCTTTAAAGGCTTATGCTAGTATGGTTAGCTCTGCTGATTTAGGGGCAGTAAGAATAATATAATAAATGACTAAACAATAAGAATAAAGACTATGAATACTAATATTTCAGGAAGTGAGGCTTTAATACAATCCTTACTTAAAGAAGGGGTAGATACCATATTCGGATATCCGGGAGGCGCTATTATGCCGGTATTCGATGCTTTATACGATTATAAAGATAAAATCAATCATATTCTTGTACGTCATGAACAGGCGGCGGCACATGCTGCACAAGGCTATGCCCGTGCCAAAGGAAAACCCGGAATCGTTTTGGTAACTTCTGGTCCGGGTGCCACTAACACAGTAACAGGGATAGCAGATGCCATGATTGACAGTACTCCCCTGGTAGTAATTTCGGGACAAGTGTTTTCCGGTTTACTGGGAAGTGATGCTTTTCAAGAAGCTGATGTGGTAGGAATAACCAAGCCGATCAGTAAATGGACGTATCAGATACGAAATGCAGAAGATATTCCCTGGGCTGTAGCCAGAGCTTTTTATATAGCCAGTAATGGTCGTAAAGGTCCGGTAGTTTTAGACATAACCAAAGATGCTTTGCAAGGACAAATCGAATATGCCCCTGCAAAAATCAATTTTATAAGAAGTTATCAACCCATTCCGGATTTAAAACCGGAAGAAATCCGTGAAGCAGCCAAACTTATCAATGAAGCTAAAAAACCGTTGGCGTTAATCGGTCAAGGAGTTATCTTAAGCGGAGCGGAAGAAGAACTTAAAAAGTTTTTGGAAAAAGCTGATATTCCCGCCGCATCCACGATGTTAGGTTTATCGGCCATTCCTACTGACCACCCTTTAAATGTGGGACTTTTAGGTATGCATGGTAATGTAGCCCCAAATGTGAAAACTAATGAATGTGATGTTTTAATAGCTATAGGTATGCGATTTGATGATCGGGTAACCGGTGATTTAAAAACGTATGCTAAACAGGCAAAAATTATTCATTTTGATATTGATCCTTCCGAAATTGATAAAAACGTAAAAACTCATGTAAAAGTTTTAGGTGATGCAAAAGCAACTTTAGCAGAGGTAACCCAATTAGTTAACGAAAATAAGCACACCGAATGGTTAGACAGTTTTAAAGAATATTACGAGAAAGAATACGATGCTGTAATTGAAAAAGAATTGTATCCTGAATCCGGAAGCTTAAAAATGGGAGAAGTCGTAAGAAAAGTATCTGAAGCTACCCATCATGAAGGTATTTTAGTTACCGATGTTGGACAAAACCAAATGATGGGCGTTCGATATTTTAAATATAAACAAAGCCGAAGTGTTATTACTTCCGGAGGACTTGGTACTATGGGATTTGGTTTGCCGGCTGCCATTGGAGCAAAAATTGGTGCTCCTGATCGAACCGTTTGTTTATTTGTGGGCGATGGCGGAATTCAAATGACAATTCAAGAATTGGGAACAATCATGCAATATGACATTGATGTAAAAATTATCATATTAAACAACCATTTTCTAGGTATGGTGCGTCAATGGCAAGAATTGTTTTTTGACAAAAGATACTCTGAAACTCTTATGAAAAATCCAAATTTTGAAGCTATTGCAAAGGCCTACAATATTAAATCTAAAACCATAAGTAAAAGAGAAGAGTTGGATCAGGCAATTGAAGAAATGATTAATCATAAGGGATCTTACTTGTTAGATGTTCAGGTTGAAATTCAGGGTATGGTATATCCGATGATTCCGGCCGGTTCGTGTGTTACTAACATTTTATTAGGAGAAACTAACCAAATATAAATCTATGTTATGGAAACTATTGAAACTCAATTTAACTCTGTCGCCCAACAATACGATAAACAGCGAAGAAAATTAATTCCCTGTTTTCAAGATTTTTATAAAATAGCGGTTGAAAATATAAACCTTTCATCATCTTCTCCTAAAATTTTAGATTTAGGGGCCGGTACCGGATTATTATCCGAATTTGTTCTTCAAAAATATCCAAATGCTCAAATTACTTTGGTTGATCTGTCAGAAAAAATGTTAGAAGTTGCTAAAAATAGGTTTGAAACTAATACCTCTATCCATATAATTCGACAAGATTTTACCACATATACATCGACACAACCATTTGATGCCGTCGTGTCCTCATTGGCTATTCATCACTTGGAAGACTCGGATAAAATTAAACTTTATAATTCCATTTTTTCTTATCTTAAAGAGGAGGGCACATTTATAAATGCAGAGCAAGTTTGCGGTGAAGATGATTATTTTTCAAAATTTTATGATACCCGTTGGAGATATCAAATTGAAAATAGCGGACTTACCGCTGATGAAATTAATGCTTCGTATGAAAGAATTAAATTAGACAAAAGAAGTCCCATACTTGCCCAATTAAAATGGCTGAAAGATGCGGGTTTTAAACATGTTGATTGTCTTTATAAATATTATGACTTTGCTGTTTTATATGCTAAAAAGTAGAAATAACCATGAAAAATAAAACGTTATATACTGTAACTATATTTTCTGAAAACACTGTAGGACTTTTAGGTCAAGTAACCAGTGTTTTTACCAGAAGATTTTTAAATATTGAAACTTTATCGGTATCGCCGTCAGCTATTGAAGGCATACATAAATTTACCATAACGGTACTTTGTGATAAAGAAATGATTGAAAAAGTAGTAAAACAAATCGACAAATGCGTGGATGTGTTGAAATCTTACTATAATACCGACGATGAATTAATTCATCAGGAAATTGCTTTGTATAAATTACCCACTCCTGAATTTTTAAAAATTGGTTCGGTGGAAAATTTAATTAGAAAATATAATGCTCAGATACTTGAAATTAACGAGATTTGTGTTGTCATTCAAAAAACAGGGCATTACACCGATACGCAAGCTTTGTTTCAAGAATTGAGTGAAAATATTAAAGTATTGCAATTTATTCGTTCTGGAAGAATAGCTGTAAATACTTCAAAAATAGAACGCTTAAGTGATATGTTAAGTGAATTAAAAATAAAAGAATCTTTAATAAAAAATTAAAAATACTAACAAAATGGCACAAATGAATTTTGGTGGAGTAATTGAAAATGTAATTACTCGTGATGAGTTTCCTTTAGAAAAAGCTAGGGAAACATTAAAAGATGAAACCATTGCTGTTATTGGATATGGAGTACAAGGTCCCGGACAAGCATTAAATTTAAGAGATAACGGCTTCAATGTAATCGTTGGACAACGTAAAGGAGGTAAAACCTGGGATAAGGCTATTGCAGACGGTTGGGTTCCGGGTGAAACTTTATTTGATATAGAAGAAGCAGCATCAAAAGGAACTATTATTCAATATTTATTGTCAGATGCCGCACAAATTGAGGTTTGGCCTAAATTAAAACCTCACTTAACTGCCGGTAAAGCTTTATATTTTTCTCATGGTTTCGGTATTACTTTTAACGACCGCACCGGAATTATACCTCCTAAAGATATTGATGTAATTTTAGTTGCACCTAAAGGATCAGGAACCAGCCTTAGACGTATGTTCTTAGAAGGAAGAGGGTTAAACTCCAGTTATGCAATTTTCCAGGATGCTACCGGTAAAGCTAAAGACAGAACTATCGCTTTAGGTATTGGTGTTGGTTCAGGATATTTATTTGAAACTGACTTTAAACGTGAAGTTTATTCTGATCTAACTGGGGAAAGAGGTACTTTAATGGGGGCTATTCAAGGAATTTTATTAGCTCAATATGAAGTGTTACGTGAAAACGGACATACTCCATCTGAAGCTTTCAATGAAACAGTAGAAGAACTTACACAATCTTTAATGCCTCTTTTTGCTGAAAAAGGTATGGACTGGATGTATGCAAACTGTTCTACTACTGCACAAAGAGGTGCATTAGATTGGATGACTCCTTTTCATGATGCCACTAAACCTGTATTTGCTAAATTATATGCAGAAGTAGCTTCAGGAAATGAAGCACAAAGATCAATCGACACCAACTCTAAGCCTGACTATCGCGAAAAATTGGAAGAAGAACTTAAAGCTCTTCGTGAAAGCGAAATGTGGAAGGCCGGAGCTGTTGTTAGAGAATTACGACCGGAAAATAACTAATTAATAAAATTTAAAAAGGAATATATAAAGTAATATATTCCTTTTTTTATTTTCTATTTTTTCAAAATTACATTTAAATTTATAACTAATAATCTTCAACATTTCTAACTTAAGGTGTTATTAAGTTAGCCGTTAATTAAATGTAAATGTATAGGATAATACTATAATTATATATGTTCTTATATACTATGTTAAGATAAAAGATTTTATTCAAATTATACTTTATTTTAATTATTATAAAAACAAAATAAAAGATTTGTAAATTAAACGTTTAAATAATTATCAAATATCTATTTTCTTTGTTACTTTTGCGTAGAAAAATATAGAAAATGTCAGAAATCAGAGTTCGATTTGCACCCAGTCCTACCGGATATTTACATATTGGAGGAGTAAGAACCGCTTTATATAATTATCTCTTTGCAAAAAAAAATAAGGGAAAATTTATCTTGCGTATTGAAGATACCGATCAAAACCGCTATGTTGAAGATGCCGAAAAATACATAAGTGAATCGTTGAAATGGTGTGACTTAGAATTGGATGAAAGTCCGGAAAAAGGAGGGCCCTATGCTCCATATAAACAATCTGAAAGAAAAGACATCTATAAAAAATATATCGAAGAAATACTTAAAACAGATTTCGCTTACCTGGCTTTTGACACGCCGGAAGAATTAGAAAAGTTACGAAAAGAGTATGAGGAACAAGGCAAAGTATTTTCTTACAACCATGAAATCAGAAATCAACTCAATAATAGCCTCTCTCTATCGCCCGATGAAGTCCAAAAAAAATTAAATGAGGGAGTTCCTTATGTGATCCGATTTAAAATCCCGCCACACAGAACTTTGGTTTTAAAAGATATTATTCGAGGCAACTTTTCTATCGATACATCTATTTTAGATGATAAAGTTTTAGTTAAGACTGACGGAATGCCTACCTATCATTTTGCCAATATAGTAGATGACCATACCATGGAAATTACCCATGTGATAAGAGGAGAAGAATGGCTTCCTTCCCTCGCCTTACATGTATTGCTCTATGAAGCACTGGGATGGAAATCACCGGAATTTGCCCATTTGCCTTTGATTTTAAAACCGGAAGGTAAGGGTAAATTGAGCAAACGAGATGGGGATAAATACGGATTTCCTGTATTTCCTCTTGCTTGGAAAAACGAAAAAGAAGGTACTTCCTCCATCGGATACAGAGAAGAAGGTTACCTGCCTGAAGCCTTTATAAATATGTTGGCATTATTAGGATGGTCACCTTCTAATGACAAGGAAATACTATCTCTGAACGAAATGATCCAAGAGTTTGAATTGGAAAAAGTCCATAAAGCAGGAGCTCGTTTCAATCCTGATAAAGCAAAATGGTTTAATCATGAATATATTATTAAATCCAAAGCCTCTGACTTACTCCCTGAATTTCAAAAAATTTTGAAAGAAAAAGGTATTAAGACAGAAGACACTAAAGATATTCGAATCATCGAACTATTAAAAGAAAGAGTTAATTTTGTAAAAGAAATATGGGAAGTAGGTTCTTTTTTCTGGATTACGCCTTCAACTTACCAAGAAAAAAGTTATAAAAAGGTTGTCAAAGACGATACTAAAGCAATACTTACTCAATTAATTTCTAATCTCGAGTCTGTTTCTTTCACCGAAAAAGAATTACATGACAAGATTCATAAATTTGTGGAAAACTCAGGATTGGGATTTGGAAAAGTAATGCAACCCTTACGTTTGGCTCTAGTTGGTGATCTTAAAGGACCGGATATTCCGGTTATTATGGAAATAATAGGAAAAACAGAAAGCTTACAACGTTTAAAAAATTTAGAATCAAAAATTTAAAATAATAGGTCATGAAAATCGCATTAGCTTCAGATCATGCAGGATTTGAATATAAAAATTATATATTTAAATATCTCACTGAAAAAGGAAACCAGGTACATGATTTTGGAACCTATTCGGGAGAAAGTGTAGACTATCCGGATTTTGTACATCCTTTAGCTATTGCTGTTGAGAAAAATGAATTTGATTTCGGCATACTTTTCTGTGGCAGCGGCGAAGGGGTATCCATAACCGCAAATAAACATTCCGGAATACGTTGTGCCCTTTGTTGGCAAACAGATATTGCCCGTTTAGCCAGACAACATAACAATGCGAATGTGCTTTCCATTCCTGCGCGTTTCATTGCCAAAGAATTAGCTCAGGATATAATTGATACTTTTTTATCCACTCAATTTGAAGGGGGAAGACATCAAATGCGTGTAGATAAGATATCCAAATGGTAAAGCGAATTTTATAAATATGACAAAATTTCATAAATAATTTTTGGAATAGATATTGACTTTTTATGTAATACAAAATATTGTATATTTGAAATAATAAATAACTAAGCAAATGGATTATAAAGATTACGGAAACACTCTTGAACCATCGTTTCAAAAAAATGCCATAGCTAAACAGCAAGCTACATTTATATCTAAAGTATATATGTGGATGAGCTTGGCTTTATTTATAAGTGGTTTTACTGCTTATTTCACAGCAAATTCTCCGGGATTATTAAGCTTAATGTTTGGTACTACCGGCCCTACTTTCTTATATTATGCTTTAATTTTAGGCGAATTAGGATTAGTATTTGCTTTAAGCGGAGCAATCCATAAAATGACTTTAGGATTAGCATCGGCAGTCTTTTTGTTTTATTCTTTTTTAAACGGAATGACTTTGGCTATGATTTTCTTGGCTTATACCTTTTCATCTATAGCTACCACATTTTTTATTACTGCCGGTACATTTGCTATAATGAGTTTATATGGTTATTTTACCAAAACAGATCTTACAAAATTTGGAAGAATTCTATTCATGGCTTTACTAGGTGTACTATTAGCCATAGTTGTCAATATTTTCTTAAATAACTCCATGTTGGATTTAATTATTTCAGTAGTTGGAGTTTTAATATTTGTGGGATTAATTGCTTATGATACTCAAACTCTGAAAAATATAGGATCACAAATAAACTCTGAAGATGGAGAAAGTTATTCTAAAATTGCGATTCAAGGTGCCTTGTCTCTCTATTTAGATTTTATTAACCTTTTCTTATTTTTACTTAGATTTCTTGGTTCAAGAAGATAAATTTACTTTTTGAAAACGTCAAAATAGTTTAATAGGTGAATAAAGTTTTTATTCACCTATTTATATATAATAAAATACCATTATTAAAACAAAATATAAATCTAATAGAAACTATAAAATTTGTAATTTTAAATTTATTTATAAATAAATATGGAGAACAATCCACAAGATAATAAAAATAATAAAAAAAAGCCCTTATTAAAAACAATCCTTGGTTTAGTTTTATTTAGCTTTTCCATCATCTTATTTATTTCATTCCTCTCATTTTACTTTAATTGGAAAGAAGATCAAAGCCAATTAACTTCTTATCTAAATAAAAATGTTACAGCGCAAAATATAATCGGTAAAACAGGCGCTTACTTAGGGGAAATATTTATTTTTGATGGTGTAGGAGTTATTGCATTTTTTATTCCGTTCTTCTTATTTATTTTATCTTTTAAAGTATTATTTAATAAAGAAATTCTAAAAATATGGAAACTTCTCTCTCATGGAATTTTCTTTATTATTTGGACCCCTATATTTCTAGCTATGATTTTCGGATCTAAATGGTTGCTTTCCGGTTTGATAGGCTATGAAGTATATGACTATTTAAAATCATTATTGGGCAGTGTGGGTACAGGTATTATATTGTTGCTGACCCTGTCAATATATTTTATCCTTGAATTTAATTTGAGCGTGGATCATGTAAAATCTAAATTGCATTCAACACCTTCTTTCAAACCGTCTAAAAAAGAAAAAGAAGAGGATGTTTTAAAAGAACCTTTTGAAGAAGACCAAATTTATGAGAAAATAAAAGAGCCTAAAACCGTTCAATCTGAAACTGTTATCTCAAAAGTTCCAACAAAAAATGAAATTCAAGAAGAAAATTTAACAGGTATACAACAAGCCGAATCACTAATAGAAGAGGAAAGTAATCCTATAAATTTATCCAATACCAATATATCGGTAGAAGAATCTTCCCATCCTGACACAACCACTCATTCTACAGAATTAGAAATTGATATTCCTACTACAGAAGAAACGGTTGAAGATGATATTTCGCTGACTATAGAAGAAACTAAAAAAGAAGAAATTTTATCTGAAAATGAGCCTAATAAAAATATTTATGACCAATTCGGACCTTATGATCCTAAATTAGATTTACCTAAATATAAATACCCTACTCTTGATCTTTTAACTAATTATAATACGAATAATAACATTACGATAAACAGTGAAGAGTTAGAAGAAAATAAAAATAAAATTGTAACAACACTTGCAAATTATGGCATTGGAATTTCAAGTATCAAAGCAACGGTCGGTCCAACAGTAACTTTATATGAAATTATTCCTGAAGCAGGTATCCGTATTTCCAAAATTAAAAATTTGGAAGATGATATAGCCCTTAGTCTTGCAGCTTTAGGAATTCGTATTATTGCTCCGATACCCGGAAAAGGAACTATCGGTATTGAAGTACCCAATAGTACCGCAACGATGGTTTCCATGCGTTCGGTTATCGCTTCACAAAAATTTCAAAAAATCGATATGGAATTACCAATTGTTTTTGGAAAAACCATATCTAATGAAACTTTCGTTACAGATTTAGCTAAAATGCCTCACATGCTCATGGCCGGGGCTACAGGACAGGGAAAATCGGTGGGATTAAACGCCATTATAACTTCTCTGTTATACAAAAAACATCCTAGCGAATTAAAATTCGTGTTTGTAGACCCTAAAAAGGTGGAACTTACCTTATACAACAAAATTGAACGTCATTTTCTTGCAAAATTACCGGATACGGATGAAGCCATTATTACCGATACGACTAAAGTGATTAATACTTTGAATTCACTTTGTGTGGAAATGGATAATCGTTACAAGCTTCTCCAATCAGCTTATGTAAGAACCATCAAAGAATATAACCAAAAATTTAAGGAACGTAAATTAAATCCTGAAAAAGGTCATCGATTCTTACCGTATATTGTTTTGGTTATTGATGAATTTGCTGATTTAATTATGACCGCCGGAAAAGAAGTAGAGCTTCCTATCGCCAGATTAGCTCAGTTGGCCAGAGCCATAGGAATTCATCTTATTATAGCTACACAAAGGCCTTCCGTAAATGTTATTACCGGAATGATTAAAGCCAACTTCCCCGCTCGTGTTGCATTTCGCGTAACTTCAAAAATAGATTCAAGAACTATTTTAGATGGAAATGGAGCCGATCAATTAATCGGGAAAGGAGATATGTTGTTTACTACCGGTAATGAGTTGATACGTATGCAATGTGCCTTTGTTGATACACCCGAGGTTGATAAAATAACGGAATATATTGGTTCTCAACAAGGATATCCTGATGCTTATTTATTGCCGGAATTTTATGAAGAAAATTCAAGTGTAAGCTCAAACGATGCGGTTGAAGCAAAAAGAGATGAGCTTTTTAATGATGCTGCTCGAGTAATTGTAACCGCTCAACAAGGATCCACCTCTTTGATTCAACGTAAATTATCATTGGGTTATAATAGAGCCGGAAGAATTATGGACCAACTTGAAGCGTTCGGCATTGTCGGGGCTTTCGAAGGAAGTAAGGCACGTAAAGTTCTGGTTACCGACCTGGTTAGTTTGGAACAATTATTGGAAAATTTAAACCCCTAAAAAACATTACCTAATAATATGAAAAAGATATTTGCATTCTTATTTATTTGTTCTTCATTTTTAATATGGGCTCAAAAAATTGATCCGGAAGCAAAAAGACTTTTAGATACAGCTAGTGCGAAACTCAGCCAAAATTCAACATTTTACGTAAAATTCAATTATTTATATTCTATACCCGGACAAAAAAGTATATCTGAAATTGGACAGGTTTATGCCGCTAAAGAAAAGTATCATTTAATTCTGCCCAGTATTACCCAAATTTATGACGGAAATAAGATTTACACTATTTCTAAGGAAGATAAAGAAATCACTTCTTCTGATAAAGAAGACGGTGAAAGCCTATCTCCTACCAATATTTTAAGTCTTTATAAAAGCGGTTTTAATATTACTTTTGAAGGAAATACAACTATTAATAATGTTAAATGTTCCGTTATTAAATTGGTTCCTATTGATACCAAAAAATCAAAATCTATACTTCTTGCTCTTTCTAATAATAAGATCATAAGAGTATCTGAAAATTATAACGACGGAAGTTCTTTAATTTTAATGATCATTGATTTTAAAGAAAATTTAATTGTAAATAAATCTTTACTTACATTTGATAAAAATAACTATAAAGATTACACACTAACAGAGTTATAAAAGATGATTAAAAAGTTAGACTGGTATATTATCCGCACTTTTTTTGGTCCTTTTTTATTTATATTTAGCGTTTTAATGTTCATCTTTGTAGTTCAGTTTGCCTTTAACCAAATGGATAAATTTTTAGGTAAAGGACTGAACTTATGGGACATATCTAAATTATTATATTATCTGGGCTTGGATGTGATTCGTCTCGTTTTACCTTTAACTATCTTGTTGTCATCAATTATGACATTTGGTGGTTTCGGAGAGCGATATGAACTAGCTGCAATGAAATCAGCTGGAATTTCATTAGCCCGAATAATGTATCCTCTTTTTAGTCTTGTAGTCTTACTGGCCATCTGGTTATTTTATTTCTGTAACACCACACTTCCCGAAAACCAACGAAGAGCGCGTAATATGCTCATCAATATTGCACAAACAAGACCTGCCCTGAATTTTGAAGAAGGACGATTTATTAAAGAAATGAATCCTTTAAGCATTAAAATTGGCAGGAAAAGTGGTGAAAATGATAGTGAATGGGATCAAGTATTTATTCATAAAAATGCTTCTCCTTTTGAAGATCAACAAACCATTATAGCAGATAAAGGAAATATAATTTCCAAAGATAACCATTACTTAAAAATTGAATTATATAATGGATATATATATCAAGATAACATTAAAGGTAAGAATTTAAATGAACTAAAAAAACAACCGGGTAATTCTATTAAGTTTGACACCTTAACACAATATTACGATATTTCGGATATAATTAAAAAGTCATTAGATAAACAATCCGAAGGGGATAATTTTAGATATAAATCAGTATCCGAATTAAGCACTTATATAGATTCCATCAAAACTTCCAATACTGTGTACTTTAAAGGGCTTGGAGAAAATGGCATGAAGCTTTTATTAGGGGAAACAAACTCATTGGATTCCCTAGATTATAGTCATTATAATGAAGATTTTCCGTTTGAATGGTCCAACTTAGATGAAAACACTAAATATAATTTAGTTAAAGCCGCCATAAATCAGGTTACTCTTTCTAAGTATGAATTAGGTTCAAAAGCCACCGAAATGAAAGCGGTAGAAAAATTTATAGCTAAAATGATTTTATGGCAGCAAAAAAATATCATTTCATATTCCGTTACCTGTATTGTATTTTTCTTGATAGGAGCTCCGCTAGGATCAATCATTAGAAAAGGGGGAGTCGGTTTACCTGTAGTTGTTGCCATAATAATATTTATCATTTTTTATATTTTAGGGCTTTATATGGAAAATTTAGCAAAAAATCAGGTGATCGACGCCTATTGGGCTTCTTGGATTCCTAATGCAATATTTCTACCTGTTGGAATTTTTCTAACTATAAAATCCATGAGAGATTCTGAACTATTTGACGTGGATAATTATTTAAAACCTTTTAAAAGATTTATTAGTAAATTTATCAAACAAAAAAAATTAGAACACAGTAGATACCAATGATTATTACAGACTTAAAAATGAATACCATATCAGAAGCTCTTGAAGAATTAAGACAGGGAAAGGTAATTATAGTTGTTGATGATGAAGATCGTGAAAACGAGGGTGATTTTGTTGCTGCAGCTTCAACTATGACACCTGAAACTATAAATTTTATGACTAAGTACGGAAGGGGTTTGATTTGCACGCCTTTAACTCAAAAAAGAGCTGAAGAACTGGACTTGGAATACATGGTCGGAAAAAATACTGACCCTAAGCAAACGGCTTTCACTGTTTCAGTAGATTTACTTGGACATGGGATTACTACAGGTATTTCCGCTTCTGATCGATCCAAAACCGTTAAAGCTCTTGTCGATGAAAATATCAAGCCAAGTGATTTTGCACGTCCGGGTCATATTTTTCCTTTAGTTGCAAAAAAAGGAGGAGTACTTAAAAGAGACGGACATACTGAAGCTACAGTCGATTTATTACAATTAGCGGGACTTCCTTCTACCGGAGTTTTAGTTGAAATTATGAATGAGGATGGAACAATGGCTCGTTTGCCTCAATTAATGGAAGTTGCTAAGAAATTTGATTTAAAAATTATAACTATTAAAGACTTAATTTCATATCGTCTTAAAAATGATTCTTTGATTGAAAAAATCGACGATGAAATAATCAAAACCTATTATGGTGAATTACGATTTGTAACGTATAAAGATAAAACCAATGATCAAATTCATTTTGCCTTAGTGAAGGGAGAAATTAATGAAGATGAAATCATACCTGTAAAAGTTTGTGCTAATAATATATATTTGGATCTTTTCAAAACCCTTGCTCAAGGAGAAGAAACTATTGTAAATAGAGCTATTAATTTTATTAATGAAGAAGGTAAAGGGGTAATTATTTTTATAAACAATCCTTCCAATACAGATGTAATTGAAAATCATTTGAGCGAACTCAAAAAATACATATCGGGAGAAATAGCTGATTTTGGCATACAATCCGATGAAAGGGATTTAGGAATCGGTGCACAAATAATTAAAAATTTAAGAATAAAAAATATCAATGTCTTAACAACCAATCCTAATAAAAATTTCCCTCTAAGTAGTGGATATGGAATTAAGATTGTAAATGAAATTAAAATTTAAATTTCATTCTCATAAATTATAAATAAAGAAGCTATATAGTAGCTTCTTTATTTAACCAAGTATTGAATTATAAAATGATATTTTGGATCTGATTCGTTAATGACAAGTAAAGGATCTTTCTTCTTATTTCTTGCTTCTATAATTTTATTTTTATACTTCCTTAAATAAATATGCTTGTGTAAATCTTCTTCTGAGGCTGTTTGTAAATTTATTTTAAGAACTTGGAATGGATTTAAGACGAAAGAATCAAAAATTCTTGAGACCATTTCAGAAGTTATATCATAAACATCTTTAATTTGTTCCATCGACACAAAACCACCTAATCCTTTTCTAAAACTCAATATTCTTTTAGTTATGATTTCATTTTCAATTACGGAATTTATATCGTTAAAAGATGCTGTATTAATATCCTTTTTTTCATTGGAAATTTGTAGTACTTTTATATTTGATGCATTTTCAATATTTTGAGAAGGAAGCTTAATGTACGATTCCAATTCATTATATTTTACAGTTGATATCACATAACATTTTTTTAAATCCTCTTTGGATTTGAACTTTCCACCGATAGAATTTTTATATCTTATAATGCTTTCCGCTTGTTTTTCTGAAAAACCTATACGCATCCAATCGTTTACATTATATGTATTCGGGTCAAATGTTAATAACCGATTCTTCTTTACTTTACTAGAATTAGTAGTTGTTTCATTAAAGCCGTTCTCCGGTAATAACAGAAATGGAGATATTTTAGCATACATTTCCTCGGAGATTACATAGCAAGATTTAAGCTGTTCTTTAGAAGTAAATTTACCTCCAAGCATAGCCTTATAGTTAATAATTACCTGTGCTTGTTTTTTAGAGAAACCTAAACTCTGCCATTCTTCTGTATTATAATCAGTTGGATTAAAAGGTTCTATAAATTTATCTTTTTTATCCTTTACCTTAAAATTCTGTTCATTAATTTCTTCAACAAATTGAAAAGGAGTAGCATTATTATTCTCAAATATCGAAGAAATTAAAGCATTCCTATGAATTAATAATTCTAAAATACATATAATTATGAGCAACAAAAGAACACCTATACGTTGCTCTTTTATCATTTTAAGGCGTAAATTCATAAAAGTTAATATAAATATATAATTACAAGAGCTTAATTTTTAAAATGTTACCATTTATTATGGTAACGTAAAAAAATTATATTTTTATATTAAAAAAATGAAATACTATTTCTTTTAAATCGCTGTAAAATAATAACCTAAAATTCAAAATAGTTCATAGTAAGTTAACAATCCCTTTAAAATTGCGAACTCAATGGATACTTTACAAAACTATTATGTGAAAATTTAATTCAAAAATATTTAGCTATTTTTTCCTTTTTCTGCATAGCTCATATCATTAACCGATTCGATGATATATTTTCCATCTTCAAATACAACTTTACATACTGAAGCGTTTTCCAAATCCTTAACAAATAACCTTTTACCTCCCAGATTATGAAGCATTAGAGTTATACTTAATCCGTGAGATACGATCAGAACGTTTTTATTTTCCTTATTCTTACTTTCAATCTGTACGATATCCGATAAAGCTTTATGCGTTCTTTTTTCAACTGTATTAAAATCTTCTGCCATTTTCATAGGATCTAAAATACTTATGGTATTGACCGCTTCTTTATAAGTTATTTCTTTATTCTTGTCAAAGATATCATTAAATAAATCCTGAGCATTAGTGTAATGTAGATATAAGGCAACATCCTTAAACATTTCCGTAGCTAAGGCAGTTTCATACGCTCCAAAACAGATTTCTCTTAATTCAGGTTTTTCTGTAACCGGAAGTTCTTTTTGATCTGAATTCTTTAAAATTATATTGATAGTCTCTCTGGTTCTCCTTAAATCACTGCAAAAAGCTGAAGAAAATTTAACATCTTTCAATCCTTTACCCAAATTTTCTGCCACCTCAATCCCTTCTTTTGTTAACGGTGTATCACTCCAACCTTGAACTTTGTTTAATGTATTTAAAATTGTCTTACCATGACGTACTATGTAAAATGTAATCTTAGATCCCATATAAAAAATATTAGCATTTTAAATACAAAATTAGAAAATTTTGTTTGTTATAAGAATAGAATAATCATTATAGTTCACTAGTATTTCACACTGTTGATTTATTTAAACTTAAAATTAAAAAACAAAATATATCTTAAAAATAATTATTTTTAATCGTATAATTTTTAAAAAATTTTATTCGTATAAAAAAATAATTATTATTTTTGTTATGTTAATTTAGATTTTAAAAGTTAAAAATCTTAGTTATGTTATTACGCAATTTAACATTGCCGGTTAATAAAATTACCCTTTTATCTTACCCTATCTACTTCAGTAGGCAGGTTAGGCTTTGATTTTCGATTTTTCCAAAGCCGACACTTCCGTTTTTTATACAGTAATTTATCTAGTACTGTTTTTTCAATTTATCCATTTACTATATTATTTATACATAAGATGAATATTAATATTGTTGTTGCAACAGAAGAACATTATCAGTACGCTGAAGAAATATGCGAAACTATTTACCAATCGGCTATTGTAAGGGGTACAGGTATTGCTAAAAGAACACCTGAATACATCCAAAAAAAAATGGATCAAAGACAAGCGATTTTAGCTCTTGATAATACAAAATTTGCAGGTTTTTGTTATATAGAAAAATGGCAGAACGGAGAATTCGTCGTCCATTCAGGATTAATTGTTCATCCTGACTACAGAGGAATAGGTTTAGCCAAAAAAATAAAACATTTTATTTTTGATTATACCCGCAAAAAATTTCCTGAAGCTAAAATTTTCGGTATAACTACCGGTTTGGCTGTAATGAAAATTAATTCGGAATTAGGATATAAGCCGGTACCCTTTTCTGAACTAACTGAAGATCCTGATTTTTGGAATGGCTGTAAAACGTGTACGAATTTTAATATTCTACAAAGTAAACAAAATAAAATGTGCTTATGTACCGGAATGTTATTCGATCCTAAAGATCAAAAAAAAGATAATAATATCTCCCATAAAAATAGTTTCGATAAAAAGGTCATTACTCATCTCAATAAAATAAAAGAAGTATTTCACTTAAAATCTAAAAAGGATTGTAATAATTCCCAAATTAAAACCATCTAAAAAAATCTTGATTATGAAAAAAGCAGTTTTAGCATATAGTGGAGGACTTGATACTTCCTATTCCTTGGTTAAACTAACTAAAGAACACGATATGGAAGTTCATACAGTTATAGTAAACAGCGGAGGATTTTCTGAAGAAGAATTAAAACAAATTGAAAAACGAGCATATGAGCTGGGTTCCAATCATCATATAACCATTGATATTACTGAAAAATTTTATAAAAATTGTTTACGCTATCTCATTTATGGAAACATATTAAAAAACAATACCTATCCCTTATCAGTTAGTGCAGAAAGAATATTTCAGTCACTGGCTATAGCGGAATATGCAAAAAAAATAAATGCGGAATATATAGTTCATGGAAGTACGGGAGCCGGTAATGATCAAATTCGATTTGATGTAGCCTTTGAAGTCATTTCCCCTAAATCAAAAATAATTACACCGATTCGTGATGAAAATGTTTCTCGTCAAGAAGAAATTGACTACTTACAAAAAAACGGAATAAACATGAATTGGGAAAAAGCAAAATATTCCATCAATAAAGGAATATGGGGAACTTCTGTAGGAGGTGTTGAAACACTTTCCTCTGATCTCCCTTTGCCGGACGAGGCCTTCCCTACTCCCCTCTCTGAAACCACTCCTTCCATAATTGAACTTGAATTTTCTAAAGGAGAACCTATCGGATTAAATGGAGAAAAAATGAATCCGGTGGCATTAATTCAAAAACTGAATGAAATAGGAGGAAAATATGCCATTGGACGAGATATACATGTAGGAGATACCATTTTAGGAATTAAAGGAAGAGTAGGTTTTGAAGCTCCTGCTCCTATGTTACTGATTAAAGCGCATCATCTGCTGGAAAAACATACCCTATCCCGTTGGCAACTCTTACATAAAGATTCATTGGCCAATTGGTATGGTACTTTATTGCATGAAGCTCAGTATTTAGACCCTGTAATGCGTGACATTGAAGCGTTTCTTACGTCCTCTCAAAAACGGGTTAGTGGAACCGTAAAGATTCAGTTGTATCCCTATTATTTCCGCATGATCGGTATAAAATCTCCTTATGATATGATGCAATCAAAAGTTGCTACTTACGGTGAAGAAAATGAAGCTTGGGACAGTAGAGATGCCCGAGGATTCATTAAAATTTTTGGAAATCAATTAAAAATTCATCATAGTTTCAATGATTTAGAATAATTTACGAACTTTATCTTGAATTAAAGTAAATAAAAATTGAAAGTATAGTTTAGTTTAAAAAACCAATGAACAAAATAAAAGCCAGTATTGTGGGAGGGGCAGGATATACTGCGGGCGAATTATTGCGAATCCTCATTAATCATCCAAAAATAGAACTCACATCCGTTTACAGCACTTCCAATGCGGGAAATCCTGTCACAACGGTTCATGAAGACCTTATAGGTGAAACCGATTTAATTTTTTCTGAACGCATTGATAAAGAGGCAGATGTTGTTTTTTTGTGTTTGGGACATGGTAAATCCAGGGATTTTTTGACAGAAAATATATATTCTAAAAACACAAAAATCATAGATTTAAGTAATGATTTCAGGGTTAAACCTCATCATGTGTTTCAAGACAGGACATATATTTACGGTCTTCCCGAATTACAAAAAGAAGAAATAAAAAAGGCAAAAAATATTGCTAATCCCGGATGTTTTGCCACCGCCATACAATTAGCTTTACTTCCCTTAGCAAAGAAAAGTTTATTGTCGCAAGATATTCATATCCATGCTGTAACCGGCTCAACCGGTGCGGGGCAATCACTTTCAGCAACTGCTCATTTCAGTTGGAGAAATAATAATGTTTCCTTTTACAAAGAATTTAGTCATCAGCATGAGGCAGAAATTTCACAAAGTATTCATCAATTAGGAGCCAACCGACATCAACTCTATTTTTTACCTATGCGAGGCAATTTTACTCGAGGGATTCTTGCCGGCATATATTTAAAATCTGAAATTACAAAGGAGGAAGCTTTTTCTTTATATCGTGAATATTATCAGGATCATCCATTTACCTTTGTTTCCAACACTCCTCTATCAGTAAAGCAGGTAGTCAACACAAATAAATGTATGTTAGAAATACAAAAACATAAAGATACCTTATTAATTACTTCGGTGATTGATAATTTAAGTAAAGGTGCTTCGGGTCAAGCCGTACAAAACATGAACCTTATTTTCGGATTTGAGGAATCGGAAGGTTTACATTTAAAACCGGTGGCATTTTGATAAAATTAGAGTTATAAATTCACTATTTCCTCTTAATATGATTAACTAGAAAAACTAAAAATACAATATCAGTTTCCTTAGTTTATTTAGAAAGTTCTTATGGTTCTTTTAGAGATGTTAACTAAAAAAAGGATAAATTACTGATTTTAATGAATAATAAAAATTATATAATTAGTACAAAATTATAATATGAAAATAGCAATTATTGGAGCCGGAAATTTAGGACTGGCAATCGCAAAAGGAATTATTAACAGCAATTTTGCTGAATCATTATATATTACTAAGCGAAATATTAAAACCTTACATGAACTGGAAAATAAACAAAATATAATTCTTACCTCAGACAATAAAGAGGCAATTAAAAATTCAGAGATTATATTGTTTGCGGTTCAGCCTAATGTCTTAACCAATGTTTTACAAGAATGCCGGCATTTATTTACGGAACATCATACTTTACTATCAGTAGTTGCCGGATTTGATTTAAGTAAACTAGAAGAAATCATAGGCAATCATTTTCCAATTATTAAGGCCATGCCTAATACCGCTATATCGGTGAATAAATCCATGACCTGTCTTTGTTCCAATAAAAAAGGAAAGGATCGAATCAATATCGCGTTGGAAATCTTTAATCAACTGGGACATGCTGTAGAAATTCCTGAAGAGCAAATGCAAGCGGCAACAATTATTTGTTCCAGCGGTATAGCTTTTTGGCTGAGGATCATTCGTGCACATATGTTGGGAGCTATAGAAATGGGACTGGAACCGCAAGAAGCTCTATCCATGATTACTCAAACTTGTATGGGAGCGGCACAATTAATTGAGTCTAAAAAAAGTCATCCCGAGCAAGAAATTGATAAGGTTACAACTCCGGGCGGATGCACCATAGCCGGAATTAATGAAATGGATCATCAAGGAGTTAACTCTGCCATTATTAAAGGGCTTTTAGCTTCCTATACTAAAATCAATCAGCTGACTAAGAAATAAATAGTAAAGTTTCACATGAATACCACAAAAAAACAATAATAAAAATTTATAAAGGATACTAATATGAGTCTATTCGATGTATATCCTATCTACTCTGTAACCCCTGTTAAAGCATCAGGTTGTACCGTATGGGATGAAAAAGGAGATGCTTACCTTGACTTTTATGGTGGGCATGGGGTTATTTCCATCGGTCATTCGCATCCGACGTATATCAAACATTTAACCGAACAAATCAATTCCATCGGTTTTTATTCCAATTCAATTATAAATCCTGTTCAGGAAAAACTGGGTAATTTATTACCTCAAATTTGCGGATATCCCGACTATTCGTTATTCCTCTGCAATTCAGGAGCTGAAGCCAATGAAAATGCTTTAAAATTAGCCTCTTTTCATACCGGAAAATCAAAAGTTTTAGCCTTTAAGAACAGTTTCCACGGGCGTACTTCCGCAGCGGTTGCCGTGACCGATAATCCAAAAATTATTGCTCCTATCAACGCTCAACAGGAAGTGGTATTTTGCAAATTAAACGACATTAAAAGTGTTAAAAAAGAGATTGCTAAAGGGGGTGTATCTTCCGTAATTATTGAAGCTATTCAAGGAGTGGGTGGATTGGATGAAGGAAGCACTGAATTTTTTCGGGAATTGGAAAAAGTTTGTAAAAATAATAAGGTAGTTCTAATTCTGGATGAAATTCAATGTGGATATGGACGATCCGGTAAATTTTTTGCCCATCAATATCATGGAATCAAAGCAGATATTATATCGGTAGCGAAAGGGATGGGAAACGGATTTCCTATCGGGGGGATCTTAATTTCTCCTGAATTTACTTCTTCTTTTGGATTATTAGGAACTACTTTTGGCGGAAATCATCTCGCTTGTGCCGCAGCATTAGCGGTTTTAGAAGTTATGGAGGATGAAGATATTTTAAGCAATGTTCAAAAACAATATGAATATTTCATTAAAAAATTTTCTTCACTATCGAAAATTAAGAAAATTAAGGGTAAAGGATTAATGCTGGGATTAGAATTTGATTTCGAAGTCGCAGATCTCCGTAAAAAATTAATCTATGAAAAAAAGATTTTTACGGGTAATTCCAATAATAAAAATCTACTGCGTGTGCTTCCGCCGTTAACTATTTCCAAAAATGAAATTGATATGCTTTATGACAGTTTACAGTCTTGTCTTTAACAACCTTATAAAATAAGAAATAATGAAAAAGTATACTTCTGTCGATGATATTACAGACCTAAACGAGATGTTAAATTTGGCTAAGAAGATTAAAGCTACTCCTTTAGCCAACCAAGTTTTGGGAAAAAATAAAACTTTAGGGCTTTTATTTTTTAATCCGAGCTTAAGAACGCGATTAAGCACACAAAAAGCAGCTCGCAATCTGGGTATGGATTGTATGGTTATGAATTTAAACACAGAAGGCTGGACATTAGAATTTGAAGATGGAACGGTAATGGATGGTTCTGCTTCCGAACATATAAAAGAAGCCGCTAAAGTTATATCAGTTTATTGTGATATAATAGCCATTCGAAGCTTTCCCACTTTAAAAGATAAGGAAAAAGACGAAGCGGAAACAGTCATTTCTTCTTTCGTTAAATACGCCACCGTTCCGATCATCAGTTTAGAAGGGGCTACAGAACATCCTCTACAAGCTTTGGCTGATGCGTTGACCATTGAAGAATACAAAAAAACGGAACGTCCTAAAGTAGTGTTGAGTTGGGCTCCACACCCAAAAGCTCTTCCTCAATCTGTTTCCAATTCATTCGTGAAAATGATGAAAAAAATGGAGGTGGATTTTGTTATTACTCATCCGGAAGGATACGAATTGAACCCTGAAATTACCAAAGGTGTTCCCATTGAATATAATCAAGAAAAAGCATTTTTAAATGCTGATTTTATATATGCTAAAAATTGGAGTAATTACAACGATTATGGTAAAATATTAAATGAGGACCCTCATTGGACCATCGGAAAAAGACAAATGGAATTGACAAATCACGCTAAATTCATGCATTGTTTACCGGTACGAAGAAATATGATTGTAACTGATGATATATTGGACAGCGATGCCTCGATAGTTATACCTGAAGCAAATAATCGAACGTATTCTGCTCAAACCATTCTTACTCGAATACTGGAAGGGCTCACATAAATATTAATTATTTGATTTTTGGTAAAAAACAGGTATTTAACTAATTACTAACAAACAACCCAATAAGTTGAATATGGAAAAGAAAAAATTAACCGTTATAAAAATAGGAGGAAATGTAATTGATAATCAAAAAGTCCTTACTCAATTTTTACAAGATTTTTCTAAATTGGAAACCCCAAAAATTTTAGTCCACGGAGGGGGAAAAGCAGCTACAAGATTAGCGGGTAAATTGGGAGTTGAATCGATCATGATTGAAGGACGAAGAGTAACCAACGAAGAAATGCTAGATGTGGCAATAATGACGTATGCAGGACTTTGCAATAAAAAAATTGTAGCTCAACTTCAAAGTTTACAAACCTCTGCTATCGGGCTAACCGGTGTCGATGGAAATTCTATTGTATCGAAAAGGAGAGAAAATAGCACCTATGATTATGGATATGTAGGGGATATCATTGAAATTAACTCCGAATGGATTAAATGTTTACTCGATACCGATACGATTCCTGTATTCTGTGCAATTACCCACGATAAAAAAGGACAGTTGCTTAACACGAATGCTGATTCCATTGCACAATCTCTGGCTGTGGGCCTATCCGCTTTTTATGAAACCACTTTATTGTATTGTTTTGAAAAAAAGGGTGTTTTACAAAATATTGAAGACGAAAATAGTATTATTGAAACTATAGATTACAGTTCATATCAACAGTTAAAAAAGGATAATATTATTCACTCGGGTATGATCCCAAAACTTGATAATTGTTTTGAAGCGCTGAAACAGGGAGTTAAAAATATTATTATTTCTAACCCTGAAATAATTAACAACTTTAATCATTCTCATACTTGTATTACCTTATAATTAAGTCTTATGAAAACCATTGAACAACTAACTTATGAAGCAATTGATCTGTTAAAAAAATTAATTGCAACGCCCTCATTTTCCGGAGAAGAACATCATACCGCTTTATTGATTGAAGCTTGGTTCAGACATCATTCAATTCCTTATGAAAGAGAGAATAATAATATATGGGCATATAATAAATATGTGGATGAAAACAAACCTTATTTATTGCTGAATTCTCATCAAGACACTGTTTTTCCTAACAAAGACTATACTCATAATCCTTTTGATGCCATTGAAAAAGAGGGTAAAATATTCGGTTTAGGTTCCAATGATGCCGGAGGATGTTTGGTGTCTCTTTTAGCCACGTTTACCTATTTTTATTTACATAAGAATATGAAATATAATTTAATTATGGTGGCTTCCGCTGAAGAAGAAAACAGTGGAAAAAAAGGTCTAAACAGTGTGTTGGCTCACTTGCCACCATTAGAATGTGCTATTATAGGTGAACCTACTCAAATGCAACTTGCCATTGCTGAAAAAGGCTTGCTTGTTTTAGACGTTCTCGTAAAAGGAACTGCCAGTCATGCAGCTCATAATAATCCTGATAATTCCATTTATAATGCTTTTGAGGTAATTGAATGGTTTAAAAATTTCTCATTTGAAAAAATATCAGAAGTTTTAGGACCTATGAAAATGACAGTTTCTCAAATTGAAGCAGGTAAACAACACAATCTTGTACCTGAAGAATGTCGCTTGGTGGTAGATATCCGTGTGAATGATTGTTATACAAACGAAGAGATACTATCAATAGTAAAGAAAAATTTATCTTCTGAAAGGGTGATAATTACTCCCCGATCATTGAAACTTAAATCTTCTTCCATTCCCAAAACTCATCCGTTAGTTATATCCGGAATTGCTCTGGGGAGAGAAACTTATGGGTCTCCTACTCTTTCAGATCAAGCCGTCTTACAATGTCCTTCTTTAAAAATGGGGCCGGGAAATTCTTTACGATCTCACACTGCCGATGAATATATTTTTAGGGAGGAAATTGTAGAAGCAATTCCTCTGTATATAGAATTATTAAATCAAACGATCTTATAAAAGATAATTGAAACTATTAAATTTAAAAAAATGAAGCTTTGGGAAAAAGGTATACCGACTGATCAGAGAATTGATTTATTTACCGTAGGTAATGATCGAGAATTAGATATTGTTTTAGCTAAATATGACGTGTTAGGTTCGTTAGCTCAAACTAAAATGTTGTATCAAGTAGGGCTTATTACGGAAAATGAAAAAAAAGATTTACTTCAAGCATTAAATGAAATTCTCACAGATATAGAAAATCATACGTTTAAAATTGAAGAAAATTTTGAAGATGTACATTCTAAAATAGAATTTTTACTAACTGAAAAAGTGGGCGATGCCGGTAAAAAGATTCATACGGCTCGTTCCCGCAATGATCAGGTTTTAGTTGATATGAACTTATATCTGAAAGATGAATTAAAAGTGATTAAAGATCAAACTCGTAAACTTTTTGATCTTCTACTGGTTCTTGCAGAAAAAAATAAAAACATTTTATTGCCCGGATATACGCATTTTCAATTAGCTATGCCCTCTTCCTTCGGAATGTGGTTTTCTGCATATGCTGAAAGTTTGATTGATGATGTAATTTTACTTAATGCAGCTTTAAAAATAGTCGATCAAAACCCTTTAGGATCAGCAGCGGGATATGGTAGTTCTTTTCCTATAGATCGAACGTTTACTACTCGAGAATTGGATTTTAAAACATTAAAATTTAATTCCGTTGCCGCACAAATGAGTCGAGGTAAATCGGAAAAAAGCACGGCATATGCTCTTAGCAGCTTGGCCGGTACTTTATCCAAGTTAGCAATGGATGTAACTTTATATTTAAGTCAAAATTTTAACTTTCTTTCACTTCCCACCCATTTGACAACAGGTTCCAGCATTATGCCTCATAAAAAAAATCCTGATGTTTTTGAATTGATACGAGGAAAATGCAATAAAATACAAGCTTTACCTTATGAGTTGACTTTAATAACCAATAATCTTCCTAGTGGATATCATAGAGATTTACAGTTATTAAAAGAAGGAATTATTCCGGGAATACAAAATTGTAAGGCATGTTTAGAAATGGCTCATTATTCTCTTCAAGATATACAAGTTAATAAAAATATCCTCGATGATCCTAAATACGATTATTTATTTACCGTAGATGCTCTTAATGAATTGGTAGCAGAGGGAATTCCGTTTCGTGATGCTTATAAAATAATCGGTCAAAAGGTGGAACAGGGAACGTTTCAATCCCCTAAAAAAACTACTCATACGCATGAAGGAAGCATAAACAATTTGTGTTTAGAGGAAATTAAAAAGAAAATGGATGATTATTGGTTGGATTAAAACATCCTATATACGAGTAAAATCAAAGTTAAAAAAGATACACTTGTCCATAAGATAACTCCCAAAAGTAAAGGTTTTATACCAATTTTTTTTAAGGTTTGCAAACTTAATCCTGCTCCTATTAAAAATAAGGTTACGGTTAGTCCTCGTTTAGCTGCCATAACCAACCCATGATCGAAAGTGCTAAATACAGGAAAGTATTGGGGTAAATAGGTATTACTTATCATGGCCGCAATAAATAAAAATATAAAGTAAGGTAGTTTTATTTTCTTATGTATATTTTCCTTATCTTCTTTAAAAGTCAATATAATCAGAAAAGATAAGGGAATGATCCATAAGGCTCTTTCCAGCTTAACCATCGTCGCAATTTCTAAGGCTCTTGAACCATAGTGCTGTGCAGCGCCAACAACAGAACTTGTATCATGTATAGCCAATGCAGACCAATATCCGAATTGTTCTTGTGAAAGATGTATTAGATGTCCGATTGCCGGAAATATAAATAAAGCAATGGAATTTAAAATAAAAATAGTCGCTAACGACAGGCTGGTTTCTTCTTCATCTGCATGGATAAGCGGGGCAACGGCAGCTATAGCACTTCCACCACATATAGCAGTTCCTGATGATATCAACAAAGTTATTTTCCTGTCAATTTTAAAAAATTTTCCTATCAATATTCCCATGAATAAGGTAAGAAAAATTGATCCAACCGTTAATAACAATCCTTCTTTACCAACTTGAATAGCTGTATTTAAATTCATCCCAAATCCCAATCCTATAACAGAAAGTTGAAGAAGATAGCGCGTTATTTTTTTAGTAAAGGCGGGATAAGGATTACCAAAACTAAAGGAAAATAACATTCCAAACAATAACGCTAGAGGGGTGTCTATAGATACAACCAGGCAAAGTAAACCTAAAAGAATAAAAATTATTTTTTTTACCCGATCATTGGCGACTAATTTTTTCTTGGTTGTTGCTTGATTCATTGTACAAATATCCTTTACTGAATACAAATCTGCCAATGAAAAAATGTTATACCTTATAACGATGGGTTATAATGTGAAGTAGCAAATTTTATAAAAACATCTGAATTTCCTTCGGGAACTCCTTGCTTATAAACAAAGTAAAACCAGCGTTTTATATTTATACCCTCTATATCAATTATTTGAAATTCTCCTTTTTTTATATCTTTAGCTACTGCTGCTATGGATATAAAACCTATACTGTTGGTATGGGTAAGGTAGGACTTGATGCCTTCTGTACTTCCTAAATGCATAGCAATGTTCAGATCTTTAAGCTGTATATTGACAGCTTGGAAAGCATCTCGTATAATATCCAAACTTCCTGAACCTAATTCTCTCAAAACCAGGGGTACTTTTTGTAATTCCTCTAAAGTCAAAATTTCTATTTTTGAAATTTCCTGTGAGGTGTGTGCAATGGCAACAATTTCATCTTTTAAATAAGGAATGTATTTAAGTTGCTTATTTTTGGGTTTGCCTTCAACCATTCCTAACTCAATTTTTTTTTCAATCAGATATTTTTCAATTTCTTCTGTATTTGCGGTTATAAGAGACATTTTAATTTTCGGATATTTGGAATGAAATTGAGACATTAAAGCAGGAAGTAAATATTGGCCTAAAGTAGTACTTGCTCCTAACTGAAAAGTTCCTGAAAAATTTTCTTTTAGTAAATCAAAATCATATCGTATTTGTTTATAGATATTCATGATTTTTTCTGAATGGATCAATAATATTTTACCAGCATCGGTAAGCTCTATTTTATTTCCTTTTCGAAGAAATAGGGTTAAATCATATTCTGATTCCAACTCCTTTATATTTTTAGTCACAGCAGGTTGTGAAATATATAATTCCTCGGCAGCTTTGGTAAAACTTAAATTTTTAGCTACAGCATAAAATATTTTCAATCGGAAATCAGACATTATAATTTTTATTATTTCTTGCTAAGTAAATTACTATAAATATTTTATTAAATCATACAATTATTGATTTATGAAAAAAATTGAACCTATTCAAATTAACTTTTATCCTTCGATCCTGTTTTTCAACACAAGTGTAAATGTATATATATGGAATAATTTTTGTTTTGGATGGGTATTAAACAATGTTAATTTTAAATAGACCTAAAAAACCAAATTATGAAACAATTAAAAAAAATTTTATGGGCTTTTGCATTAATGGGTACGCTGAGCTTTTCTTTGACATCATGCAAAAATGAGCCTAAAGATTCAGATTTAGTTACCAAGGCAAAATCCGTTATTCCTGAAGGAGTTACTATTGATGTTAAAAAAGGGGTGGCTACACTTACCGGAGAGTATAACGATAATGACGCTAAACAATCAACTGAAAATGCTGTTAAAGCAATACCGGGTATTAAATCTGTTGAAGATAATGCAACGGTTAAATCAGAATCAGGTGATGTAGTGGTTTCCGTGGATTCTGTATTGAAATCTAAAGTAAATGATATTTTAAAAGGGTATACCGGTGTTACAGCGGATATAAATGATGGTGTGGTAACTCTTAACGGTGAATTAAATAGAAGCGAATTGCCTCGACTTATGCAAGCAATTAATACGCTGCAACCTAAAAAAATTGAACAAAAATTATTACTAAAATAGAAGTATGGCTTTACAAGATAAATACGCAGATTTAATAAATAAGGCGAAAAGTCTGGGAACAACCAATCTTTCTGTTAAAGAACAAAATAATGTTCTTTATATTGATGGAGAGGTTCCGAATGGAGAGTCTAAAGATCAGTTGTGGGCTGCTTATAATAAAATTGATCCTGATTTTAGATCCGCTGATTTAATTTTAAATATTAATGTATCACCTAATGCTCCTTCTTCAAAATATAAAGTAACCACTCAAAGTTCTAATTTAAATATTAGAAAAGGACCGGGTACGGATCAACCTATTTTAGGAAAAGCCGCACATCAATCTACGGTAACTTTTCTGAGCAAATATAACGATGATTGGTATTTAATACGATCTGAAGATGGAACCGAAGGATATTGTAATACTGAATATTTAACGGCTATATAAAATTATTATACTTAAATATTTTTTGAGAGGGCTGGAATTAATTTTCTTGCCCTTTTTTTATCTAATCAAATATACCGGAATTATATTTATATCTTTTTAAGATTGCTTTACCTGTTGATACTATGACTTTTTAAAAAACATTTAAATTTTTTGTTTATTGTTGCATCTAATAAAATTTAGATAGAATTATAGATTCTTAGGATTGATTTTTGCTAGTATCTTATCTAATATTTTTATTTAAACTGTTTTTATTTTTTTGTGTATAATTTTATTTTTTATTTACTATTGCCTTTGAATTTTGATCAACAGAGAACTAGTATTATTTTAATACCGATACATTAAATGAATTTATTCGAAAAGCAATTTCAAGATATTATACATTTTTTACAGTTTGACGATTATTCTTTAGTTTTAAAGAGAATTATTGACTTAACGTTAGATACGGAAGAGATATCTTTTTATAAGAAAACAAGTGATTTACTTCAATGGGTTGATTATAATGAATCCAACGAAAAAGGAAAAAAGGAAAAATATTCTGTCATCTTAAATGAACTTTATCAATTTCTTTCTAAAAAAGAAATTTCAGAACCGAAAAAACTTCTTGAAGCCGAAAAAGTTAAAAAATCATATAGTAAATCTGCTTTTTCTTTAGGGCCTATAAGCTTAAAAATTTCCGAAGGAGAAATTATTGGTTTAGTGGGAGAAAATGGAAATGGTAAAACTTCTTTGCTTAGACTTTTATGTGGAGAATTGGAAGCAACTGAAGGAAATATATCTTATACGCTGGATTTTAAAGATCGATATGAATTAAGAACTAAGTTGATTTATATTCCTCAAAGGCCGAATATATGGTACGGTTCTATATTAGATAATCTTCAATTTACTGCTTCTTCTTATAATATTAAGGGAGAAGAAAACGAGTTAATGGTTGATTTGATTACCTCCAGAATGGGATTGCGAAACTATCGGAAAATGAATTGGGCTAATCTTTCTTCGGGATATAAAATGAGATTTGAATTAGCCCGAATGTTACTTAGAAAACCCAAACTTTTACTGATTGATGAGCCTTTAGCTAATTTAGATATTCTTTCTCAACAAACGGTATTGGAAGATTTTAAAGCAATAGCAAAATCTCCATTCAGACCTTTGGGTATCGTTGTAAGCTCTCAGCAATTGTATGAAGTGGAAAAAAATTCCGATCAAGTGCTATTCTTAAAACATGGGGAACAAAAAAATATAAAAAGTGAGAGTTCTGATAAAAAAGAATTGCCTGAATTGATTATTGAGTTTGAATCGGAATGGCCTCAGGAAAAAATTTATGCTTCTTTATCTAAAATCTCTTTACTAAAATTACAATATAATGGAGGTTCTTATATTGCGCATTTTCCTGATACTACGTCGGTGAATAATTTTTTAACTCTTTGTATTGAGGATCAGATGCCCATTAAGTATTTTAGAAATATATCTGATTCAACTCGTAGATTTTTTATTTAATTCTTTTAAAAATCCGTGATCATGTTTACAAAAACACAAAAACGTTTGCTAGTAAATTACCCTATTTTATGGAATACAAAATTTGTTCCGATGGGTATAACAGTTCTATTTATTAATATTTTTTTCTTTATTACGGGTTATTTTTCCGGAGCTATTAATTTTTATGAAACGGATTATGATTTAAATAGCACCACTGTCATCTATCTTATTTCAGTTTTAGCTAGTTTATTAATTCTCATTATATGGTTAGTATTTTATTTAAAGAATAATGGCTTTAAGTCCTTTTACCCCAAACAGTCCAATGCTCTATATGTGGAATGGTTGTTGACTTTTATCTTACTCATCGGAAATCAATTATATCCTTACAGTTATTATCAGGGTATTACATATAAGGAAAGAGCCTTTGCTTCAAAACAACAAATCTATGAAGCTAAAAAAATATTGAATCAAATTCAAATATTAATACCTGATTCGTATAATTATTATCAATTCAATCCTATCGAGAAAACTATTGATTCTTTAGAAAAAGATCCTGATTCAACTCCCATGCACTTATCTCTTCTTAATTTTTATCCATATAATAAGGAGATTGAGCAGGTTAAAAATTGGTTAATTACCGAACAAGAGGATAGCATAAGAAATTTAATTAGGGAATATTTAGATCTTCAAAAAAAACATAGTCTTTCTACCAATCTTACTGTAAACAGTTGGATGAAATTAGTTTATAATCCACCCAATTATATTGTTACTCAATCAAATTATATTAGCAATACAAAAAATCAAAATGATGATAACATAAAAAATTACGTGGAATTTAAAAAACTCGATTTTGCTTATCAAAAAATGTTTGACGCATATAATAATGGAAATTTTTCCAATGAGTTTATTTTAATCATTTTATATATTGCTTTAAGTTTATCTATTGCAATATTATCCTTTCGTACAACAAGTGGAAAAGCCTGGTTAATCGCATTTATAACATTTGGATTACTAATTTTTATTAACGGAATTATTTCGGTTTTATTCCATCTATTTTCTTTTGAAATTAATGAGTATAATATCACTTATTTAATAACCATTTATTGGACATTGATACTCTTATTTATGAGCATTTATGTTGTACTTAAACTCTATAAAAAAAGCGCAAAGAATAAATCAATTGTACTGATAAATTTAATTTTATGGATACTACCCTATATGCCTATACTTTATTTTACAACGTTTATGATAATAATGAATGAAACCGTTTATAGTGAAAATCTGAACCATTTTATTAGTACTATATATCTTTACTTTTTTAATCATTCTATCGTCTTTTTTTGGATTAATCTTATATTTGTAGGTATCATTTTATTCTTTGTAGCTAAAATAATAAAAAACTGGAAAGCTTTGCCTGAAGAATAGAAGAATTAACCCTATTTTTTATTTTAAATGTACAAAAGATTCCCATTATCCTTGCGAATTTTTTTAGTGATGATCCTTGTTGAGGTCAGCACTATATTTGCCATGGGATTGATAACTTTTTATCAATATATAAGAATTGCAGAGGAATATAACAATAAAAGGCTAGAAAGAAAGGAACAATTAATTATAGAAACTTTCGATTATCTCATTTCCAATCGAAATACAAAACCGGAGGAGGTTAAAAATAAAATTGGCAATAAAATTTATGAAATTTCAGATATTAATAATATCGATATAAATTTTTATTCTCTGGATGGAAAATATATTTTAGGAAATAAATTACCCAATCCTAAGACTGAATTTGTCCCTAAAGAAATTTTAAAAAATCTGAATGTAAATAACGACCGTATAGAGGTTATAAACAAGCTTCCCAATTCAGAAGAAAGTTTTACGTCCGTATATAGATATATTTACAACAATGATTATCAACCTATTACAATTATAAATTTTCCTTTTTTACATGATGAAGCATTTCTAAAAAAAGATTTTTATTCCTTATTATATAGATATTTAGTTATCATGCTTATCGTATTAATTGTAAGTGGTATTTTCTCATGGTTCTTTTCACTTACTTTAACCAGAAAAATTAAAGATATTGCTTATCGGCTTAGGGATACCGGCGCACTTACTCATAATAGACCTCTTTTATATAATTATATTGACGAAGTGAGTCCATTGGTTAAAGCTTACAATATTATGCTGAATAAATTTAGAGAGCAAACTGATGCACTGGTTAAAAAAGAAAAAGATAATGCTTGGCAGGAAATGGCGAGACAGGTGGCTCACGAAATCAAAAATCCGCTTACCCCTATGCGGCTCGAAATTCAAAGTTTTCAATTAAGATTTAATCCTGAAGATCCACAAATTCATGAAAAGTTAGATTCATTAACCCGTTCATTAATACAACAAATAGATACTATTGCCTCGATTGCCGGCGCATTTTCGGACTTTGCAAAAATGCCTGTTAAAAAGGATGAAAAGTTAAACGTAATTGAAGTTGCTAAAATTTCGTTAGAAATATTTCCATCTCAACAAATTTCACTGGATACACTTGATGAATTGGTCATTTTAAATATCGATCCTAATTTATTGAACCGTATATTAACCAATTTAATAAAAAACGCTTTTCAATCGATACCGGAAGAAAGAACTCCCCATATTATTGTAAAAATCAGACAAGACATACGAATGGTTTATTTTTCTGTTATTGATAACGGAAATGGAATTCCGGAAGAAATAAAAAGCAAAATTTTTACTCCTCAATTTTCAACTAAAACCAGTGGAAGTGGTTTAGGTTTAGCTATCATTAAAAAACTAATTGAAGAATATAATGGGTCTATAACCTTTATGTCTGAAGAAGGGAAAGGAACTATTTTCAAATTTGAAATTCCTAAAGGTGAATAATATTTTTAAGTTTAAAAAATTTAATATATTTCAAAATAATTCTGTATTCAAAGTAGGTACAGATAGTGTATTATTGGGTTGTTTTGCTGATATACATAATGCCTCCCACATTCTTGATATTGGTACCGGTACAGGGGTACTTTCGTTAATGTGCGCGCAAAGAAATCCCATTTCTCATATTACAGCCATGGATTCTGAATACAATGCGTATTCTTTGGCCTTGGAAAATTTTAGAAATTCTTCTTTTTCTCAAAGGATCACAGGTATCCATTGCGATTTAGACCGTTTCTTTAGTGATATATTATTTGATTATATTATTTGTAACCCTCCTTATTTTAAAATTTCGGAAGTATTACATCGTAAACACCCTGTCGCCAGGCAACAAATAAAACTTAACTATCATCTTCTTATTAAAAAATCGGCATCATTACTATCTCAAAACGGAAAAATCGGATACATTTTTCCTATTGAAAATGAAAAAGAAATACTTGAACTATCAAATAGATATAATTTATTTCCCAATCGCATTATATATATTTCAGGAATAAGAAATGGAAAAATTAAAAGAATTTTTCTTGAACTTAGCAGAGATGATAAAAATCCTATAATTGAAAACTTTGTTATCGAAGAAAAAAGTCGTATATGGTCGGAAGAATATAAAAAATTAACATCAGAGTTCTATTTATAATATCATAGTAAAGGCGTCTTTTATATGTTCAATTTGCCATCTGTAATCTTTTTTTATGATGGAAATAATATCGAACCTTACATTGACATCCATTTCTTTACAAAGCACATATTCATTTGCTGCTTTAATCAATAATTTTCTTTTTGATCTGGTTACCGCCTCTATGGGGTCAATGATAGTTGTATAGTTTCTAGCCTTAACTTCAACCATTACCAACTCAGAAGCATTTTTAGCAATAATATCAATTTCTGCCTTATCATATTTCCAATTTCTATCTAATATTTCATATCCTATATCTAAAAGATAATAAAATGCTTTCATTTCTGCTTCTTTTCCAAATTCATTATGATAAGCCACACTATATTTTTTAGTTTATTGATTAAAATTATATTTATATGAAATACAAATATACTATATTTGAAAAAAAATCCTGTATGAGGAATACAACCCTATTATTTTTTAGTTTTTTTAGTTTCTTTATTTTTTTCTCCTGTGGAGACGAAAATTTTGAACCCTATCCTAATCATGAATTTGATAACCACAAAGGCTTATTACCTTCAGAATATATAAAAACTGAAATAGATAAAAATACGGGGAACAAAGTAACTGTAACTACTTCTATGCAATACGATAATTTAAATAGATTAATAAATATTAAATCGTCTATCTCAGATTCGATAACTAATATTCATATGATCTCTTATAATGAAAGTAATGGTAAAGTTTATACCGTTACTACCGAAAATGCCGGAGGAACTAATTTGTATTCTTATGAATATACAGAACCCGGTATTATACTTGAGCATAGAAGTTTTAAAACAAATCCTCTTCCCGGATATCCTGAAATTGAACCTTATACAAGAACGTTAACTGTTTCGGGCGATAAATTACTAAAAATAGAAGATCCAAAAGACGTACAAACCCATCTTTTCAAATACGACATATACGGAAATTTAATTCAATTTGATACTACTATTTATACTTATGATATCTTAAAAGGCTTGATGAACAACGTAAAAACTCCTCATTGGTTATTTGCAGCATTCGAAGGAAATTTTCCTTTCACTTACAATCTGGTTAATAATATTACCGGTGATAATAAGGGAACTGTTTATAATTATGAATATAATAAAGACTTACATCCTGATTATCCTACAAAAATTATTCTTAACAACACAGAAGAAATAATTATCAATTATATAGTTGCTAAATAAATCAAATTTTACCCTTTAAAAAATACACAAACTTTTAAATCTTAATACAATTAAAATTTATTATTGAAAGTAATAAACCATAAATTATTATTCTCAAATCTATAACATTAACTAACACTAAAAATGATTATATAATTACCTATGAGCTACATTTATAATGTAGCTTTTTGCATTTTATATCTAAAATATTAAGTTGCTTACTCAAAAGCGCGAATTACATTCTCATATAAAAAGTTGGATATTATAACCACACAATTTGTTTATATAGTTATATTCTCTATGCTTCTACGATGTAATCCTATATTTTTCTGTCCCGGTATTTTTTTTAACTAAATATTGCTATCCTAAATACAATTAAACAATATTTATTGTACTCAAAAATTATAATTTTCTTATGCTACCTCTGCTTATAAATTAGTCTATTTTATTATCAATAATGATCAGCATATACAAATAAAATTTAATTTTTTATAAATTTATTATATAAATTAATATTTATTTATGTGTATTTGAAAAATAAAATAACTATATTTACCCCATATTTTATAAATATTAATTTTTTTTAACGTAATTAAATTAAAATCCCATGAATCCTTTGGATAAAAAGAATTCGGTGAATCTTAACACTAAAGATTTGACTAAAAATATAGTTGATTCTTCCGG
>NZ_JAFNMG010000003.1:0-279683 GCF_026537405.1 Apibacter sp. B3919 | reverse complement strand
CAAAAAGATGCTGTTGGGTTGTCTGAACAAAGTTATGGGTTGGTTTCAGGCTTTCTTTAAAATATGTATGGGCTATCTTGTTGTAGTTTATGAATTTACGGAGATTGGAATGTTGTTTTTTTCATTCTCCTATATGAACAATTTTCCCCATATGATTCAAACGAACTTTAACGATATTTCTAACCCCGCTAGGTCTTTCCCTCCTCCAGATTATTCTTTTTAAATTTGCATCATTAAATTCAATGCCGGTTTCCAAATGATGTCTAAAATAATAGTCTTTAGAAGCTAATTTTTGGACTCTGAATAGATGTTGGGAAATTAGATTTAAGTTTTTTTCATCGTTGATATCTAGATCATTCGGATTGAAATCTTCTGAAGGAAATAAAAACATCTCATTTTGTTTCATGGTAAAAAGAAATTTCCAACCCAGGTTTTCATTATAGAACTTATCAATTACGGGAAGTCCTTGATTTACTTTTTCGACCGCTTCAAAAAAACTGACTATTTTTTCCTGTAGGTTTCCTTCTGCATCTTCATAAATGGCTACATTATGATTATTTCCCGTACTCACAAAGTCCACCGGAATAGGTTTGCCGTTTAAATCTAAAAGTTCATTTCCGAAATGGTCTTTTTTAGTATGTAGCGATTCCACATTACTAACTCCGATTATAGTTGCTGTTTTAATGCAGATTCCTTTTTCTTGGTTTAGCCAAATGGGTTTTTTTTCCAAATCTGAAAAAGCTTCTTTAGCATTTCCATGAGCTTCTTTTAATCGAATTTTTAGTATGTTTTGGGTAGTGGGATCCAATACTTTTTCAATAGTTTTTTCATTTTTAAAATTTTCGGGGGTAATAGCTTTTCTTATAGTATAAACTTTTTCAAACCATTGGATGGTAACTTTTTCAGGAATGGTATCGGTTGAATAAGCATTCAAAAAAATCGGTTTTTTAGTTACTGAATTTTTACCGGAAAAAGCTTTTTTAGGATCATTGAAATGATCATTCAATCGTTTTAATAAAGCATTTTTGTATATAGGATTTTGAACCATTGATACCGTCTCATAGTTACATTTAGAAGAAATCATTATTTCTTTAGTCCGGGAAATTTTTGACATCCCATAAATGGTTTCTTTATGTAAAGGGCCTCTTGGCGTAAGTTCAAGCTTGGACGAATATCCGCCTTTTTTCTTAGGTTTATTTAAGTTTACAGTGGCTACCGTATTTTTAGTTTTGTATGAAACCAATATTTCTTTTAATTGCTTTTCGACTTCTTGTCGAAAATTTTGAGTTGGAAAAGTAAATCGAGAGAGGCTGCTTTCATTTTCATTGATTTTATCATATTTGATCTTCTTTTCAATAGCAAGAATAACTGCATGTCGTTTATGTTTTTCATCGTCCCGAGCATTCATATGATTTAAATATTGAATATGATTTCGGGATGTAAAAGCAACAAGTATAGCATCGAGAGCTTGATGACGATGGTCATTTCCTTTGTCCCAATCGATGATCATTTCTTTTTTTTCACCTCTTGAATTTTCAACCAACTTTGTAAGTCCGGCTTTACGGAATTTTTCAATATTCAATTCTTTCATAAGATCAGTTAAGTTCCAATCTTTACGTAATTTAGAAGTAATATCACTGCAAGTAGTAACCACATCGGGAGCAATTTCAAAAAGGAGTTCCTTAATTTTTCCGGCAATATATGGTGTATCTTGCAACTCTCTGTTGATAAAACTTTCTCCTATTTCGGAGCCTTTTTTACGTAAGTTTTTATATTTGGTTTCGGAAATAGCTCCTTTCTTATATAATTCTGAAATAACATATTGAAAGCGTTCTTCTTTCTCTTTTCCTTGATTAGATAGGTAATCGAAAGCAGTTAAATTACTTTTTTCAAGGTTTGCTTGCCTGGGAACCAGTACTTTATTGGAAAAGCTGTTATCAAATACTTTGGATTGCGGGATGATATGATCAACGTCATAGTTGTTTGTAAAAAGATAATTTTTATTTATAGGAGTATCAGTATATAAATCGTTAAAACCGTTCGCTTCCAATTCTAAATATAATCGATAGCGAGTTATATCGTTCTTTGAGGGGTTCGAAATATTAAATTCTTTTTTTAGTATTTCTGAATATTTTTGATATCGAATTTTAGCAGCATCCCTATTTTTTGAAATTTTTTCTCGCTCTTTAGCATTTTTTTTGAGCTCTTTTGCTAATTCAAGGCGTACTTCATCAAATGCACCATACTCATCCATTAATGAATTTACCAGGTTAATTAATTGGTTTATGACTTTTTCCACTACAGGGCTTCTCAAAGAATTTTTAGGTAAAATTTCGAGTCGATCTTTTAATTTGCGGTTATTACTATCCTCACGGGGCAGGGAATGTTTAGAATGTTTAGAATGTTTATATCCCGCCATTATGCATGCCTCACTAAAAGTATTTTCTTTACAATAGGGGTAAATTTTTCGCATTGCTTTACTACTTAAATTACCATATTCTGAATCATATGAGATGGAAGCAAAGAGTTGTGCATATTCCTTTTTAAATCCGAATTTAGTAGTTAACAGTTCCAACAATTTATCATTTCCCGAGGTAGAATTGTCTCCTTCATAAGAATATACTAAATGCCAGAGCTGATATGCGCTTTGATTTTCAAATTCAGGATTCGGAAGCAACGGGTCAAAATCTAATATAGAAGTAGAAATAGAACATGTTTCAAAAACAGATTTTACTATTTCTTTGATTTCTGCGGCAGGGATTTTACTGTCTCCCGGTTTTAATTCTTCTTGGTCTTCCGGTATGTCCAAAAGTTCAAAAACATTATATCCTTCCATATCTAAAATTTTAAGATAAATTCGGTAAAGCTGTTCTTGAGTTTGATTTCCTTCCAGGATTGTAAAATTGATTTTAGTTTCTTTAGAGGGTAATTTTAATAGGGATAAAGCCTTTAGTCCGGATAGGTTTCCTTTAATATTCAGTTCTGTAAATAGTATTTCTTTTTCTTTTAACGTCAACGGACGATCGCTTCCTTCCCTTTTGATGAGTACATTACCAAGGCTTTGCCATATTTTGAACTGTTGGAAAAGAGGGGAGGACTTGGGGGCAACCTTTAAACCAATTTTTTTCTTTTTCTTTTTTCCGTTTTTATTTATTTCAATTTCTTGGTTTTCAAATTCACAAAGATTAATTAATCTTTTTTGGGAACGAAGTTTACGTTGGTAAAAGATAACGGAATCTCGAATCTTTTTTTTTAGCTCAGGAGTAAGTTGAGGGTGGAATTGCGCTTGAGTTTCCCATATTTGCTCAAACTCATCAAGATAGTCTTGTCTCAAAAATACTTGATTTTTTAATTTGGTGTGAATATTTTTTGCTACTTGGGAAAAAAGATTTTCGCCTATTGTCTGTTGGTTGAAATAAAGCTCTTTACTTCGATCACTAATTGCGCCTAAATATCCGCTGGAATTAGTAATATGGTTATTTATTTCAGCCAAAACATAGGCTATTTCTTCAAGGGTTATTTTTTCCGAGACTGCTTGGTTTCTCCATTTAAAGGCTTGTAACTTTTTTTCATCTCTTTTCCCTTTATTTATGGCGATTCTGATTCCATATTTTTTTAGAAATAAAGCGGCAGTTGCTCTTTGTCCTTTTCCTTCCAGTTCTTTTTTAAAATCTTCGGTCAAAATGTCGGGATAATACTTTTTTTGAAAATCCCATAATGCGGACCATTCCTTTTCTAAATCGGAACGGTAAAAGTCAGGAATTTGCTTTTTCCCTTTTTTTATAAGTTGGTAAATATATTGCCCGGGAGTTAACTTTTTTTCATATAAAAGCTTAGCAATTTCCATTCCGTCTATTGTCTTCCCATCCTCATTGTTTTTTACTTTTCGACTGCTTTTATACCCTCTCTTTTTGTTTATATGAAGTAAAACCCTGGCTAATTCTTCCAGCTCTATTCTTTCTTTTGTTGCTTTTGCTCGATTTTTTAAGGTTTCGAAAGAGGTAAATTTACCTTTTTCTGTCAAAGAAGAGTTGGATGAAATAATTTGGTTTTGAAGTAGTAATGTGATTAAGTTATTTCTTCTCAGCTTAAATCGTTGAAGGTTTCTTCTAGCGCTTCTTGCTGAAGATCTTTCTGCATTGGGTGTTACAGACAATCCTTTCTCAAAATTATTCTTTTCATCTTTGGTTATAGGAATTACCCGCACTCCTAATTTGGAAATAGTATTTAAATTTGGATTTTCTTCATTTTCACGGACAACAGCCCAGCCAATAGAAGATACTCCTACGTTCAGGCCAAGAATTTTCTTAAAAGACATAATGATCTATTTGGTTTTAGTAATTATTCAATAAAAGTATAAACTAATTAGAAATAAAAAAAATGTATATTTATGATGAATTAGTTTAATTTATTGATTATATTTGAAGCAAATAAAATTTGAAAGCAATTCACAATAAGGATTATTCCGTTGTGAAAACATTAAAGGCGGGAATTATCTCGCTTTTTTTATTGGTATGTTGGTAAGTTTAAGCTGTTATAGTAGATGGTATTTTATAAGGATAATTTATATAAATTACACTCATTTAATTTCTTTAATAAGAATAGTATAAACCGGAAAATGGTCACTATATCCCCCCGTATAATTATTATTAGAAAAAGTACGGTAGGGATAGCCTTTGTAAGGACCTTCTTGTGTAATTAAATAAAAAGGCGCAAACACATTCATTCTATAAAAGTGATAACCTTCCTGATCTGTAACAAGGGCAGGAGACATAATTTGTTGATCGAAAAAGCTAAATGAATCTTGATAGGCAATAGTTCCTAATCCTTTTTTAAATAAGTTCTCTGCGGGATTATAATAAGAACCGGTTGTTACGTTTTCTTTTTTAGATACCGTATTTAACCCTTTTTTAATGCTGGGGCTGGTACAATCATCATTAAAATCACCCATAGCTACTATTTTTGCCTTTGGGTTGATGCTTATGAGGCTGTCCATTGCTTGTTTTAAGACTTTGGCAGCCGCCATCCTTTTGGGAAGACTTCTTTGTTCACCTCCTCGTCGGGAAGGCCAATGGTTGACGAAGAAATACATTTTTTCACCCTCTAACAGACCTTCTATCAGAAGTATATCGCGTGTATAATTTTTATAACCTTCTTGTCTGGGTAAATTAATTAACAGCTTTTGTTTATTTTGGGGGATAAACCTTGTTTTGTTATATAATAAGCCAACGTCAATGCCTCTTTCATCGAAAGAATTGAGATGAATAAATTCATAATTTCCTCCTCTTTTATTGATGGCTTCGCATAGATCATTCAATACATGCTCATTTTCAATTTCACATAAACCAATGATTACCGGCATAGATTGAGTTTCGGTTTTTCCGGTTTCGGATATAACTCGGCTGATGTTATTGATTTTTTCTTTATATTTTTTTGTATCCCAGCGTTTTGGTCCTTTATAATGGAATTCATCGGTTAAAATATGCTTTCTGACTACCTTTTTTCCTTTTAGTTTATTGAAGGATAGTTCACCTCGGTACACCTCATATCCGGATTGTAAAGCTTCATCTTCGGATACACTTATTTGATACTTTGGATCATTAGGATCCAGGGTGCCGTTAATAAGATCAGCAGATGGAATGGTGTCATAGAGATTTTCTACGTTATAAAACATGACAGTTGCTGATTTATATCGTATTTGTGCTTCAATATAGGTGTTAGCTGGTAATAAAAAAATAAAAACAAATATATTTTTTAAAAATATACGCATAGATCCGCTTTTTTTATATTAACAAAACTAAAAATAAATAATTATATTTGCTTCAATAGGCTTCTTGAAATTACTAAAAGATGATGAAATTTAAGTTATTGTATTGGATACTTTTTGTAAATCAGGTAATATTTGCGCAAACTATGATCTATGGTTATCTCAAAGGAGACCAGGATAAGCCTTTGGATCAGGCTGTCGTTAGCTTAGGTGAAGATCGTTTGATACAATCCAAATCCGATAGGGTAGGATATTTTCAATTTAAAGATGTAGCTGCCGGAACTTATCAAATCATCATTAATAGAGTAGGCTATGTGCCTTTAACTCTAACGGTAAAAGTTTTTCCTAAAGAAATGAGGAAAGATTTAGGAGTGATAAAATTAGAATATAATCCTTCTCAAGAGGATGAAGGTTTATTGACATTGATGGAAGATGATTTTTCGCCTGATGAAGAGAGTTCTCAATCAATGACCGGAATTGGGTTATTACAATCTTCTAAAGATGTGTTTTCTAAAACCGCCTCTTTTGAATTAGGATCTTACTGGTTCAAAGTAAGGGGAATTGATAACAGTTATGCAAATATTATGTTTAATGGTATTCCAATGTCTAAAAATCATACAGGAAAACCTGATTTTGGAAATTGGGGTGGTTTAAATAATGTTATTAAATATCCTTACGAATTAGCAGAAAATAATACCATCTCTGATTATTCTTTCAGCAATTTGGGAGGAACAACTTATTACGATACACGTTCTTCTTCTTACAGGAAAGGATTTCAGCTAACCTATTCTTTTTCAAATCGTACGTATCAACATAGAATCATGACAACGTATTCCTCGGGAATGCTTCCGTCAGGATGGGCTTTCACTTTTTCAGGTTCCAGAAGATGGATGGAAGAAGGAGTAATTGATGGGACCTATAACAATTCATATGCGTACTTCGCATCTCTTGAGAAAAAAATTAATGATAACCACAGACTAAATCTTACTGCATTCGGTGCTCCTACAAGAAAAACAGGAATGAGTCCTAATACACAAGAAGTATATGACCTAAGAGGTAAGAATTATAATTCATATTGGGGCTGGCAAGATGGAGATAAAAGAAATGAAAGGGTAAAAAGAATTTTTGAGCCGATATTTATGTTAACTCATTACTGGAATTTAAGCGATAAAACAAAGATAACAACTACAGCCTCATATCAATTTGGATATAATAAAAGTTCCCGTCTAAATAGGTATGAAGCCGATAATCCATCTCCAACTTATTATAAAAATTTACCTAGTTACTGGCTTAGTCAGGAAAATATGACGGAATATGAAAATTTTCTACATGCTTGGGAGACTAATGATCTCAACGTGACTCAACTCGATTGGGGATATTTATATAATACGAATTATCATGCTCCAACATATCAAGATCCCTACAGCGGGCAAATAGGCAGAAGGGCTTCCTATTTCCTGGTGGATGATGTTTATAAAGATAAAACCTTTAATGCTGCCACTCATTTGCAGACTTTTTTGAGCGATAATTGGAAATTTTTTCTCAATTTAAATTATCAAAATTTAGTTTCAGATAATTATAGAGAGGTAAATGATTTATTGGGAGCAGATTTTGTCGTAAATAAAAGTTCATTTATAAAGGGTGATGGTTCCGGTTCATCTACCGATGATTATAACAGCTTAAAACCGGGTAGTGTGGCAAGGAAAGGCGAGAAAACGGAATATGATTACCGAATGTTCAGGCAGGAAATAACAGGAAATGCTACCTCAAGAGTAACGTTAAACCATTGGGAGATGGCAGTATCATTATTATTTGGTTGGAATGAAGCCTATAGAAACGGAAAATTTAAACACGGATTATATCCGAATAATTCGTACGGAAAATCTAATAAAGCCAATTTTACAGAATTGGGTTTTAGAACAGGAATAACTTATAAGATTAATGGAAGAAATTTCATTATACTAAACTCCGCCTATTTTGAGTCTTCACCAACTTTAAATGAAATTTTTGTGAATTCCCGTTTAAATAATGATATAACACCTCATATATCCAATCAAAGAATAAATACTAATGATTTAACATATATTTTAAGGTCTCCTTCTGTGAAAGCCAGGATTACCGGATACTATACAAAGATAAAAGATGCGGTAGAAATAACACGTTATTATGCTAAAGGAGTTAGTTTAGATGAAAGTGAAGACGCGTTTGTTTCAGAAGTTTTAGCAGGTGTTGAAAAAGAATATTTGGGTTCTGAAATAGGGTTGGAATGGAAATTAACACCATCTTTAACCCTCTCCGGAATAGCATCTGTAGGACAATATACGTATAAAAATAATCCTAATTTGTACATACTTAGTGATAATTCACCGGGTGTACATGATTACGGATCTTCTTTCATTAAAAATTATAAGATTTCCGGAACACCGCAAAAAGCATATGTTGTTGGAATTAAATATGATTCGCCTAACTATTGGTGGGTAGGAGTTAGTGGTAATTTTTTACAAGATAATTATTCGAATATATCTTCTCTATCAAGAACCAAAAATTTTATTATGAAAGATGATGCTTTTCCCTATGAGGGAGCTACTCAAGAAAATGTTAAATCAATTATAAAACAGAAGCAATTTCAAGATGTTTTTATGTTAAATGCTTCTTTGGGTAAATCTCTTAAAATGGGTAAATATTCCCTGGGTTTAAGTGCTTCGGTAAATAATATTTTAAATGAAAGAGGATATGTTACCGGATCATTTGAGCAAGGAAGATATTCCAATTATGAACAATTGGAAAAAGATAAATCGTTGGCCTATCCGCTTTTTGGCAATAAGCTTTTTTACGATAGAGGCAGATCGTATTTCATAAACGTTTCTTTTAGATTTTAAATTAATGCTGAAATAAACGATAAATTTTAAAATTGAAAAAATGATTAAAAATAGTGTACTATTTATATTTATATCTTGGTTTCTCTTGGCCTGTGTACATGATGATGATTATAAAAATCCGTCAGTAAATCAAGGTCGGCTAATGCAAGCAACTGTATATATTTCCGATCTTTTAAAAACAGCTCCTGTTTTTACCGGAAAAAATGGTATAGAGGCACAAGCTTTTACAAATGGCGAAATTTTAGAGGGTTATGTTATTTCAACAGATCATGCCGGGAATATTTATAAAAATTTATTTTTAGTAACTGAAGACGGAACTCAAGGGATTGTACTCAGCATTAATAAATCCAGCTTATATACTTATTATCCGCTTGGGTCTAAACTATATATTAAATTAGATAATCTCTATTATGGAAAGCAAAACGGTATGGTTCAGATTGGTATGCTTCCCACACAGCCGGAAAAATATGTCGTCGATCAAATATCTCCTTCAATTATGAAATCGAATATTATCTTGGGTAAAGATCAAAAAAATGAAGAAGAATTGGTTATTAAAAGAAATTCAGACGGTAAATTGTTAACTGCAAGAGAGGTCAATAATAATGAAACATATTTGTGTACCTTGGTTGAAATTAGCGGAGTAGAATTTAATGAACCGGGTAAGACATTTGTAAGAAACAATTCAAGCACTGACAATCAGGTAAATACTATAAATCTCAATTATTTTGCTGTACCTATAAGTAATTATGCTTCTTTTGCGGGATATAAAATTCCCTATGGAGAGGGTAAATTGAGAGGAATTATGACCCGATATGATGGGATGTATAAAACCTATAGATTAAACCTGAGAACTATAGAAGATGTCAAAGATTTTCCACTTACTCAACCTTTTTTTATTGAAACTTTTAATAAGGTTTCAAATGTATCCGTAAGACCTAAAATAAATAATGCAAACGGTTTTGATAATTCTCAATCGGTCACCTATAGTGATCCTTATGGAAAAGCAGATATTAGAACTTCAGGAACTTCATTTCCTTCCCCTTTGGTATGGTTTCCGGCAAATACTAATGCTTCATTAATTATAGATCATATTAATACATCCGGTCATAAACAAATGGTTTTATCGTTTAAACTCAATGTAGGCATTTTTAATTCATTGGATATTGGCTTTGTGGATGATTTAATAGTGAAATGTAATGATGTTGAAGTGGAGCTGCCCCATATTGCTTTAGATATAAGCAACAATAAAAATACATTTTATACTGTGCGAATTCCTATTCCGGATGATACTCAAAAAATTGAATTTTTTGGATCAGCAAGTAAAAATAAAAAAGGAATTAGGATTGATACGATACAATTGGAAGATTAATTATTGAAATGATGAAATTTAAATACATATATTCACTTATAATAATTGGATTGGTGGTTAAGGGATTTCTTATCTCCTGTGTTGATAATGATGACTACTCAACGCCCCCGATTCCTCCAAGCGGATTTTTTAAAGAAACTTTTAATAAGGTAACTAAAGTCAAGGGAGGAATAATTATTTCAAGTCCATGGCCTAAAGTATCTGCGGTTACTAATTTTGATGGAGAAGCAGAAGGAGCAGTTTATTCGGATCCATTTAGACTGGCTGATATTAGAAAATTAAACGGGGCCAGTGAAATTGCCAAGAAAGAATTTTTTATATGGTTCCCGGCAAACAAAGAATCATCTTTAATCATAAGTAATATTCCATTAGGAAACCGGAAAAATATAGCCTTGAGATATAATTTCAATGCAAATATTTATAACTCAGATGATATTTCTAATACAAACAAGCTAAGAATTAGATTTAATGAGAAAGAGCTGACTTTACCCGATATTGAACTCAATGCATTCAACAATAGAAACAAATACAAAGGCGTAATGATCAGAATTCCGGATGAAATTTTAAAAGAAATTTCAACCTTAGAATTGATTAGTGAAGCGGCAAGTAATGATAGAGGTTTTAGAGTTGATGATATTGAATTGGTTGAGAATTTTCCGAATTTTGAATAAAGGTAAATAATAAACAAACTGTTTTTTATAAGCTATTTTAATTGGAATAATTTTGTATATTTAGTAAGTTAATTCTTTAAAAATAGTATATGCAAAAAACAGCTTTAATTACCGGGGCTACTTCAGGTATAGGTCAAGCTACGGCGAAAATTTTCGCTGAAAAAGGAATCAACCTTATACTCTGTGGAAGACGAAAAAGTAGATTGGACGATATAAAAAAAGAATTGGAAGATAAAGTGAAAATAACCACTCTTTCATTCGATGTTGGAAATAGAGAAGCGGTATTTTCTGCAATAGAAAGTTTGTCGGATCAAAACAAGAAAGATATAAATATATTAGTAAATTGTGCAGGAAATGCCCATGGATTAGACACATTTTTGGATTCTTCAATTGATGATTTTGATTCGATGATCGATTCGAATGTTAAAGGCCTTCTATATGTATCCAAAGCCGTCGTGCCTATTTTAGTTGCCAACAAAAAAGGACATATAATAAACATAAGTTCTATTGCAGGAAAGGAAACTTATCCAAAAGGAACGGTTTATTGTGCTACCAAACATGCCGTGGAAGCAATCAGTAAAGGAATGAGAATGGATTTATTAACTCAAGGGATAAAGGTTACCAATATTGCTCCGGGTGCTGTTGAAACTGAATTTTCCTTAGTTCGATTTAAAGGAGACCAAAAAAGAGCAGACTCTGTTTATCAGGGTTTTGAGCCTTTAGTTGCAGAAGATATAGCGGATGCTATCTATTATGCCGTTTCAAGGCCCGACCATGTACAAATTGCGGACATGACCATATTTCCGAAAGCTCAAGCTTCCGGAACGTTATTTGACAGAAAATGATTATTTAGTTACTTATTTTCATACCAGATATTCCAGGCATGATCAGCTTGTAAATGGAGCATTTCCAATCCATTTTTAATTTGTGAACCTGCTTTTTTTCCCAGCTGTAACAATTTAGTTTCTTCCGGATTGTATATCAAATCATAAATTAAATGTTCAGGGGTAAAAAATTGAGCGGGTACAGGGGGGCAATCTTCTATATTAGGATAAGTTCCTACCGGTGTTGTATTTATAATTAAATTGTGAGATGAAATTATTTCTTGGGTTAATGAGCTATAGGTATTTATTCCGTTTCGGGAGATGATTGTATAAGGTATGGAAAGATGGTGTAATATATAAGCAACCGCTTGGGAAGCTCCACCGTTACCTAGAATTAAAGCCGAATGGTGATGAGGTTTTAATAAAGGAACTAATGAGTTTTTAAAACCGATTGCATCGGTATTATAACCTATTCTTTTTTTATCTTTAATTTTAACCGTATTAACAGCTCCAATTTTTTCAGCCTCAGGACTTAATTCATCTAGAAAATCTAGTATATCTTTTTTATAAGGAATGGTAACATTAAAACCGAGTAAATCCGGCGTGTTAAAGAGTTTTGAAATATCATTTTTGGAAGGAATATCAAATATTTTATAGGAAAAATCTTTTAATCCCATTAGTTTAAATTTTTCCGTGAAATAATTTTTGGAAAAAGAATAAGAAATATTTTTCCCTAATAAACCTAAAATCATATTTAATCAACTTGAAGTTACTAACAAATATATAAAAACCCGAGTTTATATTATACAAATTAAATAAAGATATGTATTTTTGCAGCGTTTAATCCTAATTGGATGTTTGTCGAACCAAGTAATCGAATATGAAAAAAATAATTATTATTATAATAATTTTGTTTTTATTACTTTCGTTGGGATTAATTATAATAGGCGTTCCTTATTACAAAAAATATTACAGCTCTAATGTCATACAGGAAAAGCTTATATATATCCCAACACGAGCTAGTTTTCATCAGGTAAAAAAAATGATAGCTCCTTATCTTAAAGACATCGAATCTTTTGACAAAGTAGCTTATGCCGAAAAATATCCGGATAAAATAAAAGCAGGAAGGTATAAATTAAATGTAGGCGAAAATAATAAAGATTTAATCAGGCGATTGTTATTAGGCAAGCAAGATGAAGTTCATTTAAGAATTAAATCATATGATGACATTTATGAATTAGCTTCCGATTTAGGTAAGAATTTAGAAGATGATTCTTTGCATTTTATAAATTATTTTAAAAAACAAGCATCATTAAAAGGATATAATGATGTGGAAGAGCTGAAAATATATTTCACTCCTGAAACCTATTATATGGACTGGAATACTTCTCCGGAAAAATTATTTTCAAGATTTGAAACTATTCATAACCGTTTTTGGAATGAAAAAAGAAAAGCAGAAGCCGATAAATTAGGTTTGTCTGTTTTAGAAGTTTATACCTTAGCTTCCATAGTTCAAAGGGAATATGTAAAAAAAGACGAACTGCCCATCATCGCCAGCTTATATCTTAATCGTCTAAAAAAAGATATGAAATTACAATCGGATCCTACTGTTCAGTATGCTGAAAGAAAAGTATATGGCTTTAAGGTTCAAGTTAAGAGAGTAAAAAATGTATCTATTGATTCTCCATACAATACCTATAAGTATAAAGGTTTACCTCCTTTACCTATTTGTATTCCTAATGATTTTGTAGTCGATGCCGTTTTAAATCCGGCTACAACTGATTATTTGTATATGTGTGCCATAAGAAATACCGGCAGACATGCCTTTACCTCGAATCCGGCAGAGCATATGAAAAATGCCAGAGACTACATTGATTGGTTAAATTCGCTCAAAATAAACTAAAATAAATATTATGAAATTAAATTTACTGAGTAAATACAGAACCATATTGATGGGTTTTGCCATTTTATGGGTAATGTTTTACCATTCTCACGTGTATGTAGGTACATCAAATTTTTTAGAATTCTTTAAACGGATAGGCTATGGAGGAGTGGATATTTTTATATTAGTATCCGGTTTTGGTGTCTATTTTTCTATCCATAATGATGATTCAATAAGACATTTTTATAAAAAAAGAGCATTACGTATATTACCTTATTACTATCCAATTGTTATAGTAGTAACTATCGTAGCGATAAAATTGGGGATTTGGAAATCGGATGCTTTATTTTATAATTTAACTACTTTAGGATATTGGAGAAATGTGGGTTTAGGATATATATATGATTGGTATATTCCAGCACTTTTGTTTTTATATCTTTTAACGCCTTTATATTACAAATTTTTTAAAATAAATAAGACCGTGACTACCCTGTGTGCTATAGCAGCAGCTTATGTATTTAGCTATTCAACACATGGTACATATGAATATCTTTATAATTTAACATTTAGGATACCTCATTACGTTATAGGTTTTTGGTTAGCTGATTTTTTAATCAGAAATAAGGAATATGAATTTAATAAAATTACAATAGTTTTATTTGCATTAAGTTTAATAGTAGGAGTATGTCTTCTTTATTATTTTTATTATTATACTCCTTATTTTGAAGAATATGGAATTTATGTGGCTCCTTTTATTCTTATAACTTTGCCATTGTGTATGTTTTTATGTTATTTCTTTTCTTTGTTTAAGTCGTATAAATTTCCGATTCTTACATTTTTAGGAATACATAGCCTTACCTTATTTATATTTCATGAGAAAATTCTCTATTTTTTTCATCTGTTTTTGCCATCCAACATTGAAAATATATGTTCATTTATTGTAACATTTATTTTAGCGTATGTATGGCAAAAATTAGTTGACAATATTGTTAATAAGATAACTATTAAGAAAAAAATAACTATCTAATAGAAGAATTATAAAATATCAAATAATTAAAGCATTTTTAAAGTATTAACTTCGAGGTCTGTGAGAATTCTCCAGTAACCTCGTTTTAATGCTTTTTTTGTTAATCCGGCAAACATTACCCGATCGAGCTTTTCTACCTCATATCCTAACCTTTCAAACATTCTTCGAATAATACGGTTCCACCCGATATGGATTTCAACTCCTACTTCGTTTTTTGGAGCTCCTTCAATGTAGGATATCTTGTCAACCTTAGCTATTCCCTCTTCAAATCGTAAACCTTCCAACAATTTACCAAAATCTTCAACCGAAACTTTTTTATTTAATGTGACATGATAAATCTTTTTAACTTCATGGGAAGGATGGGTTAATTTTTTAGTAAGATCTCCATCATTAGTTAAAAGAAGTACACCGGTGGTTTGCCTATCCAATCGGCCGACAGGATATAAACGATAAGGAGAAGCATTGGCGACTAAATCCAATACGGTCTTTCTGGCCTTTTCATCCTTAGTGGTTGAAATATAACCTTTGGGTTTATTCAAAAGTACGTATACATTTTTCTCAGGACGAATATATCTTCCGTCAAAAAATACTTCATCGCCCGGTTGTACTTTATACCCAAATTCTGTAATAATTTTTCCGTTAACTTCAACAACTCCATTTTGAATAAATATATCCGCTTCTCTTCTGCTGCAAACGCCTGAATTTGCTATATATTTATTAAGTCTTGTTCCCTCATTTTCTTTGGGAGTTTTAGGTAATCTTTTTCTAAATGGAGCAGTTGATGCAAATCGTTTTTTATCCTCGAATTTATTTTTTTTACCAGGTTTATTTTCCTTTTTATCATTGGCTTTGAAATATTCTTTTTTATGAGACTTTTCATTTCTTCCAGAGCCTCTTCTGTCGTATGATTTATTATTTTTCATCTGTTACAAATCTATGTTAATATACCTTTATGATATATGTGAATATAAATGGGTAGAAAGCTGTTTTTAAACAAACTTCATTAAAAGTGCAAAGTTAAGGGATTCCCATCAATAAATACTAGAGAAATAGTGCCTAAAAAAATCCAAAATTTGATCATAAATATTAATATCTGAATATATTGAGGTTTACTTAACCAGATAACCACAATCGAACAAACGCATAATAGTATGGTTAGTAAATAATAAAGTCGTATTTCATAAAGATGAGGTTCGCAACTTAATTGAAAGGAAATACCTAATAATAAACAAAATAATATATTTAATATAACTTTGGTAGGTATAATACCTAAAGTATTAGGCAAAGTATGGTAGTTAAATAGATGATCATATTTATAAGAGAGAAGATCTTTACAAATATCTTTTATGAATATGATAAAGAATAAAAATCCGGAAAGATATAAAATGTAAGAAGAAAAATTTTCATAAAATAAAAACAGTGCTAAAAAAGGAAAAAGCATGATTACAGAATTAGTCAAATTATTGATAAAAACTATTCGACTGAGTTTATGGCTGTAAAACCAAATGATAAATTGATAGATTAGAAAAAAAATAAAAATACGATAAGATAACACTATGGCAATAGTTAAAGATATGAAATTGAAGAAAATGTAAAATCGTAAAGCTATTCCATTACTGATAAATCGTTGCAATATAGAAGTTATCGGCCTATATATCATATCTTTTTCCTGATCGTAAAAAAAATTTATTATATAACCGGCCATGGCACTTAGTGAGGAGGATAAGACTATACCATGAAGCTTTATATTTTTTAAATTCTCAACAATATTTTTTTCATCACCAAATAAATAGATAGCAGAAATATACATGGCTAGAATTAGCATAATTACATTAAAAATTCTAACTCTAACCAAAAAAGAGAGGTTAATTAAAATTATTTTTTTTCCTGAAGAGTACATCCATTAAGGATATTAATCAGGTAAAAATACAAAAAAAAATTAAGGGATTTATAATTAAAAACGGTATACGACTTCTTTTTTGTAATTTTTTAACATTTTTTCAGTAGCTTCATAATCCTGGGTAAAGCCTAAGATATATCCACCACCTCCGGATCCGCAAAGTTTCAAATAATAAGTATTAGTATCTATACCCTTTTTCCAAATTTTTAAAAATTTTCGAGGGATCATAGGGGTAAAATGATTTAAAGCCCACAGAGAAAGATGTTTCAAGTTTTGAAAAAAGGACCCCATATCTCTATTGAGGAAAGAATCTATGCAATTGTTGTTATATTTTATAAATTCTTCTTTTAATGTTTTTCTAAAACCTTCATTTTTAAGTTTTTCGAAAAATATCTGAACCATAGGTTCTGTTTCACCGGGCATACCGGAATTAATTAAAAAAACAGCTCCTTTTCCGTCTTTGCTCTCAGTTAATCCTATTTTGTCAACATCTGCATTAGGCTGAATTAACAACGGGATATTCATATAACAGATAAGAGGGTCAATACCTGAACTTTTTCCGTGAAAAAAAGATTCCATTTGTCCTAAAACATTTTTTAAATCTTTTAAATCAGTTTTTAGAATCTTATCAGATGAAATTTTATTTACAGAATATTTATCGAAGATAGCAGCTACCAGAGCACCGGAGCTACCAACCCCATACCCTTGAGGAATATTAGAATCAAAGAACATTCCTTTTTCAATATCTTTTTCAAGCTGAGAAATATTAATCGAAAATTTTTCAGGTAATGATAAAGTTTTCAAATAATCTGCAAATTTATGCAATGATTTATTTGATTTTGATTCAATTTCATTAAGTTCTGATGAAAACTGTAAGGTTCCTTTGTAGGCATTGTAGGGTAAGGTTAACCCTCTTGAATTTTCAATAATTCCATATTCTCCAAAGAGTAAAATTTTTGCATAAAATAAAGGATGCTTCATATTTTAATATTCTTCAAAAAACGTTACAAATTTACACATTATATTAATTTTATAATTAAAATTTAACTAATATTTTTAAAAACCTTTGACAGTTTCTTATTTTAAAAATTACTTCAATCGAATGGCTTTATGAACAAAATAATATTGCTGATAATGAATAATTTGACATAAATTTTTCAGTAACTAGAAGATTAACTTAATCGTATACAAATTTTTTGATATTGCATACGTATCAGTAATTTTTTTAGGTTTAGATATAATTGCTATTATTCATCTAATTAGCGAGTTACCTTGTTGTAGACGGTTTTTTAAATAAGAAGTTAAGTAACTGTAATGTATGAGTAAAAATAAATTCAACAAATAACGGTATAAATATAAAATAAAGAATATTCTAAAAATCAATTGAATAATTTAAAATAAAATAAAAAAAATCCCGGAATTCCGGGATTTTTTATTTTTATAAAGAAAAAATGTGATTATTACATCATTCCCGGCATTCCTCCACCCATTGGTGGCATTGCAGGTTCATCTTTTTTAATATCAGTAATTACACATTCAGTAGTTAATAACATTCCGGCAACAGAAGCCGCATTTTCTAATGCAACACGAGTTACTTTAGTAGGGTCAATAATTCCGGCGCTGAACATATTTTCGTATTGTTCAGATTTAGCATTGTAACCGAAATCATCTTTTCCTTCTTTAACTTTATTAACTACAACAGAACCTTCACCACCGGCATTAGCTACAATTTGACGAAGTGGTTCTTCAATAGCTCTTCTAACGATTTTGATACCGGTTTCTTCATCTTGATTAATACCTTTAAGAGATTCAATTCCGTTAATTGCGCGAACTAAAGCGACACCACCTCCGGCAACAAAACCTTCTTCAACAGCAGCACGAGTTGCATGTAATGCATCATCTACTCGGTCTTTTTTCTCTTTCATTTCAACTTCTGAAGCAGCACCTACATATAAAACAGCTACTCCTCCTGCTAATTTAGCAAGTCTCTCTTGAAGTTTTTCTTTATCGTAATCAGAAGTAGTATTTTCAATTTGAGCTTTAATTTGAGCTACTCTTTGTTTGATGTTTTCATCACTTCCAGCACCGTTAACGATGGTCGTGTTATCTTTATCAATTGATACTTTTTCAGCAGTACCTAACATTTCTAATGTTGCTCCTTCAAGAGTTAATCCGGCTTCTTCAGAAATAACGGTTCCTCCTGTTAAAATAGCGATATCTTCTAACATTGCTTTTCTTCTGTCTCCAAATCCCGGAGCTTTAACAGCAGCAATTTTTAAAGACCCTCTTAACTTATTTACTACTAAAGTAGCCAATGCTTCACCATCTACTTCTTCAGAAATAATAAGTAAAGATTTACCATGTTGTGCAACCGGTTCTAACACTGGAAGTAAATCTTTCATGCTGGATATTTTTTTATCGCATAATAAAATATATGGATTTTCCAGCTCAGTGATCATTTTATCTGTATTAGTTACAAAGTAAGGAGATTGGTATCCTCTGTCAAATTGCATACCTTCTACTACGTCTACGTAAGTATCTGTACCTTTTGCTTCTTCCACAGTGATAACACCTTCTTTTCCTACTTTACCGAAAGCTTCAGCAATAAGTGAACCGATAGTATCATCGTTATTTGCAGAAATTGATGCAACTTGTTTGATCTTTTCTGAATCAGAACCAACTTCTTGAGATTGTTTTTTTAATTCTTCAACAACAGCAGCTACTGCTTTATCAATCCCTCTTTTTAAATCCATTGGATTTGCACCCGCAGCTACATTTTTTAATCCTTCTCTTACAATAGCTTGTGCCAATACAGTTGCTGTAGTTGTTCCATCACCGGCAACATCATTGGTTTTAGAAGCAACTTCTTTAACCATTTGAGCTCCTAAATTTTCAATAGGCTCTTCTAATTCAATTTCTTTTGCAACAGTAACACCATCTTTAGTTACATGAGGAGCTCCGAAAGATTTTTGTATAACTACATTTCTTCCTTTAGGTCCTAAAGTAACTTTAACAGCGTCAGCTAAAGCATCTACCCCTTTTTTAAGGGCATCTCTAGATTCAATATTAAATTTTATATCTTTTGCCATTTTAATTTTTTTAAGATTTGAGTATTTGGTTTAATTAAACAATTGCTAAAATATCAGACTCTCTCATTATAAGATAATCCTTTCCATTAAGTTTTAGTTCAGTTCCGGAATATTTACCATATAAAACTTTATCACCAACTTTAACAGTTAACGGTTCGTCTTTTTTTCCGGCTCCTACTGCAACTATAACCCCTTCTTGTGGTTTTTCTTTAGCACTATCAGGGATAATGATTCCTGAAGCTGTTTTTGTTTCAGCAGCTGCCGGCTCTACTACTACACGGTCAGCCAATGGTTTAATTGATAGTTCTGACATATCTATTATTTTTAATTTTTATATTATTTTTTTAAACTAATTGGTAATACCCTTTTCTTTTTTCTAAAAATATGCCAAATAAAAGTTTTATGACAAAAAGAAAGTAAACGCGTCAAGGTGTCAGATGACTTATATATACTGTTTAAGTGGGGTATTTATTTTTATAAATAAGTATCTGTAATACAGTGCAATAAGTTTAAAATACGTTTAAAAAGTTAAGTATAAATGAAAAAACCTTTGATAAAATAAAAATATCAAAGGTCTATAATGAAATATAGATAATTTAAAATTAAACTATATTATTTTTTATTTTTTTAACACTAAAAGATAAACTGATGTAATAAATTCCTAAAAACAACATAGATATGCTAACCCATATTAGCAAAGCGGCTAATCCTATTGGAGGGAATACCACTATTACAAATGAAAGGATAACTTCCAGTATACCTAAAGTTAATAACCATCCCCAATTACTTAACCCCATGTTCTTAATATCAAACGAGTGGCCAATTAAACTAACTCCTTTAAATAACAGCCAGAAGCCAATAAAGAAAGATAAGATTCCCATTTGAGTAAATATATTGGAGGATATTAATATAATCCCTACCAATAAATCTAAAATACCACCGGCCAAATACCATCCCCAATTGCTGGTATGAGTATTACTTAAAGAAAAAACAATTTCGAAAATACCAAAAACCAGAAAAGAGACAGAAAAAAATGTTGTTAAGAAAATTAGTGATGGAGTAGGAGACACCATTACTATAATACCTGCTAAAATGAACAATATGCCTAAAAGGAGCATAATCCACCAATTTTTTATAAATGATTTCATATAAATTTTATGTAATTATTAGGATAAGATAATTTCAAAAATAATGCCATGAAATTGTTATATACAAATGGAATAAAGGTTGATAAGTGCTCATATAATAAGTGTAACTATTAAATTTTTATTTTTTTAATTAGGTATTATTATTGTAGATTGTCAACTAAAAAAGAGAATAATTTCAAATTGAAAAATAAATTAGATCTATTACAGCTAATCGAAGAAGCAAAAAATTCCAGGCAACAGGCTCAAAGTAAAATAGTAAATTTATTTTGGAGTGATATTAAGTCCTATATTTTTTCTTTAGTGAAAGATGAAAATTATTCAGAAGAGCTCACTGTTGAAACCTTTACAAAAGTTTTAAGTAAGTTAAATTTATACAATTCTGATTTTGATTTTAGAACTTGGGTTACTTCCATTGCACATAATTCAGCCATAGATTTTTTAAGAAAAAAAAATAAGGATAAAAATAAATTTTTAGACGATGACTATCAACAGCCAAGAGATTGGGAACCATCGCCTGAGCAGTTGTTTATTGATAAACAAAATTTAGAAGCATTTGAAAAAAGATTAAATAATCTTCCTGAAAATTATCGAAAATTAATTTATTCACGATATGTAGAAGGTAAAAAGCTTAAAGATATAGTTGAAGAAACCGGTTTATCTTTAGCTAATGTAAAAGTAAGCTTGATGAGAGCACGTAAGCTTTTATCTTAAAAAAGATTTACTTTAATTACCTGACAAATACTAAACTTTTTTCTGTAGATAATTGATCTGAATATTCATAGCCGTCCTCATTATACGTCTTGATATCCTCCCAATGGGTGATAGAGTTTTCAGCGCACCAACGAGTCATCTTTCCACGGGCATTTTTAAAATACATCATAATGCTTTTTAAAGATCCATTTTTATAATCTTTAAATTCAATATCCATAACTTGACCTTTCAACTTTTTTAGGTCAATTACTTTAAAATATTCTTTACTCGCAAGGTTTAGTATAGGTTCATCATTTTCAAGTAAGTTATTCAAATAAGTATTCAATATATCTTTCCAAAACCCATATAAATCGTTGGCTTGTTCGGTTTTAAGTTTTTTTCCCATTTCCAATCGATATAACATAATATCATCTGAAGGATGAAGCAAACCGTAAAGGCCTGAAAAAATTAATAAATTTTTTTGTAAATAATCTAAGGCGGATTTGGATAAGGATTCGGCATCTAGCCCTCTGTAAACTTCTCCTTTAAATGCAAAAATTGCCTGTACGCACTCCTTTTTTAAAGGATTGGGAGTCCATTTCTGAATTCGTTCCCAATTTTCTTCGGACAATTTTGATGAGATATTCAATAGATTTTCTAAATCAGATGGAGAATATTCCTTTAAAACATGTTGTAATTTTTTACTATAATCAATGAATTCGGGTTGAGTGTGTTGATTCCAGCTTGAATTGGTTTCCAAACTCATAATTTTTGCCGGAGAAAGAAGTATTTTCATTTAAAATTTATTAGCGATGTAGCTAAGTTATTAAAAAAGATTGAAGTTTAAACGTTGAATTTAACTTATTTAAATACGAAAGGTTAGGAATTAATCCTAACCTTTGAAAAAAATTATATATATTTTTTATATTTCAAAATCAGAATTTACATCTAATTTTTGAGCAATAATCTTGTTTATTTTATTTTTCAAATAAGGAATGGAAACAGATTCCATTACATCCGCACAGAATGCGAACATAAGTAAAGCTTTAGCTTCTTTCTCATGAATTCCCCTTTGTTTCATATAAAACAAGGCATCATCATCAAGTTGACCTACGGTACATCCATGGGAACATTTCACGTCGTCTGCAAAAATTTCTAACTGAGGTTTCGTATCGATGCTCGAGTTTTCAGATAGCAAAATATTATTATTTTGCTGGAAAGCATTCGTTTTTTGAGCTATTTTATTTACTTTGATTTTTCCGTTAAATATGCCATGTGCAGAATCTTGATATATCCCTCTATAAAGTTCATGGCTTTCACAATTAGGTTGGTTATGTTTTACAAGTGTATGATTTCCCACTTCTTGTCCATCTCCTATAAGGGTAACCCCTTTTAATGTTGAATTGATATTTTCTCCTTTGTGATCAAAAGATAATTCATTACGAACAGTTTTGCCGCCAAAAGAAAAAGTATGCACAAAAGCGTTGCTGTCTTTTTCTTGTTCAATATAGGTAGAGTCTATTAAACAAGAGGAATGTTTATCATCCTGAATTTTATAAAGGCTGAAATTCGTATTTTTTCCAACAACTATTTCTGTAACTATATTATGGAAGAAGTCCAATTCAGAAAGCGTATGAATTCTTTCAGAAATTTGAATTTGAGACTGATCTTCAATGACAAATAAATTACGAAGGTTGCTAATGGCCTTATATTCTTGTTTTGAACTTATATAGATTAATTCAATTAACTGATTCTCTATTGTATGTTTAGGTACATAAATAAAAGTTCCTTCTTGATATGATGCCGTATTTAATACGTTAAAATAATTCTCATTATTAGAAATGGAATTTAGCTTAGAGAGAATAATTGTTTGATATGTTTCATTTTTTAAAGCTTCAGAAAAAGGAAGCACTTTCCATGAATCCTGTGGGTAATTGGAAAACATTGGTGAAATGATTCCATCAATCAAAACTATTTTAAAAGAATTCGATTCATTACCTAAAATACTCTCTATAATCTCTTTAGAAACAGGATTATTTTTTGCAGCTTCATAAGTTTCCGGATTAAAATCTGCTATTTTTGAAAATTTCCAATCTTCATTTTTTGAGGTTGGAAGACTGCTATTCTCTAATGTTTGTTGAGCTTGTTTTATAATTTTTACTAATTCTGTATGTTGTGGAATGTTCATTTTACTAATTTTAGTTAAGAGGATGACTGATTGGCGTATTTGAAAATTATAACCAATCGTAACCTTTTTCTTCTAATTCCAATGCTAATTCTTTAGTTCCCGATTTTATAATTTTTCCGTTCATTAAAACATGTACGAAGTCAGGAACGATATAATCCAATAAGCGTTGGTAATGAGTAATAACTAAAACGGCATTATCTTTATTTTTTAATTTATTAACCCCGTTAGAAACAATACGTAATGCATCAATATCAAGCCCTGAATCCGTTTCATCCAAAATGGATAATTTAGGTTCTAACATAGCCATTTGGAAAATTTCATTTCTTTTCTTTTCACCACCTGAAAATCCTTCATTAAGAGATCGGGAAAGAAAATCTTTTCTTATTTCAAGCATTTCAGATTTTTCTTTAACTTTTTGTAAAAATTCTTGTGCCGAAATATCTTCCTGTCCGCGAGCTTTGCGATTAGCATTTATGGCTGCCTTTAAAAAGTTGGAAACGCTAACGCCCGGAATTTCCACGGGATATTGAAAAGACATAAATATACCGGCATTGGCTCTTTCTTCAGGAGCAAGGTCTAACAAATTTTTTCCGTCTAAAAGAATAGAACCTTCGGTAACTTCATAATCTTCTCTTCCGGTAATTACATTGGAAAGCGTACTTTTTCCCCCTCCATTAGGACCCATAATCGCATGTACCTCTCCTTTATTGATTTCAAGATTTATTCCTTTAAGTATTTCTTTTTCTCCAATTCTTGCGTGCAAATTTTTTATTGAAAGCATTTTTATCGTATATTATCTTAAACTTATTCAAAAACAAATATACTACCTTTATAACTGCTGTAAAAAATAGGTTATAAATTTTATTGATTTCAAAATTGATTAACATTATTTAAATAAATATTTTTCAAAGACTTACTAATGCAAATTTCTATTAAATGGAATATTTCACAGAAAATCTCTCATTTTAAAATACTTCTTATTTAAAAAAGTATGTTTTAATAAATTCAATGAATTCAATTGATGTTGATTCTCTTTAAATTAAGAGTCTTTATCGTCAATATCCAGTTTTTTACTTATAATTTTCTTTAAAGCCGATGGAATCCACTTTAAAAGTTGTTCAATGCCATCTAAAATTTCTCCCGTATATGCACCGGTAAGCATACATAATACGTATATAGTATTGTGGGATACATCGGTAAATTCTTGCATCAGTATCCCCATAGAAATTCCTATTATTATGGAAATGGGTGTTTTAATAAGAAGTCTGCATACCGAAGTTCCTTTATATAAGGAACGAGCGATCATACTGATCACAGTAACAAGGATCACACCTTTGTTTTGGATAAAAAAATCAAATAGTGTTTCGTTAATTTCTTTATAATATGGTATCATATGGACTTTTTAAAGGTTGTTATTTAAGGTTTTAATATGAAATACACTTTAATTATATCATATAAAATATTAATTTTTAGGGTGTCTAGTTTCGATAACAAAAATTATTAGCTTATTACTTCTTGAAAATTAAGGGATAAGAAAAGCTAATAATAAAGAAGCTTTCAATAAAAAAGAATAAAAAAAGGAAATTCTTACAAAATGAAATCGGTAACATATCAATAGATAAATCATAAAAAAAGAATATTTTCTTTCATTTTATTTGTATTCTCGTAATATGGTTGCTTTCTCTTTCAAAATGAAACTCAGGTCGTTTCCATCTTTTTCGACGTATTTCATCTAATTTATCTTCAATTTTATCAATGAGGTCGACGGGTATTTCTAAAGGGTAGGACCACTCTAAAATTTTAATTTGATTATGATGGATGATACATCTTTCCTTTAAACTAAGAAATTTTCGAACTTCAGAATCATAGCTTAAACAGGTTCTTAAATCATGGATGTTTAATTTTCTTTTTCTCATGGTATGGTGTATTAATTGGTGAATTGCTTCTCTTTAAATGCTAATTGAGACTAAGCTAAATCGGATTATAATTGAATATTAATAATTGGATCATTCTAAATTCGCGCACTATATTTAACTAAACCGTTATAATTCGTGGAATCAATCTTAAAAATGGTATTTTGTTCTTTATATTCATATGATCATTTATTAGTTCCTATTTAGTTAACATCTTTCTTGTTTGTTTGTAAATCGAAATAAAAGTTTCGATATCTAATAAATTAATTTTCTGGTAATTATATGGGTTTTTAAAAAAATAATGTATATTTACGTTATAATACAAAGCAAACATACAAACATATTTGCAAAAAATAAATAAAATATGAAAAATAACACAAATTTCTTTGAAAGAATAGCTGAGATCATTAAATATAAAGGATTTAGAAGTGTTCATGATTTTGCAATTAATGGGTTGGGATATAGTTCTTCGGAAAAATTAAACCGATTAAAACGGGAAGGAACTAAACCTTCTTATGACATATTAGAAGATATTGCCAATAAGTTTGATGAAATAAATGTAAATTGGCTTCTTACCGGAAGGGAATCCATGTTAAAAAGAGGATCAGGATTTCCGAGAGGAAAAGAAATTATTACTGTTCCGATAAATATGCAACGTAAAACGGCGGATCCTGTTAGAGAAATACAAGATGTTCCATTATATGATTTAGAAGCTACAGCCGGTTTGGTTGAGCTTTTTAAGGGGACTTCCAGTGAAGCGGTTCTGGATCGAATTCGTATACCGGGTATAGCTAACTGCGATGGAGGAGTATATGTGAAAGGAGATTCCATGTATCCATTACTGAAAAGTGGTGATATAGTATTATATAAAGAAATAACTTTAGATAAAATTTTTTGGGGAGAAATGTATTTACTATCTATAAAAATTGATGATTGGAGCGAATATATTACCGTTAAGTTTGTCCAAAAATCCGAATTAGGAGACAATTATATAAAGCTGGTTTCACAGAATCAACATCATCAGCCTAAAGATATGTTAATGGAACATATAAATGCTATTGCTTTAATACGAGCAAGTATACGGTTGCATAATTAAATTACTATTTTTAATACATTTAAGATTTTATACGGTTAAGTAAAATTTATTTGTAAACTTCATAAAGTAACTTTTTTACCTTAACCGTTTTTTTTAAAACCTGTAGATATTATAAATTTTTTATAAATAAATAATATTGTGATCAATAGTAATTAAAGGCTCATTAGTTTAAAATTATATAAGAATATAGATGATCCTCAAATATAATAGTATAATAAGGAATATTTAATCCCTGTAATAGATGCGCTTTACTCTGGGCGAAATAGAGGTTAAGACTTCATAAGGAATTGTTTGATACCAGTCAGCATATTCTTTCAAACTAGGATTTTCACCAATTATAGTGACTGGGTCACCTTCCTTACAAGCAATGCCCGTTACATCAATCATCATCATATCCATACAAATATTTCCAATGATAGGAGCTTTCATTCCCTGTATCGTTACATATCCTTTACCATTTCCTATGATTCTACGAATACCATCTGCATAGCCAATAGGTAAAGTTGCAATAGAAGAATTTTTTTCAACAACATAATGTCGACCATATCCGACCGTTTCTCCGGGTTTAAGATTGTGAATATTAGAGATAACAGTTTTTAAAGTAATTACATTTTCCAGCATTTTTAAAGCCTTTTCGTTATCAATATATCCATACATACCAATACCTAAACGAACGGCGTCAAATTGATATTCAGGATAATTAAGAATACCGTTTGAATTAGCTATATGAAGAAGAGGTCGATAACCTAATATTTTAACTAATAGATCAAATGAATATTTCAGTTTCGTCGCTTGTAATCTGGTAAATTCTTCTTGCTCTAACACATCGGACACTGCAAAATGACTGAAAACCGATGTTACCTTTACATAAATATTATCTTTTAATAAGTCACCTAATTTTTGGGCTTCATCGGGTTGGAAGCCTAAGCGATGCATTCCGGTATCTATTTTAATATGAATAGGATAATCCGATACGTTTTTTTCTTTTAATTTTTGTGTAAATAAGTCAAGTTCTCTAAAACTGTATATTTCCGGCTCCAAGTTATATTCAATGACACGATCATAACTGCTGATTTCAGGATTCATAACCATAATGGGCAAATAAATCCCCCGGTCTCTTAATTTAATACCTTCATCCGCATAAGCTACGGCCAGATAGTCTATATGATAATATTGTAAAACTTCTGCAATTTCAAAATTTCCCAAACCGTAAGAAAAAGCCTTAACCATGGCAATAATTTTAGTTTTAGGTTTTAATTGACTTTTGAAATAATTTACATTATTCAAAAGTGAATTCAGATTAACTTCCAGTATGGTATCATGAGATTGAACTTGCAATAATTGAGCAACTTTTTCCAATTCAAACTTGCGGGCCCCTTTAATTAATAGGGCAGCATCTTTTATAGATCGATTTTCTAAAAACTTAATAATTTCTGCCGTGGACAAAAAGCTTTTTAACATAGCATTAAATAAGCTTTGATATTGGTGCATTTTTTCTCCAACTAAAAGGACATGATGTAAAGGAAAAGAATTAACTAAGTCAGCAATTTTTTTATACAATGCAGCTTCAGGAAGACGAGATTGGAAAATATCTGATAATACCAATACTTTTTTAGGTTTATTTTGCTGAAAAAGGAACTGTAAGGCTATTTCCAAAGATTGGTAATCCGAGTTGAAGGTGTCGTTTATAATAGTACAATTATTAATTCCCGATACTTGTTCTAAACGCATCGATACCGGTTGCAAATGAAAAATTTTTTCTTGTATAAAATCGTATTTACAACCCAATTCAGAAAGTACGGCTACTAAACATAATGCATTTTGAATAGAGGCATTATCAGTAAAAGGGATAGTATATTTTCTTTTTTCCCTCCAAATGGAAACGTTCAATTCTGTTGTATTACCGGTAAGAGAAATATCTAATAATTGGATGTCTGAATTTTCCTTTCCGAAAGAAATTAATTTTTTATTGGGATACGTTTTTTGAATTATTTTTGAAATAATCGGATCACTTGGATAAATAATTGCACTTGAGTGTTTAAAAAGTTTAATTTTTTCCACAATTTGCTCTTCCCGATCTTTAAAATATTCGGAATGAGCTGCCAGTACATTTGTGAGAACTCCAATCGAAGGATGCAAAACACCTTCCTGTTTATCCATTTCACCGGGTTTGGAAATTCCGACTTCAAAAATTCCTAAATTGTGTTTAGATGTAATTTGTAATAGAGATAAGGGAAGTCCAATTTGAGAATTAAAACTCTTAGGACTTTTTATAATTGAAAATTCATCCCATAAACATTGGTCAAGCCATTCTTTTAGTATGGTTTTACCATTACTTCCGGTAATGCCTATGGTTAGAAGATTAGGAAAAGAAGTTGCGTGATGACGAGCCCATTTTTGCAATGCAGAAACCGTATCATCTACTATCAAATATGTAGCATCGTGATGCATTGAGGGAATATGCGACGCTATAAAAATTCGAACCGATTTATTATAAGCATCTTCCATATAAGTATGTCCGTCTCGAACTCCTTTAAATGCAATAAAAGTACCATCTGCAGGAGATACTATATTTCGGCTGTCATAGAAAACATGTTTAATTATTCTATCTGGATTGCCGATGAGTTGGGCATCGATAATGCGGGCCAGTTGAGATGCGGAATATTTCATCGTAGAATCTCTAGTTAATTTTCATCCTTTTTCTGTACTTTTTCCTTATTCATTATCTCCCAAAAAGCTTGCCTGCTTAGAGGTTCATATTTGTCCTTTTCTCCTAATTCCACCAAGTTCTCACCGGATGAAATTCGATGGGAATAATTAGCTAAATTTCCGGTTTTTACGCAAACAGCATGTACTTTTGTTACGTATTCGGCGGTAGCCATTAAAAAGGGCATCGGGCCAAAAGGTCTGCCTTTAAAATCCATATCCAAACCTGCAACTATAACTCGTTTTCCTTGATTGGCAAGTAGATTGCAAACTTCCACTATAGTATCGCTAAAAAACTGAGCTTCATCGATTCCTACAACATCGCAATCGGCTGCCAAAAGAGGAATTTCTAAAGGATTATCAATAGGAGTGCTGGGATAAGAAGTTTGATCATGGGAAACCACCAATGTTTCATCATATCTTACATCCATGGCAGGTTTGAAAATTTCAACCTTTTGTTTTGCAAATTCTGCACGTTTAAGTCTGCGTATAAGTTCTTCTGTTTTACCGGAGAACATGGAACCGCAAATTACTTCAATCCAGCCAGTTTGTTGAGTGCTATTTGTTGTATTTTCAAGAAACATTTGTAAATTTCGGGTCTTTAATAAAAATTTTTACAAAAGTAGAAATTAACGAACATATTAAAAAGCAAATTATGAATGCTAAAGAAATATTTCAAAAGGAAGTTCTAGAGGAAATAAAATCCATTGCCGGAGAAATTAGCCGTGTGCAAAGCTTTTCAGGTCTTTTGTCACATCAGCAGAAAATTCAAAATTTATACGAAAAATTTATTTTTTTAAAACAATTATCTACTTCTAAATATCAGCAGATTCTTGAAAATTTAGAAAGTAATGGAAAAGATCAGGAAAAAAAAGTAGAGGTTAGAGATTTTTATGAAACGAACAAAGAGGCGGCAAGTGAAGTGTCTGATCCTATAGAATCAATAAATAAAGATAATGTTGAAAACAATGTAATCACAGAAGAACAAAAAGTTGAGGATCCCTTTGTAGAAGCAGTTGACATAACTAAAGAGATGAGAAAATCTGAGGAAGAAAATTTAAAAAAAATGGATTCTCTGAATATCCAAATTGCAGAAATAAAACCTCAAGAAAAGAATAGAATTGTACGACCAATTAATTTAGATTTTAATGATTCCATAGCATTTATCAGTCAATTGTTTAATGGCAGCAAATCAGATATGGATGCTGAATTTGCTCAGTTAAACCAAACCCAAACGATAGAAGAAGCAAAAAGATGGATGGAAAAAATGTTCGTAAAATACAATTGGAAAAACAAAGAAGAATATGTGGAACGTCTATCCGGTTTAATAGTACACAGGTTTGATTCTTAAAAGTTTATAAAGTATATGAGTGGAAAGCTATATTTAATTCCAACTCCTATTGGAAATCTGGAAGATATTACCCTGCGGGCTTTACGGCTTTTAAAGGAAGTAGACTTAATTTTGGCTGAAGATACTCGTACTTCTGGAAAGCTTTTAAAGCATTACGATATCCAAACGCCTATGCAATCATATCATATGTTTAATGAACATCAAAAAACAGAGGGGTATACTCAGCAAATTTCTGAAGGACGTGTCATTGCTTTAATCACGGATGCCGGAACGCCGGGAATCTCGGACCCCGGATATATGCTTGTAAAATCGTGTATCGAAAAAAATATATCGGTAGAATGCCTTCCGGGGGCAACGGCTTTTGTTCCTGCCCTGGCTATCTCAGGTCTTCCTTCTCATGAATTTATTTTTGTAGGCTTTTTACCGGCCAAAAAAGGAAGGCAAACCAAACTTAAAGAGCTATCTCAAGAGAGCAGAACTATTATTTTATATGAAAGCCCCCATAAAATAAATACTACTTTGGAACAAATCTCTGAAATCTTCGGAGAAGATCGAAGAGTTAGCATAAGCAGGGAACTTACCAAAATGTATGAAGAAACGTTGCGTGGCAGGGTAGGAGAAATAGTAAAAATATGCAAAGAAAAGCCTTTGAAAGGCGAAATAGTTTTACTAATTGAAGGAAAATAAGTATCTTTAGATTTATGATTTCCAACCGGTGTAAATACGCTTTAAAAGCTTTAATCTATATAGCAAGACAAGATAAGGATAAAAGTATATTGTCGACAGAAATCTCTAATGATGAAAATATTCCCAAAAAGTTTTTGGAGAATATTTTAAGAGACCTTAAAAATGCACAATTTTTAACTAGTAGGAGAGGAGCAAAAGGAGGGTATCGATTGAATAAAGATCCCGAAAAAGTAACCTTGATAGAAGTGATTCGATTAATGGATGGCCCGATCGCATTATTGCCTTGTGTGTCGATTATGTACCATCAACCATGTGATACTTGTACAACAGAAGATACTTGTACCATACGCGATGTATTTATAGAAGTTCGAGATGCAACCTTAGAAATCTATAGAAAAACAACCTTAGCAAGTTTGGCAAAAAAGAAAAATAAGTTATCTTTGTGATCGAAAATTCGGGGCTGTAGCTCAGCTGGCTAGAGTGTTAGACTGGCAGTCTAAAGGTCGTGGGTTCGAGCCCCATCAGCTCCACAAGATTAAAATTCAAATATCTGAAACACCGAATTATATTATTCGGTGTTTTTTATTTTTAGGCAATATATATAAAGCCGGTTTGATTTTTATTTTCAATAAATATTATTTTACTTATTAAAGAGTTTCTCTATTAAATCATTTTTTCGTAAAGTGCTTATTTTATAATATAGAATTCTACTATTTTTTCAATAGGATAAATAGCATATTTATAATGAACAGCGTAACTGAATGATTCATCTTGACATATAATTATTATAATTAATACCCTTTTCTTTATAAATCTTAATGGATTCAATAAGAAAATGTAGAGCAGAAGCATTTTTATCTAGAATCTTATCATTTATTTACTCCTTTTTCTCAAGTTTAGATACCGTTTGTTAAGAAAGTTTCAACTTATTTACCTATTCTTCAGGTTAAACTCCTAATAATTCGAGAAGATATTACATTTCTTCCATGATGCATATTTGGATCTAGTTCGAAAATAAGTTTTCCCTAATATTTTTTATTATAAACAATTTTCCCTTCATAGTTTTTATATTCAATTAATTATAGATACATGAAACAAATAATGGTTTATGAAATTGATTTGTTTTTGTTTGGTGTCAAAGTATTAAGTAATATAAGTCTTTTACTTTTTGTTGTTTTATTTTATATTAATATATATATTTATCCTTTGATTTTGACGTTATGTAGATATACAATGGTATTAGAAGAAATATGGAAAATCGATAAACAAGCTCTTAATAAAAACCAAAAGGAAGCTATTTTAAATACAGAAGGCCCCCTGCTAATAATTGCGGGTCCAGGAGCAGGTAAAACAAAAACCCTTGTGGAACGTGTAGTTTACCTTATATCAAAAGGTGTTAATGCAGAGAATATACTTGTTGCTACATTCACTGAGAAAGCAGCAAAAGAACTTATCACAAGAATTTCAAATCGATTATTACAACTTGGGATAGATATTAATCTCAATGAAATGTATATTGGTACACTACATTCTATTTTTCTTAGAATATTGGAAGAATATAGAGAGTTTATGAGTCTTAACCGAAACTATAATATTCTTGATCAATTTGACCAACGATATCTTATATTTAGAAATATCAATAGATTCACAGCAGTTGAAAATAGTGACTTCATTTGGAAGATAAATTTATCCAATTGGATTAAAGCTGATATCGTTGTAAAATATGTATCTAAAATAGCAGAAGAATATATCGACCCTGATGAGCTATACAATTCTGATGAGCCTGATTTACAAGTGATTGGTGATTTCTACAAAGAATATCAAAAACTGCTGAAAGAAGAAAATGTTATTGATTTTGCTACTATACAGAGTAAAGCTCTTGGGTTATTAGAGTACAATCCTGATATATTAGCAGAATTGCAGAATAAGATTAAATATATAATGATTGATGAATATCAAGATACCAATACTATTCAAGAACGTCTTATTCTATTACTAGCTGATAAACACAAAAATATTTGTGTTGTTGGAGATGATGATCAAAGTTTATATCGTTTTCGAGGAGCTTCTATACGCAATATTTTAGAGTTTTCTACACACTTTGAAAAAGGGACTTGTAAAAAGGTTACATTAGATACCAATTATCGTTCACACCCTGATATTATCAATTTCTATAACAGGTTTATGAACAGACATAATTGGAATCATAATGGTAAAATTTTCAGATATGAAAAGACCATCAAACCAAATGATGGTGAATTTCCAAACATCCCTGCTGTAATAAAAGTGTCTAAACATAATGATACAGAAGCTTATCATCAAGAAGTTTATAATTTCATCAAAGATTTAAAAGATAAGGGTGTACTGACTGATTACAATCAAATAGCATTTCTATTCAAATCTGTTCAAAGTGACCAAGCCATTGGATTAGCTGAATTTTTAGAAGATAAGGGCATACCTGTTTTCTCACCACGTTCCAAGATGTTTTTTGAACGTGAAGAAATACGTTTGCTGATTGGTGCATTTGTTACCATATTTCCTGACCTATTTCAACGTCTGAAATGGAATGATACAGCAGAATTGGATATATGGGGTTATTATAGAGGTTGTCAGGTAGAATTTATGAATGAGTTTACGAAAGACTCACAAACTCACAAAACACTTTATAAGTGGACTTTGAGTAAGATGAAAGCTCATACTAACTTTTCTCAAAGTACCAACTATGCATTTGCTGCCCTTTTGTATCAACTTCTTGAATTTCCAATGTTTTCAAAATATTTGGATGTCAATCTACAAGAAAAGAAAACAGACCTGAGAGCAACATATAATATCGCTATGTTCTCCAAACTATTATTTAAGTTTGAACATACCTATAATATCACTGTTTTTACAGAAAAGAATATTGACAGAACATTAAAAGAATTGTTTAATAAATTCTTACGATTTTTGAAGGAAGGTGGTCTTGAAGAATATGAAGACTTTGAAGAATACGCTCCCTCAGGTTGTATTTCATTTATGACTATTCATCAATCCAAAGGGCTTGAATTCCCTATTGTTATTGTTGGTTCATTAAACGCATCACCACGAAAACAATATAATAATATTGATTTGAAACTTCAATCAGACTACTATCACAAGCCACCCTTCGAACCGATTAAAAAAACTAAGTATTATGACTTTTACAGGTTGTTTTATACTGCTTTTTCAAGACCTCAGAACCTATTGGTATTATCAGCTTGTACAAGAGAGGGACAAGGACGCACACCATCCAAACATTTTGCGGATACTTTTAATAAATTGCCATCTTGGACAGATGAACGTTTTAAACCCGAATTGCTTGAATTAGAAAAACTAAAACCCATCAATATAAAGCATGAATATGCTTTTACATCCGATATCTTATTATATGAAAACTGTCCTTTACAATATAAGTTCTATAAAGAATTAGGATTTGTTGAAGTTCGTACAGGGGGCGTTTTAGGGGGGAGTTTATTACATCAAACGATTGAAGATATTCATCGTGCAGTATTGAAGAAAGAAGAAAATAAGCTCACTAATGATAATATAACCGATTGGTTTAATCGTAATTATCAACTATTATCCAAACAGCAAAGAAGTTATCTACACCAAGGACAGCTTAACGCATTGTTGAAACAGGTGTTAAGGTATCGTGACCGCAATCAGAGTCGTTGGAATTTGATATTAGAAGCCGAAGTTGATGTGTCTTTGGTAAAAGAAGATTATATTCTGAAAGGAACTATCGACCTTATAAAGGGTGATAATGGAACAGTAGAATTGGTGGATTTCAAATCAGGTGATAAACCCGATGTAAACACAACTGACCCTAAGGTGCGAAAATTGTTGAACCAATACCAACGTCAATTGGAAGTTTATGCACATATTATCGAAAAAAACAAAGGGGTAAAAATAAGTAAACTGCATTTGTACTACCCAAAAGAAGATGATGGCATCCCATACATTACTTTTAAAGCAAATATAGATAACATAAACGCTACGATTGATATATTTTCTGAGGTAGTAAACAGAATAGAATCAAAAGATTACGATATGAGTCGTACGCCTAAAGGTGAAAAGCAATGCGGTGAATGTGATATGCGATATTATTGTAATCCACATACATTTAGTGAATAAAAGAAAGAATTAAATACTATGGAAGATAATAAATTAAATCTGAATGCAGAACGAAAAATAGATTCGGTTGAAGAATTTAAATTTGAACCTATCAAGGGTTATCCCATGTTGAGATGGAAGGGTAAACGTCCTTTTACAAGTACGCAGTATTACCCTGCACAACTCAAAGAACAGCATGGTGAGGAAACCGATGGTTGGATCAATCAAATTTTTTGGGGTGATAACTTACAAGTGATGTCTCATCTTTTAAAAAAGTATCGAGGACAAGTCGATTTAATCTATATTGACCCTCCTTATGACAGTAAAGCTGATTATAAAAAGAAAATATCGCTGAAAGGACAAAGTGTAGAAAATGATAATACTGCATTCGAAGAAAAGCAATATACAGATATTTGGTCTAATGACGAGTATCTTCAATTTATGTATGAAAGATTAATTTTAATGCGTGAACTATTGTCAGATACAGGCTCAATTTATGTACATCTAGATTATAGAAAAAGTCATCATATTAGAATTATAATGGATGAAATATTTGGAGATGGAGGTAGCGATTTAAAAGGTGCAGGCTTTAAAAATGAGATAGCTTATGGATATCGTATTCAAGGTGTTGGTAAATCAGCGTGGGCACGAAAACATGATACAATTTTATTTTACAGTAAAACAGCTGATCATAAATTTAAACCTTTAAAAGAAAGAATATATTATAGAAAGCCCTTTATAGATACTTTGATAGATGAAGAAGGTCGATATTATAGTGATGTATATGTTAGGGATATTTGGTATAGAGATGAAACAAGATACAAAGTCGAATTATTAATTGATGAAGAAAATAATTATTATACAGAGAATACATTTCCTGATATATGGGATGCAGATGAAACAAGGCCATTTATAAGTGGCTCCAAAGAATACTTATCTTACCCAACTCAAAAACCAAAAGGATTGTTGAAACGAATTTTAGGGCAAATGACAGATAAGGGGGATTTAGTTTTTGACTGTTTTATGGGTAGTGGAACTACTCAGGCTGTTGCTCTTGAACTCGGTTTACGTTATATAGGAGCAGATATTAATTTAGGAGCTGTTCAAACAACCACAAAACGTTTGATAAAGGTAGCTAATGAGTTGATTAGTCAACAAAATAAGATCGGCTTTGATGATGAAAATAAGATTGAGAATTACTATACAGGATTTCAAGTTTATAATGTCAACAATTACGATGTATTTCGTAACCCTGTCGAAGCAAAAGATTTGTTACTGAAAGCATTGGAAGTACAACCCATGCCAAACAGTATGCTGTATGATGGCGAAAAAGACGGACGTTTTGTAAAAGTGATGCCTGTAAATCGTATTGCTACACGTGCCGACCTCAATGAGCTGATAGTCAACTTTGACTACAAGACCTTCGAAAAACGCCACAATGAAAGCCCCAACAAACCTGTCGAATCCATTCTTTTGGTGTGTATGGGACACGAACCCGACTTGGCAGCACATTTGAAAGAACAAGTACCCTTTCCATTAGATGTGAAAATAGTAGATGTTTTGAGAGATAAATCGAACTTAGAATTCAAACATGACAGCGATGCTGAAATCAGTATCGAGGGTAATCGTTTGTTAGTTCGGGAATTCTATCCAATGAATTTACTTCAAAAACTTTCCATCCAAAAAGAAAATGTAGAGAATTGGAAAGAAATGACAGAAAGTATAATGATAGACTTCAATTATGATGGTTCTATTTTCGAACCTCAGATTGTTGATATACCGGAGAAAAACGAATTGGTAAAGGGAGTCTATGATATACCAAAAGATTCGGGTACAATCCATATCAAAATAACAGACCTTTTGAGTGAAACTTTTGAAAAGACTATTAAATAATGGCAAAGAAAAAATCATCACATATTGATTTTCCCTTTTATTGGTATTTGAACTTATTCATTTCACAAGAAAGGAAACGGATATATAAAGAATTTAAAGGAATAACTAAGAAATATTTAATTTTTAATAATCCTGAAGAAAATGTTGAAGCCTATCTTCGCAAACCACAATTTGAAGCCTTGGAAATGTATGTTTTCCTAAAAGAATTTTGTGAAAACAAGCATTTGAACGAAATATTTGTAGAATGGGTTTATAAAAAAAATGTATTTAAAGACAGAGAAACCACTGGATTAAGTTCTAAAGGACAAATAGATTTATTTGAAAACGAATTTAACTTCGATGAAAATAAGGATCTTTATCAAGCAGTCTTTAATCAAATAGAAGAGTTCAAACAAGAGTATCCCAACTATATCTTTTCTCTCACAATGGGGCTAGGGAAGACTGTTCTGATGGCTACATCGATCTTTTATGAATTCCTATTAGCTAATAAATTTCCCAAAGACCCGAAATATTGTCACAATGCTTTGGTATTTGCACCCGACAAGACTGTTTTACAATCACTAAAAGAGATTCAAACTTTTGACAAATCAAAAGTTGTACCTCCTGAATATGTCAATTTTATAGAAAATATAAAATTCCATTTTTTGGATGATACAGGACTTACATTGAATCTGCTCGAAGGTTCAAGATTTAATATTATCATATCCAATACTCAAAAAATAATTTTGAGAAGGCAACAAAAAGAGCAAACTCAAATTCAACAATTATTCAGTGATCGAACCCATGCATTTTTGAAAATGGGAAAAGACTTGTATGGTGAAGAACTAAATGAACACAATCTCCTTACAAATCAACGTTTTGAATCCTTAAGGCGTATTTCTCAGTTAGGTATCTATGTTGATGAAGCTCACCATGTATTTGGTAGTACCTTAAAGAAAGATTTTGATCCCAACAAGGCTACTAGTTTACGAAACACTATCAATAAGTTAGCAGAAAGTTTGAATTACGCAGGAACTCACATTGTAGGTTGTTACAATTATACAGGAACTCCATACGTTGGTAAACGTTTATTACCTGAGGTAGTTTATTATTACGGTTTGAAAGATGCGATTGATAACAAGTATTTGAAAAAAGTCAAAGTAGAAGAATTTGAAAATATAAGAAGTCAAACACAAGCATTTGTAAGATATTCAATTACTAAATTTTGGGATGCTTATGATGGGAAACGCTTTGAAGGGATGTTACCTAAAATAGCATTCTTTGCAAGTTCAATAGATGAACTTCAAAATGAATTACGCCCTGCAGTTGAGCAGGTATTAATAGAATTGAATATACCAATTTCAAAAATTCTTGTAAATGTAGGTGATGCAACTATCACAAATAATGATGATTTAAGAGAGTTTATTAATTTGGACACCATAAGCTCAGAGAAACAATTCGTTCTTCTTGTAAACAAAGGAAAAGAGGGTTGGAACTGTCGTTCATTATTTGGTGTGGGTATGCATCGATGCCCTAAGTCAAAGATATTTGTACTTCAGGCGACAATGCGTTGTTTGCGTAAAATCACAGAGTATCAAGAAACAGCCATGGTATTCCTATCCAAAGAAAACGTTGATATTTTGAATGCTGAATTGGAAGAAAATTTCAGACTAACGATTGATGATTTAAAAGGAGAAAACGATGACAAAGAATTAGTTGAGGTTCGTTTCGTTCCACCACCAGTAGAATTGAAATTAAAACAGGTTAGGAAATTATACAAACTGAAAGAACGAAAACTTAATGAGGGTATAGACTTTGAATTTGAAAAGGTTGATATTGAAAGGTATAGGATTATTCAAACAGAAAGATCAATTACCGATTTATCAAAAAAAAGATATTCTAAAGATATTACTTATATAAAAGAGAAATTTAAATATTCAACATTATTATTAATCGGTGAAATATCACGATATTTGAATCTCAAACCAACACTTATAAAACAGATATTACAAGAATCCATACAAAGGCTTGATGAAGTTTTAAAATGGGTAAATGACTATAATGAATTGTTATACGATTGGGTTATACCCAAACTATTCAATTATTATTGGGATATACAGGAATTTACCTCTACGGATGAAATAAAAGTTGAATTAGTCAAAGCACCAAAAGAAGGATTTTACCAAATGAAGGTTAAGCCTGAACTCTTAGCAAGTTTAGAAGACAATAAATACAAACCTTTCAAAAACAAATCGTTCCATCTTGACAATTATTGTTTTGATAGTGTTCCAGAAAAAACATTATTCCAAACATTGCTTAATGAAAACAAGGTTGACAAAGTATGGTTTACAGGCATGTTAGCAAATGGCCAATCTGATTTTGTAATACATTACATAGATAATGTTTCGCATACATTACGCAGTTATTATCCTGACTTTCTAGTATTGCTCAAAGATGGTTCATATGTTATATTAGAAGTGAAAGCTGATTATATGATTGATGATGAAGTGGTAAAAGCTAAAAGTGAGTACGCTAAACAATTGGCAGATGCAAACAAAATGAGATATGAAATTATACAATCAAGTAATCCAACAATTAAATTTTAAAGTTATTTCATAAAAACATTTATTTAACAAATAAGACAATGCTGGTTTACATTTATCGTATTTTATTATGTCTTTTTTAAAATATTTAGAATATTATGAGTCTAAAATTAAGTTTGAAGAAACTTTAGAGTTAATTGTTGAAAAATTCAACCTTAACTATAAAAGACTTTGTTTTTTTAGTATGATATAATATTAATCAAAAAGATGGATAAAAAATATTTAAATAAAGTGTTAGACTTAGTTTTGAATATAAAAACAGTATAAGTGGGCTGGAGATGGACACCGGATTAGTATTTAAATAGCTCTTTATTTTGCTATTTAAAATAGAAATTAAACTTGAGCATAATATCTAAGCACCAAATTATTTTATTGGTGCTTTTATTTTTTTAATAACTCTAATTTTTACATCTATAAGTACCTCCTCTCTTTTGAAAATCAATTCATTTTGAAATCAGTAATATTGGTAGAAATAGAGGTAATCAATATACAAATTAACGTGGTTTAAAATCAGAAATTTACATTAGCTCTATCAATGTTAATAAACAAGATTATCATTAAAATAATTTGTTTATGAAATAAAAAAAGTTTAAAAAAATACCATCGGTGTCTTTATCAACGATTTAAAAATTATAAAGGTATAATCATTGCAATTAGAGTATAGGTAGAGATGAAGCAATTAAATTTTAGAAGATTCTTGTTAACAACTGCATGTATTTAAAGGATGAAAATAATATATTATAAAACCATACTGTTTTTATTTATTGTCATTGGTATGGTTAGCCATCTTAAATCACAATATAACAATAAAATACAGGATCCTCTTTTGAATTCCAGGCAGCAGAGTATAATAATTATATCGAGCTATACAGCTAAAGGAGACTTATCTCAACTTAAAAAAGCATTAAATAATGGGCTTAACTCCGGTTTATCAGTAAATGAAATCAAAGAGATCTTGGTACATTTGTATGCCTATTGTGGATTTCCGCGAAGTATTCGGGGATTACAAACCTTTATGGAAGTGATTGAGGATCGTAAAAATCAAGGCATAAAAGATATAGATGGAAAAGATATTTCTCCCCTTAAAAGGAACGAAAACAAATATGAAAGAGGAAAAAAGATACTGGAAGAATTGACTAAAACCCAACAACCTGAAAAACTTAGTGGTTATTCAGCATTTGCTCCGATAATTGATACCTTTTTGAAAGAACATTTATTTGCCGATATTTTTGAAAGAGATATTCTTACTTATGCTGAAAGGGAATTAGTAACCATTTCAGTTATTAGTGCAATAGGAAAAGCAGAACCTATGCTTCGTTCCCATTTAAATATCTGTCTTAATGTAGGATGGTCTCCCCGACAACTTCAACAATTTACATCTATAATAAAAACAACTTTAAAAAGAAAAGAAGCTTCCTCTGTGCGAAAAATTGTAAATGAAATAGTTGAACAGCAAGAAAAAAATACATAACATTTTAATCATGAATAAATTAACCTCAATATTAGCTATTGCAACATCATTAGTAGGAGCTGATGCAATACAAGCACAATCGTCTCATAAAAACGATCAACAAAATCAGTTTACCTTAGTTTATGAAGGTGCGATCCAAAAAAATGAACAGGGAAAAGTAAATATACATCCGGTTACCTATAAATTACATGGAATTGAAATAGCGGCTAATGTTTATACCCCGGCCCATTATGATTCTTCAAAAAAATATCCGGCTGTAGTTGTAGCCCATCCTAACGGGGGAGTGAAAGAGCAAACTGCCGGACTTTATGCGCAAAAACTGGCAGAAGCAGGTTATATTACCATAGCTGCCGATGCTGCCTATCAAGGAGCCAGTGGGGGAGAGCCTCGTCATACGGATAATCCGGCCTATCGCACCGAAGATATTCATGGCATGGCAGATTACATTTCTCAATACCCCGGAGTTGACGCCAATCGTATCGGAGCTCTGGGTATTTGTGGGGGTGGTGGATACACTCTTAAGGCGGCTCAAACAGATAAAAGATTAAAAGCTATAGCCACTCTTAGTATGTTTAATTCGGGAGAAGTACGACGCAATGGATTCCAAAACTCACAAGTCAGTACGATTCAAGAACGTTTAAAACAAGCATCCGAGGCTCGAGCCCAAGAAGCATCCGGAGGAGAAATTTTGTATTCGGGAGTAGCTAGTGTTACAGATGAAGAGATTAATAAAACTCCTACGGATTTATATCGTGAAGGATTTGTATATTATTACAGAACTCATGCGCATCCCAATTCAACTTTTCTTTATACTACTAGTAGTCTTATATATTTAATGGCGTGGGATGCGACCGATCAAATAGAATTACTTAATCAGCCATTAGTAATGATTGCAGGAAGTAAAGCAGATACCAAATACATGACCGAAGAAGCTTTTTCTAAGGCTATTAATGCAAAAAATAAGGAGTTTTTCCAAATAGAAGGGGCAACTCATATACAAACCTATTGGAAGCCTGAATACGTATCTCAAGCAGTAAATAAATTAGTTGAGTTTTATAAGAAAAATCTTTAAAAAGTAGAGGATAAATCGTCGAGTTTTTTAAATTTAATAAACCATGAATCAAATTAGGAGCTCATTTTTTCAAGGAATACTTTTATGTACTTTATTATAAATGGCGTGTAGGAGTGCCCATCAAAGTAATAGATTGGAGGATGCACGGGAAGTGTCGGCGATTTTTCCTAAAGGAACTAAGGTTTCCAATGAGCATTTTACAGGAAACGTATGGTTAACATATTTAGCTCCATCCGATAGCGTTTATAATGTTGTAATTGGTTCTGTAAGTTTTGAGCCGGGAGCAAGAACTCATTGGCATTATCACCCAGGAGGCCAAATATTATTGATAACTGAAGGGGAAGGATGGTATCAAGAAAAAGGTAAGCCCGTTGAAATTATTAAAAAAGGAGACGTAATAAAATGTCCGCCTGCTATTGAGCATTGGCATGGAGCTTCAAAAGATCAGTCCATGACACATATTGCCATTGGAACTAATAGCAATTTAGGCGGGGCTGTGTGGCTTAGCCCGGTCACCGATAAAGAATATTTTAGCGGGGATTTTTAATTTAAAAGGTAATATTTTATATTCTAATCCATTTTATCGATAATACTATACTGCTGCTAGTTGTTAAAATATTCGAATAATAAAACCTATGTATACCCAAAAGTATGTTATCAAGTTCAGGATAATAATTTTAAATTTTTTTTGCGGTCTAAATAGGGTAACAATTATATGCTTCGAATAATATTACTACATCTGTTTACTTAAAAAAGGTTATAAAAAAACAAAACGATTGTATAGTAAAAATAGAAATCAATCATTATTAATTATATATAAGGTAAAATATTGTTTTAAATCTTAAGAATAAAGTTTTTTATAATCATTAATACAGCTGAAATATAAAATCTATATTAATGAAAAAATAAAGTTAAATCATAAATAACTGTTAGAATTGTAATAATATTTTTATAGATGAAGAACCATAGACAAGTTTAACCGTTTAAATGAATATATAATTTCAATTTTTAATATAATTGTAATAACAATTACAAAAATATATGGTAATATAATTTGCAATATATCTAAATATTATAAAATTATATGGTAATTGTTTTTTAATAATATTATATTTATCTAAATATAATATTATTCATTTTTGTTATTTTTTTAATTATCGAATAGTAAGAAATATCTTATTTATACATAAGTAATTAACTAAAATCCATATCTCTTTACATGTTTATTGAGATTTTTTAGATATGATTTATTTCATAAAAATATATTTTTTATCTGTAAATATATACTTGTAAAATAAATTTATGATGAATTATTTAAGCATTATAAGGAGTTTTAAGAAGATATTATAATTTATTAGAAATTCATAAATTTTAATTTTTAAAAATTTTATTATAAAAAAAAATTATAATTACGGGATTCCTCAATTTAATGTTACAATAATAGAATATCTTTGCTTCGTACAAATTTTATAATATTATTAAGCACCTATTGTTATATGTAAACAACTAATTAGTGTAGTTAAAGCTCTCTTTTTTTTTAAAAAAAAGGGAGCTTTTAATTGATAATCCATTTAAAATTTAATCGATTAAATTTATATTCTCATTATTTGTTTAAAGCTTTAAATTTATAGGTAAATAATTCCATTTATAATACTTGAATAATTTTAAACATATGTTAATAACAGCCTCTTTTTTTTATATTATAAATAGTTTTACAGAATATTTAATTAGTTGTATTTAAATATTAATAAATGTGTATAAATTGAATAAAAAAAACAAATTCTTATATCAAATAAATTTATATATAAAGAGCTTTATTTAATATAATACCTGTAATATATCTTAAAATTATTTAGAATCTTTATAAATATCTGTCAAAAAATTAAAACATCGTATATATTGATTTTAAAATTGTATATTTAAAAACCTAGCAGATAAATTTTCCTTTAAAAATACTTGTTTTATTAAAAGGCTGTCATTAAACAGCAATAGTAAAGTAAAATTTAAATGTTACATAAAATTAACAAAGCAAAAAATAAATTTACTATATGATTTTTGATTTAGATATGATAAAAGCGGTGTATAATCGCTTTCAGTTAAAGGTTGGAATGGCGCGAAAAGTAGTGGGGAGGCCTCTGACATATTCTGAAAAAATATTATATTCACATTTGTTTGATGGAAATCCATCTGAAGCATATAAAAGAGGAGAATCTTATGTAGATTTTGCACCGGATAGAGTAGCTATGCAGGATGCTACTGCACAAATGGCCTTATTACAATTTATGCAAGCCGGTAAAAAAAAGGTAGCGGTGCCGTCTACCGTTCATGCCGATCATTTAATTCAGGCCAGAGTTGGAGCCGATAAAGACTTGCAAGAGGCAATCAATAAAAATAACGAAGTATATAATTTTCTATCATCGGTTTCCAACAAATACAATATAGGATTTTGGAAACCCGGAGCGGGAATTATACATCAGGTGATTCTTGAAAATTATGCATTTCCGGGAGGAATGATGATAGGAACTGATTCACATACGCCGAATGCAGGTGGTTTAGGAATGGTTGCTATTGGAGTTGGAGGAGCTGATGCGGTCGACGTTATGGCGGGTATGTCTTGGGAATTAAAATTTCCAAAATTAATTGGAATTCATCTTAAAGGTAAACTTAATGGCTGGACAGCACCTAAAGATATCATATTGGAAGTAACAGGTCTTTTGACCGTAAAAGGAGGTACCGGATGTATCATAGAATACTTCGGAGAAGGAGCAGAATCATTATCGGCTACCGGAAAAGGAACTATCTGTAACATGGGAGCGGAAGTAGGAGCAACTACTTCAATATTTGCTTATGATGAAAATATGTCAAAGTATCTAAAAGCTACCGGACGTACAGAGATTGCAGACATTGCAGATAAAATTAAAGAGGAACTTCGTTCCGATAAAGAAGTTTATGAAAACCCGGAAAAATATTATGACCAGGTTGTTGAAATAGATTTAACTTCTTTAGAGCCTCATCTCAATGGTCCATTTTCTCCGGATATAGCAACACCTATATCTCGAATTAAAGAAGTAGCTGAAAAAAATGGATGGCCTTTAAAAGTAGATGTCGGATTAATAGGTTCTTGTACCAATTCTTCTTATGAGGATATTTCAAGAGCAGCCTCGATAGCGAAACAAGCAGCAGATAAAAAGATTAGTCCTAAAGCAGAATATACCATTACACCGGGATCGGAATTGGTACGTTATACCGTAGAAAGAGATGGATATTTAGCTGTTTTTGATAAAATTGGAGGCAGAGTCTTTGCAAATGCATGTGGACCATGTATTGGACAATGGGCTAGAGAAGGGGCAGAAAAACAACAAAAGAATACTATCGTGCATTCCTTCAATAGAAATTTTGCCAAAAGAGCAGATGGAAATCCTAATACATATGCTTTTGTAGCTTCTCCGGAATTAGTTACTGCATTGGCTATTGCAGGAGATCTAAGTTTTGATCCTAGAAAAGATAAATTAATAAACGATCTAGGAGAAGAGGTTATGTTGGACGAACCTCAAGGATTTGAGCTTCCACCGAGAGGATTTGAAGTAGATGATCCGGGATATCAAAAACCTGCCGAAGATGGTTCCGGAATACAGGTTCAAGTTTCACCTACTTCAGAAAGATTACAGTTGTTAGAAAGCTTCCCTGCATGGGACGGTAAAAATATTACCGGAATGAGATTGCTGATTAAAGCTTATGGAAAATGTACTACAGACCATATTTCTATGGCCGGACCTTGGTTAAAATACAGAGGGCATTTAGACAATATTTCAAATAATACTTTGATTGGTGCTGTAAATGCTTTTAATATGGAAACTAATAAAGTTAAGAATGAAGATACAGGAGAATATATGGCTGTTCCTGATTCGGCAAGAAAATATAAAGCAGATGGAGTTCCTACTATTGTTGTAGGAGATTATAATTATGGAGAAGGATCATCAAGAGAACATGCAGCTATGCAGCCTCGTCATTTAGGTGTAAGAGCTGTTTTGGTTAAATCCTTTGCAAGAATACATGAAACAAATTTAAAAAAGCAGGGGATGTTAGCTTTAACTTTTGCTAATCCCGAAGATTACGATAAAATTCAGGAAGATGATCTATTTAATTTTTTAGATTTAGATCAATTTGCTCCCGGAAAACCTATTACTATTGAATTAGTTCATTCTGATGGAACTAGAGAAAATATCATAGCTAATCATACTTATAATAATGGACAAATCGAATGGTTTAAGGCAGGTTCAGCATTAAATTTAATTAAGAAAAATGAGGGTAAGATCTAAAAAAATAAAAAAACAATCATAAAAAAACACCGGTTAATTCCGGTGTTTTTTCTTTTAATAATATAATGATTGATTACTGAAATTTTGTCATTATTAAATAAACATTTAAACGTGTAAACAAAGTGTACGTATCATTATTCGTTAAACTTTTCTTTTAAAAATTGTCCGGTATAAGATTCTTTACATTTAATAATTTCTTCAGGAGTGCCTTGAAAGACAATATTTCCTCCATTAATTCCGGCATCCGGTCCGATATCAACCAGATAATCTGCGCATTTGATGATATCCGGATGATGTTCAATAACCATTACACTGTGGCCTTTCTCAATTAATGCATTAAATGATTTTAGTAATTTATTTATGTCATCAAAATGCAAACCGGTACTTGGTTCATCAAAAATAAATAAGGTATTTTCGGAAGAATTACCTTTTACCAAAAATGAAGCTAATTTAATTCGTTGAGCTTCTCCTCCGGATAGTGTACCGGATGATTGTCCTAATTCTAAATAACCTAAGCCCACATCTTGTAAAGGTTGCAATTTGGTTGCAATTTTATCCTGATTGTGTTCGTTGAAAAAGGCTATGGCCTCATCAATGGTCATTTCTAAGACGTCAGCAATATTTTTACCTTCATATTTTACTTCCAAAACATCTTGCTTAAATCTTTTGCCATGACAGGTTTCGCATTCTAATTCAATATCTGCCATAAACTGCATTTCAACAGTTATAAATCCTTCTCCTAAACAAGTTTCACAACGTCCGCCCTCTACATTGAATGAAAAATGTTTCGGTTTGAAATTGTTAAGCTTACTTAGTTTTTGCTTGGAAAATAAATCGCGTATATCGTCAAAAGCTTTAACATAGGTGGCCGGGTTGGATCGAGAAGATTTTCCGATTGGATTTTGGTCAATCAGTTCTAGATGTTTAATTTCCTTCCAATTTCCCTTTAATTCGGAAAAATTACCGGGTTTATCACCGTTTATTCCCAATTTTCTTTGTAATGCAGGAGTTAAGATATTTTTCATTAAGGTACTTTTACCTGAACCGCTTACTCCTGTTATAACCGTTAAGCAGTGTAAGGGTAATTTAACATCAATGCCTTTTAAATTGTTTTGTCTGGCTCCTGTTATTTCAATAAATTCTTTAGTTTTTCTTCGAGTTTTAGGTATTTCAATTTTCTTTTCACCATTTAAATATTCGGCGGTTAATGTATGGGTTCGCATCATTTCCGAATAAGTGCCCGAAAATACGACATTCCCTCCCAAACTACCGGCTTTTGGTCCAATATCAACCAAATAATCGGCAGCTTTCATTATATCCTCATCATGTTCAACTACAACCACGGTATTTCCCAGATCTCTTAATTTTTCCAGAACAGTAATTAAGCGATTGGTATCTCTTCCATGTAGTCCGATACTAGGTTCATCTAAAATATAAATAGATCCTACTAAACTGCTTCCTAAAGAAGTTGCTAAATTAATTCGTTGAGATTCTCCCCCTGAGAGGGTATTAGAAGCTCGATTTAAAGTTAAATATCCTAAGCCAACGTCTAAAAGAAATTCAATTCTACTATTAATCTCAAAAAGTAATCGTTTAGCAATTTTTTGTTGATATTCATTAAGCGTTAAATTTTTTATTATGCCGTGTAATTGGTCAATAGGTAAATCAATCCAATCGTTAATCGAATATCCATTGATTTTAACGTAATTGGTTTCAGGTCGTAAACGTTTTCCTTTGCATTCCGGGCATATCGTTTTGCCTCTATATCTGGAAAGCATTACTCTGTATTGAATTTTATACGTATTTTCTTCAACCATTTTGAAGAAATGGTTTAGACAGGGAAAACTATGATCCCCTGTACCTTTCCATAAAATATCTTTTTGTTTATCTGTTAGTTCAAAATACGGTTTATGAATGGGAAAGTTGAGTTTAGATGATTTTTTAATAAAATCATCTTTCCATTCACTCATTTTTTCTCCTCTCCAAGCAACAACAGCATCTTCATATATGGATAAATTTTTGTTAGGAATTACCAGGTCTTCATCAATACCTAAAATTTTTCCATATCCTTCACAAACCGGACAAGCTCCATAAGGATTATTAAAGCTAAAAAAATGTATGGTAGGCTCCAAAAACTTAATTCCGTCCAGTTCAAATGCATTAGAAAAGGTTTTAATTTCTTGGGTTTCAACATTTTTAATGGAACAAGAGCCTTTGCCTTCGTAAAAAGCAATTTGAACACTATCAGCAAATCTTTGTAAGAATTCCTCATTATGTTCAACGGAAAAACGTTCAATAACTAAATTTATAGGGGTATTATTATCCGGAACAAATCCAAAACTTTCCAAATCCTCAATAGTAGCAATATTTCCACCAACTTCCAACCTGACATATCCTTGGCCTTTCAAAGTATTTAAAAATACTTTAAAATCTTTATCTACCGTAGTAATCGGAGCAGATAAGATGTATTTACCACCTTCCGCTAAAGAGAGTATATAATCGATAACATCTGTAACCTCATCTTTTTTTACTTCTTGTCCTGATACGGGCGAATAGGTTTTACCTACACGAGAAAACAATAGTCTTAAATAATCATAAATTTCAGTAGAAGTTCCTACGGTTGATCTAGGATTTCCTGAAATAACCTTTTGTTGAATGGCAATTGCCGGAGCAAGTCCCTTAATGTCATCTACTTGAGGTTTCTCTAATTTTCCTAAAAATTGCCGCGCATAGGAGCTTAGGCTTTCCACATATCGTCTTTGACCTTCTGCATATAAGGTATCAAAAGCCAGGGTAGATTTTCCACTTCCTGATACACCAGTTATTATGGTTAATTTATTTTTGGGAATGGAAACATCTATATTTCTAAGATTATGAAGATGTGCATTTTTTATGAAAACCACATCTTGATCTGGATGTGTTTTAATTTTATTATTTGTTTTCAAAAGTTTGTATTTGATTAGCTAAATTGAAAAGTAATGCTATTTTACTATAAATATAGTATATACAAAGGTAGGGAAATAAATAATTTTTTAAAAATGTAATTAGTATCGTATTAATTATAAAAAAAAACCATCCAGCGGATGGTTTTTTCATTTTTTGATAACAATTTATGGAATCTATTATTTTGACAAGTCAACTGTTTCGGATACAGGTGCAGTTTTCATTACTGTTCTTATACCGTTTTTAGCATCGGTTTCAGAATCAAAATAAGAACTGGTCCCTACTAATTGTCCGTTTCCGGATTTTAAACTAAACATCCATTTTTTATTGGAAGCTTGTTTCACTTCAAAACGATCTTCATTTTTGGAATTTCTTTTTACTGAACTGATTCCTTTTTGACAATTTGTTTTTTGTGTATATCCATCACTTTCAAGAATAATTTGACCATTTTTTTCTTTTAATCTAAAGAAAAAAGCTCCTTCTTTGTCTTTGAAAATTTCAAACATATTGTTATACTATTTAGTGTTAATATGGCATAAGGTAGGAAAAAATCATGCCATTATTTTATAAACAAAACTATTCTGTATTTTTTAACAATAGATAAAAAATGTGATAATTTCATAGGATAGGCTAAAATAAAGGATTGTAGCTTATTTTGAATAAAATTTATAATTTAAATTTTAACATTTTTTAAGATAATTTTTACAATGATGTACACAAAATTGTATACTGACATTTTTGCATTTTTCACCAGTTGCATGCAATTTTATATGATTTTAGTTTATCTTATATATACTTATAATGGTTATATTTTTTCTTTGTAACTTTTATGTGTATAAAAATATTGTATTTTCTCAATTATGTTATACTGTTAAAAAGTTATTATAATTTATGTTATTAAATTCATTAAAAATATGTGTAATTAAATTTCTGATAAAAAAAATTTGTTTATAATTTGCTTTATAGAAGACATTTTATATAATAGAATGTAAATGTTATTAAGTTTAAATGTCCTAATTATTAGTTAGATATAATGCCATTTAATGGTAACGATTTTTTAGAAACGAATTATATTTGTAAAGAATAATATAAAATAATGGAGATAACCCCTTTACTTGAAGATTATATAGAAAAAAATAGTACAGAAGAACCGACTTTATTAAAAGAATTAAGGAGAGAAACGTATTTAAAAACGACGCAACCACATATGTTGTCCGGTTTATTGCAAGGAAGACTGTTAAGTATGATTTCGAAATTAATTTCTCCTCATTTAATAGTTGAAATAGGAACATTTACAGGATATTCAACATTATGTTTAGCTGAAGGACTTTCAGAGTCCGGTAAAATAATTACAGTAGATAATAATCGCGAAACGGCATATATACCAAAAAAATACTTTTTAAAATCTGAATACTCTCAAAAAATTCATTTTATTTTGGATGATGCTATAAATGTTTTACAAGAAATTAATCAGGAAATTGATATGGTTTTTCTGGATGCCGATAAAAAGAATTATAGTAAGTATGTTGAGATAGTTAAGCCAAAGTTGCGTTCAGGGGGAATAATAATAGCAGATAATATTTTATGGAAGGGAAAGGTTGTCGAAGATTTTAAAGATAAAAAAACGGAAAGTATAAGGGAATTCAATTCTTTTATAAGATCAGATTCATCACTAGAAGTGCTAATTTTACCTATCAGAGATGGTATAAGTATTGTTAGAAAAAAATAAATTTGCATTTATGAGTAAATCTATTTGCCAGGTAAGTGTTGCCCCAGTACGAAAAGAACCGTCTGATTCTTCAGAAATGGTTACTCAATTGTTGTTTGGAGAGCTATGTGAGATTTTAGAAGTGAAACAACAATGGGTTAAAATTAAAATTTATTTTGATGGTTATGAAGGATGGGTAGATTATAAACAGGTTTCCATTCTCAGTGAAATAGAATTTGCTAATTTTTCTCAAGATCATTCATATATATCTGAGCCTTTCAGCTTATTAATTTTAAATAATCAACCTTTTCCGGTTACCATTGGTGCAGAGGTTCACGGTGCAATTGAAAATAGTGTTTTTAAATTAGCTCCCGATAAACATTTTTTTATTGATGAAACTTTGTTAAAAGGAAAACAAAAAAAAGATCAAATTTTAGAATTGGCTTTTAAATACATAAATACTCCCTATTTGTGGGGTGGAAAAACAACCTATGGTATTGATTGCAGTGGCTTGGTGCAAATGGTTTATAAATTAGCCGGGTATAAATTACCAAGAGATGCCGGTCAACAAGCATTAGAAGGGCAAGTATTAAGTTTTATAGAAGAAGCAGAACCGGGAGATCTTGCTTTTTTTGAAAATCAGGATGGAAAAATTATACACGTTGGGTTTATACTTCCTGATCAGAAAATTCTACATGCCCACGGAAAAGTGCGCATTGACAATTTAGATTATACAGGAATATTTAATTCAGATCTTAATAAATACACGCATCAGTTGCGTTTTATCAGAAGAATATTCTAAATGAAATTAAAATATTCAAAATATAAATTTGAAGTTGCACTGGATGAAGTAGGAAGAGGTTGTTTGGCCGGTCCTGTAGTTGCAGCAGCAGTCGTGCTTCCTGAAGATTTTTTTAATGAAGAAATCAATGATTCCAAACAGCTAAGTGAAAGGAAAAGAAAAGAATTAGATAGTATTATTAGACAAAATGCAATTGATTATGCAATTGCAGAAGTTTCACCACAAAAAATTGATGAAATTAATATTTTAAATGCCAGCTTTTTAGCTATGCATTTAGCTGTGGATAAATTAAAAGTTCAACCGGAATTTTTATTAGTTGATGGAAATAGATTCCATAGATATAAAGAAATACCACATTTTTGTGCTATAAAGGGTGATGCTAATTATATGAATATAGCTGCTGCATCCATTTTGGCTAAAAATCACAGAGATTTTATAATGGATAAATTCCATGAAGAATTTCCTGATTATTTATGGAAAAAGAACAAGGGATACCCAACGACTGCTCATAGACAAGCAATAAAAAAATATGGAATTACTTATCTTCATAGAAAGACTTTTAAACTGTTAGATGAACAATTATCCTTAAATTTTTGAATTAGAAAACTATTAGCTAATTCCTTTGAATATATAATTGACATAAATGTTATATCTTTACATCTTATAAATTCAAGGTCATACTAATAGTGGATTATTTAAGGTTAATAAGGATCAAGCAATGGCTTAAAAATGTCTTTGTATTTCTTCCTATTTTTTTTGCGGGAAAATTATTGGATTTACATTTAGTATTAAATTCAATATTGGCTTTTTTCTCTTTTTCCTTTATTGCAAGTTCAATATATATTATTAACGATTATACAGATATCGAAAAAGATAAATTACATCCCCAAAAAAAATACAGGCCTTTAGCCGCCAGAAAAATAAAATTGAATCATGCTTTAATCATTTGTCTTCTTTTAATTTTTGCTGCTTATTTTGTAGGTTATACTATTCATTCCTGGGGAGTGATTTTAATTATAACAGTTTACTTAGTAATGAATTTAGCTTATAGCTTTAATTTAAAACATATCGCTATTATTGATGTATCAATTATTGCTATAGGTTTTTTACTAAGAATTTATATGGGGGGATTTGCAACTAATTTACCCATATCAGTTTGGGCTGTATTAATTACATTTTTCTTGGCATTAGTAATGGCTCTTGGAAAAAGAAGAGGTGAATTAATTAACGTTCAATTGACAGGTCAAACTAGGAAAGCTTTAGACGGGTATAATCTCCAATTTATAGATATTGCAATTACGATGGTTTCTACCTCTTTTGTCGTTTGTTATATTATGTATACCTTAGACCCTGTAATAAAAATGAACTTCCATTATTACATTGTGTATACTTCTTTGTTTGCAGTAATTGGTATTCTAAGATATTTACAATTAACTTTTGTATATAATAAAACAGAATCTCCTACCAAGATGATTTACAGAGACCTATTTCTCCAAATAGACTTAGCAATTTGGATCGTGATGATTTTTATACTAAAATATTTAAATTAAAAAGATGAGTGAAATTGAAAATAAAATAAATATAACTAATTGGGGGAAATATCCGGTAGTTAAAACTAATTTTCATATAACATCTGACGTAAAAGAAATAGTAAATATAATAAAAAATAGTACTTCAATTATTGCAAGGGGAAACGGAAGGTCTTATGGCGATAATTCGTTAAACAGCGATCATATTTTATCTACTCTGCGATTAAATAAATTTTTATCCTTTGATAGAGAAAATGGTATTTTTGAATGTGAATCCGGAGTTATTTTGTCTGATATTCTTGATGTAATTGTTCCGGAAGGTTATTTTTTACCTGTAACACCGGGTACTAAATTAATTACGGTTGGAGGAGCCATAGGATCTGATGTTCATGGAAAAAATAATCATTCAGAAGGTTGTTTTGGGGATTATTTGATTGATTTCAAAATAATCACCCAAGATGGAGAAATAAAAAAATGCTCCCGTGAGGAAAATTCCGATTTATTTTGGAATACCATTGGAGGTATGGGATTAACCGGTATCATCATTTCTGCTAAATTTACTTTAAAAAGAATACAGACAGCTTATATTAAACAAAAAGTTTTAAAAGCTGAAAACCTTGAGGAAATTTTTAAATTTTTTGAGGAAAGTGAAAATTGGACGTATAGTGTAGCATGGATTGATTGCCTACAAAAAGGCAAACAAATGGGAAGATCAATATTAATGGTGGGTGAACATGCAAAGTTATCTGAGTTACCCACTCAATGGAAAGAAAATCCATTACAAACTAAGAAAAAATTAAAATTAAATGTTCCTTTTGATTTTCCGTCATTTGTGTTGAATACATGGTTTGTTAAGGCTTTTAATTTTTTATATTATTTAAAACAAAGAAAAAAAATCATAAGTAATGTAGTAGACTATGATACATTTTTCTACCCTTTAGATGCGATCAACAATTGGAACAGAATTTATGGTAAAAATGGGTTTATTCAATATCAATTTATAATACCTAAAAAGGTTGGTAAAGAGGGAATGACGGAGATTTTAAAAACCATAGCAAAAAGTGGCCAAGGTTCATTCCTTGCAGTTTTAAAATTATATAAAAAAGGAAATATAAATGCTCATAATTCATTTCCTATTGACGGATACAGTTTAGCATTGGATTTTAAAATCAATAAAAAATTACCATTTCTAGTTAAGGAATTAGATGAAATAGTTGAATATTATGGGGGAAGGATTTATTTGGCCAAAGATTCCATGTCCAAAAAATCACTTATAGATTATGTCAAAGTTCCCGAAACGGATAAATTTGATTCCTTACAAAGAAAAAGAATTACCAATTATTTATCTTGATAATGGTGGATTATAAGAAAGTTAAATATTGGATTCTCATCATAATTACATTAATAAGTATTGCTTTATTACCTTTGTTTTTGCCGTTTGGTGGGATAACACCTGATTCATTATCTTATTTTAAGATTGCAAAGGATATACCCAATGGTAAAAGTAATTTGTTTCCTATCGGATATCCAATAGTTTTAAGGATTGGATATTTTTTTACAAATGAGTTTTATTTTAGTTCTCGAATTATTAGTTGCCTAAGTTTTGCTGTTATAATTGGCTTCTCATATTTAAAAAAATTTTATTTTAAGGAGACGGTTTTACTGGTTACTTTTAAATTTATTATTTCTCTCTATATTCTTTCTATTTCTGAAAGTATTTTCTTAACACTTTTTTATATTTTAATCTTTTATTTAAATAAATTATTGACAGAAAACAAGTTAAAATTTAAAATTATTTATCCGGCAGTTATCTTAACTGTATTTTTAACTTTAGTACGATATACAGGCTTATATATTTTTATAGCAATAATAATTTACTTTATATGTTATACAATTAAATATAAGCTCTTCGATAAACTTATATATAAAAATTATTTTTATTATTTGTTATTTTCATCTTTAGGAATAGGTATATATTTAATCTATAATTACCTGGAATTTGGAAGTTTTTTTGGCGAGCATATAAGATCATCTCCCTCATTAGATAGCCTATGGAAACATACATTAGATAATTTATTAGGTGTTGTAAATGTTGTTAATCCTATATTTTCAATTAAAATACTGGAACCGGCGTCGGTAATAATTTTTTTAATGATAGGTATATTGTTAATTGATTTATTCTTTCTAATATCCTATATATGGTTTTATCGAATGCCTTTTAAAGGTAAGGTTACCACATTTCATCAATTATTACTGACTATAGGATGTGTATATCTCATTTTAATGTTTATTTCAGAATTTACACAAGGAATAGAATCATTAAACACAAGAATGTTGGCCCCGGCATCTTTTTGTTTTTGTTTTTCATTTTTAATATTATTTTTTAAAACTTATTCCAACAAATTGCATTATATTTTTATGTTAAGTATTTTATCGTTAGCAATAAATATAATATATCAACTGAAATCGCCTGTAAATTACCTTTCTTATAGATCAAAAGTGATAAAAATTTTAAAAGAAAGAAAAAATCTAAAATATTTTTTAAATGATACGGGTAACGATCATGTTTCCATATATAAAATTCCATTACTTAATAAAAAATTTGAATACTTTCATCCTTATTTACAATCAGGTTATATAAATTCTAATATTGTAAGATCAATTAATCCTGATATCCAAACCATTCAAAAAGATAATTCAATTACGAATAAAAGTTTAATATTATACAATTCTGAAATAAAATGATAATTCTAGGAGCAACTTCAGATATTTCTCAAGCATTTATTAATAAATTATTATCTGAAAATATAAACAGATATACCAAAATATATTTAATAACGTCAAACCCGGAAGAAACCCAACGATTATCAAAGCATATTTTAATTAAGTTTAAACAAGATTCCGAAATTATAAATTTTGATTTAACTAAAGATGTTGATTATTCTGTATTTGATTCTATTGATTCGGATTTGTTATTTTGTGCAATAGGTTTTTTAGGAAAAAATACAGAAGAGGGATTATATGATGAAAATAATACACAAAGAATTCTTGAAATAAATTATTCTAAACTTGTACCATTAGTAAATTATTTTGCTCAAAAATTTGAAAATAAAAAATCAGGAACTATCATCGGATTATCATCTGTTGCCGGACTTCGGGGTAGGCAAAGTAATTTTATTTACGGGAGTTCGAAAGCCGGATTTATGGTTTATTTAGATGGTTTGCGTAATTATCTTTATCATAAAAATGTTCATGTTATGACTGTTCTTCCTGGATTTATGGATACCAAAATGACTTTGGGAATGGCTTTACCTAAACTCCTAACCGCTTCACCACAACAAGCCGCAGACATTATTTATACAGCATATAAGAAGAAAAAAAATAAAATATATATAACGGGCATCTGGAGATATATAATGCTAGTTGTAAGGAATATTCCGGAATTTATATTTAAAAAATTAAAGATGTAATATAATACACTTTTAAAACAAATGCTAAACAAATCATATTTTCAATGGATGAAAAAAAATTATATCTTTTTGACTTTGATGGAACGTTAACAAACAAAGATACTTTATTTGATTTTTTACAATTTTCTTTTCCTCATAAATACAAAAAAGTCTTTATTAAATTTATTCCTTTATTTATATTGGTAAGATTTAAAATATTCGATGCAGGAAAAATTAAGCAAAAATTTATCTCTCAATTTTTAAAAGGTAAAACACGTTCAGAATTAGAAGAATTTGCTCAATATTATTTTGAAAGTAGGAAAAATACTATTATCAGGCCCAAGGCATTGGAATACATAAGAGCGTTATCAAGAGAACCCAATAAATATATCGTCACAGCTTCCTTAGATCTATGGGTTAAACCTTTCGCAAAATATTTAGGATTACGTTTGATCTCTACAGAGGCAGAATATATTTATGGAGTATTTACCGGTAAATTTGCTACACCTAATTGTAATTATAAACAGAAAGTAGTTAGAATAATTAGTGAAATACAATTAGCCCATTATTCCAAAATATACGCATTTGGAGATAGTAAAGGAGATAAAAATATGTTAGAACTTGCGACAGATCCTTTTTATCTTCATTTTGAATAAAAATGTAGAAAGTTCAGAAAAAAATCTACTAGTAAAATTCCTGATTTAATCCGATATGCTGAATATTTTTATAAGTTTATAGTAACTCCAATAGAACCATGGCTGCCTAGCTCTGCAAATGCACCAAATTTATCATCGAAGAAATAACGATACCCAATATGTGCACCTATACCAAAACCGTCATTTCTTCCTCCTATATTTATTCCGGGATATAAGTCCATAGTATGAGGAAGATCTAAGAGATCATTTAAATGAAAATTAGCCCGTCCATAAATAAAAAAATTATCATCATCGGCACTCCAATAAAAATCGGTACCCCCACCAATGGAAAGCCAATCCATTACTCCGTAATCATAAGTAGCAGTAATTCCGGTTCCATATCCGAAAGCATTAATTCCTAACTGTACTTTTTGGTCTCCAATACCTCTAAAACTCTGAGCATGGGTAAAAGAAATCAGCCCTAAAAAATAAAAAAGTACTATTAATTTTTTCATTATATATGGTTCAGGTTATTCGTCTATTTCTAAGATATCGTTGATAAATGAGCAAGATACTTTAAATCGTAAGGGTTCTTCTTGAGTAATAAAATCTTCACAATAGCCTTGCCATATAAGCTTTAAATTACCCTGTTCATCTTTACCGAATTTCAATTCATTATTGTCAGTTTCCAAATCCTCTTCATCATTTAAATTCAGATTTGTATAGTATAATTCTTCTACTTCGCCATTTTCATTTTCTTTTTCTTCATACGAAGGTATTTGAAATGATTTTCCGCAAAGTTGCTGTATAGTTTTTACTGGAATTTCGAAGTCTTCAATGGAAAAAGACACTTGCGGGTATTCATTTTGATATGAGTCTTCTTCTACGTGATCTAAATCATCATCTGATTCTATTTCAACTACTAATGTATTTTTCTTGTTAAGAAAAACAACCTTACAAAAACATTTCCTGATGTGATACACTAAGGTTTCATCAGGATGATAAAACTTAATAAGCCCTTTCATCTATTTGTTATATAACGTGTTGCAAAAATATATATTGTGTTATTTTATAAAATTTATTTACTTAAAATAAAAACTATTTTATTCAATTCCTTTAAGGATAAAATATGATTTTTTTCCTCTTTGAAGTAAAACGTATTTTCCTTGAATTAAATTTGATTCATTAATAATAAAATCATCGTTAACTTTTTCTTGATTAACAGAAATTGATTTTTCCTTAAGAGCTCTTTTAGCTTCATTTTTTGAAGATAAAAAACCGCTTATTTCTGATAATGCATCAAGAATTGAAATTCCGTTTTTAAGAATATTTAAAGAAACTTCTTTTTGCGGAACTCCTTCGAATAAAGATAAAAAAGTAGTTTCATCTAAAGATAGGAAATCTTCCTTAGTTGATTTTCCAAACAAAATAGAGGAAGCTTTTATGACCTTATCCGTTTCTTCCTTACCATGAACCCAACGGGTAACTTCTTCAGCTAATTTTTTTTGTAAAATCCTAAGGGATGGGTTTTCATTATGATTTCTAATTAATGATTCAATTTCATCCTTGGAGAGGAAAGTATAAATTTTTATATATTTTTCAGCATCAATATCTGTTATATTTAACCAGAATTGATAAAATTTAAATACGGAAGTTCTATTTACATCTAACCAAACATTTTCACCTCCCTCACTTTTACCGAATTTAGTACCATTAGCCTTTGTAGTTAGTGGACATGTTAAAGCAAAAGCTTCTTCACCGATTTTTTTTCTAATGAGCTCAGTTCCTGTAGTCAAATTTCCCCACTGGTCTGAACCACCCATTTGAAGTTTAACTCCTTTTTCTTTGTATAAATGATAAAAATCAAAACCTTGTAAAAGTTGATATGTAAATTCTGTAAAAGACATACCCTCTTGATATTCGCCGTTTAATCTTTTTTTAACGGAATCTTTAGCCATCATATAATTAACGGTTATGTGCTTTCCAATATCACGGGCAAAGTCTAAAAAAGTAACATCTTTCATCCAGTCATAATTATTAACCAGTATGGCAGAATTTGACTTGTTACTATCAAAGTCTAAAAATCGTTCTAATTGAGATTTTATTCCTAAAATGTGCTTTTGTAAAGTTTCACTATCCAATAAATTACGCTCTGCGCTTTTTCCGGATGGATCGCCGATCATACCTGTGGAACCACCCACTAAAGCAACAGGCTTATGACCATGTCTTTGAAAATGAACTAAAAGTAAGATAGGCACCAGGCTTCCTACATGAAGAGAATCTGCAGTCGGATCAAAACCAATATAACCCAGCGTCATTTCCGTATTTAATTGTTCTTCTGTTCCCGGGATTATATTATGAATTAATCCCCTCCAAGTTAACTCTTCAATAAAAGAATTCATATGTTAGATTTTTCAACAGGCAAATTTATAATTTTTCGATGAATATGTTCCATTTATAAGCATAAATTATACTTTTTTTACGGTTTTAACTAAACAAATTAAATATATATTATAATATTTAATATCACATTGGTTTACTTATAATGAATACCCATGAGCCGCTGTATATTCAGAAAAGAAGGCGTAAAAACTATTTATTGTATTTTTGATCCAAAAAAAATGAGAATGTTATTTGTAGATAATAAAAACAATTACAATCCCGAAATTAATTTAGCTATTGAAGAGTATCTTGTAATGAACTTGCCAATTGAGGAAGATTCATATCTTCTTTTCTATATAAATGATCCCTCCATAATCATAGGAAAACACCAAAACACTATAGAAGAAATCAATACAGAATATGTAGAAGAAAAAAACATAAAAGTAGTTAGGAGGTTATCGGGAGGAGGAGCTGTATTTCACGATAGGGGTAATTTAAATTTTAGTTTTATTACCAAAAATGATGGTAATAGTTTTTCAAATTATCAAAAATATTTACATCCGGTACTTGAAGCGTTGAAGCAAATGGGAGTCAATGCAGAAATTAAGGGAAGGAATGATATAGTAGTGGAAGGAAAGAAAATAAGCGGAAATGCTCAATTTGCCACTAACAAAAGAATGTTTACCCATGGAACACTATTATTCAATAGCAACATGGATGAAGTTGTTAACTCTTTAAAGGTAAGAAAAGATAAAATTGAATCGAAAGGAATTAAATCAATCAGAAGCAGAGTAGCCAATATATCTGATTTTGTCACAACAGATTTAACCATAGAAGAATTTAGAGATAAATTACTACTTTCAATTTTTAATGTAGATAAAACAGAAGATGTCAATAAATATGAATTGACGGAAAAAGATTGGGAACAAATAAATAAAATTTCACATCAAAGATATTCAAATTGGGATTGGAATTACGGACGTTCTCCTAAATTTTATATGGAAAGAAGTCAACGGTTTCCAATAGGTTCCATTGATTTAAAATTAAATGTCGAAGAAGGAAACATTACTGCAATTAAAATATACGGAGATTTTTTCGGAGTGGGAGACCTAGAAGATATAGAGAACAGATTATTAGGACAAAAATACACAAAAGCTTCCGTTGCCGATTCATTAAAAGATATTGATCTATCAACATATTTTGGGAAAATCACACTTGATGAATTTCTTACCTTAATATATTGATAAGTCGGTAATCTTAGAGTAATTAATAATTCTATATATTTTGACTCAATTATTTATCCAATTCAGGATGCGTTAAATCTATCATATAATTAGTGTATTTTTGTAAAAAGTTAAAAAATAGAAGAAAAACAGATGAAAAATTGGATTGAGGCCGCTAGATTAAGAACGTTACCGCTTTCATTAAGTGGAATCATTTTAGGAGGATTACTTGCCAAATGGAAAGGGAATTTTGATGGAATTATTTTTGGACTTTCTTGTCTTACAACCATATTATTTCAAATATTGTCCAATTTTGCCAATGATTATGGAGATGGAACCAAAGGAACCGATAATGAGTTACGAGTAGGTCCGGTTCGTGCTATTCAATCGGGAGCTATTACACAACAATCCATGTTTCGTGCAATTTTAATTACTGTATTTCTATCCCTACTTTCTTCAATAGTTCTGCTTTGGTATGCTTTTATCCCCAATTATAAAAGTGAATTTTTTATATTCATTGGATTGGGAATTGCTTGTGTATTGGCGGCTATATTTTATACTATGGGAAAAAAGCCCTACGGATATATGGGATTAGGGGATTTTTTTGTTTTTATTTTTTTTGGATGGGTTTCTGTTTTAGGAAGTGAATTTCTTTATACAAAATCTTTTACTTGGGATAATTTGCTTCCCGCCTCTGCAATTGGCTTATTTAGTGTAGCCGTTTTGAATCTAAATAATATGAGAGACATTGAATCGGATAGAATCAGTCATAAAAAAACGCTGGCATTACGATTAGGATTTCAAAATGCTAAGTATTATCAAATGGTACTAATGAATCTTCCTTTTATTCTTTGTCTCATTTTCCTGTTAATACATCAGAAAGAATTTGTTATAAAATTAGATAGTTGGTCATCATTAAAACCATTTTTATTCTTTATACTATTTATTCCGAATACTATAGTACGCAGAAAAATTCTTTACACCCAAACCCCCAAAGATTTAGATTTATACTTAAAACCTACAGCATTGTTAGCCTTATGTTTTTCCGTTTTCTTTGGAATGGGATTAAGCCTTTAAAAAAACTATACATGAAAAATAATATAAAACACATATTCTTTGATCTTGATAATACACTTTGGGATACGGATAAAAATTCAAAGTTAACTCTTAAAAATATTTATGAAAATTTAAAAATTGAAGAAAAGTATCAATTACAATTTTCAGATTTTTATATAAGTTATTACAACAGGAATGAAAATCTATGGTCCTTATATAGGCAAGATAAGGTAAGCAAAGCAGATATATTGGAAAAAAGATTCAGGGATACGTTTTTGGAATTTCATATAAATGACCCTGCAATTTGGGATTATTTTAATGCCAATTTTTTAACTCAGATCATGGAAAACAATAATCTAATCGAGTATGCAGAGGAAATTTTGAAATATCTAAAAACAAAAGGTTATCAATTACATGTTGTTTCCAATGGCTTTGTAATACAAACCGAACAAAAAGTTCAAGAAACTTGTATTAAAGATTATATAACCTCCCTAACCAGCGGAGAAGAAATAAATAAAAGAAAGCCGGCTAAAGAAGTATTTGAATTAGGTCTTAAAAAAGCCCATGCATTAGTGAATGAATCCGCGTTTATCGGGGATGATTGGGAGGCAGATGTACTAGGTTCTCAAAGAATAGGGATGTATCCGGTCTATTTTAATTACAAAAAAGAAGATCATTATAAAAATGCAGAAATTCCGATAATTAAAAATTTGTTAGAATTAAAAAATATCTTTTAAATAGATTAAATAGATATTATGATTGAGGTTTATACAGACGGAGCTTCTTCTGGAAATCCGGGAAAAGGAGGGTATGGCATTATAATGAAGCTGAAAGGAACTTCATATGAAAAAAACTTTTCAGAAGGATTTCGCTTAACTACCAACAATAGAATGGAATTATTGGCTGTGATTATTGCTTTGGAAAAAATTAATAAACCCGATCAAGAAGTTGAAATATATTCTGATTCAAAATATGTAGTCGATGCCGTTAATAATAAATGGATTTATGGTTGGGAGAAAAAAAGATTTGAAAAAGTTAAAAATCCGGATCTATGGATTCGATTTATTAGAATTTACAAAAAACATAAAGTAACCTTTCACTGGGTAAAGGGTCATCATGGGCATTTTTACAATGAAAAGGCGGATCAGTTGGCAACTGCTGCAGCTAAAGGAGAAAATCTGTCCATTGATATGGGATATGAAAATCTTATATCAGACAATAAAAATATTTTTTAATTAAATAGTCTAAACCGTTTGAAAAAATAATTTGTTAATAAATTAGTAAATAACGTGTTAAAAAAATGTTCATAATTTTATAAATTAGCACAAAGATTATTAAAAAATAAGATATATGAAAAGTAAAATGGTAATCTATGTGTTCGGATTGATGTTTTTTTCATTTATAACATCTTGTGTATCTTACGAGGCAACTTCTTCATATAAAAAATCAAAACATCCTCATTCGAAAAGATATACTTATAATTCCAATAAAACAAATAAACATATTTCAAAATCAAAACCATCGCATAAATCACCCCATATTTCAAAACCGATAAAGAAAGATTCGAATTCAGAATCAAAAAAATACGGAGTTCATAAAAATATAAAATCTACGGATGTTATTTTGGTTTTGAAAGAAGCAGAAAAATATAAAGGGACTCCTTATAAATATGGAGGAAATACTTTCAGTGGCATAGATTGTTCCGGTTTAGTTTGCAATGCTTACCAAAGAATAGATGTAAAATTACCAAGACGTTCCATAGATATGTCTAATGCAGGAAAAGATGTAAGTATCTCTCGAATAAAAGAAGGCGATTTATTATTTTTTAATACAGGGGGGAGCTCAATAAATCATGTAGGTATAGTCTATAATATATCCGGTTCAGGCGAAATTACATTCATACATGCCTCAACATCTAAAGGGGTTATAATTAGTTCTCTCGAAGAAACTTATTGGAAAAATAAATTTAAAAAAGCACAAAGGATCCTTTAAGTTAAAGTAAAATATTGTTTAGAATAACACGCTTGCCAGCCGGATAATTCAAAGTTTATTATAAAAAAAACCTTTTAATCATATTATAGATTAAAAGGTTTTATAGTATTATCATTTTGGTGAAATAAAAATCTTTATGATTTAAATTTCGCCCAATAATTTCTTAGCTATAATATTGCGCTTTAAGTTCTTTAACTTTTGCGTCAGATAAATACTCATCATAGCTCATATAGCGGTCAATGATACCTTTAGGGGTTAATTCAATGATTCTGTTACAAACAGTAGATAATAATTCATGGTCATGAGAAGAAAGTAAAATAGTGCCCTTAAAATTGGTTAACGAGTTGTTAAGAGCCGTAATACTTTCCAAGTCTAAATGGTTGGTAGGCTCATCAAGAAGTAAAACATTAGCTTTAAATAACATCATTCTTGAAAACATACAACGCATTTTTTCACCTCCCGAAAGAACTTTGCAAGATTTTAAAGCTTCATCACCACTAAATAGCATTTTACCTAAAAATCCTCGGATATATTCTTCATGTCTCTCCTCATCTGTATTCACATACTGACGAAGCCAATCTACAAGGTTATCGTCCGATTGAAAATATTTAGTATTATCTAAAGGAAGGTAACTTTGCTTAGTAGTTATACCCCAAGAATAACTCCCTTTATCAGGTTCTGACTCTCCGGATAATATTTGAAAAAATTCAGTAATAGCCAAAGAATTTCTGGATAGAACGGCAACTTTATCCCCCTTTTTTAGGTTCAAGTCAATATTGCTGAATAACAATTCACCATCTTTAGTTTTTTCCAATCCTTTAACGTCCAATATTTGATCCCCGGCTTCACGTTCTTGTTCAAAAATAATTGCCGGATATCTTCTAGAAGACGGCTTGATATCTTCAATATTTAATTTTTCGATCATTTTTTTACGAGCTGTGGCCTGTTTTGCTTTAGCAACATTAGAACTAAACCTGGAAATAAACTCTTGAAGTTCTTTCTTTTTTTCCTCAGCCTTTTTGTTTTGTTGAGCTCTTTGACGGGCAGCTAATTGACTGGCCTCATACCAAAATGAATAGTTACCGGTATATAAATTTAATTTTCCGAAATCCAAATCGCAGGTATGAGTACAAACTGCATCCAAAAAGTGACGGTCGTGCGAAACAACAATTACAGTATTTTCGTATCCCGCCAAGAAATCTTCTAACCAAGATATGGTTTCAATGTCTAAATCATTCGTAGGCTCATCAAGAATAAGAACATCAGGATTTCCGAATAAAGCTTGAGCAAGTAATACTCTTACTTTGTCAGCATTTTCCAATTCAGACATCATTTTATAATGTGCATCGTCTTTTATTCCAAGATTAGATAATAAAGTTCCTGCATCAGACTCAGCATTCCAACCTCCCATTTCTTCATAAATAATACCTAATTCTCCCGCTTTAACTCCATCTTCATCAGAAAAATCAGGTTTGGCATATAAAGCATCCATTTCCTCCTTTATGTGGAAAAGTTTCTGATTCCCTTTAATAACCGTTTCCAGTACAGGATATGCATCATAAGCAAAGTGATTTTGTTCCAATACAGACATTCTTTTATCTGTTTCAAGGCTTACACTTCCTGTAGTCGGTTCAACATCGCCGGATAGAATTTTCAAAAATGTAGATTTTCCTGCTCCATTAGCTCCAATAATTCCATAACAGTTTCCTTTCGTAAATTTTACATTAACCTCATCAAAGAGTACTCTTTTTCCAAATTGTAAAGATAAATTTGATACTGTAAGCATATACTTTAATAAATTTGTACAAAAGTAGTAAGAAAAACTTTGATTATGAAATTTGAAAATAAAGTAAATATACTGAATAGAAAAGCTAGATTTAACTATGAATTATTGGATAAATATGAGGCAGGAATAGTTTTACATGGTACTGAGATAAAATCTATTAGATTAGGGAAAGCAAGTATTGCAGAGAGTTTTTGTCAGATTATTAATGGCGAATTATATGTAATAAATATGACCATTGACGAATATTATTACGGAACTCGTTATAATCATACAATAAAAAGGGAAAGAAAACTGTTATTACATAAAAAGGAAATTAACAAACTGTTAAGAAAAACTAAAGAAACAGGATTAACGATTGTTCCTACAAAATTGTATATCAATGAAAAAGGAATCGCGAAGATCCAAGTATATCTTGCGAAAGGGAAAAAATTATATGACAAAAGAGAAGCGATAAAAGAAAGAGAATCCAAACGAAATATTAACAGAATGGTAAAGAAATATTAATTTTTTCTTGGGAGTTAGATAATAAAAATGTTACTTTGCAACCTAAAAATTAGATTTTTATATATGAAAAAGTTCAATTTGTTACTTACAGGATTGGCTACAACGTTAGCAACTACTGTATTTGCTCAAAACATTTCGGATAAGTGGTATATCGGGATTGGAGCTCATGCGGTAGACTATACTTCTGTTCGTGGTATCTTTGACGGATATTTTGATACCGATGATTATAGTATTGTACCACCGTTGTCTAAATTAACAGTAGCTAGAAGCATAGCTAAAAACTTTGCAGTTGACTTGCAAGCTTCAATTGGAGAAATAGACAATAAAAGATTAAAAATTAAAGATGAATTCTTTGTTTTAGCAGGATTAGGTATTAGATATACCCCATTAAGTGAATCCAAATCTTTAAAATGGTTAGATCCATACGTTAGAGTAGGGGCAAATTACCACAAATATTCTTATAAAGGAATTAGAATCGTTGAAAACGATCCAACCACTCACTTAGACGCTTACGATGATGATTATAATCCTAAGAAAAATTATAAACTGGGAGGTAAATTTACCGGTCATGATAATAATTTCATATTAAATGGTGGAGTAGGTATTAACTTCTGGTTTACAAAAAACTTTGGTATAAATCTAGAATCTCAATATAACTGGGCAACAGCATATTCTAAAGATTATATAAATTTCTTCCAACATTCTGCATCGATTATATTTAAATTCGGAGCTAAGAAAGAAGAACCACTTCCGCCACCTCCACCGGTAGAAGCACCAAGTGATAGAGACGGAGACGGCATTCCAGACGATCAAGACAGATGTCCTGATACACCGGGATTGCCTCAATTCCAAGGATGTCCTGATACAGACGGAGACGGTATTCCGGACGACCAAGACAGATGTCCGAATGCAGCAGGACCTTCACAATTCCAAGGATGTCCTGACACAGATGGAGACGGTATTCCTGATATTGATGATGCTTGTCCAGCAGTAAAAGGACCAATTGAAAACAACGGTTGTCCTTGGGAAACTAAAGACGTTACTTTCAGATTAAAAAATATCAACTTTGAATTTAACAGTTCTAAATTAACAGCAGAGTCTTTACCATTAGTAAAAGATGCAGCTAAATTATTAAAAGATGAAAGTTTTGATGGTAAAAAATTCTTTGTAGACGGACATACCGACAGAGTAGGATCTGTAGCCGTAAACAATAGAATATCAAAACAAAGAGCACAATCTGTAGTGAACGAATTAATTAATGAAGGTATAGAAAAAGATAGATTGATAGCTAGAGGCTTTGGAAAAACAGAATTATTATGTAAACAAGCAGATATCAATACTAAAAAAGACGAAGAAGGAAATATACTATATCCTGACCAAGAATCTTGTGATAGATCTAATAGAAGAGTGGTAGTTTTAGATCAGGCAGGAGATAAAGTTTCCGTAACAAAAGAAGTGAAAATTAAGAAATAATTGATCTACAAATAAAAAAACCATCCTAATAAGGATGGTTTTTTTATATATTGGAATAGAATTTGTTTAGTAGAATAAAATAAATCATAGTAGTAAGAAATTAATATGAAAAAATTTAAATTATTGATTACAATAGGAGCTGTTATAATGGCCATTGTAACTAAAGCTCAAAATACTACAGAAAAGTGGTATGTGGGGATAGGGATGCATGCAACTGACCATACGTCAGTGCGTGGTATCTTTGACGGATATTTTGATACCGATGATTATAGTTTTTCTTTTCCATTATCAAAATTAACTGTAGCAAGAAGTATTGGTAAAAACTTTGCAGTTGATTTACAAGCTTCAATAAGTGATATGGATAACAAAAGATTAAAAATAAAAGACGAATTTTTTGTTTTAGCAGGTTTAGGTCTTAGATTTACTCCACTTAGTGAGTCAAAATCATTAAGATGGCTGGACCCATATGTGAGAGTAGGTGCAAACTATCACAAATATTCTTATAAAGGAATTAAAATTGTTGAGGATGATCCATCTACTCACTTAGACGCTTATGATGATGATTATAACTCAGATAAAAATTATAAGTTAGGAGGTAAATTTACAGGAAAGGATGATATGTTTGTAGTAAACGGAGGTGTAGGTATTAACTTTTGGTTTACCAGAAACTTTGGTTTAAACATAGAATCTCAATATAACTGGGTAACTAATCAATCAAAAGATTATTCTGACTTCTTTCAACACTCAGCATCTTTAATATTTAAATTTGGAGCTAAGAAAGAACAACCATTACCACCACCTCCGGTAGCGCCGAGCGATAGAGATGGGGACGGAATTCCAGATGATCAAGACAGATGTCCTGATACACCGGGATTACCACAATTCCAAGGATGCCCTGATACAGACGGAGACGGTATCCCTGACGATCAAGACAGATGTCCGAATGCAGCAGGACCTGCACAATTCCAAGGATGTCCTGACACAGATGGAGACGGTATCCCTGATATTGATGATGCTTGTCCAACAGTAAAAGGACCAATTGAAAACAACGGTTGTCCATGGGAAACTAAAGACGTTACATTCAAATTAAAAAATATCAACTTTGAATTTAACAGTTCTAAATTAACAGCAGAATCTTTACCATTAGTTAACGACGCTGCAAAAATGTTAAATGACGGAAGTTTTGATGGTAAAAAATTCTTTGTAGACGGACATACCGACAGAGTAGGATCTGTAGCCGTAAACAATAGAATATCAAAACAAAGAGCACAATCTGTAGTAAACGAATTAGTTAAAAACGGAGTAAGCAAAGATAGATTGATAGCAAGAGGATTCGGTAAATCAGAATTGTTATGTAAACAACAAGATATCAATGCTAAGAAAGACGATAAAGGAAATATTCTTTATCCGGATCAAGAAACTTGTGATAGAGAAAACAGAAGAGTTGTGATCTTAGATCAAACCGGTTCAAAAGTATCAATCACAGAAGAAGTTAAGGTAAAAACTCCTAGTAACAGAAGAAGATAATTTACTAAACAAACTTTTCTAATAGAAAAAAGTCATCCAAATTTTGGATGACTTTTTTTATTCATTATTCTTAAAAGTATAATAAAAGAATACAATTATTAAATAATGATTTATAAAAAAAATAATAGCTGTATAAAAAATTTTAAAGATAAAAAATAAGCACATTTAAAATGTTTTTTTAATAGGGATAATACCGGTTAACAAAAGCTATTTTAGTTAACTTTGTAATTAAATTATAAATAACGTGAAAATAATAGCAGTTATTCCTGCAAGATATGCAGCCTCTCGTTTCCCTGCAAAGCTGATGGGTATGTTAGGAGAAAAAACAGTCATTCGGTCAACCTATGAAAATGCAATTAAAACCCGTCTTTTTTCAGATGTATTTGTAGTAACAGATTCCGAAATAATTCATAATGAAATTACCAGAAACGGAGGTAAAGCCATTATGAGTAGAAAAGAACATGAGACAGGAAGTGATCGAATTGCAGAAGCTGTTGAAAATTTAGAATGCGATATCATCATAAACATACAAGGAGATGAACCTTTTGTAAAAACCGAACCGTTAGCAAGGCTAATTGAAGTATTTAAGAAAGATCAAGAAAATAAAATTGATGTTGCTACCTTGATTCGTAAAATGGACGATTGGAATTTAATTGAGGATTCTAATTATGTAAAAGTAGTTAAAGACCAAAATGACTTTGCACTATATTTTTCACGTTCAGTTATACCATATCCTCGAGAAAAATCATTTCAGGCGGATTACTATGAGCATGTAGGTGTATATGCTTTTCGTAAACAAGCCTTACTAGATTTTGCAAAATTACCGATGTTACAAAACGAACAAGCAGAAAAGGTGGAGTGCATAAGATATTTAGAATATGGCATGAAAATTAAGGTAATAGAGACTGATTTTGTAGGAGTTGAAATAGACACTCCGGAGGATTTGGAAAAAGCAAATGAAATATTAAAAAAACAGATAAACGAGAAAAAATAAAAATATGAAATTCAGAAATTTCCCAATGGTTCCCCGTGTAATTTACGGACGTGGAAGCTTTGATCAAACTTCAGAAATTATTGAAGAAAAAAGAAATAAAGATTATCCATTTATTTTTTTAGTAGATAAAGTGTTTGAAGGAAAAGAATTAGAAAAAAGAATTCCCTTAAAAGGAAAAGATAAAATTATATTTATAGATACTACTGATGAACCCAAAACCAAAGGAATTGATGCGATCAGAGATTCATTAAAAGAGGAATATGGAACTGTTTCCGGAGTTATTGGAATAGGAGGAGGAAGTGTAATGGATTCGGCAAAAGCTGTTGCAATCATGATGAATAGTGAAGGTTCTTCTTCTCAATATCAAGGGTGGGATTTAGTGAAAAATCCGGCTGTTTATCATGTAGGTATACCAACAATTAGTGGTACAGGAGCAGAAGTTTCCAGAACTTGTATATTAACCGGGCCGGAAAGAAAATTAGGTATTAATTCAGATTTTACCCCTTTTGATCAAGTTATTTTGGATCCATCTTTAGTAAAAGGAGTAGAAAAAAATCAGGCATTTTTTACCGGTATGGATTGTTATATTCATTGCATTGAGTCTTTAACAGGAACATATCTTAATGCTTTCAGTAAAAGTTACGGAGAAAAAGCATTAGAACTTTGCCAAAAAGTATATGTTCATAAATCTGAATGGGATGATGAGTCTGATGAAGATTTAATGATGGCATCTTGGCATGGAGGAATGAGCATTGCTTATTCACAAGTAGGAATTGCTCATGCGGTGAGTTACGGACTTTCTTATTTACTAGGAACTCATCATGGAGTAGGTAATTGCATTGTTTTTGACCGATTAGAAGAGTATTATCCTGAAGGAGTTAAGGAATTTAAATATATGGTTGAAAAAAATCAGATTGAAATTCCACAAGGTGTATGCAAAGGATTATCTGATGAACAATTCAATACCATGATTAATGTTTCTTATGGAATGGCTCCGCTTTGGGAAAATGCATTAGGTAAAGATTGGCAGAAAATAATGACTAAAGAAAAATTAAGAGCACTTTACGAAGAAATGTAATACCATTACTCGAAAGATAATAATTCAATTAATGCAAAGATATAAATTGAAGAAAAATGTAATTCCAGGATAACTTTATAGTTGCCTGGAATTTTTTTACAGTCAACCCATTTTAATTTTTATATGAAGAAACTTTTTTTTGTTTTGCTGATATTCCTTTTGAACATATGTTATTCTCAGACGGTAGAAGAAATAATTAAAAAGCATTTGGAAGTTACCGGAGGTACACATCATTGGAAAGAATTGAATTCAATAATAATTAAAGGAGATATAATTTTAGGATTAAATGAGTCATATCCTATAGAAATTTATCAGCAGAGACCGAATCTTAATAAAACTTGTATAGAAATACAAGGAAAAAAAATTATTTTAAATGCTTACAACGGAAAGAAAGCTATACAATATAACTTTCAAACGAATTCACTTGAAGAAGATAATAATTACGTTCCTGAAGCATTTGAATCGGATTTAATTGATTATTCTGCAAAAGGGTTTCTTCCTATATTTATCGGAGAAGAACGTATTGATAATAAGAATTCTTATAAAATTAAACTAACTAATAACAGAGAATCAGAAATTTATTACTTTGATAAAACCAACTATCAATTAGTTAGAGAAGATACTTCAAATGAAAGTAAATTATATTCAAACTTTAAATTAGTCTCCGGACTAATCTTTCCTTATCGTTTGGTTGTTAAAAACAAGGAGGATGACTCAGAATTTATTCTTGTATTTAAATCGCTTGAAATTAACAAGATCATTCCTGAAAAAGAATTTAAATTTTAAAAATAAAGAAAAATTTAAAGCACTCTCATAAATATATAAAAGAGTGCTTTATTTGTTTTAACTTAAAGGATTACTTCTTAATTACATTTTTGGATATAGAATTACCATTTCCCGTAATATTTATGGTATATATACCCGCAGGATAATTAGTAAGATCTATAGAAAAAAGCTTATTTTTTTCAACTTTTGAAAATAATAAGCTACCGGCCAAATTATAAACTTTGACGTTGCTTGTATTTCCTCTAAATTGAATAGCACCTAAATCGATAGTAAAAACTCCTTCAGAAGGATTAGGATAAACTTTAAATGTTGGGGTTTCTGAAAAATTTTCATCGGTTTGGAGTTGCTTATAATTTAAACTGCATAAATTCAAAGAAAAAGAATTTAATGTACCAACATCGTTAGCATAATGATCTGCTACTCCTAATAGCCATTCACCGCTATAATTTTTCTTATAAAGTGAATGAATTGCATTACGAGGTTTAATCGTACCTGTAATAGGAGAAGAACAGTTTATTGCAGCTCCGTTATCATCAAAAGTAACTTTTAAATCTGAATAATATTCACATGAATGATTCCATAAAACAGTTGATTTATAATCCGGACCGGGGTCTTGTAAAACAATGTATAAATCAAAAATATTTGGATGATCTATATCAACAGATACCTGTAAATTAATTAATTCATCATAATTCTCATTTTCAGGAATAATAATTCCCATGGTAGCAAAATCAGAATTTAAATGATCACCATTTCCGTCAGGAATCGGAATCGGGGAAAGGTTTGGCATATATTTTTTACAAATTACTTCCGATTCATACCCTATTGAAAAATATTCGGTTAAGGCAAAATAAATATTATTACTAGCCTCAATCATTATTTTTGCTTTTTTAGCGACAAGATCAGCAGGTAAATCCACAGTTGCATCTCCAGAATTAGGAATATGATCAGCCAGAGGAGTAATAGTTTGCCCCTCATCCGTAACTAATGAAATATTCACATATTGTGTATTAAATGGCTGTGCTGTTGTATTAGCAACATTCCATGCTACTTTAATTGAACTTCCTTTCTTAGCAATATAATCAGCGGTAGGAAATGTTGCGATAAATGGCCCCCCGCTATCTGAAACCATAACTTCTTTAGCAACAATCTTAGTCTGAGGTTTATTAGGATTATTATCACGTACGGTTACAGTAAAATTCAGGACTCTTTTAACGTTAGAAACAGTCTCCCAAGTATTTGGAGAGTAACTATCGGTAGTTAAAGCGGGAAAATATCTTCTGGTAGATGAAGTCGGTAGAAAAGACCTGAAAATAGGACCGGATCTTTGTGAAGAATCGACTCGAATAACATTCTTACGAGCATTATCAATTTGTTCCCAACAAAAAGTCAGCTCATCCCCATCAGGATCTGTTGTTCCTTCTGCATCCAAGTAAAACCGTGTCCCCATAGGAATGGTCACACTAGAGGGACCTAAATTTACTACGGGGGGATGATTAGGAATTTGATTGATTGTTCCACAGGTTTTACGCTTTAGATTTCTGTTAATTTGCTGAATACTTGCAGAATGAAAATAAGCATCCGAACTTAATTGTACATTGGCAGATGTGATACCGGCATATCCCATTATTGTACTTCCGCTTCCCGGTTCAATATTAACCCCCGTGTTTTCAAGCCAACAAGAAAAAGTATGATTAGCTCCCAACTGATGTCCCAATTCATGAGCTACGTAATCAATATCAAAATGATCTCCTGACGGATTATTATTTGAGGGGGAAGTTATCCCACTACCTTTTCCTACAGAAGTAGGGATTCCATTTCGATCCATCAAAGGACTGACACAAATACACCCTATGCACCCGGCATTTCCTCCTCCACCATTACCGCCAAAAAGATGGCCAATATCATAGTTATCTTCTCCAACCACAGCTGTTAATGTTTTTTGAAGTTCCATATTCCAGTTATCCATCAAAGATGAATCGGAATAAGGGTCCGTATTTGGATCTTCATAAATAAGAGAAATATTATTTATCATTTTAAGATTTACAGCTAGATCTTTTTCCAAAATACCATTCACTCGGGTTAAGGTGATATTTATTTGTTGTAAAGCTCCGGTTACGCCACCAAAATGTTGAGTATATTCACCGGTTACTGAAAGAGCTAATCTATACGTGCGAAATTTTCGATCACCCGATATAATTTTATAAGAACTTGATTCTTCCGAATTAATTTCATCAACCGTATTACAATTGAAATCATTAAAGATGTTTTCCTTTCTAATACGAACAGAATAAACTTCTCCATCGGTTGTATAAGGATCAATGAGCTGAATGATACCCGTATTATCCATAATCATTGAATTGAATTGATTGGGAGAAATACTAAATCGAATATATTTGTTCGTATCATCTATACCGATTCCTGCGTATGAATACAATTCGTATGTATTTTCAATTTCTTCATCCATTACAGGAGCATGATAAACCGAAAATCTTTCTATTTTTCCTTCGGATGTTGGAACGTATACTATGATAGGAGCATGGTTAGTTCCTCTTAATGAGGCCGAATTTAATTGTTTTTTCAAAGAATAAAAATCAACGGTATATAGTTCTTCAATGGGTAAATTGATATTTTCACTTTTTATCTTCTTTCCTGTTAAGCTTGTTCTCTTCCAATAATTTTGTGCTGAAAGAGGGATACTGAACATAAAAACACTAATAATTAATAAGAAAATTTTCATGTATTTCTATTTTTGTATGTTATTATGAAAACAAAAATATATATTATAAATTAATAAGCAATAATATTAATGTTTATTTATGATTATTAATTATAAAATTATAAATTGTAATTTTACTATCAACAGTTTTTAAAAAATAGATAAAATGAAAAACAGGGTTTTTGATTTATAGTATAGTATAAAACAAAATTATCAAGATAAATAATATAATGAAGTCAATAAATAATGGTATTTAATTTTATAAGATAAAATTAGTTTATTTATTGAAAATAAGGTATATGGGATCTCAAATTATTTTTAAAAGAAAAATTATTTATTAAGAAGCAACTTATATCACAGTTTTAATAAAACGAAAACCTTATATAAATAAAAATTACATAAATATTCTTGCCCAGCTTTCTTTAAGAGGAAGTCTAAATTTTTCTTCGAATTCTTTGGAAGTACTTATAGCAAGGTTATAAATATAGGTTTCAGGAGAAATTTGAGCGGATTTGATTTTTTCCTTAAAAGAATTCATAGGTACAGTAGTAATTTCCCCTTTATCATCTTCATAGCTTACCCATAATCGGTTTAAAAGTTCTAATTGATATTTTTGATCGATTTGTCTAATGCATTGATTCAATTTATCGATAGAACATCCGGTGGCTTTCGCTTGATTTTCATCAACCGCTATAATTATGAATTTATTTTTAATAATCGTAAGCTCAGATTTTAAATCAGCACCATGTGCCGCCCATGTTTTCAAAAAGTCAGTAAGAATTTTGGTGATATCTTGAATTTCTTCAGGGGTAAGAAATCTTCTAGATTGAAAAACCCAGAGCTTAGAAAAATTATTCATAATTTATATTAGAGGTAAACTTTACCTGTGTTATTAATGTGAGAATTAGGATACAAATTTAAAAATTAATTTCTCAATTAAGAGTAAACTATTAGAAATAAATAGTAAATTTATAAAGAGTTTTGCTATCTGTCATTAAGGTAAGCAAAGTTTTTAAGAGTAGATAAAATTTAATTTAGGGCTATATATATGGATTTTGATTTTCATAGAATTAATAAAGATTTTAAAAAGATTAATACGAATATTAGAGTCTATAGTGATCTTCTTATAGAAAAATCTTTAGATGTTTGGAATATAAAAACTAAAGTTGGATTATTCTTTTTTTCATTAGGTATTGCTTTATTAGGTACTTATTTTCTTTCTCCTCAAGAATTTACTAAAGCTCAAGAATACACCCTGTTCATTCTGATGTTTTCAATACTTCTATGGGTTACCGAAGCAATACCCCCCTTTGCCGTAGGGATACTGATCACAGGTTTTCTCATTTATACCATGGGGAATATAGAAGGATCAACAATTGATCCGAAAACTATTTCTAATACATGGTCTGATAGTGTTATATGGATTTTCTTGGGCGGTTTTTTTCTCAGTGAAAGTATGAGAAAAACAGGAATAGATATTTCTTTATTTAGAGGTACCATATCTATTTTTGGTAGTAAGCCGTCGCATATGTTGTTAGGAATTATGCTAACTACTTCCTGTTTATCATTAATTATATCCAATACGGCAACATCAGCCATGATTTTGGCAGCTGTTATGCCTTTTTTAGACAGAGAAGGGAAAGATTCGCCCATGACAAAAGCAATATTGATAAGCATACCGGCCTCGGCAACTTTTGCAGGAATGGGCAGCTTAATATCTTCTCCTCCCAATTTGATTGTAGTAGATGTTTTAAAATCCAAAGGTATTGAGGTTTCTTTTTTTGATTGGATGATCTTGGGCTTGCCCGTAGCAATAGTATTGTTGTTGTTCTTTTGGATTCTGCTTAAGCAAAAATATACATCTAAAGTTGAAAAAATTAATTTAAATTTCTTAGAAGAATTAGCCCCGATTCCCAAAAAGATTAGATTGCAGAGGTTTTTTGTAATACTAATTTTATTTATAACCGTTTTCTTTTGGATGATGGGTTCAAAATTGAAAATCCCAAGTGCAGCCACTTCAGGAATTCCTATTGTTTTCCTTCCTATGTTAGGGATTATAACGGCTGAAGATATAAGAAAGCTTCCGTGGGATACCTTAATGTTAGTCGCCGGTGGATTATCACTAGGGATTGCAATAAAGGAATTGCTGGCGCCCTATTATTCCGAATTATTGGGAGATGCATCGTTTAATGAATATTTAATGATGATGATTTTTGCTATAGTGACTGTGATTTTTTCTAACATAATGAGTAGTACGGCTACAGCAACCATCGTCATAAATATTGCTGCGGTAGTACTTCCTCCGGAACAAATACTGCCGATCGGTTTAGTAATTGGTCTTTGTGCTTCGTGCGGATTATTCCTGCCCGTGTCAACGCCTCCCAATGCAATAGTATACAGTACAGGGATGCTTAAGCAATCAGACTTTTATTTTGGAGGTTTTTATGCAGCAATAGTAGGAACTATAGTAATCATGGCTTGGGTGTTATTTTTGCAAAATTTTACGGGGTATTTTGAGATGGTCTTAACAAGCAGATAAATAAAATTATATTTACTTAACATATATTTTAAGAAATATTTAAAACAATAATCTGTCAACTTGGCATATAAAGTTTTATCTTTGCAGACTATTTTTATTTTGATTTAGTAATATCCCGGTACTTTTTTTCGTAGGGAATGTTTAAATATGGAAAAAGAAATTATAGAAGGAAGACAAGGAGAAATCTTAATACAAGAAAGTTCTATTAAAAACACCAAAAAAATGTTTTTAGAAAGCTATGGTTGTCAAATGAATTTTTCCGATAGTGAAATAGTAGCTTCAATACTTAGTAACGAAGGATATAATACTACCTCTCAACTGGAAGAAGCAGATTTAGTTCTTCTCAATACTTGCTCTATTCGTGAAAAAGCGGAGCAAACGGTTAGAAAAAGACTTTCTCAATTTAATGCAATAAAAAGAAAAAAGCCGGATCTGGTTATAGGCGTTCTCGGCTGCATGGCAGAAAGATTAAAAACAAAGTTTTTGGAAGAAGAGCATTTAGTTGATCTAGTGGTAGGTCCCGATGCATACAGAGATCTTCCGAACTTATTGAAAAATACGGATGATGGAAGAAATGCCATTAATGTACTTTTATCAAAAGAAGAGACTTATGCAGATATAAGTCCGATACGCTTAGGCGGAAATGGAGTTACAGCTTTTGTGTCCATAACCCGAGGATGTGATAATATGTGTACATTCTGTGTGGTTCCTTTTACAAGAGGAAGAGAACGCAGTAGAGATCCACATTCAATTCTTAAAGAATGTAAAGAGTTGAGAGAAAACGGATATAAAGAAATTACACTTTTAGGACAAAATATAGATAGTTACTTATGGTATGGAGGAGGTCCTAAAAAAGATTTCTTAAAAGCTAGTGAATTGCAAAGAGCAACAGCGATAAATTTTGCACAATTATTGAACATGGTAGCTGAAGCTTGTCCTGAAATTAGAATACGATTTTCAACGTCCAATCCGCAAGACATGCATGAAGAAGTATTGCACGTAATGGCTAAACATGATAATATTTGCAAATACATCCATTTACCTGTTCAAAGTGGGAGCACTACAGTTTTGCAGCGAATGAATCGTCAACACACACGGGAAGAATATATTAATTTAGTGGATAAAATAAGGGAAATCGTACCTGATTGCGCGATTTCACATGATATCATAGCAGGTTTTTGTGGAGAAACGGAAGAAGAGCATCAAGAAACCTTATCTCTAATGAAATATGCAAAATACGATTTCGGATACATGTTTGCTTATTCTGAACGTCCCGGTACGTTAGCTCATAAAAAAATGAAAGACGATGTGCCAGCGGAAATAAAGTCAAGAAGACTTAAAGAAATTATAAATCTTCAACAAGAACTTTCATTAGAAAGAATGAAAACGTATACTAACAAAGTACACGAAGTTTTGATAGAGGGAACCAGTAAAAAAAGTAAAGATCAATGGTACGGAAGGATTTCTCAAAATGCAGTGGTGGTTTTTACTAAAACAGATCAAACAAAAGTTGGAGATTTTGTTAATGTATTGGTAAATGATTGCACTTCAGCTACCTTGATAGGAGAGATCGCATAAATAAATATTATGGATTCATTACAGGCAATAAAACAAAGATTCGGAATAATTGGAAATAACCTTGCACTTAACAGGGCTTTAGAAAAAGCTATGCAAGTAGCACCTACAGATATTTCTGTTTTGGTAATTGGAGAAAGCGGGGTAGGAAAAGAGTTTATTCCTAAAATAATTCATAATCTTTCACCAAGAAAACATAAACAATATATTGCTGTTAATTGTGGAGCAATTCCCGAAGGGACCATAGATTCAGAACTTTTTGGTCACGAAAAAGGAGCTTTTACGGGAGCAGATAAGGTTCGTAAAGGATATTTTGAAGTAGCAGATGGAGGAACCATTTTTTTAGATGAAGTAGGAGAATTGCCTTTGCAAACGCAAGTTCGTTTATTAAGAGTATTGGAAAGTGGTGAATTTATGAAAGTCGGATCATCTACTATTCAAAAAACAAATATAAGAATTGTAGCTGCGACTAATGTTAATTTATTGGAAGCAATTAAAAAAGGCAGATTCAGAGAAGATTTATATTACAGGTTAAATACAGTACAGATTGATATACCTGCTTTAAGGGAAAGGAAGGATGATATTCCTTTACTTTTCAGAAAATTTGCAGTTGACTTTTCAGAAAAATATAGAATGCCTTCAGTGAGTTTATCAGAAGAAGCCATGTCCTATATTCAAAATTATTATTGGCCGGGAAATATCCGTCAATTAAGAAATTTTACCGAACAAATTACGGTGGTGGAAACCAACAGGAATTTGTCTATAGATAAGGTAAAAGAATATTTAAAAGACATTCCACAAACCACGTCTTTAGTAAACTTTTCCAAGCAAAATGAAAATCATTCGGATTTTTCCAGTGAAAGGGAAATATTATATAAGTTTTTATTCGATATGAAAAAAGATCTCAACGATTTGAAAGCGTTGACTTTAGAACTCATTAAAAATAAAGGCGATTTGATGCTAAACTCAAATGATCAGGATCTTTTCCAACGAGTATATAAAGATTATGATATTCCTAAATCGGGAGATTCTCTTGTTTATTATGATGAAAAACCCGTCATACCGACAGTTCCTTCATCAGTTAATGAGTATCACGAAATTTTGGATGACTACGAATATGAAGATGTGTCCAACAATTCGGAATCTTTATCTTTACAAAGAAAGGAAGAGGAACTTATTAAAAAAGCTTTAGAAAAGTATAATGGAAAACGTAAATTAGCAGCAAAAGAGTTGGGGATTTCGGAAAGAACATTATATAGAAAAATAAAACAATATGATATTGAAGAATAAAATCATATTACTCATAATAGGAATTTTTTTTATATCTTTGTCCGGATGTTATTCATTCACAGGGGCTTCTTTGGATCCCGATATAAAAACTATAGAAATAAAATCATTTCCTAATTATTCAGCTTATCAAAGCCCGAATTTAAGTGTAGATTTTACTACCGCCTTACAAAGTAGATTTAATCAAAGAACGAAGCTTGTAGAGACTAATATAGATCCGGATATCATTTTAGAAGGAGAAATAACTAACTTTTCAACCAGTCCGGTAAATATACAAAGTAATTCCGACGAAGCAACGCAAAACAGATTGACGATAAGCGTTTCTGTTAGATACGAAAATAAAAAGCAGCCTGAAAAGAGTTTCGAAAAAACTTTTTCCGATTATGAAGATTATTCTAGCAAAGAATTATTGATTAATGTTCAAGATGATCTTGCCCAGAAAATCAATCAAAGAATTATTGATCAAATATTTTTAGCGATAGTAGCCGATTGGTAAATTATGGATAATAGTAGAATTATACAGTTAATAGAAAACCCTGAAAAACTTAAATTTTCCGATAAGAATTATGTGGAAGATTTAATAACTCACTATCCATTTTCTCAATCGTTTCATTTAATTTATTTAAATTGGAAAAATAGATATGTATCAGAACCGTTAACTAATGAAGATATTAAAAAGGTTTCAATTTATACGAACTATCGAGAATTAATAAAAAAATCCATTGATACTAACAAGAAGTTAGTAGAACCAATTACAGCAGAAGAATTGATCGATAAAAAAGAAGATGAAATTTTACAAGCAGATGATAATAAATTTGAAGAAACTATAGTTCTTGAAAATATTGTTAGTAATGAATTTATGGAAGAGGATAGCAGTTTAACCCAATTGAAAGCAATAGATTCAAATTCTGAAATTATAAATGAACAAAAAATATCCGAAGAATTAGTAAATAACAACAATATAGAAATTGAACCTATAGAAGATCATTCTAAAATTCAATTACTTTTAACTAATGAAGATGCTAAGGATAATAAGAAAATCTTTTTAAACAGTGATGTCTCCTATACCAATATAGAAAAGTTAGGAATATCACATTTATTTACTTCAAGCTTAGAAAAAGAAAATGAAGAAAATTTCGAGAATAAGGAAGAAAGTACTGAAATTGAACATTCGGAAATTGAAGAAGAAGTAAAGGAAGATTTGGTTGGTAATGAAATCAATGAAATTCAGTTAAGCGAACCAAGTATTGAAAACAAGCAAGAGGAAATTACTTTGGAATCGGACAAATTAACTTTTAATCAATGGATATCACTTTCCAAGCAAAAAAAAGCTTTAAAATCTGAAAAAGTAATACCACAACAAGAAAAACAAAATAGCATTATTTCAAACTTTATTGAAAATAATCCCAAGATAAAACCGGTTGCAAAAGACACGAAATATAGTAAAGACGTAGAATTTAAAAAAGAAGAAATTCAGGACATTGCAAATTTAATGACTATTACCTTAGCTCAATTATATGTAGAGCAAGGTAAATATGATACAGCATTAACAGCTTTTAAGATATTAAGTTTGAAATATCCAGAAAAAAGTAGTTATTTTGCCTCGGAAATAAGAAGAATAAAAAAGATAAAAAATTCAAAATAATATGACAGCAGTATATGGAATACTAATGATATTTATCATTATCGCATGCGTTTTGCTAATATTAGTTGTTTTGTCGCAAAATCCAAAAGGAGGAGGTTTAAGTTCAACTTTCGGAGGTAGTGGAACACAAATGTTCGGTGTTCAGAAAACAAATGATTTTATGGAGAAGGCAACTTGGACCTTAGGAGGAGTAATAGTAGTATTGTCAATTTTTGCATCGGTATTAATTGCAAAGCCAACTATATATACATCAACTCCAACCCAAAACTCAAAACAGTCTTCAACCCCTCAACAAGAACAGGCTTTGCCTAAAACTAACGTTAAGTAAAATATACTTGTAATAATTAACACTAAAAATATAGTATTAACAAAGTTCTTAAAAATTTATTGTTGTGTTAGGAAGAAGGCAAATTAGAGAAAAAATTCTACAGGTTCTGTATGCGTATAATATAAGTGGGAATGAGTTAGAATATGTTGAAAATAGAATGTTCCAGTCTATAGATGAGATATATGATTTATATATATATCAACTAAATCTTCTATTGGCTGTGAGAGATTATGCTCTTGAAGTAATAGAAAGGAAAAAGCAAAAACGTTTTGCCACAGATGAGGAAAAAAATCCTAATCTTAAGTTTGTTAATAATAAGATATTTGAGCTGTTAGAGAAAAACAAAGCTAGAAAAGAGTATTCGGACAAACATTTAGAATTATCGTGGCATTTAAATAATAATTATCCTGCAATTATCTTTAAAAAATTTCAAACATCGCGAAGTTATTTAGAGTATATGCAAAGTAAAGAAACAGATTTTGAGTCGGAAAAAAAGGTATTGCTTAAACTGTTTTTAAAACATATAGCAGATAATGACATCATGTATGAATGGTTTGAGGAATTAAAACTTTCTTGGGCAGATGATGTTCATATTGCCAATAATATGACCCTGAAGACTATAAAGTCTATTGAGGAAGGAGCACCCTTTGATACATTAATTCAAGTTTTAAAATCGGATGAGGGTATTTTATTTGCAAAAAATCTATTCAGGACCACGGTTAAACACTATCCGGAAAGTTTAAAATTAATTGAAAAAAGATCAAATAACTGGGAGTTGGATAGAATTGCGGAAATAGATAAAATCATATTGGCAATGGGATTTACAGAACTCAATTATTTTCCTCAAGTTCCGGCTAAAGTTGTTATTAATGAATGTATTGAATTAGCAAAAGTTTATTCTAGCGCTAAAAGTAATGTATTTATTAATGGTATTTTAGACAGATATGCTAGAGATATGAATAAAGTTTAAACATCCTGAAAAATGAAAAAGTCAGCAATAATATTTTTATTAATAGGTATGTTATTCACGATCGGTTGCAAAAAAGAAAATTCTTCTCAAAAGCAAATCAAAAGTACCGTACAGGATAATAAGAATACTAAAAATACTCATGGTGTACCCAAAATAACCGAAGAATCTATTATAAAATTTAATGAAGATACGTATGATTTTAAGGATATAAAAAGGGGGCAAGAAGTCTCCCATGTTTTTAAATTTACCAATGTTGGAAAACGTCCTTTATTAATTTCAGAAGTACGTCCTTCCTGTGGGTGTACCACTCCAAAATATACTAAAGAACCTGTATATCCGGGCAAGAAAGGAGAAATTACAGTTACTTTTGATTCTTCAAATTTTGAAGGAGAAGTACTTAAAACAATAGCTGTTTCAGGAAATTTTGAAACTAAAGTAATTAAATTTCAAGCAAAAGTTAATTAAAAATAAATTTAAATAAAAATGTTAACAATAATTTTACAAGCAAAAGGAGGTTTTATGGAACAAGCAGGAGCATTCCTTCCCCTAGTCCTTCTATTTGTGGTGTTTTACTTCTTTTTTATTAGGCCGCAAACAAAAAGACAAAAACAAGAAAAGAATTTTCAAGATAATATAGCTAAAGGAACAAGAATAGTTACCACTTCCGGTATTCATGGAAAAGTTGCGGAAATAATGGATGATGGACTTATTATTGAAACTATGGCGGGAAAAATAAAAATCGAAAAATCAGCAATTTCCAGAGAATTGTCTATAGCAAGATATCCGGAAAATGCACCTGCAAAGAAGTAAACGATTATAAATAAATCATAAGGCATATTCTATGGTATATAGAATATGCTTTTTAATTATATAAAATGAAAGTAGTAGTAGGTTTATCGGGAGGAGTAGATTCAAGTGTTACAGCATATTTATTGCAACAACAAGGTCATGAAGTTATAGGTCTATTCATGAAGAATTGGAACGATTCTGAATTTACAATGGAAGATGAATGTCCATGGGTAGAAGATAGCAATGATGCATTGCTAATAGCTCAAAAACTTAATATTCCCTATCAAGTCATAGACCTTTCTGAAATATATAAAGAAAGAATTGTTGATTACATGTTTCATGAATACGAATCAGGACGTACCCCTAATCCGGATGTATTATGCAACAGAGAAATCAAGTTTGATATATTTCTTAAAACAGCTTTATCTTTAGGCGCAGATAAAGTAGCAACCGGTCATTATGCACGTGTTCATTCATTGAATAACGAAGGCCAAACAATTTATCAGCTTTTAGCAGGTATAGATTCCAACAAAGACCAATCCTATTTTTTATGTCAACTTAATCAATACCAGCTTTCCAAAACCTTATTTCCTATAGGAAATTTAACCAAGCCGGAAGTAAGGCAAATTGCAAGTGAAATTGGTTTAGTTACTGCAAATAAAAAGGATTCTCAAGGATTATGCTTTATTGGGAAAATAAGATTGCCTGACTTTTTACAACAAAAATTAAAACCTAAAAAAGGAAATCTGGTTGAAATTTTTTTAGATAATCCTATATACAAAAAAGAAGAACAATCATTTTCAACTAAAAAAGAAGAATTGATTTATTTGTCAACTCCTTTTCAATATACTATAGAGGATGGCAAAGTGATCGGTGAACATTCAGGAGCGCATTATTATACCATCGGTCAAAGAAAAGGTTTAGGAATAGGAGGGCATATCGAACCATGCTTTGTATTAGATACCGATGTGCAAAACAATACAATCTATGTAGGTGAGGGTAAAAATCATCCCGGATTATTTAGAAAAGCTCTATTTATAGATCAAAAAGAAGTACATTGGGTTAGAGAAGACCTGCAAATGAAGATAGGAGAAACAATGAGAGTTCGAGTCAGGATAAGATATAGACAATCTTTGCAAGAGGCAGTTTTGTATCAATTTGAAGAAGGAATTTTCATTGAATTTGAAAATTTGCAATCAGCAATTACCCGAGGGCAATTTGCGGCATGGTATGTTGAAGATGAATTAATCGGAAGCGGAGTAATCTCTTGATTTTAATTAGTAATATTTAATCAAAAATTAATTTTAAAATATCTAAAGAAATAGGTTTTTTAAAATTAGACAAATGCATTTCAAAATAAGTTATTATTTCTGAAAGCATCTGTTTACGCTGTGAATTAGTAAAGCAATTTTTTAAAGAATTAAAATCATAAGAAAGTAATTGCTTCCATAAATGAGCATTTTCTTCCCTTGAAACAGTATCAGCTTTTAAAGAAAAAATACCCTCTTTAATATTAAAATAAGGAAATTCTGAATCATTTTCTAAGGGATAAAACCCAATATACTTCGAAAAATGCAGTAAAAAATAAAGATGGAAATCAGAAAAGTAACTGTCTTTTGCATCTAAATCAATTAAACTGCTTTTAATAAAAGTATATAAAGATGTGTCCTGTGCTTCCTCGTTTTTTAGCGTTTGGTTCACCATTTCTCCAATAAACGTTATTATCGAAGACTTGATAATATTTGTATGAATGGTATTGAAAATATGAGCTTGATGAATTTCTTTAATCAATTCTAAAGAATGGTTTTTTTTAGAATAAAAAGTAACTTCAATTTCATTAAATAAAAAGATAAAATGGCTTTTTCTATTTTTTTTAGAAAAAGAATTTTTTAAAATAAAACTTTTATAACCAAAATTTTCGGTATAGCATTTTACAATAAGGGAAGAATCTCCATATTTTAAAAAAGACAATACGATAGCTTTAGTAGTTTCAATCATTTCTTTTAAACTTAACGAATAATTGCAATTTTGGTTGTAGCATGTTTTTTTCCTTCAGAATTGCTCATTAAAACTAAATAAATCCCTGAAGCAACAGGTTTTCCATTAAAATTAGTTCCATTCCAGGTTGCAACGCCTCCGGGTGCTTTAGTTTCATATACCAGGTTACCCGCTACATCAGTAATTTTAACAAAAGCATCATGGGCTAATCCGCGTATCGTGATATTTCCTGTATAACCGGGTCTAACCGGATTAGGATAGGCAACAATTTCTCCAAAATCATCTCCTGAATCAATAATGTCTCCTCTATAAGAAACAATACCTGAAGGAGTAACAAAATAAACTTCACCGGTCTTATCGATTTGTATATCCGTAATAAGATTAGAAGGTAAAGGAGAATTTTCTTCCGTAAATCTATTTAAAAGAGTTGTTCCGTCTTCCGATAAGTAAAAAACACCTGAACTATGTGTACCAATCCATTTTCTGTTAGCGCCATCGGTTTTTATTGCCGTAACCTTAGTTTCTCGTAAAACTTCTTCACCTAAACCGTTTTGAGTAATAATAATTCTTTCGGTATTATAGTTTCCTGATTCTAATGATTGATAAGGATTTCTAAAAATACGAAGACCGCTGTCGGTTCCTATCCAAGCAGTTCCGGATTTATCTAATTCAACGCATAATATATTATTAGAAGGTAAGTTTCCGCTATTTTTATTGGAATCTATTAAATAAATATTATCATCAGAAGTAGTAAGCGGGGTTCGGTTATATTTATATACAACCAGTCCGTTATTTCTTGGTGAAGGAACCCATATATATCCTTGGGAATCTATATACGGATTCATAGCTCCTCCCGCTAAATGAAATCTTTTAGGTAAAAGACTTAAAAATTTAAATTGATCATTAGGCGTTTTTATGATAATGGCATTATTAAAACCATTGTTAGATTCCGCAGCAAATGATTGAACCATAATTAAATTACCATTGGCATCAAAATTTCCGCCAACTAATCGCTCATATTTAATTATTGGAGAATTGGTCCGATTATAAATAATTTTCATTTGATCATTTACCATTTTTATCAATCCATTACTATAAGAGATCACGAAAACTTCATGAATGTTATTAACATTAGGAACAACTTTCATAATATACCGTTCGTTATTAATACTCTTAGAATCTATATGATTCCATTTTTGACCGTTAAAATGATAAAAACCATAAGAGTTGGGATTCAATTCGAAATAATTATCAATATTTCTTCCTCCCGGTGCTACCCATAATTGATTATCATAGATAGTTAATGAATAAGAACGGTTATTAAACGGGCCGTCCGGAACCAGGTATGCGTTATTTCTAATAAGGCCTTTTAATTGAGTTCCTGCATAAAAAATTCCATTTGAGTAAAAACCGGTGGTAAGGTCATCTGAAAATTCCATAGATTTTAAAACTTGAAAAGATTCATTTAGTACAACCAATTTATTTTTTTGAACCAATAAAAAGCCCTCATCAATAGAAATAATATCATTTAAATCAATGAAATTGCCTTTATTTTGCCAACTAATCCCTTCATCATCACTTTTGTAAATGGTTTGGTTGGAGCTTATAAGTAAAGATGTATTATTTTTAATTATTTGATTAATGTTATTTCCGGAATTGGTAAGATTCCAAGCAGTAAAATTTGGAATTAAATGATCTATGGGATGAGAATAAATCCCATTAGTTGAAGCGGCAAATATTTTATTATTAACAATTACGCTTTCCTGTACTTTATAATAGTTAAGACCTTGTTTAAAATAACAAGTTTCTTTAAATTCAAGCTTCTTTAAATCAAATAAAGTAATTCCAAAGTCCATGGAAAGTACCGCATAATCACCTTCAGTATATATATGATTAATTCTTTTATTTCCTTGATAATTTCGATCAAAAGGAATATCTACAATTAATTGGATCATGTCTTGCTTTACTATGTCCAATTTACCGGATTTATATCCAACGAGTAAAGCTTTATTATCGGAATTATAAGCGAAAGCAGTAATATTAACTTCGTGAAGACCATTAGCTTTTGAAAATTTCTTAATTTCTCCGGTTGTTTCATTATAAGAGTACAAACCGTTTTGAGTTACATTGAAAATAAGATTGTCAACTTTTTGAATAGCTTTAATATTAAAATAAGAAAAATAATCTTTCCATCTGGTATTTTGACTATTGCAAAGACCGGTAAAAATTAATAAAATTAAAAAACTAAGCTTTTTCATAGAAATTATATGTAATGCTTGTAAAATTAATAGATTTATGGGAAAAATATCTCATAACAGATTTATTTTATATAAAAATAAAATTGGATTATAATCTTTGAATTTTAGAAATTTCAAATCAGTAAATTTTATAAAGCAATTAGGAATAATTATTAATAATTGAAGTTGAAAGAATCAACCTTGAAAAATAACAATTATTTTTGTGCATTATAACAAGTTAGAAAATAAAATTAAGATTATTTTAAATTAAAACAGAATTTTACTTAATTAAAATTTTAAGATATTTACTTTATAAAGCGGAAAATTAGAGGAGTTGAAGACTCATTGATCTAGAGGTATATACAATAACTTAAATAAAACGATAAAATGTTCAGGAGATATTTGTTAAATTAAAAATATTTTTTAAATTTGCAACCCTATTTAGGGCGATTTTTTAATAAAGGAAAAATAAGAAAAGTGAATACACTAAGTTACAAAACCATATCGGCAAATAAAGAGACTGCAAATAAAGAGTGGTTACTTATTGATGCAGAAGGACAAAAATTAGGTCGTTTAGCTTCTAAAATAGCTAAAATTTTGCGAGGGAAACACAAAACAAATTTTACTCCACATGCAGATTGTGGTGATAATATTGTTGTTATCAATGCAGGAAAAGTTGTTTTATCCGGAGATAAAACAGATCAAAAAGAATATGTAAGACACACAGGATATCCCGGTGGACAAAAATTTTCAAGTGTTGCCGAAGTTAAGGTAAAGGATTCTAGAAGATTGTTGGAGTATGCAGTGAAAGGTATGCTTCCTAAAAATAAATTAGGAAGAAAAGTACTTAAAAATTTATACTTATATGAAGGAGTAGAGCATGAACAAGCAGCTCAACAACCTAAAACATTTGATATTAACGCTTTCATCTAAAAAATAATGGCAGTTACACATAAAATAGGAAGAAGAAAAACATCTGTTGCAAGAGTATATCTTTCTGAAGGAAAAGGAGAGTTTACCATAAACGGAAAAGACTATAAAGTTTACTTTCCTACAGAAGTATTACAATACAAAATTGCACAACCTTTCCAATTAACTGAAACTTTAGGTCAGTATGATATTAAAGTAAATGTATATGGAGGAGGAGTAACAGGACAAGCTGAGGCTATCAGATTAGCAATATCTAGAGCTTTAGTTTCTTTAAATGAAGAAAACAGAACAGTTTTAAAACCAGAAGGTCTTCTAACTAGAGATCCTAGAATGGTTGAAAGAAAGAAATTCGGTCAGAAAAAAGCACGTAAAAGATTCCAATTCTCTAAACGTTAATCTGACTAATAACGATACTTATAACCACTATTTTGTAGTGGTTATTTTATATTAAAAAATAACAATTTTATAAATAATTTAAACTTGCCGTTTAGTTTAGCATCCAAACTTTAAAGTTAAACTTTAAGTTGATTGCAAAAACTGCGGAACGTAAACTAAAAAAAGTATGGCAAAAGTAGATGTAAAAGACCTTTTAAATGCCGGAGTGCATTTTGGTCACCTTACCAGAAAATGGAATCCACATATGGCTCCTTACATTTTTATGGAGAAAAATGGAATCCACATTATTGATTTGCACAAAACCTCTGTAAAATTAGATGAGGCATCAAACGCTTTAGGAAAAATTGCTACATCAGGAAGAAAAATCTTGTTTGTTGCAACCAAAAAACAAGCAAAAGACATTGTTGCAAAACATGCAGAATCTGTAAATATGCCTTATATTACAGAAAGATGGCCGGGAGGAATGTTAACAAACTTTGTTACCATCCGAAAAGCTGTTAAAAAAATGAATTCTATCGATAGAATGAAAAAAGACGGTACTTTTGAAACTCTATCTAAAAAAGAAAAATTACAAGTAGATCGTCAAAGAGCTAAACTTGAAAAAAACTTAGGATCTATTGCTGATATGACTCGTTTACCATCTGCTCTTTTCGTAGTAGATATACTAAGAGAACATATCGCTGTAACGGAAGCAAAAAAATTAGGTATTCCTGTTTTTGCAATCGTTGATACGAATTCAGATCCTCAATTGGTTGATTTCCCAATTCCCGGAAATGATGATGCATCCAAATCAATTGATTTGATTTTAGAAACTGTTACTAACTCTATTAAAGAAGGGTTAAGTGTAAGAAAAGCAGAAAAAGCGAAAGCTAAAGAAGAAGGTGCTGCAGAAGAAGAAGATGTTTTAGTACAAGACACTAATGACTCTGAAGTTTCTGAAAATCAAGAAGAAAATAACGCAGAATAAAGTTAAATTTAAATAAAAATAAAGATGTCATATTCACCAAAAGCAGCTGATGTAGCAAAACTAAGAAATGCTACAGGAGCAGGAATGATGGACTCAAAAAAAGCTTTAGTTGAAGCTGAAGGAGATTTCGACAAAGCGGTTGACTTATTAAGAAAAAAAGGACAAAAAGTTGCTGCAAACAGAGCAGATAGAGAAAATCTTGAAGGAGCTGTAATAGCTGCAGTTAACGAATCCAATACAAAAGCTGTTGTAATAAAATTAAGTTGTGAAACTGACTTTGTTGCAAAAAATGAAGATTTTGTTAAATTAGCTAAGGATTTTGCAAATCTTGCTTTAAATTTCAATACAAAAGAAGAATTATTAGCTGCCGATTTCAATGGTATTCCTGTAAGTGAAAAGCTTATAGAACAAACAGGTGTAATCGGTGAAAAAATTGAAATATCCGGATTTAAAACTTTGGAAGCTCCATTTGTAGGTTCCTATATACATGCGGGAAATAAAATAGCTTCAGCAGTTGGTTTATCAAAGTCTTTTGATCAGGCAGCAGAAGTAGCTAAAAATATTTCTATGCAAGTTGCAGCTATGAATCCTATTGCATTAGATGAAACTCAGGTGGATTCAAGTGTAATTGAAAAAGAACTTGAAATTGCTAAAGATCAATTACGTCAAGAAGGAAAACCGGAAGCTATGCTTGAAAATATAGCCAAAGGAAAACTTAACAAGTTCTTTAAGGATAATACTTTGTTAAAACAAGATTATATTATGGGTGAAAAAACTTCAGTAGAAGATTATGTAAAATCAATTGATCCTGAAGTTAAAATAACCGGATTTATACGATTATAATTTTAAAATAGTATATATAAAAAAGACTGCATATTGCAGTCTTTTTTATTTTAAATAATTATCTTCCACAATTCTAAAAATTAAAACTTTAATTTAAGATTGATCCTTTTTTATCAATTGATTATCTATATAAATAAGGATAAATTCTAGAAATAAAAACAGCAATACAATAGCTCCCGTATTCAATAAAGCTTGAAATAAGCCTATTTCACCGGCATCCAAAAATGGATAAGGATACATATTGGTGAAATGACCTCTTGTAAAAATATATATGACATAAATTAAAGGAGGAATAATCGCAAAAAAAGTAGTTTTTTTATCCAATAATTTTCTAGGACCGTATAATAACCAATACAATACAGCCAAAAAAGGTATGAATACATGCAAAGCTTCATTGGTAAATCGCATAATTCCTTTTACATTATGATCATGCCTGAGCATTAAATTATAAACGATGCATGTAATAACTATACAAATAATACCGTCTATTCGTAAAATGCGAAACCATTTTTTAGAATAATCAGGTTTAAAAAGTAAGAGTAAAGAGCTAATACCTACCGCAATATTAGATTGAACAGTAAAATAGCTGTAATAATAAATCAATCGGTTCAATTTGGATTTTTCATTTAAGATCGATGGATGAATATCTCCATAGACGTAATTATAGGTTTCTGTACCAATACTGAAAAACACCAAAAAAATAAGTATTAAATTAAAAAATATTCTCATGAATGGTAAATTTACTAAAGATTAACTCGTGTAAAAATTTTATAAGATAAGTTTCATAAAAAGTTTGAGTTCGTTTTTACAATTGATTTAAATAAAATATACACACTTTTAAATAATTGTAAAACCATGTTATGATGCGTGAAATGATCATTATAAAGCTAAATATAGAAGTAAAATATTCTAAATTCGTAATTTATACTACTAAAATAGGAACGTTCGTTTTATTGCTTAATCGATTAGCCATTATACCAAACGTAAAATCAGGGATTCCTTTATATTCATGTTTTGCCATTAGTAAGACATCAACTTTAGTATCATTAATTAATTTAGGAAGTGATATAGTAGGATTACCAAACCCTAATTTAGTCTCGACATTCATATATCCTTCTTTTAGTAGAAAATTTTTATAATCATCCAATTTATTTTGATCAAACTTCACTTCGTAATCATTTGCTAATTTACCGTTATAGTTTGCAGAAGCACTTTCAGTAACATGAAACAATACAATTCGAGAACTAATATCAGCGAAAATTGGTAAGTAATTCAGAACCCGCTGATCGCCTTTAGTAAAATCCAATGCTATACCAATAACTTTGAATGGATGTAATTTATCTATACTCTTTTGAGAAGGTAATTGGTGAATACCAAAATTTATTTTTTGGGACTTTTTTATCCAAGGATATAAAACAATACAAATCAAGAATAATAGTAAGCATAAAGATATAATTCCCAAAATAATTTTTACACTTAAAATTATATCCTCATTGTAATAAACATTAATTTCTTCATCGTAAATTAACTTTATATTTAACAGGATAATGATTGTACATACGATCCAAGATATAATTTTTAAAGGTAAATTAATAGCAAATTTTCCCATTTTTTCTTTATCACTGACAAAATGGATTAGAGGGATTACGGCAAAACCTAATTGCATACTTAAAAGCACTTGACTAAAAATAAGCATTTCATCAACGGAACTTTCGCCCAATAGGCTTATTACAATCACAGCCGGTATAATAGCTATAATACGTGTTAATAACCTTCGTAAAGCAGGATTCATTCTAAAGTGCAAGTACCCTTCCATAACAATTTGACCGGCAAGCGTTCCGGTTACGGTAGAGCTTTGACCGGCAGCAATTAAAGCAATAGCAAAAAGAACAGGAGAAAGAGGACCTAATAAATTGGATAGCATTTTATATGCATCATGCAATCCTTCTATATCATGTAATCCGGCACTGTAAAATGTTGAAGCAGCAAGCACTAAAATGGCAGCATTTACAAAAAAAGCCATGTTTAATGCGATGAGACTGTCAAAAAAATTATATTTAATGGCTCGTTTTATGGATTCATAATCTCGTTTAATTTTTCTGGTTTGAACCAAAGCGGAATGAAGATACAAATTATGCGGCATAACAGTTGCCCCAATAATACCAATTGCAATATATAAAGCCTCAGTATTGGGAAGAGTAGGTTTAAATCCTTTAGAAACTTCAATAAGATCAGGCTTAGCTAAAAACATTTCAATAAGAAAACAACCTCCTATAATAGCCACCAAAGCGATGATAAACGCTTCCATTTTTCGTATGCCAAATCGTTGTAAAATAAGTAACAGCAGTGTGTCCAACGCAGCCAACCAAACACCCCAAATAAGATCAAGGCCGAAAAGAAGCTGTAAACCAATGGCCATTCCTAAAACTTCGGCTAAATCTGTTGCAGCTATCGCTATTTCAGCAAAACCATATAGAATATAGTTCATCCATTTCGGATAGTACTCCCTGTTAGTTTGAGCCAAATCTAATCCGCGAACAATACCTAAACGAGCACTTAATGCTTGAAGCAATAATGCCATAATATTGCTCATTAATAGAACCCAGATTAAAGCATATCCAAATTTGCTGCCCCCGGCAATGTCAGTTGCCCAGTTTCCGGGATCAAGATATCCAACGGCCACTAGGTAAGCCGGCCCGAAAAAAGAAAGTATCCTTTTCCATCTTTTTGGATTTTCGGTATTAATACTTTCATGAACTTCTTGAAGAGATTTCTTACTCAATTGTTAGGCTTTTCTAATATTTGCAAATTTAAATAAAATTTTTGCATTGTAAAATATAATATCAATCATTTTCAGGTATCCATAAATAATCTTTAAAATTAATGATCTTATCGTTTTTAATTGGGATTCCTTCATTTTCTAAAAGTTCTTCCATAAGTGTAGGGGTGGGAAAATGAAACTTTCCGGTTAACATTCCGTTTCGGTTTACAACTCTGTGAGCCGGAATGTCTGATATTGAATGGGAAGAATTCATGGCATAACCTACCATTCGGGAGGAACTTTTAACTCCCAAATAAGCCGCAATATGTCCGTAAGTAGTTACTTTACCGTAAGGTATTTTTCGTACAATTTCATATACCCTTTCATAAAAATTGGTAGATTCCATGGAATAAATGAAAAAAATAATTTTCATTAATTAACTAGTGTAAGCAAATAAAATGCGATGCAACTAAATTTTTTAAAACATTTTAAGTACTGAAAAGTAAGAAAAAAAGATAATACATTTTGTGTCCTTCTATTAATAATTTTACAAGTAAAGAATAAAATTTATTGATTATTATTAAATTATTTGCTTTAAATTTTATATATAAAATATAATTTATTATATTAGCAGGACAGGAAGTTTAGGCTTCAAACATAACATAAAAAATGAGAATTTGAGATTTTTACTTTCTATAAATAATTATTGTTTTTTATTAAATTTGAAAGTAAAAATAAAGAAATGATTCTAATTTAATTAGAATCATTTCTTTTTTAGACTTGTTTTTTAATTATAGTGGTTTAAAATTTAATATAAAATTAATAATCAAAATACCGATACGCTTTCATAATTTACAAGAAAACAAGTATACTTAAGATCCCTTTAAATTATTTTTCAAAAGAGTTAGCGTTTTCTTGTGACTGTCGAAAGCAATTTCATTAAGATCTATATCGGATAATTTTTTCCACACATATCCTTTTAATTCAATCGGATCATAATCTCCAATAGATAAATTCTCATCTTTATAAAGAAAGAATAAATCAATGGTATTGTATAGGATGTTTTTGTACAAATAAGTATTAGGATGGGAACATATATATTTTAATTTAGATAAATCAATCGATATATTTAATTCCTCTTGTAATTCCCTAAAACTTCCATGTTCAGCGGTTTCTTCGGCTTCAATAAATCCTCCTGCCAGATCTAAAAAGCCTTTTTTAGGTTCTTTGTTTCTAATAGTAAATAATATTTCGTCATTTTTCTGAATAACCACAGCGGTTGCACCGGCTGTATTGTGATAGTATTCAAAATTACAATTTAAACATACAATTTTAGATCCATGCGGATATTCTAAATGATCACTTTTACAATTTGGGCAGAATTTGAAAATGGGTTGCATATCACATAAGTTTTAATACCCAAATTTAATTAAGTATTTTAAAAATATAGATATCAAAAATTATTTTATATAAAAATAATAGAAAATACTTTTCAAAATAAATAGTAACATTTAAATAGAAATTATTAATAAAAGAATTATATAATATAATATTTTACAAATCATCAAAATTAATATTATTTCATACATTGGTCTTTGTAAATCTATCATAGTAATAAATAGTAATAATTAACCGTAAATAAAAATAATACAATGGCAACAATAACATTAAAAGGAAATGAAGTTCATACATTGGGAAACCTACCATCAATAGGAAGTAAGGCTCCAGATTTTATATTAGTGGATACGGATTTATCAGAAAAAAAATTATCGGATTATACAGGAAAAAGAGTTGTTTTAAACATATTTCCAAGTGTGGATACAGACACATGCGCTATGTCTGTCAGAGAATTTAATGAAAAAGTATCTGAAATGAAAAACACTGTGGTTTTATGTATTTCAAAAGACCTTCCTTTTGCTCAAAAACGTTTTTGTGCCGCAGAAGGTTTAGATAATGTTATCCCGCTTTCTGCCTTTCGTTCAGATTTTGGTAAGGTATATAATTTAGAATTTGCAGATGGCCCGTTAAAAGGATTACTTAGCAGATCAGTACTTGTTCTTAATGAGTCAGGAGAAATTATTTATGAAGAACAAGTAGCTGAAACTACTCATGAGCCTAATTATGAAAAAGTAACAGCTATATTAAAATAAAAAATCTATCAAATAAAAGGAATGCCTTATATTTTTCAAATATGAGGCATTTGTATTTTTTTCTAATTTCTCCAAATGAAAGATTAGTATGATAATTGAGACTAATAATTGTTTGAATTCAATGTAAAGTAAAAAAAGGTACTCACTCTTGAAATAGTAATTAAAATTTATATTTTAAAAGAAATATGATAAATTCTAAAAAAGTACTAAAGTTTTTATAAAACGTTAGATGTATAATGAGAAATTAACCCGATAATTTCAATAAAATTATAACTTTTTGTTAAAAAAAATAAAACATGAGAAATTTCAACATAAAATAACTCTTTGAGATATAAATAGTTTTTACATTTACAATTTAAAAAAGTATAACAAAAAAAATTATAATATCATGAGCAGAAAATTTCCAGCAGGAGTAGCAACCGGTTCGCTAGTAAAAGAAATATTCGATTATGCTAAAGAAAATCAGTTTGCTTTACCGGCATGTAACGTTATAGGATCTAGCAATGTAAATGCAGCTCTTGAAACAGCTGTTAGAGTAAATGCTCCCTTAATTATACAATTTTCAAACGGAGGATCTCAATTTAATGCAGGTAAAGGATATAAAAACTCTTCCCTTAGAGCAGATGTTTTAGGGGCTATAGCTGGAGCAAAACATGTCCATACGTTGGCAGAAGCCTATGGGGCAACTGTAATTTTACATACAGATCATTGTGCAAAAAAACTATTACCTTGGGTTGACGGGTTATTAGATGCATGTGAAGAATTCCATAAAAAAGAAGGAAAAACACTATACTCTTCACACATGCTAGATCTTTCAGAAGAGCCCTTAGATGAAAATTTAGCAATCTCTTCCAAATATTTTGAAAGAATGGCAAAATTAGGAATGACTCTAGAAGTTGAAATAGGGATAACAGGTGGAGAAGAAGACGGAGTTGACAATTCAGATATAGAAAGCTCAAAATTATATACACAACCTGAGGATGTTTATAAAACGTATAAAGCATTAAGCGCAATAAGTCCTAATTTTACTATTGCAGCAGCATTTGGTAATGTACATGGAGTGTATAAACCGGGAAATGTTAAATTAGAGCCTAAAATACTTCACAACTCACAAGAATACGTTCAAAAACAAGTAGGCGGACCTTCAAAACCGATTAATTTTGTATTTCATGGAGGATCAGGTTCTTCCTTGTTAGATATAAGAGAAGCTATTAGCTACGGAGTAGTAAAAATGAATATTGATACAGATTTACAATTCGCTTATACCGAAGGGGCAAGAGATTATGTAGAAAAAAATATTGATTATTTAAGAACTCAAGTAGGAAATCCAACCGGAGATGAAGCACCAAATAAGAAATTTTATGATCCAAGAGTTTGGATGAGAAAATGTGAAGAAGGATTCTCTAAAAGATTGGAAAAAGCTTTTGAAGATTTAAATAATATCAACACATTATAGTAAAAAAATATAAATTTTATTTATAAAAAATGAAAGCACCTTTATTTGAGGTGCTTTTTTTGTATATTTGGAAAAAAGAGAGTATGAAAAATTATCTAATAGTATCAACATTACTAGCGTCCATTTCAATCGTTCTTGCTGCTTATTTTTTAGGTAATTCTTACCAAAAAAGAAATCAATCCAATACAATAACAGTAAAAGGATTAGGCACAAAAGATTTTGAATCTGATTTAATAGTATGGAAAGCCGATTTTTCTAAGAAAAATCTCGATTTAAAACAAGCTTATGCCGAATTAGATGCAGATAGAAAAAAAGTAAGAGAATATCTGATTTCCAAAGGATTTTCCGATAAAGAAATAGTTTTTTCCTCAGTAGAAATAAGTAAACAATATGATAGTAGATACAATGAAGGAATAAATCAAAATATATTTACGGGGTATGAATTAAATCAAACCATAACCATAGAATCTAAAAATGTGAAAAAAGTTGAAGATCTTTCCCGTCAAATTACAGAATTGATTAATAACGGAGTAGAACTCTATTCCCGATCGCCTTTATATTACTATACTAAATTATCTGATTTAAAAATACAGATGATTTCAGATGCAACCAAAGATGCAAAAAAAAGAGCAGAAGAAATAGCAATTAACGCCGGTTGTAAAATAGGCAAATTAAAAAATGCCAATCAAGGGGTTTTTCAAATAACTGCTCAAAATTCATCTGAAGATGATTACTCTTGGGGAGGAGCATTTAATGTATCATCCAAGAAAAAAACAGCAAGCATTACCATTCGTTTAGAATATGAAATTAAATAATAACTACGATATAAATTAAAATGGTACATAAATTATTTCAACCGTTTACATCAAAAAAACTGTCATTAAAAAACAGAATAGTCATGGCGCCTATGACCCGATCATTTGCTTATGATGGAATCCCCGGTAAACAAATAGCTGATTATTATCAAAGAAGAGCACAGGCCGAAGTGGGCTTAATTATAACAGAAGGAACCGTTGTTCGCAGGGCGGCATCTTCCAATGATCCCAATATACCTGTATTTTATGGAGAACAAGCCTTAGAAGGTTGGAAAAAGGTGGTTGAAGAAGTTCATGCTAAAGGTGGTAAAATAGCTCCGCAACTTTGGCATATGGGAATAATACCTGCCCATAAAAACTGGACACCATCAGAGCCTTTTGAGGGACCATCCGGACTTTTAAATCCGGAAACAAAAGGCGGAAAAGAAATGAGCGAAAGTGATATTGAAAATACAATTGAGGCTTTTGCAGAAGCAGCTTACCAAACCAAAAAAATAGGTTTTGATGCTCTGGAATTGCATGGAGCGCACGGATATTTGATCGATCAATTCTTTTGGGATAAGCTCAATAAAAGAAATGATATATGGGGAGGAGCTACCCTGGCCGAAAGGAGTCGTTTTGCCATTGAAGTTGTAAAAGCGGTTCGAAATGCGGTAGGAGAAGATTTTCCTATAATATTACGCTTATCACAATGGAAACAACAAGATTATTCCGCAAAATTGGCAAAGACACCGGAAGAAATGGAAGAATGGTTACTACCGTTATCAGATGCCGGAGTTGATATTTTTCATTGCTCACAACGAAGATTTTGGGAGCCCGAATTTGAAAATTCCGATTTAAATTTTGCAGGATGGGCAAAAAAAATAACGGGCAAACCTTCCATAAGTGTAGGATCTGTGGGGCTTACCGGGGATTTCTTAGGGGCATTCAAAGGACAAAGTTTTGAGGCTTCTAATAATTTTCTTAACGAATTAAATAGAAGATTAGATGCAGGCGAATTTGATTTAATAGCAGTAGGAAGAGCGTTACTTGCAGATCCTGAATGGGTATTAAAAATTAAAAATGGAAACTTATCTGAATTTAAAGGATTTTCTAAAGATCAACTTAAAGAATTATACTAATAAAAACATAAAATAGTAGTAAAATAAAAACAAAAACCAAGTTTTAATTTTTATTTATTTTAATAAAGAAATAAAAGCAAAGGTTTTTTATCTTTGTATATATAAGTTCTTTACTTAATTTCTTTATCAACAAGAATAAGGTGCTGTGTAAAAACGACTTAATAGGGAATCATGTGTGAATCATGAGCTGACGCGCAACTGTAAGTAACCTAAAAAAAATTTTATCAATAAAAACCATTGCCGATTTAAACGGTGAGAAGGTAGATAAAATGTTATAAGCCAGGAGACCTGCCTATTCTTAATTGACAATGCTTTCGCGAGTAAAAGCAAGATCACAAAAAATATAATTGGGCTACGAGAAACTTTAAGATCATTAGAATAATTAGTTTACTTGTATGTCAAAAATTGTTTTGAAATTTGATTTTATTTAACAAAGAAAGAGAGCATTGTGAAGTTTAGCAATAAGAGCTTTTTATAATATAATCGTTTAAAAAGTTATAAAAATGCAAACACACAATCTTGGCTATCCGCGTATTGGTAGTGACAGAGAACTTAAAAAAGCCTGTGAAAAATATTGGGCAGGTAAAGCGTCAGTCGAAGAACTGATGATAACAAGTAAAGATATCCGGCACCGAAACTGGGTAACTCAACAAAAATTAGGGATTGATTGGATCCCATCTAATGATTTTTCTTATTACGATCAGGTACTTGATATGTCACTAATGGTCGGGGCTATCCCTAAAAGATATAATAAGGTAATACTGGATAAATCAAATACAGAATTAGACTTATATTTTGCCATGGCAAGAGGACATCAAAAAGAAGGTATTGATATAAAAGCCATGGAAATGACCAAATGGTTTGATACCAATTATCATTACATTGTCCCTGAATTTGAAAGTAATCAGAAATTTTCCTTGTTTTCAACAAAAATTATTGATGAATATTTAGAAGCTAAAAATGCAGGAATCCATACAAAGCCGGTTATAATAGGCCCTGTATCTTATTTGTTGTTGGGAAAAGAAAAAGAGGAAAACTTCAATAAGCTGGATTTACTAAAAAATATTCTTCCTGTCTATATAGAAATCCTAAATAAATTAAAGACAGAAGGAGTTGAATGGGTGCAGTTTGATGAGCCTTTCTTAGCTTTGGATTTAGATGAAAAAGCGAAAGAATCCTACCAATATGCCTATAAAGAAATACATAAACAATTTCCTTATATAAATAAAATACTAACTACCTATTTTGACGGATTGAAAGACAATTTAGCACTTGCTTTTAATCTACCCGTACAAGCATTACATATAGATTTGGTACGTTGTCCGGAACAATTAGATGAAGTTTTAGATAAAATTCCGGAAAAACTTATCCTTTCTTTAGGGATCGTTGATGGAAGAAATATATGGAAAAATGATTTCGAAAAATCTTTGAAACTTATTCAAAAAGCTGTTTCCAAAATTGGTAAAGACCGAATTTTAATAGCTCCTTCTTGTTCACTTCTTCATAGTCCGGTTGACTTGGAATTGGAAACAGATACAAAAGCCCTTTCATCGGAAATTAAAAATTGGTTGGCTTTTGCAAAACAGAAAATCGATGAAGTAGTAACCTTAAAAAAGCTTGCGTCTAAAGAAGATTCCCCGGATTTACAAAAAAAATTACAGGAAAATATAGCGGCTGCAACCAGCAGAAAAACATCAGCTTTAATACATAACGAAAAAGTAAAAGAAAAAATAAGGAATATTGAAAAAGTAGAAGATAAAAGAAATTCCATATTTTCAGAACGAAAGAAAAAACAATCTGAAGCCTTGCAGTTGCCTTTATTTGCAACAACTACGATCGGCTCATTTCCTCAAACATCCGAAGTCAGAAGTTGGAGATCTAAAATAAAAAAAGGATTGATAACACCTTTAGAATATGAAGAGCTGATTAAAAAGGAAATTGAAAAAACAATACGATTCCAAGAAAAAATAGGTATAGATGTATTGGTTCACGGGGAGTTTGAGCGAAACGACATGGTGGAATATTTTGGAGAACAATTAGAAGGAGTTGCATTTTCCAAAAACGGATGGGTACAAAGTTATGGAAGCCGTTGTGTGAAACCACCCATCATTTATGGCGATATATTCAGGCCTAATCCTATGACTGTGAAATGGTCTTCCTATGCACAATCCTTAACAAATAAAAATGTAAAAGGTATGTTGACTGGACCGGTAACTATATTGCAATGGAGTTTTGTACGAGACGATCAACCGAGAAAAGATACCTGTTTCCAAATTGCATTAGCCATTAGAGAAGAAGTAGTAGACTTGGAAAAAGCGGGAATACGAATTATTCAAATAGATGAACCGGCCATAAGAGAAGGGCTGCCGTTACGAAAAAAAGATTGGCAAACCTATTTAGAGTGGGCTATAAAAGCATTTAGAATTGCATCCTGTGGGGTAAAAGATCAAACACAAATTCATACCCATATGTGTTATTCTGAATTTAATGATATCATACAAAACATAGCAGATATGGATGCGGATGTAATTACCATAGAATGCTCTAAATCGGATATGAAGTTGCTAAACATTTTTTCAGAATTTAAATACCCTAACGATATTGGTCCGGGTGTTTATGATATACACTCTCCGAGAATACCGTCCAAAAATGAAATGGTTTCCTTATTGAAAAAAGCAATTAAAAGTATACCGGTAGAGCAATTGTGGATTAACCCGGATTGTGGACTTAAGACAAGAGGATGGGAAGAAACAGAAAAAGCATTAATTGAAATGGTAGGAGCAGCAACAGAAATGCGAGAACAATACTAAACGATCTTTTTAGTATCGGTCGGTATAATACGTATAAATGTTTTAAATATGATCTTAACTTCTTAAAAGTCGTTTAAACCAAAGGTTAGAATGCAATGAAAACTTAAAAAATTCTAGAGTTCGATAAATTAAAACTTAAAAATGATTTATTAAAACAAAATCATAATTGTCTTAGTAGTATTTTAATTTTAAATAGCTAAAATAGGATAAGAAACAAAAGTTGATTATACATTTTATGTGTTAAGAATAAGCTGAAAGCATTATGCTTTCAGCTTATTTTCATTTTATTATAATTTTATATGTATATATTTCTTTAAAATAAAATAAGAAACATTTTAATAATTATACATTAATATATTAAATTAATTTATATTTTTGTATATAACACTAAATTACAAATATAGAATATCATGGATCTAAAAAATGCAGTTTTCGGAAGCTTCAATATATATGATAACATATTTATATCGATAAAATTAGTAGTAGCATTTATCGCCGTTTTAATTTACATTAAATTAGTAGGAAGAACCATTTTAAACCAAGTTTCCGGAATTGATCTAATTCAGAATATAGTCTTAGGGGGCTTGGTAGGTGGAATTATATATAATCCGAATATTTCTATTATGGAATTTGCCTTAGTGTTGTTTATTTGGACATTCATTGTATATTTAATAGCCTTTCTCACAAAAAAATATAGTCGTTTAAGAGGGTTAGTAGAAGGTCCTATTATACCTTTAGTATTAAAAGGAAAATTTAATATAGAAGGATTTAAAAAAGCTAAGATTGATATAATGACTTATGCCAGTGTACTAAAAAATAATGGTATATACGATATATCTAAAGTATATTTTGCTCAAATGGAACAAGACGGTTCCATTACCGCATTTACGGATGATTATGATAAATACGCAGTCTTACTGGTTATTGATGGCAAAATTAACCATGTCTATTTAGAAGGAATCGATAAAACAGAAGATTGGCTAAAAAATGAATTACGAAAACAAGGATATGATGATGTGTCCAAAATTTTCATTGCACAGTGGTCTCCGAATAAATTTTTTATTGTACCAAAAAGTCAGGATTATAAATTGAAGGTTAATGATTAAAACTATTACCTGATTTTAACCTCAAAAAACTTCTCATTTTCAATAAAACCTTCCAGAAAATCATTTTCACTAAGCTTTGAAACTCCCGATGGCGTTCCGGTAAAAATAATATCGCCCATTTTTAAAGTAAAATATTGAGAAATATATGAGACGAGGTAATCAAATGAAAAAATCATTTCTGAAGTATTTCCTTTTTGCTGAATATTGCCGTTTTTCACTAAAGAAAAATTCAAATTATCTAAATTAAACTTATCTTTACTTACAAAATTTCCAATTAAAGCAGATCGATCGAAAGCCTTGGATTTTTCCCAGGGAAGCCCTTTTTCTTTTAATCGGTCTTGTAAATCTCTAGCAGTAAAATCAATGCCAAGTCCAATTTCAGAGTAATAATTTCCGGCAAATTCCGGTTGAATGTATTTTCCAACTTTAGAAATTTTTATAAGAACTTCCACTTCATGCTGAAGGTTTTCAGTGAATTCTGGAATATACCAATCATCACCGGGTCTGGCTAAAGCGGTATCCGGTTTAATAAATAAAACCGGATCTTTAGGTATCTCATTGTTTAATTCTTTCGCGTGATTGCTATAATTTCTTCCTACACAGATAAATTTCATAAAACACTTTTTAATTTTGCTCTTGTAAAAATTTTTTTCGAATATAAAGGAAAATCAGCATTCATTAACCAGGAATAATATCCTAAATCACTCAAAAACACATTTTTCAATTTTTTACCTTTGTATTTTCCAAAATTGAAAACCTCGTCTTCATCCTTATCTATTCCAACAAATCCTGCCAAATCAGCATTTTTATTTTGCATGGTAAACTCATGAAGGAATTTCACATCGTTTTGAATATCCTCATATTTTTCAAGTTGAGCCTTTAATATTTCATACGTAGCATAAGTATCTGCAGAAGCAGAATGAGCATTTTCTAAATTCTTATCGCAATAAAATTTATAAGCTGCGGAAAGATTCCTGGGTTCCATTTTATGAAAGATTACTTGAACATCAATCGGGCGGTGTTTTTTTATGTCAAATTCAAATCCGTTTCGCAAAAGTTCTTCCGCAAGTAATGGAATATCGAATCGATTGGAATTATATCCAGAAAGATCAGAATCTTTAATCATTTCGAGAACCTGAGGAGCAATTTCTTTAAAAGTAGGAGCATCGACAATATCTTTATCATAAATTCCATGAATTAAAGACGATTCTTTTGGAATTGGAATTTCAGGATTAACTCTCCAAGTTTTACTCTCTTTTGATTGGTCAGGGTTTACTTTAAATATACTAATTTCAACTATCCGGTCTTTGCTGATATTTATTCCGGTAGTTTCAAGATCGAAAAAGCAGATTGATTTATGTAGTTTTAGTTCCATTTGAAATAATTTTTTTTCGAAATATAATTGATAAAATTAAGTAAATTAATATAAGTATTGGTATAGCTGATATTTTAAGGAAAATTAATAATACTATGCAAATTATAAGGAAAGAGTATACAAGAGAATTATCTTTCCAGGTTAAGTTTTTAAATTTAAAAGCTAATAAGGGAATATTGGCAACCAGTAAATAGCTTGATAAGGCAGTAATGAATAATAGAAACCAAGAATTATCCAATAATAAATACGTATGATTTTGATGTAAATAGTATAATGAAAATATCAAGATAGTATTTGCAGGAGTAGGCAATCCTTTAAAATAATAACTTTGTTCCTCATCTAAATTAAATTTAGCAAGACGCAGAGCGGAAAATAAAGTAATCAACAATCCAAAAAATGGAAATAAAACGATGTATTTATTATGAATAAATCCGTTTGAAAACGTACTTATACGAGAATAAAAATCATCTCCTCCCAACATGGTAAACATAAATAAACCGGGCAATACGCCAAACGTTACAATATCTGCCAAACTGTCAAGTTCCTTACCAAAAGGGCCGGAAACCTTTGCAAGACGGGCGGCGAAACCATCGAAAAAATCAAAAATCAAAGAACATAAAAGCAGGATTAAAATATATTCAATGGGAGCTTTTATTATAGTTAAAATACACGCAATGCTACCACAAAGTAAATTAGCAAGAGTTAGTGTATTAGGAAGATATTTCATTTTTTCAGGTATTTATGAATAATGTATTGTTAAATACAAAGCAAATTAAGTTATAAAAGTAATAATTATTTTTAAAAATCCGAGGCAGCGCAAGTAATAAATAACGGTTTTCAACGTTTATACGATAGTTTATTTATACAAAAAAATACTATTTGTTGAAAGGGAAAATTCTAAAAAAAATTACTTTAAGCATCCTCATTTGGGCTTTTCATTTTAATATAAATCTTCATGCGCAAGCATTTAGAAAGTATTCAAATGAATTTCTAAATATAGGAGCAGATGCTCGTGCATTTGGGATGGGTAATTCAGTGATAGCTAGTGTATCGGACGTAAATGCAGGATATTGGAATCCGGCAGGGTTGACGGAAGTCAGAGATGCTTGGCAAGGAGCTTTGATGCATGCAGAATATTTTCAATCCATCGCCAAATATGAATATGCAGCTGCAGCAATTCCTTTAAACAGTGGAACGGAAGGAACGATTGGTTTTTCGCTCTACCGATTTGCGGTTGATGATATTATGAATACTACTCAATTGATCGATAATCAAGGGAATATAGATTACAATAAAATAAGTCGATTTTCAACGGCAGATTATGCTTTTATGGCCTCCTATGCCGGTAATTTATTCAATGACCCTAATCTTTCAATAGGAGCAAATGCAAAAATAGTATATAGGCATATCGGTAAATTTGCCAATGCATTCGGTTTTGGATTAGACGCGGGATTGCAATATCGAACCCAAGATCAATTTTATTTTGGAATTATGGCCAGAGATATAACAACCACTTTTAATGCATGGTCCGTAAATGAAAAAAAATTAAATAAATTAGAATTAGACGGAGAAACACTTAATGAAGCGCCTAAAGATAAAATAGAGTTAACCATGCCTAAATTAAAATTAGGCGCAGCCAAAAAATTCGATTTAAATGATAAATTCGGGCTGTTGGCTGAGTTAGATTTAAATTTTGAATTTGATAAAAATAATGATTGGCTTTCATCAGAAGCGCTGAGTATGTCACCATCTTTAGGGATAGAATTAGATTATGATCATGTGGTTTTTTTACGAGCGGGATTAAATAATATGCAATATGAAACCCGTTTTGACGATTCAAGAAAATTAACAATTCAGCCCAATGCAGGTATAGGGTTTCGGTATAAAGGAGTAACAGTAGATTATGCACTTACTAATATCGGAAATTCTTCAGTTGCATTATATTCTAATATATTTTCAGTAAAAATCGATATGGCAGAGTTTATTAAATAATTTTATAAAATATAAAACTGTAATTATCTTATACATAGAGAGTATAATTTTATTATTTAGAAAATAAGTATTACATTTGTAAAGTTTTTGGGATTTAAAAGATTATTAAAAGCCTATCTACAAGGGCTTTTTTTTGTACTTTATTCTTAGAAAAAATAGTATAGTAAATTATTGTTAAGATTTAGTTGTTTATTAGAGGGTGTTATTATGGCATTGGAAGAGAAAGTAAATGTATTATTAGAAGAATTTCTTCAAACTAGAGCAGATTTGTTTTTAATATCTTGTAAAGTTTCTCAAACTAATAAAATTGAAGTTACCATAGACGGAGACGAAGGAGTTTCTGTGCAAGATTGTTTAGATTGCAGTAGAGCAATTGAAAATAACTTAGACAGAGAAGAAGAAGATTTTGAATTGTCAGTTTATTCTTACGGTATAACCAATCCTTTATTATATCCTAGACAGTATGTGAAAAATAAGGGAAGGGATCTACAGATTATTACTATAGAAAATAGAGAGCTAAATGGAACTATAGTTGATGCAGACGAAGAAAAAGTAGTTCTTACATGGAAGGAAAGAAGGGCTAAAGAAGTAGGTAAAGGAAAAGTAACTATAGAAGTCAAAGAAGAAATATTTTACAGCAATATAAAAAGAGCAACAATTAATATAAAATTTTAATTTAAATTAGAACGGACCGATGGATAGTATAGAGTTAATAGAATCATTTGCAGATTTTAAAGACGAGAAAAATATAGATAGAATTACTTTAATGGCAATCGTTGAAGAATCAATGAAAACCGTTTTAAGAAAGAGATATGGTTCAGATGATCATTTTGATGTTATTGTTAACCCTGATAAAGGGGACTTGGAGATATATTTAAATAGAAAAATCGTTGAAGATGAAATGTCTGAAGATGATTTGTTAGAAATAGAAATCAGTGAAGTTAGAAAAATTGATCCAAGTTTTGAAGTAGGAGAAGAATATACCCAAAAGATTGAATTAAACGAATTAGGAAGAAGAAATATTCTTGCATTCAAACAAGTATTGAACACAAAAATAGCCGAATACGATAACTCTAATTTATATGAAAAATTCAAATCAATAGAAGGAGAAATTGTAAGCGGTGAAGTCCATTATATTCGTCATAAGCAGGTTATCTTAATGGATGAAGATCAAAATGACATGATACTTCCCAAAGAAAATCAAATACCATCCGATTTCTTCAGAAAAGGAGAAACCGTAAAAGCCGTGGTAGAAGAAGTAGGCTTTAAAGGAGGAAAACCATTAATTATCCTTTCAAGAACTTCACCTAAATTTTTGGAAAAACTGTTTGAATTTGAGATTCCTGAAATATATGATGGATTAATAACCATTAAGAAAACAGTTCGTATACCGGGAGAAAAAGCCAAAGTAGCAGTAGAATCTTATGATGACAGAATAGATCCGGTAGGAGCATGTGTCGGTATGAAAGGATCTAGAATCCATTCAATTGTAAGAGAATTAAGAAATGAAAATATAGATGTAATCAGTTATACCAACAATCAGCAATTATTTATCCAAAGAGCTTTAAGTCCCGCAAAAGTATCTTCTATGGAATTAGACGAAGAAAACAAACATGCAGTAGTTTTCTTAAGACCGGAAGAAGTATCTAAAGCGATAGGTAAAGGTGGACAAAATATTAAATTGGCTAGTTGGTTAACAGGATATGAGATTGATGTCCGAAGAGATGAGCCGGAAGAAGAAGATATTGAATTGACAGAATTTTCCGATGAAATAGAAAGCTGGGTTATTGAAGAATTGAAAAAAGTAGGATTAGATACAGCACGATCTGTATTAGAAAAAGATGTAAATGATTTATTAGAACTTACGGATTTAGAAGAAGAAACCATTATAGATGTGATCCGTATTTTAAAAGAAGAATTTGAAGAATAATGTAAATTTCTTTCAATAAATTATCATATTTGTAAAAAAAATAGAATAACAACAAAGTATAATATGTCGGGTATTCGATTAAGTAAAGTATTAAAAGACCTTAATATCTCTCTTGACAGAGCAGTAGAATATTTACATTCTCAAAATGTCGGGATTGAGAAAAACCCTAACGTAAAGTTAGATCAAAAAGCGTATCAGCTCTTAGTTACTGAATTCTCAGAAGATAAAATGAAAAAAGATGCGTCTTTAGATGTGGTCATAAACAAAATTCCGGAAAGAAGAAAGGAAGAGAAGGTGGAGCAACCGGAAATATTTAAGGTTAAAGCCGATGAAATAGCTGCACCTAAAACAATAGGTAAAATAGACCTAGATGCTCATAGAAAGACTAAAAAAGATTTTAGAAAAGAGAAAGAAAAAGAAGAAGAAAAAGTAACTTCCTCTCAAAATGTTGAGCAAAAAGAAGCTAAACCTGTAGAAGAAAAAAAATCGGGTATTAAAATAGTTGGAAAAATATCTCCTGAAGACCTGCAAAGAGCTAAGGAACCTACACATCCGGTTAAAAAACAGAAAGAGAAAAATGCAGAAGAGCAACCGAAACAGGAAATCAAAGAAGAAAAAAAATCAGAAAAACCACAGGTCGTTTCTTCTCCACCGGTAGTTGAGGAGAATGAAAAAAAATCACAAGACGACGAACCTGAAAAGTTAGAAACCCAATACCAAAAGTTGGACGGACCTAAAATTACAGGTCAAAAGATTGATTTAACACAATTTCAAAAACCTAAAAAAGTCAATAAAGAAAATTCAAATTCTGAGAAAAAGAAAAGAAAAAGAATTGTTAAAGACTCTAAAGTTGATGTAAATGCGGTTGCTAAATCAATAAACAACAACGGAGATAAAAAGGGCGGATCAGGTCAAGGACAAAATAAAAACTTTAAAAAAGGCGGAGGAAACAGACGTCCAAATTCAGGCGGAGGAAACAGAAATGTTCGTCCTGCAGAATTAACGGATGAACAAGTAAAAAATCAAATAAAAGAAACCTTAGAAAAATTAACCTCCAAAGGAGGAAAATCTAAAAGTTCAAAATTCAGAAGAGATAAAAGAATTCAAAGAAGAGAGCAAGAAGCTGAATTACACGAACAAGAAAGAAAAGATAACACCCTAAAAGTAACTGAGTTTATCACTGTTAACGAGTTGGCGAGTCTAATGAATGTTGCAGCAACTGAAATTATTTCTGCATGTTTTTCTTTAGGTGTTATGGTAACCATGAATCAACGGTTAGATGCTGATACCATGGTATTGGTAGCCGATGAGTTTGGTTATAAAATTGAATTTACCGATTCTGAAGTAGATGATTCTGCTATTGAAGAAGAACAAGATAAAGAAGAAGATTTGGTTACCAGAGCTCCAATCGTTACAGTGATGGGACATGTGGACCACGGAAAAACTTCTTTGCTGGATTATATAAGAAATACCAATGTAATTGCCGGTGAATCCGGAGGGATTACACAACATATAGGGGCTTATAATGTTAAGCTTTCCAATGGGCAAAAAATCACATTTTTAGATACACCCGGACACGAAGCCTTTACCGCCATGCGTGCAAGGGGTGCTCAAGTAACCGATTTAGCAATTATAGTAGTTGCAGCAGATGATAATGTGATGCCTCAAACTAAAGAAGCAATCAGTCATGCTCAAGCAGCGGGAGTTCCTATGATATTTGCAATTAATAAAATTGATAAGCCTAATTCCAACCCTGATAAAATCAAGGAAGAATTATCGCAAATGAACTTATTAGTTGAAGATTGGGGAGGTAATATTCAATCCCAAGAAATTTCCGCTAAGTTTGGAACCAATGTTGATATTCTGCTTGAAAAAGTATTATTAGAAGCTGAAATATTGGAATTAAAAGCCAACCCTAACCGATTATCTAATGGAGTGGTTATTGAAGCAGCCTTAGATAAAGGAAGAGGTTATGTATCAACCATATTAGTACAAAATGGGACTTTACGAGTTGGAGACTACATTTTGGCGGGAAAAAATCACGGGAAAGTTAGAGCCATGATGGATGAAAGAGGAAAACCAATGAAAGAAGCCGGTCCATCAGTTCCCGTTACGGTTTTAGGTTTAGATGGAGCACCAACTGCAGGGGATAAATTTAGGGTATTTGAGGATGAGAAAGAAGCAAAACAAATAGCTAACAAACGAGAGCAATTAATCAGAGAACAATCCATAAGAACTCAAAAACATATCACCTTAGATGAAATTGGAAGAAGAATTGCCTTAGGTGATTTTAAAGAATTAAACATTATCCTAAAAGGAGATGTAGATGGTTCAGTAGAAGCACTAACAGATTCTTTACAAAAATTATCTAATGATCAGATTCAAATCAATATCATCCATAAAGGAGTTGGACAGATTACAGAGTCTGATATCTTATTAGCAGCAGCTTCAGATGCCATATTAATTGGATTTAACATTCGTCCAAACCAAAGTGCCAGAGAATTAGCAGAAAGAGAAGAAATCGAAATTAGAACTTATTCCATTATCTATGACGTAATTAACGATGTTAAAGAAGCTATGGAAGGTATGCTTTCTCCTGAAATCAGAGAACAAATTATTGGAAATGTTGAAATCAGAGAAACCTTTAAAATTTCCAAAGTGGGTACTATTGCCGGATGTATGGTTTTAGATGGAACTATTAACAGAAACTCTAAAATACGTATCATTAGAGAAGGCATAGTAGTATATACTGGTGAGCTTGAAAGCTTAAAAAGATTTAAAGATGATGTAAAAGAAGTAAGCAAAGGATACGAATGTGGATTGAATATTAAGAATTATAATGATATTCAGATAGGTGATTTATTGGAAGTATACGAAGAAGTAGAAGTTAAGAAAAAATTGAAGATTTAAATTTAAAATTATACATAACTAATATAAAAGCTGTATGAAAATTTCATACAGCTTTTTTTATTTCCCAACCATCTTATATTATAGTGTTCTTTCAAAGAATTAAGTATAATTTTTTCATTATTTAATATATATGTAATAATTTAACTATATTTATAACAAATAGCTATTATTTTAAGATAATTTAATATTATTTTTGGATATATTAAAAAAATGTTAGAATTTTGTTGTTTAACTAAGTATATATTATTGTATGAGGAAAGAACTTAAAATTTTAAGTGTGCTAGGATTGTGCTTATCCGGACAATTTGCTTTTGGGCAAATTAAAGGAAATGTACAAGAGGCTGATGGTGAACCTGCCATAGGAGCAAAGGTCGAAATTAAGGGAACGAATACTTTTACAAGAACCGATGATGACGGTAATTTTGAATTATCAGCAGGAAAAGTTGGGGATGTTTTAGTAATTACGAATTTAGAAGAAGAATCTGAAGAAGTAATAGCAAAAGATGATTTAGCATTTAAATTTTCTAAAAAAATCGAGAAAAAAGACGAAAAGGAAATTGAAGAAGTAGTTGTTTTAGGATTCGGTAGAATAAGAGATGCTAAAGATGTGGTAGGAACAGCATCTGTGGTAAAAGGATCAGACATATCAAATGCCCCGATTGCATCATTTGATAAAGCCTTAGCCGGGAGAGTTTCAGGTTTATCAGTAAACTCCTCTACAGGTCAGCCGGGTGGACTTGCACAAATAAGATTGAGAGGAGTTACCTCTGTGAACGGAAATAACAATCCGATTTACATCATTGACGGGGTAAGAATTTCTTCAGGTAATTTAACCAATAATCGTAACAAATCCGAAACAGACCCTTCAACGAATGTTTTAGCAACCATAAATCCCAATGATATAGAATCCTATACAGTCTTAAAAGATGCAGCAGCTACCTCTTTATATGGCGCTGATGCAGGAGCGGGGGTTATTGTGATAACTACCAAAAAAGGAAAAAACGGAAAAGCTAAATTTTCAGTTGACTTGGAAAGAGGTTTTGGAAAAAAAGCGGTAAAAGGCCCTAAATCAATCACTCCGGGAACATGGAACAGAGTTTTAACAGAAGCGGTTAAAAATAAAAGAAATTTAACAGAACAAGAAGCCATCGATTATATAAACAATGAATTGGCTCCAAAAGAAACCACTTTGCCGTTATGGGATGGTAAAACTGAGGTTCCTGATTGGACTAAACTTGTGGAAAGAGATTATACCTCTCAAAACAGCCTAAATATTGGAGTAACCGGGGGTTCAGATAAATTAAAATATGCTTCGTCTCTTAATTATTTCTCACAAGAAGGTACTGTAAGAAGTACAGACTTTGATAGAGTAAGTGGGAGATTAGCAACTGATTATAAAGCTACAGATCAATTAACCATCCGTACAGATATCAATGCGGCTTATACCAAACAAAATAGTGTTTTAAACGGAGGATATTTTTCAAATCCGTTATTAACTAAATACTTTATGCTGCCAACTGATCCTGCAAAAAATCCGGATGGAAGTTACAATTTAGGAGAAGGCGGAAGAATGTTTAACGGTATGTTTAATGCCGCGTATTTATTGGAAAATAACTACATAACCACTAAAACAGCCAGAGTTTTTGCTAATATACAAGGTGAGTACAAGATTATTAATAATTTAAGGTATGTGATAAATTTTGCACCGGAGTATATAAACATGGAAAGAGATAAATATGATAATCCAATTCATGGAGATGGAGCAAATACAAATGGAAGAATGATTAATGAAAGAGTGCGATATTTTAACTGGAATGTTCAGAATATTTTAAATTACTTTTTCACAGTAGGAGAAAACCATCACTTTGATACACGAATTATACAAGAAGCTTATAAAAAAGACTATAAATACTTAAGCACTTCAAATACTACATTAGGAAGACTGGGGTTATATTCTACAGATAATTTTGTTAAAAATGAAGAAACCACCGGAAATGGCTATATCGCTACAAGAAATGCATATGCAGCGAATGTAAGTTACGATTACAGCAAAAAGTATTTTCTGGACGGAACGATAAGAAGAGAAGCATTAAATAACTTTGGTTCAGGTAATAAATGGGGGACATTCTGGTCTGTAGGAGCGGCTTATGATATTTCCAATGAAAGATTTTTAATCGGATCATCCATTGATTTATTAAAAATCAAAGCATCATATGGAGAATTAGGAAATCAATTACTATATGACGATTTAAATTCATTTGCACAATATGGATATGATTTAAATTATAATGATGCTGCGGGAGGATATATCTATCAATTAGGATATAAAGATTTTACTTGGGAAAAAATCAGACAGTTTGATGCAGGTTTCGAAACTGAATTTTTTAATCACAGATTGAATTTTTCAGCTTCATACTTTCACAAAAAGACAAAAGATTTAATATTCCCTAAAGGTATATCATTAACCACAGGTTTCTCTACCGTATTAGTTAATGCCGGAGATATGGTAAACAAAGGAATTGAATTAGATTTAGGAGGAACAATAATCAAATCAGATACTCCTGACGGGTTCAACTGGTATCTATCCGGTAATTTCACTTACGTAAAAAATGAAGTAACAAATCTTCCGTTAGGTGAATCTATTACAGGGGTAAATATTGTTAGAAAAGGAGAAGCCGTAAAAAGTTGGTATATGAGGAAATGGGCGGGAGTTAACCCTACTACAGGAGAAGGACAATGGTATGTAAATGGAAAAGGAGGAGAAGTTACTACCGATTATAATAAAGCTGAAAGAGCCGTTCAAGGAACTACACTTCCAAAATACATGGCAGGGCTTTCAACAGATCTATCTTATAAAAGAATATCTTTATCTGCAACCTTCAGTGGTAATTTCGGACATAAAATATATGATGGATGGAGAAATTACACTACCAGTGACGGACAATATATACATATATATGGAGGATATGAAGAACAAGGCGATTTCTGGACGCCGGATAATCCTCATGCTTCAAATCCAAAACCAATACTTACCAATTCTTCAAAATCCAACTATTCATCAACCAGATTTTTATATGATGGCGATTTCATCAGATTAAGAGACTTAACCATCGGATATACTTTTTCAAAATCAGTATTAGATGATATAGGATTAACTAACCTTAAAATATATCTACGAGGAACCAATATTTGGACCTATTGTTTTGACAGTAAAGTAAGGCATCTGAAAATAGAACCTGAACAAAATGTCAATGGAGGAGGAAGTAACTTTGAACAACCTATATTAAAAACATTTACTGTTGGAGTTAATGTTGGATTTTAAAAATTAAGAAGATAACCATGAAAAAGATAATATTATTAGCAACTGTTTTATCATCATTAATTTCAACCGTATCATGCTCAGATGATTTTACAGACCCGCAATTGCAACAAACCGATGTAATAGATGAAACGCCCATTACTACTTTGGGTCAGCTGGAAACATTTATGAACGGAACTTATGCCTTAATGAGATCCCAATATTATTACGGATGTAATTATGTAGTTTTCGGAGAAGTTAGAGGAAGTGATGAAATGTTCTCAACAGGTTCTTCCGGAAGATATCAGACAGTTTCTCAATTTACCATGAATGCAACCGACAGTTATGCAAGTGATACATGGAAAAGAATCTATCGAGTAATATCCAATGCAAATATCGTCATAAACGCAACTATAACAGATGGAACTCCGGAAGAAAAAATTGACGAAATAAAATCACAAGCCTATGCAATCCGAGCTTGGGCATATTTCGATCTCATAAAATTGTTTGGACAAAAATATACACAAGACAAAAATTTAGGTGTTCCCTTAATTCTTGAAAATACAACCAATCCCGCTACATTCGCTGTATCAAGAGCAACCTTAGATGAATGCTATGCTCAAATCGAATCTGATTTTCAACAAGCCTATGAAAAATCAGTATATAACATTGATGTTAAACAAAAATTAACTAAAGGAGCGATAGCCGGATTAATGTCGAGATACTATTTATACAAAGAAGAGTATAACAATGTTTATAAATATGCCGGTGAAGTTACGGCTCAGTATGCACCTATCGACAAAGGTTTATATGTAACCAGTTGGAGAATAGAAGGACTTAACTCAATATTTGAATTAGCTTATGGCGTTGCAGGGGCAATTGGTACTTCAAGTGTAGGTTATATTTTTTCATCAGAAGGATATGCCAATACCCGATTAAATCCAAGTTTAGTTGCAGCATACGACCCTGAAGATATCAGAGCTAAAATCAAAAAAGATAGTAAAGACAAAACCGGAATGTTGCGTCAAAATTCTTCCAAAAATGCAACCTACATAGAAGGTAAATATCCGGTACTAACAGGAGAATCCAATCAAAAGTTAGTAAGATATGAAGAAATAGCCCTAAATCAGGCTGAAGCCATATTAATGGGAGGAGGAGGTTCTACTGCTGAAGCCTTAGAATTAGTAAACGGCATTAGAGCCCAAAGAGGAATTACTCCATTAACAACAATAACCTTGGATGATGTAAAAGAAGAGAGAAGAAAAGAATTAGTAGGAGAAGGATTCAGGGTTTGGGATTTGTTAAGATGGAATAAAACCTTAACAAGAATAGACTTAACAGGAGAACAAGATATTACTTTCCCAGTTGGAGACTTCAGATTAGCTTTTCCGATACCGCAATCCGAAATAGATAATAATGCCGGAATGAACAAAGATCAACAAAATAAAGGGTATTAATAGATTATATACACAAAAAACCACCTTATTTAAGGTGGTTTTTTTATAAATAGCTTTTTATTAAACACTAAAATAATTTTAAATACAGAACGTAAATAATGATATTCGGCATTATTTTAACAGATATTAAGAATAATATAACATATAGAGTAAACAGTCGGTTTTTTTGCCGTTTTTTTATTTTTATATTTGCATATTGTTTACGTACATGAGTAGAATTAGAATATATTTTATCTGTTTATTTTCAAGCATAGTTTCAATATTTTCTTTTGCTCAGGTATCAGAAGGGAAAACAAACGAAATGCCTGTTACAAACAGTAAGACTACCTCTTCTGATTCAATTAAAATTTATAACCCAACCATACAATCCTATAAATATTGGACGGAAGATCATGCGAAAAAAATCTTTGATACGGTTTTAACTATAGATAAATACTATAGCAATAAAATGTACAATCACAAAGATAGTTTTGGCGCCATGCCGTTTTCCAATATAGGACATACTTTTAATCCTTTATTATTTTCAACTAAAATTAACTCGGGAATAGATTTAATTCCTACGGGAAAATCTTTTAACCTAATAGAAGCTGATGAAGTAAGATATTTCGATGTTCAGACCCCAATGACCGAATTTCAATACAACAATGGATATAAACAAGGCCATTCATTATCAAGTTTATTTACACATAATATCAATTCAAGACTAAATTATTCCATACAATACAGAGGATTACGTTCAGAAGGAAAATATTTAGAACAATTAGCTTCCAATAATTCACTTTTATTCACACTTGCTTATCATACCAAAAATCAAAAATATAATTTGTGGACTCACTATATAACAGCTAATGTAGACGATGAAGAAAATGGAGGAATTCAATTTCCAAAAAATTTCGAAGATGGAGACAGCCGATTTAAAGATCGGGACCGAATGGAAGTAAACCTTACAGGGGCGCAATCAAAATATGGAAGAAGAAGATTTTATGTCGGTCAACAATTAGGAATTCTTAATTCGGGACATAACACCTATCCTTTATCTATAAAAAATATTTTTTCGGCAGAATCTTCCCACTTTACCTATGAAGAATTTAAAAATCTAAATACCTATTTTTCAGATAAACAAGGTATTTTTGATGTAGACAATTTGAAAAGTCATTACAACACCAAAAAACTTAGAAAGATTACCAATCAATCCATGGCAGTTTTTGATTGGAGCGATAAATTACATTTGGAAACAGGACTTAAATATGAACATTTAGAATTTAATTTTGACCGAATAGTAGATCCAAGTATTTCCTTTCCCAAAAATCTCAAAGACAATCGAGTGGGAATAGCCGGAAAACTTGCATTTAACTGGAAGAAAGAAATTGTTTTAAAATCACAAGGAGAGGCAATGACGGGAGATGAATTTAAAAATTCGTATTACTTAGACAATCATTTAATAATCAGCCCTTTAAAAGATTATTATTTAGAAGCTAATGTAGGAGTTAAATCTCAGATACCGTCATTAAACTTGCTGTATAATCAAAGTTTTTATAAATCCATGAATTATTTTATGGATGACCCTAAAAAAGAAAGAAGAGTTCAAGCGGGAGGAGAATTACATATAAAACCTTATAATACAAGAGTTTTTACACAATTTTATAATATAAAAAATTATACCTATTTAGACAGTGATTATCTTCCTAAACAAGCCGGTTCTTCGGTTGATATAGTACAAGTAGGTTTGAAAAACAGTTTTCAATATAAAAAATTCCATTTGGAAACTAATTTAGCATATCAAAATGTTACCAGTAATAAACAACTCTTACCCTTGCCGGATTTCATTGGTAGAGCAACCATTTATTACCAATCAAAAGCATTTAAAAATAATGCAGAATTCCAATTAGGATTAAATGCTTATTACTTTAATAAATTCCAATCCAGACTCTTTTTACCGGTAACCAACGAGTTTAGATTACAATCAAAAACAGAAAATTATAATATCGGAGAATATCCCGTATTAGATTTATTTCTGCATTTTAAAGTCAAAAGAATGTTGATTATACTGGAAGGACAACATTTCAACTCCAGTTTTAGTGGTTACAAATTCTACAGTTCACCACTCAATCCATATACAGATTTTCGTTTAAATATAGGAATACTCTGGTATATATTCACCTAAAAACAATAAATAAAAATCTTACAATTCCTTTTTTATAAGCGAAATTTTTCATAAATTAGAGTTTACTATTACGTATAAAAAATTAAATTATGAATACTCCTCTTTTTGAAATCGATTTAAAAGTACGAGATTATGAATGTGATGCACAAGGCATCGTAAACAATGCAAATTATCAACACTATTATGAAGTAGGCCGTCATGAATTTCTAGAACATAATGGGCTAGATTTCTATGATTTACACCAAAAAGGAATCGATTTAGTATTAATAAGCATTCATGTACGCTATATGAGTTCACTAAAAGGAGGAGAAAAATTTTTATGTACTATAGATTCATTGGAAAAAGAAGGAATCCGTTATATATTTAATCAAAAAATTATACGCAAGTCCGACAACAAAGTATGTTCTGAAGCAAAAGCAGAAGTAGTAAGTGTAGTCAATGGACGTGTAAGTATGCCGGCACTATTAGATGAATCATTTGCTAAATATCTTCAAAAATAAACAGAATAAACTCTCATAATTTGAGTATTTTACAAAAATTTAAAAGTAACGGAAAATTACTTTTAACCGGAGAATATACGGTACTGGATGGTGCCTTAAGTTTAGCCGTACCCACTCGATTAGGACAATCTCTTCAAATACACCAAACTCAAGAATTTTCTAATAAATTGGTATGGACTGCCTATAAAAGTGATGGAAAATTATGGTTTAAAACCGTTTTAGATATCAACAGCAATAAAATCGATGAAACGACGAATATAAATTTTTCAAAACAATTACTCCTTATTTTCCAAGAAGTACAAAAATTAGGAAGCACAAAATTTGAAAATAAAGTTGGATACGAATGTATAACTCGGCTGGACTTTCCCGAAAATTGGGGCTTGGGAACCAGCTCAACCTTAATAAATAATATAGCACAATGGACAAAAGTAAATTCCTATAAATTATTAGAAAAAACTTTTGGAGGAAGCGGTTATGATATAGCCTGTGCCGAAGCCCATACGCCTATTACCTATCAACTAAAAGAAAATGAAGTAAAGAAAATTGAAAAGGTAGAAATATCTTCGGCAATAACGGAAAATCTTTTATTTATTTATTTGAATCAAAAACAAAATTCAAGAGAAGGAATACAGCATTATAAACAAAAAACGAAGTCGGAAAATCTCATAGATGCCATTTCAAATATAACCCGAGAAATTATTGACCCAAAAATTACCTTTAATCAATTTAGGATTCTTATTTCAGAACATGAACAATTGATTTCAGAGTTTATCAATATAGATACAGTAAAAAAAGTTTTATTCAGTGATTATCCGGGGTTTGTTAAGAGTCTGGGGGCTTGGGGAGGAGATTTTATTATGGCTGAAAAATTAGAATGTTCGGAAACCTATTTCAAAAACAAAGGATATGAAGTAATCAAAAATTACAAGGATCTTATACTATAGCATTTAAAATTTCAGTATTTCATGAAATTTACTTACACTTAATTGAAAGTAATGGAAAATTTATAGCTGAGAATTATTTGGGTGCTTAATGGTTTGATATATAATTGCTTAGGTTGGTAGTTGGTAAGGATATATAATTTAGAGTTTTGAAAAAATTGATACTTATATTTTTTATGAATATCTTTACATAACCAAAAGTTTAAACCCAAAGCGATGTTAAAAATAGGGGATAAGATTCCTGATTTTGAAGGACTTGACCAAGAAGGAAAAATAATTAAATATTCAGATTTTAAAGGAAAAAAACTTATCATATATTTTTATCCCAAAGCAAATACTCCGGGTTGTTCAGCTGAAGGATGTAATCTTAGAGATAATTATGCAACTCTTCAAAAAGAAGGCTATCAAATCATAGGAATAAGTAAAGATTCAGTAGATAAACAAAAATCATTTCATGATAAATATTCATTTCCTTTTCCGCTTATAGCAGACGTTGATAAAAAAATAATAGAATCATTTGGAGCATGGGGTAAGAAAAAATTTTTGGGAAAAGAATACGAAGGCATCTTACGATATACCTATATAGTTGATGAAAATGGAATAATTAAAAATATTATTACCAAAGTAAAAACAAAGAATCATGCAGAACAAATCCTTAAAACTATCAATCTGTAAGATAAACTTTAGTTAACTTAGATATTCGTAAACGACGAATATTTTAAAGGATTTAAAAACAATTGAAAAATTTAATATATATAAAGTAAAACAAATAATGGCAGAAAAAGAAAGCAAAGACGCAAACAATTCAGAAGCAAAGAAGAAGGCGTTGAATCTAATTTTAGACAAATTAGACAAGACCTATGGTAAAGGATCAGTCATGCGAATGGGAGATAAGCCTGTTGAAGAAGTAGACACCATTCCTACCGGATCTTTCGGTTTGGATTTGGCTTTAGGGGTCGGAGGCTATCCACGAGGAAGAATTATTGAAATATTTGGTCCGGAATCATCGGGTAAAACAACACTTACGTTACACGCAATAGCAGAAGCTCAGAAAAAAGGAGGAATAGCGGCATTCATTGATGCAGAACACGCATTCGATCCAACCTATGCTCAACGACTGGGCATCAATTTGGACGATCTGATTATTTCTCAGCCGGACGATGGAGAACAAGCATTGGAAATCGCCGATAATCTGATTCGATCTGGTGCTATTGACATTGTAGTTATCGATTCAGTAGCTGCATTAACTCCTCGAGCAGAAATAGAAGGAGAAATGGGAGATTCTAAAATGGGTCTTCATGCACGACTAATGTCTCAGGCTCTTAGAAAACTAACCGCTACCATTAGTAAAACTAAATGTACCGTAATATTTATCAATCAGCTTAGAGAAAAAATAGGAGTAATGTTTGGAAACCCGGAAACAACTACCGGAGGAAATGCATTAAAATTCTATGCTTCAGTACGAATTGATATACGTAAATCAGGCTCACCGATCAAGGATGGTGATAATGCAATAGGAAGCAGAGTGAAAGTAAAAGTAGTTAAGAATAAAGTAGCCCCACCGTTCCGTCAAACAGAATTCGATATTATGTACGGAGAAGGAATTTCCAAAGTTGGAGAAGTCTTGGATTTAGGAGTTGAAATGGGAATTGTCGGAAAATCCGGATCCTGGTTCAGCTATCAAGATACGAAGCTTGGACAAGGAAGAGATTCTGTTAAGCAGTTATTAAAAGATAATCCGGAACTATTAGAGGAAATTGAAACCCGCATTAAAGAAAAATTGGCGGAACAATAATAATATGTAAAATAGTTATTAATTATAACACTCATAAAAAAACGATGAATTTCTTGAAATTCATCGTTTTATTTTTTTATAAGAAATAAATATTTTTAAAAATTAGAAACTTAATATCCGAAACCACTTTATAAATCTTACCAAAACGGATAATAGAATTTCTTAATTAAATAAAAATACATACAATACGTGTAAATTTAATTTAAACCGATAATTCAGTTATTAATTCCGATTAAAAGATTTTTAATCTTAAATCCATTCATTAATATGCTCTCCGGTTCCCATTTTAATACTCTTAGCAGAAATAGTAAAAGTTTCCGTAAGAGGAGATTTACCGTAAGAATCAAAATTTTCTTTATATTTCACAACATATCCATCAAAAAAATATAATTCTTTTAAAGTAGAATTGTTGTCTCTTTTAATGAATACTATTTTACCATCTTTTCTTTCAAAGCTATTTGTCATCCACTCAAAAATATCAGTTTCACCGGTAGATTCAATTGAAACTTCAATCCTTCCTCCTCTGGTTTGAGAAGACGGGCGACCGGTCGGATCTGTTTCTTGAGCTAAAGAGTAATTAATATTCAAAACATTATATGATTTCCCTTCTACTTCTAATTTCGCTTTAAATGACATAGTGATTGTTTTACGATTATCTTAATAAAATTGTGTTAATTGAATTTATAACGCAAATATAGTACATGAAAGTTGTCTTATTTTTAAATTAATGTTAAATTAATTGTAAAATATAAAAATATTAATATATCTTATTTTCAGTTAAAAACTCCGATGGATATTAATTTTTCAAAAATCAATTGATAATATCGAATCTTCCTATGCGTTTTAAGGTATAAAATACTAGATAATTTATGTTTATAATTTATTAATAACAAATTATAATGCAATTTATGCAATAATTTATATTTATAATTATTACTTTTATAACTTAAAAAATTCTGAGTAAAAATTATGTTGAAAAGTGAATACTGTAAAAAAGGATTATATGATCCGGAATTTGAGCATGACGCGTGTGGAGTAGGTATGATAGTCCACACCAAAGGTGTCAGATCCCATTCAATTGTTGAAAACGGACTTCAAGTTTTAGAAAATATGACCCACAGAGGAGCTGAAAGCGCCGATAATAAAACCGGAGATGGAGCCGGAATTATGGTGCAAATACCTCATGAATTTGTTCTTCTTCAAGGAATAGCAGTTCCGGAAAAGGGCAGATATGGGAGCGGGTTGTTATTTTTCCCTAAAGAAAAAGAAGAAGAAAAAAAGGCATTTGAATTACTGTCCGAATTAATCAAAAAAGAAGGATTAAGTTTTTTAACCTTGAGGGATGTACCTGTTAATAGTGATATACTTGGAGAAATATCAATGGCAAATGAGCCGATTATAAAGCAGATATTCATAAAAGGAGAAGAATATTCACAAGAAGTATTAGAATTAAAACTGTATTTACTTAGAAAAAAATTTGAAAAAGCACTATTAGAATCAGATATAAAAAATAAGCGCGGGTGCTACATAGTAAGTTTGTCAACCAAAACCATAGTTTATAAAGGAATGTTGACATCTTTACAACTAAGACATTATTTTCCTGATTTATTACATCCTAATTTTACCAGCGCCATTGCTTTGGTTCACTCAAGATTCAGTACCAATACTTTTCCAACCTGGGACTTAGCTCAGCCTTTTCGTTTAGTCGGGCATAACGGAGAAATCAACACCATTAAAGGAAACAGGTTATGGATGGAAGCACGTGAAAGCGTTTTAAAATCAGAAAAAATAGGAAATATAGAAGATATATGGCCGATAGTGCAGCAGGGAATGAGCGACAGTTCATCTTTTGATAATGTATTAGAATTTTTAGTAATGTCGGGCAAGTCCTTACCCCATGCATTGGCCATGATGGTTCCGGAATCATGGAATGATAAAAATCTGATCTCATCCGAACTGAAAGCCTTCTATGAATACCACAGCATTCTTATGGAACCGTGGGACGGACCGGCGACCATTTTATTCAGTGACGGGCGATATGCCGGGGGATTGTTGGATAGAAATGGATTACGTCCCGCACGATATCTCATTACCCATCATGATATGATGGTAGTAGCTTCTGAAACAGGTGTAGTTACCTTTGATCCCTCAGAAATCAGGGAAAAAGGAAGATTAAAACCGGGAAAAATGGTATTAATTGATACTGTAAATGGTACTGTTCAGTATGATAAAGAATTAAAAGAAGAATTAGCAAATGCTTATCCGTATAAACAATGGTTAGATAAAAATAGAATTTCTTTAGATGATATATCTTCGGGAAGAAGCGTAAAATATGAAGTTCCGAATTTGGATGTCATGTTATCAGCATATGGATATTATCGTGAAGATATAGAGAAACTATTAATTCCGATGGCTATAGACGGTAAAGAACCGGTGGGCTCTATGGGAAACGATACCCCTTTGGCCATATTATCCAAAGAACCCAATCGTTTATTTTCCTATTTCAGGCAACATTTTGCGCAGGTAACCAATCCACCCATTGATCCTATAAGAGAAGAATTAGTAATGTCCCTAGCCGGATATATAGGTTCTTTACATAAAAATATATTAGAGCCCATGCCCGAACATTGTAAAATGGTTGGACTGGCCTATCCCATTATAACCAATAAAGAATTGGATCTGCTTGAAAATTTAGACTATAAGGGATTTAAATCGACAGTGATTCCTATAACCTTTACGTATCAACCGGATGAACATGCTTACGGGTTGAAAAAAGGTATTGAAGAACTTTGTAAAACTGCGGAAGAAGCAGTGGACAAAGGAAGCAATTATATTATTTTAAGTGATAGAAAAGCTGACCTGGACCATATAGCAATTCCCTCATTATTAGCAGTTTCTTCTGTCCATCATTATTTGATTAAAAAGAGAAAACGTATGCAAATTGATTTGGTGGTAGAATCAGCAGAACCGAGAGAGGTTATGCATTTTGCCTTATTATTTGGATACGGAGCCAATGCGGTAAATCCATACCTGTCATTTGCCATGTTAAATGATTTGGTTGAAAAAGGAGAAATACAAATGGTATTTTCAACAGCGGAAAGAAATTACATGAAATCCATACATAAAGGATTATTGAAAGTTCTTTCAAAAATGGGAATATCAACCCTTAAAAGTTATATAGGAGCTCAAGTATTTGAGGCGATTGGAATAAGTTCAAAAGTATTGTCCGATTATTTTGGTCACACCATTTCAAAAATAGAAGGTATAGACTTAGAAGACATAGCATACGATACCATCCAATCGTTTAAAGAAGCATTCGAAGGGGTACATGATTCAACCATATACGACAATTTAGGAATGTATGCATGGAGAAAAGGAAGAGAGGCCCATGCTTGGAATCCGGAAACCATAGCAAAACTTCAGATTGCTACACGAACCGGAGATTACAATAAATTTAAAGAATTTACACAAGAAGTAGACAACAAAGAGGATAAAATATTTATAAGAGATTTTATCGATTATACTTCCCAACCCATTGATATAGATTTAGTCGAGCCTGCATCAGAAATTATGAAACGTTTTGTTACAGGAGCTATGTCGTTCGGATCAATCAGTAAAGAAGCACATGAAGCCATAGCGGTTGCTATGAATACGATCGGGGGAAAAAGTAATACAGGAGAAGGAGGAGAACTAAAAGAACGTTTTTCAACTAATGCTAGATCAGCGATCAAACAAGTGGCTTCAGGAAGATTTGGAGTTACAACGGAATATTTAGTAAATGCAGATGAAATTCAAATTAAAGTAGCTCAAGGAGCAAAGCCGGGAGAAGGAGGACAATTGCCCGGATTTAAAGTTGATACGATTATAGCCAAAACAAGACATTCCATACCCGGTATCTCATTGATTTCACCGCCACCTCATCACGATATATATTCTATTGAAGATTTGGCACAATTAATCTATGATTTAAAAAATGTAAATCCGAAAGCTATAATTAGCGTAAAATTGGTATCGGAAAGTGGTGTAGGAACTATAGCTGCCGGAGTGGCAAAAGCAAAGGCAGATTTAATTTTAATCAGCGGATGCGACGGAGGAACGGGTGCCAGTCCATTAAGCTCTATTAAACATGCCGGATTACCACTGGAAATCGGTTTAGCTGAAACCCAACAAACATTGGTGTTAAATAATCTTAGAGGTAACATTCGCCTTCAAACAGACGGACAATTAAAAACAGGCAGGGATATTGTCATAGCCGCAATGCTGGGAGCCGAAGAATTTGGTTTTGCAACCAGTGCTTTGATTATTTTGGGTTGCGTTATGATGAGAAAATGTCATTTAAATACTTGTCCGGTAGGAGTAGCAACCCAAAATGAGCAATTAAGGGGGAAATTTAGCGGCAAAAGTGATTATCTTATAAATTTCTTTACCTTCTTAGCAGAGGAGGTTCGAGAACATTTAGCCTCACTGGGATTTACCAAATTAGACGATATTGTGGGAAGAACAGATCTGTTAAAGTCCAAATCCTCTCTTCAAAATCCAAAATTTGAAAAATTAGATTTAAGCAGAATATTATATTATCCCGAAAAAAATAAAAATTCTTTAAAACACAATAAACTTCAAGATCATAAAATAGATAAAGTTTTAGATAGAGAATTAATAAACACTTGTCGCAATGCCATAGATCAAACCATGCCCGTATCATTGAAACGTACGATTCAAAATACGGATAGAGCAGTGGGAGCAATGCTGTCAGGAGAAGTTGCAAAAAAATACGGTAACGACGGATTACCGGATAATACCATTCATTGCACATTTAAGGGATCCGCAGGTCAAAGCTTCGGAGCTTTTTTATCCAAAGGAATCACTTTTACATTAAAAGGGGATGCAAATGACTATTTGGGAAAAGGATTGTCAGGCGGTAAGATTATTTTGTTGCCTCCCGATTCATCTAACTTTATGCCTGAAAACAACATTATAGCGGGAAATACACTTTTATATGGTGCGACCTCAGGCGAAGTATATATTAACGGTCAGGTAGGAGAGCGTTTTTGTGTAAGAAACAGTGGAGCTCTTGCAGTAGTTGAAGGCGCAGGAGATCATTGTTGTGAATATATGACCGGAGGAAGAACGGTAGTGCTGGGTAAAACAGGAAGAAATTTTGCAGCCGGTATGAGTGGCGGTATCGCTTATGTATATAATCCGGATGGCGATTTCGATTACTATTGCAATATGGAAATGGTTGAACTTTCCTTAATTGAAGACATTAGCGATATACGTGAATTAAATGATCTTATTAGCAATCATTACAAACACACTTCAAGCCCACTAGCTAAAAGGTTATTGGATAATTGGATAAACGAAGTAAATTCTTTTATTAAAGTTACTCCAATAGAATATAAAAGAGTTTTGCAAGAAGAAAAAATTCGCGCAATAAATGAGAAAATTTCAAAACTAGAATACGATTATTAAGATATTATAAAGTATAAAATGGGAAATCCTAAAGCATTTTTAACAATAAACAGAAAAGAAGCAGGGTATCGCCCTAGACATGAAAGAATTTCGGATTATGGAGAAGTAGAGCAGACATTAAATACAGAAGATAGATTTTTACAAGCATCTAGATGTATGGACTGCGGAGTTCCATTTTGTCAATACGGTTGTCCATTAGGAAATAAAATGCCCGAATGGCAAGATCTAATTTATAAAAGAAATTGGAAAAGAGCCGCTCGAAGTTTACAATCTACTAACGATTTTCCTGAATTTACCGGAAGAGTATGTCCGGCACCTTGCGAAAAAACTTGTGTATTGGCGATTGAAGATTCGCCTGTTACCATTAGAGAAAATGAGGCAGCCGTGATGGAACACGCCTATTCCGAGGGATTCATGAAGCCACAAATTCCAACTGCACGAACAGGAAAAAAAGTAGCTGTTATTGGATCAGGTCCGGCAGGAATGGCAGTAGCCAATCAACTCAATAAAAAAGGACATACTGTAACAGTTTATGAAAAAGATACCAGCATAGGCGGATTGCTTCGTTATGGTATTCCCGATTTTAAATTAAACAAAAATGTAGTTCAAAGACGTGTTGATTTGATGAAGGAGGAGGGCATTGAATTTATAGTCAACACTGAAGTGGGCAAAGATATAAAAGGAAGAGAGATTTTAAAAAATTACGATGCCGTTTGTATAGCCATCGGGTCTCAGTCGCCCAGAGATTTGAAAATTGAGGGAAGGGAACTCAAAGGAGTTCATTATGCAATGGAATATTTAAAAATGCAAAACAAGATCGTTGCTAAAGAAACCATTTCCGAAGAAGAATTTATTAATGCAAAAGGAAAAAATGTTTTGGTAATCGGAGGAGGAGATACCGGTTCCGATTGTATAGGAACGGCTAATCGACAAGGAGCTGCTAACATTATACAAATTGAAATACTATCTAAGCCTAAAGAGTTAAAAGAAGTTGAAAACCGATGGCCCGTACCTTTTCCGGTCTATTTAAAAACTTCTTCTTCACATTTAGAAGGATGTGAACGAAGATGGTCGTTACATACCAAAAGATTTATCGGAGAAGAGGGACAATTAACCGGAGTGGAAGTAGTAGAGGTTGAATGGGAAAAAGATTTATCAGGTAAATTTACTATGAAAGAAGTGGGAGAACCCGAAATATTAAAAATTGACTTGGCTTTTTTGGCCCTTGGATTTGTCAATCCCATTCAAGAAGGTTTTTTAGAAGAAATGGAGATCATCATGAATGAAAGAAAAAATATTCATACCGATGAAACAAGAAAGACCAATGTGGATAAAATTTTTGCAGCAGGAGATTGTGTGAGCGGTCAATCTTTGGTGGTGACAAGCATCGCTTCCGGAAGAAAAACGGCTAGGCATATAGATGAATTTTTAAGAAACTAGTATATTTTTTAATCTTGGAATAAACTGATAGTTTTATAAAACTATCAGTTCTTTTTTATTATAATACTAACTAAATACATGAAAAACAAAAATTTAAAATATCATATTTTAGCTATAATAACGATTTGTATATGGGGTACTACCTTTATTTCAACCAAAGTATTAATGAATGACGGATTAAGTCCGGTAGAGATCTTTTTATACCGTTTTTTATTAGCTTATATATGTATATGGTTTTTTTCTCCTAAGGTAATTTTTTCAAAAAATTATAAAGATGAATTTCTGTTTTTGTTAATCGGGTTATTTGGAGGAACAATATACTTTATAACAGAAAATATAGCTTTGAAGTTATCTTTAACTTCTAATGTATCGTTAATATTGTCTACTAATCCCATAGTAACCGCTTTTTTTACTATACTAATAAATAAAAAAGAAAAAGTAACTAAAAATTTAGTGTATGGTTCTTTATTAGCTTTATTAGGAGTTTTTTTAGTAATATTTAATGGTAATTTCATACTCGAGATAAACTTTTGGGGGGATCTATTGGCATTAACGGCAGTACTTTCTTGGACAATCTATACTTTGATTTTAAATAAGCTCAGTAATACCTATTCTATACTTTTCATAACCCGTAAATTATTTTTTTATGGAATAGTAACTATAATACCTTTTATTTTAATAGCGCCTTTCAAATTTCAAAAAGATGTATTGCTAACACCTACAGTAATTTTTAATCTTTTATTTTTAGGCATTATAGCATCTATGGTATGTTTTTTTACCTGGAATTTATCAATAAAGAAAATAGGAATTATAAAAACAACCAATTATATCTACTTTGTACCGTTGATAGCAATCATTTCGGCATCAATTATTTTAAAGGAAAGTATAACGATGATTACTTTTCTAGGTACCGTATGTATTTTATCGGGGGTGTATGTATCAGAAAACGGAGTAACAATTAAAAGAAAACAAAATTAAAATATAATAATTAAGTAAAATGTTTACAAAGAAATTTGAAAAAATACTTAGAATCACCTGGTTTATTGTTGCGTTTTTTTTAACCATATATTTGGGATATGCTATGTGGAAAGACAATGCTGAACCACTACCCCATATATTAATTTTTACCGTAACCGCTTTGCTTGGTTATGTTTGTGTTAACGTATTGGTATATAGATCGCCGATAGTATCCAATTTATTGGGAATGTCAGCAAATATTGGCGAGATATATACCCATCTGTTATTTGGAAATGTAGGTATGGCGTGTAGTAATCTATATTATTTTATGACTCATGTTTTCGGGCTGATTCTATGGACTAAGAAAAAAAATCAAGATCAAGAAGGAAAAATCAAAGTATCAAAAATGAATCAAAAAGCCTTAATATGTACGATCTTATTCTGCATAATAGGAATAATTCTTATGTTTTTCTTGGGAGATTATTTTTTTAAAAAAGATTCATCTCCTTACATACTTTTACTTAATTGTATTGCTTTTATGATAGGAGTGTCCGCTCAATTTACTATGATCATGAGACAACCTTTTTCCTGGGTTTTGTGGAGTATTAGTAATTTAGTTTGGTTATCATTGAATCTGATTTCACATAATTATATTTTTGCTGTTCAATCCATATTATATGAAATAAATGCGCTCGTAGGAATATATAAATGGTATACCGATTCTGATAACTAAGCCAACAGATTAAAAAATAAACTTAGTATTTAAGTTAAACTTTCTTCAAAATTTAATTATATATTAATGCTTGTTAGCGAGTTGTCCACAGGCTGCATCAATATCATCCCCTCTACTTTTTCTTATTTTAACAATGATATTTTCTTGTTCCAAAGCGGTAACATAGTTTTGAATTATGTTTGAATTGGCTTGAGAGTATTTTCCTCCTTCTATGGAATTGTATTGTATTAAATTAACTTTTGACGGTATTGATTTACAGAATTTTATTAATGCTTTTATATCTTCATTGCCGTCATTAATTCCTTTCCAAATAATGTATTCCAGTGTAATTCTACTTTTAGTTTTCTGATACCAATAGGATAGGGATTCCATTATACTTGTTAGAGGAAATTTAACACTAAATGGCATTAATTGATTGCGTTTTTCCTCAATGGCTGAATGTAAGGATAAGGCTAATTTAACTTTTAAATTTTCATCTGCTAATTTTTCAATCAGTTTAGGAATTCCGGAAGTAGAAACGGTAATTCTTCTGGGAGACATCCCTAATCCTTTGTCCTCCGTGATCTTTCGGATTGCATCCGTTACAGAAGAATAATTGAGTAAAGGTTCTCCCATTCCCATAAATACTATATTGGAAAGAGGCTTTTGATGATATTCTCTGCTTTGTTTATCAATTAAGGTTACCTGATCTACGATTTCTGCGGCAGTTAAATTTCTCATTCGTGTTAATTGTGCCGTAGCGCAAAAAGTGCAATCCAAACTGCATCCAACTTGCGAAGAAACACAAGCCGTAGTCCGTTTAGCGGTAGGAATCAGAACCGATTCCACGACATTTCCGTCGTGTAATTTTACGGCATTTTTAATAGTCCCGTCGATAGATCTTTGCATGACGTGGATTTCTGCCGGCTTGATTGAGAAATGATTTTCTAAATTTTCACGTAAAGATTTGGAAAGATTGGTCATCTCTGAAAGAGAATGAGCATTTTTATTCCAGAGCCATTCATAAACCTGTTTGGCTCGAAAAGGTTTTTCTCCTATCGAGGAAAAATAAGCCTCAAGTTCTTGTAAACTCAAGGCTCTTATATCTTTCTTATTTTGATTCAAAGTTACTATAATACTATTATTAAATAATTAACATGGCATCTCCATAGGAGTAAAATTTATAATTTTCTTTAATAGCTTCTTTGTAAGCTTTCATAATTAAATCATATCCGGCAAAAGCAGAAACCATCATCATTAAGGTTGATTTAGGAGTGTGAAAGTTGGTAATCATGGAATCGGCAATACCAAAATCATAAGAAGGGAAAATAAATTTATTGGTCCATCCTTCGTATGGATTTAATCGTTTATTAGCAGAAACTGAGGTTTCAATAGCCCTCATGGAAGTTGTACCCACAGCACATACACGGTGTTTGGTCTCAATGGCATGATTTACTATTTTACAAGTTTTTTCTGAAATGGAAATTTGTTCACTTTCCATTTTATGTTTGGAAAGATCTTCCACTTCTACTGAAGCAAAAGTACCTAATCCTACATGTAAAGTAATTTCAGCAAATTCAATACCTTTAATTTCCAATCTTTTTAACAGATGTTTTGAAAAATGTAGTCCTGCCGTTGGAGCTGCAACTGCACCTTCTTCTTTTGCATAGATGGTTTGATATCTTTCAGCATCTTCTGAATCAGGTTTTCTTTTAATATATTTTGGAAGAGGAGTTTCTCCTAATTCTTTTAATTTTCTTCTGAATTCTTCATAAGAACCGTCAAATAAAAAACGTAAGGTTCTGCCTCGGGAAGTAGTATTATCTACAACTTCAGCCACTAGGCTGTCATCTTCCGTAAAAAATAATTTATTTCCGATTCTTATTTTTCTTGCAGGATCTACCAATACATCCCAAATTCTAGACTCAGCATCCAGCTCTCTTAATAAAAAAACTTCTATTTGAGCTCCTGTTTTTTCTTTGTTACCATATAAACGAGCCGGAAATACTTTTGTATTATTTAAAATAAATACATCTCCTTCATCAAAATAATCAATGACATCTTTAAATAATTTATGTTCTATTTCTCCTGTATTTTTATGTACCACCATTAGCCTTGCCTCATCTCTGTTTTTGGAAGGTCTATCCGCAAGAAGTTCAGGAGGTAATTTAAAATCAAAATCTGAAGTTTTCATTATTAAAATTATGTTTAGATTACAAATATACAATAAGCATACCCCTAAAGTCAAGTATTTATTAATGTATGCTCTTTATCTAAAGGACTTTTTGGCAAGTTTTTTGAAAATATTAACTTAAATTATAAGTTTTATTGATAAAATAGTAAATGTTAATTATTTAGTCATGATCAAATAATATTTCTAGATTTTATTGGTGGCATATAATTTAAAAGTAAATTAATTTTTTTTAAAGTAAATTTCTTTCAAATAAATTTATACTTAGTTAGAGCAATAAGGGTGGAAATATTTCTACCCTTATTTTTTTAAAGAGTAAGTCTTTGTAACTCTTCTATGCTTCCATTAAATACATTGATGTCTACAAAATTTTGTGTAAATCCTTTGACAATCCCCTTTTCCGTAAATTGCCAAAAAATCCATTTTTGGTGCAAAGGACTTTCTATAGGGTTATAGTTTGCCGTCCATATAATGTATTCACTTAAATCAAGATCAGAAATATGATAGATGAAATATGAATCATTAGAATAAATAATGGGCTTCACATTATAGTTTTTTTCAACTAAGTTCAACCAATTGATAAGTCCTGATTTCAATAATTCCAACGATTGATTTTTGGGCAGATCTTCCACGTCAAGTACGGGAGGCAAATCACCTTTATCCAAAGTTACGGTTTTAATAAAGTTTTCTGCTTGTAGGGTAGAATTTCTGTTTACATCATAATAATGATATGCGCCTTTGAGTATTTTTTTTTTCGTAAGATTTTTCCAATTTTTTTTGAAAAAAGCGTCCTGAGTAAAAGCCCCTCGGGTAGCTCTAACAAAAACAAAGGAAACAGGAATATCTTTATGAATGTCTTGAACGCTATCCCAAAATATTTTACCTTGATGTTGACTTATATCTAACCCGAAAGCATAATTTTTATATTTTTTAAAAACAGCCTGAATCTTTTCGGCTTCTGAAATTTTAATGCTTTTTTGAAAATTTGCATTTCCGAACTCACCAATAGCTAATTTTTCTTTTATAATGTAATAATACATAATGAGTGAAGTTCTAAAAAAGAAAAGCACAGATAAAAAAATAATAATACCCGTTAGCCAATAATAGAGCTTATAGGGAATTTCATTTTTACTGTTTTTCTTGTTTATCCTTCCTTTCATGAAAATATAAAAAAAATAGTAGTTGGTTAATTATGAATAATTTAGTTCATTTGAAATAAGATTATTCAAATTTAAAAAAACTATAAATATCAATGAAAACTTAGTTGTTATTTAAGCCAAAGAATAATGTGATGCTACATGAATTTAAAAAATGTTTAGGTAAATTGTGCTTTCCCGAATGATATTTTAAGCAAATTAAGCTCTTAAAAATTCATATTTTTAAACCCTATAGTTTTTATGATACTATTTTTTAAACAAAATGTATATTTTAGCGGAATGATAAAGGCATTTTTTTTCGAGGTAGAAGAAAGTAATTAGTTTATTCTTTTATATCGAGAAAATTCTTTACTAAGGCTTTAGCTTTATTTTGAGCTTTTTCCAAATTATCATTAATAATAACAGCGTCAAAATCTTTGGCAAAAGAAAGCTCTTCATCCGCTTTTTGAATTCTGGTTAATAGCGATTCTAAATTTTCAGTATTTCTATTTTTCAATCGTTCTTCAAGATCTTTTAAAGAAGGAGGAGCTATAAAAATTGCCAATGCTCTATCTTTAAATTGTTTTTTAAGATTAAGTCCACCCCTTACATCAATATCGAAAATAACATGCTTTCCTTGGTTCCATAATCTTTCTATCTCAGAATGAAGAGTTCCGTAATATCGTCCTTTATACACCTCTTCATATTCAATAAATTCATTATTTTTTATTTTTTCCTGAAATTGTTCTTCAGTAAGAAAATAATAATCTTTTCCGTCAACTTCATTTTCTCTTTTAGGACGTGTTGTACAGGAAATAGAGAATGAAATTTCAGGAAATATGGATAAAAGATATTGAACAATGGTTGTTTTTCCGGCACCGGAAGGAGCCGAAAAAATAATTAATTTGCCTTCCATAGGCTTTCCCGGAAGCAATTCTTTAAGTTGAAACGTATCATTTCCCGGTTTTTGATAGATTAACCCCATGAATTAATTATAAAACGTTGTTAGTTTGTTCTTTTATTTTTTCAAGTTCGTCTTTCATTAGTACGACTAATTTTTGAATTTCAGAATGATTGGCTTTAGAACCAATAGTATTGATCTCTCTTCCCATTTCTTGAGCAATAAAACCTAATTTTTTTCCGGCTTGATCTTCTTCTTCAATTACTTTAAAAAAATATTCACAATGTTGTTTTAAGCGTACTTTTTCTTCATTAATATCTAATTTCTCAATATAATATACAAGTTCTTGGTGAAAACGCTGTTCATCAAATTGGACTTTCAATTCAGATAATTGTTTTTCTAATTTCTGCCTTACGGAATCCACTCTTTCTTGTTCGTATTTTTCAATTTCAGATAATGAAATGAGAATATTTTGAGTATATTTTTTTAAAACGTTTTCTAAAGACTTTCCTTCTTCAGCTCTAAAATCGTTTACTTTTTCAATAGAAGCATTTAGACATTCTAAAACCAAAATCCATTCATCATCACTAATTTCAATTTCTTGATTAGTAAATACTTCAGGCATTCTTATAGCCATCTTAAGGAAATCCAAGGGTGTGCCTTCTATTTGTAATTCTTCCAAATTGGAAATATAATTTTTAACAGCATTTACATTGATTCGAGAATTATTTTCTGCACCTAAATTTTCAATAACTATAGAAAAATCTATTTTTCCTCTTACTAATTTATTTCCGATAATTTTTCTTAATTCCAGCTCCTTATTTCTATATCTAGGCGATATCCTTACAAATAAATCAAGAGATTTACTGTTAAGGGTTTTAATTTCAATTGAAATTTTTAAATTTTCTGTATTGACTTCTGACTTACCATAGCCAGTCATTGATTGTAACATAGTTAATAAAATATGGTTATAACTAAGCGTAGTTAATTTAAATGTAGTTTGCAATTAAAAGAACTGCAAAATTAACCTTTTTTTAATTCAATTATAGTTATTTCCGGCCAAATTCCCACTCTTCCCGGAAATCCTATAAAACCAAATCCACGGTTTACATAAAGGTATTTATCCTTTTCTTGATATAAATCCGCCCATTTAGGGTATCTATATTTAATAGGAGACCATTTTATAACGCCGGGAATTTCAATTCCAAACTGCATTCCGTGAGTATGGCCTGATAAGGTAAGATGCATTTTCTTTGAGAAATTTTTTACAATAGCATCAAAATGGGAGGGATCATGTGATAATAAAATATTGAATTCATTATCTTTAATGTTTTGAGAAGCAATTTCTATATCTCCATCTTTAGGAAAATGGCCTGCTCCCCAATTTTTAACTCCTACAATGTTAATGAATTGGTTATCTTTATAAAGTCTTATAGATTCATTTCTTAATAATTTCCAATCAATGGATTTATGATATTCATTTAATTGATCAATATTTTTTTGTTGAGCAATTTCATTCTTTCCAAAAACATAAACCCCATAATCATGATTACCCAAAATAGAGTATTTGCCGTCTTTTGCTTTTATGGTTTTTAACAAAGGAAGCCACGGTTCCATTTCATCCGCCAGATTATTAACAGAATCCCCGGTAAAGACAAACAAATCTGCATTTTGGTCATTTAAAAGTTTTATCCCTCTGGCAACCTTATCGAAATCCTTAGTATTAAAACTTCCCAAATGTATGTCTGAAAGTTGAGCGATTCTATACCCGTCAAAATTTTCGGGTAGATCAGGAAATTTTATGGTAACTTTTCTTACTCTAAAATCAAATTTACCCCAAACAATACCTTCAATAATGGATAAAAAAGGAATACTTGCAAGTCCTAAACCAATAGCACTTATAGCCTTTCTTCTTTCAGGTAAATATGCGTCATTTGCTGATGGTTTTGATGTAACTTTTCTAACTAAAAAAGTCAGCATTCTTATGAGGTCCTCAAAAATGATCGTTATTGCCAAAACAAATTTCGGAACGAAAACAATCATAAAAAAACCTAATAAAAAATGAACTTGCCCTTTGTTATTTCTATCAATAAAAATGGACCAAATAAGAATAATCAATAAAGCACTAATTGAAAAACCTAACCAGTATTTTCTAAAAAGTATATTAGTTGTCAATACTTTAATAGCTTGATAGCAATAATATTCAACAATTAATGATACAATAAATAATATTCCTATTAAAGTGCCCAATGTATTTTTGAATTTTCAGTAATTAAATTTTATGGCATTCTATACAAAATTGCATTGATATTCATCCCTGCACCTACCGAGGCAAATATGACCAAATCATTGGATTTTAAAGTTTGGTTTAAAAAGTTACCTTTAACCATCATGTCATACATCGTGGGTATGGTTGCTACAGAAGAATTACCGAATTTTTGAATAGTCATGGGAGCAATTCCTTCCGGAATATCGGTTACCTTTAATTTATATAATTTAAAAACTCTTTCTAATATTGCATGATCCATTTTTGCATTCGCTTGATGGATAAGAACCTTATTTATATCGGATATGGTGTATCCGGCATCATCGATCACTTTTTTTACGACTTGAGGAACGTAAGTTAGGGCATATTCATATACTTTTCTTCCTTTCATTCGGATGTTAGCTTTCGATCCGACATAATTAGGATTTAAAGAGGAGTCTGTGGCAATATAAGATACTTCTTCTCCATTATCGCTTCTGGTATAATGATGAAGAATACCTACCGGCTTATCGGTTTCTCTGGATTCAAGTATTACACCTGCTGCACCATCAGAAAAAATCATACAATTTCTGTCATAAGGATCAACAGTTCTGGAAAGAGTTTCAGAACCTATAACCAATATTTTCTTAGCCACTTTAGCTTTTAATAATTGGTCGGCTAAAATCATCCCTTCATTCCATCCCGGACATCCAAAGTTCATATCATATGGCTTACACAAAATATTTTTGATACCAATTTTATTCTTGGTTAAAGCAGCTATGGAAGGCATAATTCTTACTTGTCTTTCATTAGCATCGATATCTCCAAAATTGTGAGCTACGATAACATAATCGAGTTCTTCTTTATCTATTCCTGCATTTTCAATTGCTAATCTACCTACTTCAGCTGCCAAATCAGAATTCATCACATTGTCGTCGTCAACGTAACGTCTTTCAGTTATTTCAGTGATATCTGCAAATTTTTTAATAATTTCTGGAGTCGGTTTCGTTATGGGTTCCCTGTTTTCATCATAAAAAGTAATTCCTTCAAAATTGCTATTTGGAACGACTTTCTTAGGTAAGTACGATCCAGAGCCAGTTATAATACTTTGCAACATATTAAATTTGTGATATTATTCTTGATAATAATTTGACAAATTTATGTAATAATTACTAAAAAATCTATTATATTGTTACCTTTGTGCATCAAAGTAAGGTTATATGCTGAATAAAAATTCCTTACAAGGATTATTGATAGCGTTATTTATAGGAATAATTTCATTTTTTATATACAAGTTTTATATTGAAAAGAATGATGAATTTTTGTTGGATAATCCCAACAAGGAAGAAATTAAAGTACTTGTAAATGGAAAAAGTTATTTACTCGCGGGAGGACAATCTCTGTCAATTCCTGTTAATTCGGGTAAGAATACAATCTCATGTCAAAATAAACAGGGGAATATTATTTTAAAAGATACTTTTTTTATAATAACTAAAAATAAAAGAGGTCTTATTAATCCATCTTTAGCAACCTATTTCACTTTTAAAAGATATTACGGTCATATAAAAAACAGAGATTCCATATATCGAGCCCATCGGAAAAATATCAATGGAAAAGAGTTTATAGGTGAAATTGGCGAATACAACCAATTAGTAATACAAGATTTCTATTATAATATTAATCAAAATTTTCCTAAAATAATTAATAAAGTAGATTCAATAGAATCAAGGATTAAATTATTCAGAAAAAACCAATTTTTAGAGTTTTATCGGTCAACATTTGAATAAAACAGTTACTTTTGTAAGTTGAGAACAGCAAATTAATAATATGCCAAATATTGTAAAGCCATATAACGAAACAGAAAGTAAAAAGAAACAGGTTGAACAGATGTTTGATAATATATCTGAAAATTATGACTTCTTAAACAGATTGTTATCTTTTAACATTGATATTTATTGGCGGAATCAATTGGAAAAAAAAGTGGTGGCATATAACCCCGAAAAAATATTAGATGTTGCTACAGGAACGGCTGATTTGGCAATTGAACATGCTAAAAAAACAAAAGCTTCAATTACCGGTTTAGACTTGTCCCAAAAAATGTTGGATTACGGTCAAGCTAAAATAAATAAAAAAGGGCTGAAAGACAGAATAAAATTAGTTAAAGGAGATGCTGAAAATTTACCTTTTCAAGAAGGAGAATTTGATATTGTAACAGTTTCCTTCGGAGTTCGTAATTTCGAAAATTTAGAAAAAGGTATTTCTGAAATGGGAAGAGTACTTAAAAAGGGAGGAAAATTGTTAATCTTAGAATTTTCAAAACCTAGTGGTTTGTTTGCTCCTTTTTTTATGTTCTATTTTAAAAATATATTACCCGGCATAGGAAAAATAATTTCAGGAGATTCTCGAGCATATACTTATTTACCCAATTCCGTTGATGCTATGCCCTATGGGGAAAATATGAAAAACTTGATCCTTAAAAATGGATTTAAGGAGGCAAGCTTTAGAAGATTGACATTTGGAGTAGCCACTGTCTATGAGGGAATAAAATAAATAAATAAAAAAATCGTTTTCTCTACTATGAAGAAATTAGTCATAGTTTTATTATTAATAGTAATACATTGTGGAGTTAATGCGCAGTTCCGTTCAAGAGATGTTATGGAAAGGTATACTGATTTTGATGATCAGGAATTTTCCTGGGGGTATTATTTAGCAATGAATTATTTTGATTTAAAAATTCATCCCAACAAAGAAGGTTTAGAACATACCGGCAGATATTTGGTTGATGTGGATTCTAAAGGAGGATTTACTGTAGGCTTAATTGGTAAAATGAAAGTTCATGACTACGTTGATTTGAGGTTAGAACCGGCTATGCACTTCACACAACGCGATTTAATTTTTAACAACGTTCAAAAGATCATCGATGAAGAAATTGCCAATGGTCTGGAAACTACTTACACAGAACAAGATGTCAAACGAAATGTAAAATCTACATATTTAGATTTTCCGTTATTTTTAAATTTTCACGGAGACCGATGGTATAATTCCAGACCTTATGTACAGGCCGGTTTAAGTTGGTTAATAAACTTACAAAGTAATGAGAAAAAAGAAAAGGATAATACCGATCAAATCTTCCGAATGAAAACTAATAACTTTTCTTATCAATTAGAAGCCGGTATAGAGCTTTACTTTAAGCGATTTAAAATGACTCCGTCAGTAAGGGGGATATTCTTTTTCAATAATGAATTAGTAGCAGATAATCCGGGAACTCCTCCGTACTGGGCAGGTGCATTAAAGTCGATACATACCAGAGCTGTCGTCTTTTCAATTAAATTCGAATAATCATTTTTAAATCTTTTTATTACTACTTTTGTTATAGTAAATAATTTAAATTTTTAGTTATTTTTGGTCTGCTGATTCTTTTTTTTCTGCTAATTTATCGGCATATAATAAATTAAAAGTTAAAATGGAGTTATTTCAATTTATTAACAGCTTGTTGAAATAATTCAGTATAATTAACTTAAAAACATCATATAAAATTTTAAATTTTACTGCAGGGATTTGTTAATTAAAACAATGTTGATGAAATTTTGTTGGATAAACTATTATATTAGGATATTAACTTTTTTAAAAAAGAATTTCATATATTTGCAAGAGAGTTAGAATAGTAAATTTTTCGTTCTAATATGGAAGAGATTATTCAGGGAATTAATGATTTGGAAAATAAGATTCTCGAATTAAAGAAGGAAAATGAAGAATTGAAAAGAAAAAATGAATATCTAGAAAATTCTCTTTTAAAAAATGAAGATAAATTTATTCAGAAAGAAAAACAATATAAAGAACTTGAAGAGCTTAATAAAAGATTGAAAGTTATTAATGCAATTTCGGGAAGTGGAGAATATAAGAAGTTGATGAAATTGCAGATGAATAGAATGATTAAAGAAATAGATGCATGTATTTCAGAATTGCAGAATTCATAAATAAAAATGTCTCAAAAAGTAAATATACGAGTAGCGGGAAGAAATTACCCCCTAGTAGTACAAAGTGAGGAAGAAGAGATATTACGAATTGCTGCAAAAAAAATAGAAAAATACATTAATACTTTTGAAAAAAACTATAACATTTCTGAAAAACAAGATGCTTTAGCTATGGCGGCTTTACAACTAGCTTCAGAATTAGAAAACATTTTAAGGGAAAAATCTCAAGAACAAAATGAAATTTTGCTTAAAATAAAGAAAATAAAAAAATTGTTATAGATAAAGTAACGCATTTCCAAATAGATCATAGAATTTAAAATTAAATGTAGAACAAAGATATAACCTACATTGATTCTAACTCAATTTAGTAAACTCAACACGAATTGACTGACTGAGTGATTGTTTTTTTTAATGGCGGGCTGCCTCTCATCTTCTCAGATGATTTGATAGAAATATCAACAGCAGATTACAGAGAAAAAAGCATAGCTTGAATCCTGTTTATTGGAGTTTACTTAAATCAAAGTTTAATAGGATTGATGTAGGTTTTTTTATATAAATTAATTGTATGAATGTAACGATAATATTTGAGTTAATCGCCACCCTTTTTATTGGGGGATTTATAGGATACTTCTTATCGAAAAGTTCTCTAAATAAATATAGAGAAAATAAATTAAAAGAAGCAGAAGACAAAGCTGCTGCGATCTTAAAGGAAGGAGAGCTTAAGGCCGAAAACATTAAGCAGGAAAAAATGCTTCAAGCAAAAGAAAAATTCTTAGAATTAAAATTACAACACGAAGAGCAAATTAATCAAAGAGAAAAGAAAATGCTTGAAGTGGAAAAAAGAATTAAAGACAAAGAAACGAAGCTGAATGACGAATTGCATCAGAATAATATTCAGAAAAAGCAATTAGATCAAGCCATAAATGATAATCAGATTAAAGCGGAAACGCTAACTAAAAAACAAGCTGAATTAAATCAAATGCATGAACAGCAGGTAGAAATATTAGAAAAAATTTCAGGATATTCTGCTGAAGATGCAAAAGCTGAATTGGTGGAAGCATTAAAGCAGGAAGCAAGATCCAGAGCTCAAGCTCAAATCCAAGCCATTGTTGAAGAAGCGCAGCTGAATGCAAAGGCAGAAGCCAAAAAAATTATAGTACAAACTATTCAGAGGGTAGGTACTGAACAAGCAATTGAAAACTCGGTATCTGTTTTTAATATAGAATCAGATGAAATAAAAGGTAGGATTATAGGAAGAGAAGGGCGTAATATTCGGGCTTTAGAAGCAGTTACAGGGGTTGAAATTATTGTTGACGATACTCCTGAAGCAATATTACTTTCTTGTTTTGATCCGGTTAGGAGAGAAGTAGCCAGATTATCTTTACATAGATTGGTAACCGACGGAAGAATCCATCCGGCAAGAATTGAAGAAATTGTAGCTAAAACCCAGCAACAGATTGAAGAAGAAATTATTGAGATCGGTAAAAAGACCATTATCGATTTAGGAATTCATGGATTACATCCTGAATTAGTAAAAATGGTCGGTAGAATGAAATATCGTTCTTCCTACGGACAAAACCTTTTACAGCACTCAAGAGAGGTTGCTAATATTGCAGGAATTTTAGCTTCCGAACTAGGGCTTAATCCAAAAATCGCAAAACGTGCCGGATTATTGCATGATATTGGAAAAGTTCCTGAAGAAGAATCCGAGTATCCTCATGCAATATTAGGAATGCAATGGGCGGAAAAATATGGAGAAAATCAAACCGTTGTTAATGCCATAGGTGCCCACCATGATGAAATTGAAATGAAAAGTTTGATTGCGCCTATTATTCAAGTAGCTGATGCAATTAGCGGTGCAAGACCGGGAGCAAGGAGACAAGTAGTAGAATCATATATTCAAAGATTGAGAGACCTAGAAAATGTAGCATTAAGTTTTGATGGCGTTAATACAGCTTATGCAATTCAAGCCGGTAGAGAATTACGCGTAATGGTTCAAAGTGAAAAAATAGACGATCAGAAAGCGTCACAATTGTCTTTTGAAATAAGTGAAAAAATTCAAAATGAATTAACGTATCCGGGACAGGTTAAAGTAACTGTTATTCGGGAAACGAGAGCTGTTAATATAGCCAGGTAGACTGTTTACCTAATAGATAAAAATAAAAAAAACTTTAAAATTAATTTTAAAGTTTTTTTTATTTTAGATTATAACAATATTTAAATTTATACTTCTCCTTCTTCGGGAAGATCTTCATCAACAGTAATATCAATACCCTCAATTTTTGTTTTTTGAAGGGCGTTTGATTTTAATTTCACATATTCTCTTCTAGTTTTATAAATTTTTATGGCATCAAAAATTGCCTGTTCAAATGATTTTGCATCCGCAATTCCTTGTCCGGCTATCGAATAGGCTGTTCCATGATTGGGTTCAGTATGAACAACAGATAATCCACCGGTAAAATTTACACCGTATTCATAAGCTAGAGTTTTAAAAGGAATAAGCCCTTGATCGTGATACATTGCTAATATTCCATCAAAAGAAGTATAAATACTAGGCGAGAAGAAACTATCAGCAGAGTAAGGACCAAAGGAGAGAATGCCTCGATCAAAAGATTCTTTAACCGCCGGCTCAATACAATTAATTTCTTCCTTTCCTAATAGGCCATTTTCTCCTGCATGTGGATTTAATCCTAACACCGCAATTTTAGGTTTTTCAATACAGAAGTCTTGAATTAAAGTGGTATGTAAAGCTTTAATTTGTTTTTTAATTAACTCCTTACTTAATAGTTCAGAAACTTTGGATATTGGAGTATTAAACGTGGCAAACGCAATCCTTAAATCGTTGTTTTCTAAAAGTAAATGGGCTTTCTCCTTAAGAGTATTTTCAAGATATTCCGTATGATTTAAAAAATTTAATCCTTGGGTTTGCATGCTTTCCCAATTTAGAGGAGCTGTAACCAAAACATTCACCGAACCTTGTTTTAAAGCGTCAACAGCAGCTAATAAAGAATTTTTAGCTATTTTGGCACTTTCTTCGGTTGAATTGCCAAAACTTATAGAAACATTTTCTTTCCATAAATTCACAACGTTTATTTTTCCGGGAATAGCTTCTTCAGCTTTGAATATTCCTTGAAAATAGATAGAATTTAATCCGAAAATATTTTTTTGATAGGATAATAATTTAGTAGATGCAAAAATAACCGGTGTAAAGAAATCTAAGATTTCTTTATTTTGAAGTGTTTTCAATATTACTTCAATTCCTATACCATTAGGGTCTCCTATACTAATTCCTATTTTTAGCTTATTATTTTTAACGCTCATATATGAACTGTGAAATTTATTATAACAAAAGTAGAAAAAAATATATACTTAATTTATAATAATTTAATAAAATAGAAATATTGCTATATGAAATAAAGCTTTTTAATTTATAAATCAACAATAATTATAAATTAAAAACAAAATATTAAAGAGTTTAAATATTGCCTATAAACGATTAAAAAAAATTATAAAATAGTACTTTTGAATAAAAATTGAATATGTTTACAGGTATTGTAGAAGAAACGGGAAAGATAGTAAATATGGAAAAAATAGACGAAAATCTTTCCATATCAATATCCGCTTCATTTATTGATGAATTAAAAATAGATCAAAGTATAGCTCATAATGGAACATGTCTAACAGTTGTAGATATAAATCCGGAATTTTATACGGTAACAGCTATTGCTGAAACATTAAAAAAAACGCATTTTTCAACTCTTGCCATTGGTGATCGTATTAATCTGGAAAGATGTGTTAAAGTATCAGATAGACTAGACGGGCATATTGTACAGGGGCATGTAGATCAAGTAGGGGAATTGAAATCGATAGAAAATCAAGAAGGAAGTTTTTTATTGACTTTTACCTATACAGGTAAACAAATCACCGTGGAAAAAGGTTCAATCACTGTGAATGGAGTAAGCTTAACGGTGGTAGAAAGTAAGGATAATGAGTTTTCAGTTGCAATTATTCCGTATACATGGGATCATACAAATTTTAAATATCTGAAAATTGGAGATAAAGTAAACTTAGAATTTGATATTATTGGTAAGTATATACAGAAGTTGTATGGTTCATGTAAGTAAATAATAAACTTAATTCAAAATAAAAGGCCTTTACCATTTGGTAAAGGCCTTTTTATTTCATAGTAGTTAGTCATATATTCCTTTACTCAGCTTAGCTCGTCTTTCCTTAATTAAGGCTTCTCTTTGAGCATCATTCTGGAATTTAGGTTTGGCGCCTTGACTATATTTTAATCTTCTTTCTTTAATTAATGCTTCCCGTTTAGCATCTGCATCATTTTTAGTTGATGGTTTTACTGTCGAATTTTCATTTGATGATTTAACCGGAATATTTTTACTAATCACCGTTTCTGTTTTTATGGGTTGAGATGAATTATTATTTTTAACAGGAGCCGTAACAGGAACGGAACTAGTTTTTACTTCATCTTTAGATTTTACAGAAGGCTTAGGTTTAGCATTGCTAATATTTTCAGGTTTTATAACGGTTGTTTTTGGGCTTGAAAGATTTGCATTTTTTCTTTCCTGAATAATATTATTTGATTTTATAACTTCCGGTTTTTTAATTTCCACATCAGTTGAAGTTAAATCATTTATTGCCTGTACCGTTTCTTTACCAGGAGTTAAATTATTATAATTAGTATTTTCATCAGATGAAATTTCTAACGGTTTACCAATATAGAAATCAAGAATTTTTAATCTGAATAAAAATGAATATTTAGCTTGAAGCATTTGAGATAATGCATTGAAATAATTATTTCTTGCAGTATTTAAATCGTAAATATTAATTTTTCCTGCAGTGAAACTCTTTTGTGCAAATTCATAGGATAATTCGGTGGATGCTACCAATTCTTTTGCAGAGGTAAATGTTTGATAAGCAGAATTTACGTCAAAATAAGAAGTTTGTATATTTTGCTTTAGATTTAATTTTTCTTGGTCGAGCTGATTTTCTTGGATCAATTGATTAATTCGGGATTGCTGAACTTTTATTTTATTTGTTCCTTTACTAAATATGGGAATGTTAACCCCTACTGATACCATTTGAGAGTGATTGTCATACCATTGGTCGTCTATAGATTTACTGGAACGATCGAAATAATCCTGATAAAAAGTACTTACTTTATATCCGCCGGTAATTGAAGGATAAAAAGCGGTTTTAGCAATATCAATATCTTTCTTTGCTGATTCAACCCCTAATTCGGCAGATTTAATAACCGGTTGATTATTAAAAGCATAATTGATGATATCATCCAAATTGATAAGAGGCATTCCTATATCATCGGAAACTTTAACATCCTCAATCTGAAAATCTCGATAATCTTTTTGAAGTAACATGGCTAAAACCATTAGTGAACGATCTACTTCAATTTTAGCATTTTCATACGTTTGTTTAGCGTTCGCAAGATTGGATTTTGATTCATATAAAGTGCTGAGAGGTATACTACCGGCATTATATAATTTTTCATTCCTGTCTTTATCTTTTGCTTGAGTATCCATGGAATTTAATTGAACTCCTAAAAGCTCTTTATTCAATAGAACGGTTAAATAATTTCCTACTAATTGTAGTGAGATATCATTTTTGATTTTTTCAGTGGTATATTGATTTTGTTGAACCAAGAAAGCGTTTTTTTCCTCTGTTAATCGTAAACGTCTGTTGTTATAAAGTATCATGGAGGATTCAAGAGCAAGATTGTTCTGATATCCTTCTGTATATTTATAATAGGAGTCTATGGTAAAATCTGTTACACCATCTTGGGTAACCTTTTGAGTAGCCAATGGACCAAAAGTTATACCGTTAGTTATAGTACCTTTAAGATCGGGTAGTTTTTCTTTTTTAGCAATTTTTAAATTACTTTCTTGAACTTGTTCATTTAGTTTAGAAGCAAGTACTTGCAAATTGTTTTCTCTGGCGTAAGATAAACAATCATTGAAAGACCATACTTTTTGCGCTGAAATAAATCCGACTATGAAAAAAGCGATTATACTGTTGTTTAGTTTCATTCTTATGTAAATGAATTTTCAGTATTATAAGTAGAATAATTATTTATTTTGTTACAAACTTATCTAAAAACATTTTTTATCAGGTTTTATTTATAGATCTATCTTCTAATATGATAATATACTAATTAATTCTAAATGATATCATCATCTTTAAATTTATGTATTATTAATTAAGATAGTAAGTGTTGAATACTAAATATAAGGAGTAAATATAAAATAAAAATAATATGAAGTACTTTTATTAATTGAAACAAAAACAGGGAATAAATTATATACCCTGTTTTTAATTTTATAATGTATTATTATTTATGTATTCTTATTAATTTTCTTTTCTAAAAACTAGACCGGTTTCAGGAAAATAATCTGCAACGATGGTATCATTGTCATTAATTTTTCCACCTAAAATTTCCTTAGATAATTGATTTAAAATTTCATGTTGAATCAATCTTTTTAAAGGTCTGGCGCCAAAAGTAGGATCATAGCCTTTGCTCATTATATAATCTTTAGCCTCATCGGTCATGCTCATGCGAATTCCTTTTTTATCTAATATTTTATTAAGAGAATCTAATTGGATATCTATTATACTTCTTATTTCATTTTTATTTAAAGGCTTAAATACAATAGTTTCATCGATACGGTTTAAAAACTCAGGGCGAAGGGTTTTCCTTAACAGTTCCATAACCTGCTCTTTAGTCAATTCTAAAATTTCTTTGTAATTATTTCCTTCCAGTTTTTCAAAATTTTCTTGAATTAAATGAGATCCCAAATTGGATGTCATAACTATAATCGCATTTTTAAAATTAACGGTTCTTCCTTTATTATCTGTTAGTCTACCATCATCCAATACTTGTAATAAAATATTAAATACATCCGGATGAGCTTTTTCGATTTCATCCAATAAGATAACAGAATAAGGTCTTCTTCTAACGGCTTCGGTTAACTGACCACCCTCATCGTAACCCACATATCCCGGAGGCGCACCTACCAGTCTGCTAACAGAATGTTTTTCTTGATATTCACTCATGTCAATTCGGGTCATTGAATTTTCATCATCAAATAAAAATTCGGCTAAGGCTTTAGCTAATTCGGTTTTTCCGACACCTGTTGTTCCTAAGAATAAGAATGATCCGATAGGTTTTCTTTCATCGTTTAATCCCGCGCGGTTTCTGCGTATAGCATCTGCTACTGCTTCAATTGCTTCTTCTTGTCCGACAACCCTTTTGTGAAGAACAGATTCCAGATTTAATAATTTTTCTCGTTCACTTTGTACCAGTTTAGTAACCGGAATACCGGTCCATTTGGCTACAACATCAGCAATGTCTTCGGAATCAACTTCTTCCTTGATTAATTTAGGTCGATCATCAGAAAGTTCGGCTTCAGCTTTAGCAAGTTCAGCCTCTTGTTCTTTTATTTTTCCGTAACGTAATTCAGCAACTTTACCATAATCACCGGATCTTTCTGCTTTTTCAGCTTCAATTTTAAATTCTTCAATATTTTTACGGATTTCTTGAACTTTATCCGCTCTTTCTTTTTCTGCTTTCCAGGAAGCGCTTAGCTCATTTCTTTTTTCATTAAGTTGTGCTAATTCTTCTTTAACATTTTCTAACCTTTTCTCATTAGCTTGTTTAATGCTTTCATTGGAAGTAGGACTTTCCGCTTCTCGTTTAACCGCTTCTAATTCAATTTCAAGCTGCATTTTTTTACGGTCTAAGGCATCCAACTCTTCAGGCTTGGAATTCATTTCCATACGAAGTTTTGCCGATGCTTCATCCATTAAGTCTATGGCTTTGTCCGGTAAAAATCGGTCGGAAATATAACGATTGGAAAGTTCCACAGATGCAATTACGGCTTCATCTTTAATACGTACTTTGTGATGGGCTTCGTACTTTTCTCTAATTCCACGTAATATAGCTATGGCATCATCCACATCGGGTTCTTCAACCATCACCTTTTGAAAACGTCTTTCCAACGCTTTGTCCTTTTCAAAATATTTTTGATATTCATTTAATGTTGTAGCTCCAATTGAACGAAGTTCGCCACGTGCCAATGCGGGTTTTAAAATGTTCGCTGCATCCATGGCTCCTTCTCCTCCTCCGGCACCAACTAATGTGTGAATTTCATCAATAAACAAAATAATATTTCCGTTGGAAGCGGTAACTTCTTTAACAACTGCTTTTAGACGTTCTTCAAATTCACCCTTATATTTTGCTCCTGCAATCAAAGCCCCCATATCTAAAGAAAAAATAGTTTTATCCTTTAAATTTTCAGGAACATCCCCGTTAATGATTCGATGAGCTATTCCTTCGGCAATTGCAGTTTTTCCGACACCGGGCTCTCCAATTAATATGGGATTGTTTTTTGTTCTTCGAGAAAGAATTTGCAAAACTCTTCTGATTTCGTCATCTCTTCCTATTACAGGGTCTAGTTTACCGTTTTGAGCTAATTCATTAAGGTTTTTGGCATACTTGTTTAATGAATTATAGGTATCTTCTGCTGATTGAGAGGTTACTCGTTCTCCTTTTCTGATTTCTTCGATTGCTTTAATCACGCCTTCTTTGGTGACTCCTTGATTTTTTAATAATTGTGAGGTTTTGTCGTTTACTGAAAGCAGTCCTAAGAAAATATGCTCTAAACTTATAAATTCATCTTTCATCTTAGTTGATTCTAATTGGGCTTCATTTAAAGCTTTATTAGAATTCTGGGACAAATAAATTTGTCCGCCGCTAACTTTAGGTAAAGAATTTAGTATAGAATCAAGTTGGGAGTTAATATATGCTAAATTTGAGTTTTGTTTTTTCAATATGAAAGTAATCACACTGGCTTCGCTTTCCAATAAAGCTTTAAGTAGGTGTGCAGGTTCAATAGCCTGATTTTCTAATCCTTGTGCAATCACTTGAGATTGTTGCAAGGCTTCTTGTGATTTGATGGTTAATTTATTAAAATCCATTTTATTTAATCTCTTACATTTTTTCTCAGCAAAATATAAACCAAAATCATGGATAGGTTTTTATAATCAATATGTAAGGGAATAAATGAATAAAACGAGACAATATGGCATTATTTGTATTATCACAACTAAAATAAATGACACAATGTCATGGTTATTGGCTTATTAAAAGATTGGATTTTTTTTATTACTACATCTTCAAAAATATTAAATTACATGAAATTCATATATAATTTAAAAATTACAGATGTATAATATGATATAAATAAATTATAGATTTTATGTAATATTTAATGATATCGGATACTTGCTCGTATCATGCCGATAGCATTTATGGTTTTTAAAGAAACATCTTTAGATTCAAACATAGGATTGGCGCTAACTAATTTTATGTAATCGTTACCTAAACTGGATTTTTGAATGTGTCTAACAAAGGTATGATTGGAATCTTCAGATAAGGCAATTTCAATTATATATAATTCTCCCCAAAATATATTATCAATGGAAGCATTTTTAAAAATAACAATATCACCATTTTTTAAAAGTGGAAGCATAGATTCTCCTTTTATATAAATAGCTCCATCACAATCTGATAAATTAGGTATTTTTATAAATCCTGAAATGAATGTATTTTCTGATTTTTTATGAACGATATTTTTTAATCCGCCATTAGAATCTAAATTATAAAGAGGGATATTGGTATTATTTTTTTCTTGTAATTTAAACATGGGGTCCTCCAATACAGACATTGGATAATCTTTATCTAAAATTGGGGATTTTAACATGGGCCCTTCATAGGTGAGAAGCCATTCTAAATTTATTTCGGGACATTTGGTATGGATCAATAAAGAATCATAACTATTTCTTTTTTTCCAATTCGAAAAGGTTTGGGGAGAAATACCGAGATATCTGGCTAATTCAGAATCTTTTTTAAATCCATAAAATAACTTTATTTTATTCAATATGGTAGTTTTTTCCATAGATTGTAGTTATATAAGTAAAAGTTCAAATAAATTTTATATAAACAGTGTGTTTATATATCTATTTGATAATTAGACAAATATACTAAAAATTATTATATTGTCACAACAATGTTATATTATTACCGTAAAAACAATATAAAGAATAGAATAATATAAATTATACAGGAGATAAGAATTAGTAATGGATGAAATAAAAATTTAAAAAGTTCGAATACTTCCACGTATTAGAGCCATAGCATTAATTTTAGAAACCGGAATATCTTGAGGTGCGTTTGTGTTGTCTTGTCCTAATAGTTTAACAAATTGTTCTCCTTTTTCAGATTTTTGAATATATTTAATTAACATATAAAAAGAATCATCATTCATACATATCTCAATTAAATAAAGCTCACCCCAAAACAGGTCTTTAAGAGAAATAGTTTTAAAAATAATTATGTCTCCATTTTGTATAGTTGGTAACATGGAATTTCCTTTTACATAAGCAGCACCGTCGCAATCAGCCAGATCCGGCATTTTTATAAAATCTATAATATTTTCTTGATGATGTTTTTTGCTAAATATATTTTTCAATCCACCATTTCTGTCTATATTATATAAAGGAATATGATTTTTTTCACCTTTATAGGAATTATATCCAGATTCTTCCGCTATTGAAATAATATTAGATTGTCCAATATTATCTTTTTTCAACATAGGCCCTTTGCCGGTTAACAACCATTCATAATTAAAAATTTCACATTTTGTATAAATAAGTTTAATATTGAACGAATTCCTTCTTTTCCAATTATACAATATTTGTGAGGTTATGCCTAAATGTTTTACTAATTGAGAATCTTTAGTAAAACCATAGTATTTTTTAATTTCGTTTAGAATGATATTTTTATCCATGTTCAATATAAAAAATATACATTTTGTGTAAAATAATTTTAAAATAAACAAAATGTATATATATTTGTGTTGAGATAAAACAAAGATATCAAAAAATACATTATTGTTATGACAGTAGAACAAATAAAAAGAAAAATTGAAGTGGGAGATTATATTTTGGCATCGAAATTATTAAATATAACCCCTGAAAATGTAAGAGCTCGTTTTTCACGAGAAAAGATGGATGCAATAGAAGCGTTAAAAGCAATAATTAGTAATAGGGAAAGGTTTATAAAAGAATACCATAAGAAAATTTCAGGCTAATCAACTTAATTTCTTAAATCTGAATTTTTCACTATGAAAAGGATAAGAGTTCTTCCTTATGATTTAATGATAAATTACTATCTTCATTGAGAGTTGCCTTATTAAATAAATGCTTATAATAATCTTAATACAAAATATTTCATTGTTGATCATAATTTAAATCATAACCTGCAGTTTAAAACAAAAATCCTATTTTAAAAATTTTTATTAATCTTTTGGTAGAAAAATGAAGTTTTAAAAAAATTAGTGATATTAGTTAAATTTCTTGGCTTAAATACTCTGTATTTAATTAATTCTGTAAAATTTAAAAATTATTGATCTTTATATTTATAAAGGTAAACTTTATTGTTACTAAAATTATTTTTAAATAAGACTATTAATTTTTTAAAGTAATAGTTCAAGAATTTATTTAAATTATATAAATGTTTTATATGTATAAATGGTTGAATAATTTATACTAAAAAAATAAAAATAACCAACTATTATATATTATAAATCTTGTTTAGCAGCCTTGGGATAATGTAAGGAGATAAAGGTAATTAATGTTATATAAACTTTATGATTGTAATTTTTTTTTGTTTATCTTTACCGCCATAAAGTTAGTGTTTAAGTGTTTTAAAATTTAAAAAATTAAGTGTTCATCTATTTTTAATGCCATTGTAGCAATTAAATTTTTATAATGAAATAAGAGAGGAGATCATTAAAAATAGAATAGATTTTTTTAAATAAAAATATAGAAAATCAATTAAGTGTTAATAAGTTAATTAATAATTCATTATGAAAAAGAGAATTTTATTATGTTCATTACTCGGAGTGATTTCCGTTTGTTCTTTCTCTCAAAGCCAAAGAGTGGGAATTAATACGGAAGATCCTCAAGGAGTTTTCCATATTAATGGAACCAATAAAGATTTAAGTCAAGATGACTTTATTGTAGATGCAAATGGGAATGTGGGTATAGGTACCCGAACCCCTAAATCAAAGTTGGAAATTATAGGTACTAAAGGTAAAGGATTGCGGGTAACTCCTCCGGGAACTATCGCTAAAGGAGAAGTTATTGCATCTGATGCAAATGGTAATTTTGTAGCCTCTACCAGGCCTATGCCCGAACTTAGAGAGGGTTCTATCATTCAAATTAGAACAAGACTTGATGCAACTTCAACATTAGCTCCTAATTTAATAGATTCTAATCCAATTATTCCCGGTGATCCAAGTTTACCTCCGGGAAAAAAACCGGCTGTAAAAATATCTGACAAGCCTATAGAGCTAACAGAAGGTACATGGCTGATTCAGCTTAAGTATACTACTCGTACAACAAGAGGGGGAGGATCCAATTTTCAAGAATATTGTGGAAAAGAAAATGGATTTGATCAATATATTTGGACATTACTATATAACGAAAATGAGCCGGACTTTAAAAAAGCAGTATTAACTACGGTAGGTTTTGCTACGGAACGTGATGGTGCTTGTGCTTGTACTCCTCAGTTAACCCACGTAGTAAAAGTCAATCCGGGACAGACAATGAAAGTTAGTGCTTATGCCAGTACTAGTATATGGCACAATACAGTAGTATTCGTAGATGGCGATTTTAATTCATTTACTACCGGCAAACCATATTTTAGAGCTATTCGTATAGATAGTTTTAATTAATAATGTGGTGGAATTAAGATCTTTATTATTCATATAATTTTATATTTAAAATCATGTCATGAAAAAAATAATATTATCAATAAATTTTTGTGTATTAGCAATTGGAATTAGTTTATCACAAGTAGGAGTTAACACAGATAATCCTAAAGCTATTTTTCATATAGATGCTAAAAAAGATAATGGGAATATATCTGTCCCAGTAAATACATCAGATGATGTAATTTTCAAACCGGGTACAAATAATGCCCCAGATCCGACTGCAAAGCTCTATGGTCATTTAGGTGTTGGAAAAGTTAATCCGGATACGGGTTTAGATGTTAATGGCAACATACGATTGGAAGATGGAACTCAAGTTAGTAATAATATACTAGTTAGTACAGATTCACTTGGAAATGCCCAATGGATAGCTCCTGCCAGACCATTGATTCATAATGGAGAAATAGGAAATGGTATACGATTGGATGAAAGTGCTATAGATTTAACAGTACAACCTTTAATGCTTACTCAAGGAAGATGGTTGATTCTATCCAAATTTGTAGTTAAAGCTACTCAACATGTTAATGATGATTTAAAACCTCGGAATAATGTATGGATTTATTTAAAAAATGTTAGCGAGCACCCGCTAATAACCGATAAAGTCTATAATACTATTTTGGGGATACCGTTAGAACAAGCGGGAGCTAAAGTTGGGACACCGCAATTAGCAGCTCTTGTTAATATACCTAAAGGAAAAACTTTTGAGTATAGAGTATTTGGAAGTACGAGTAATAAAGAATTCGAATATATTACAACAAATGACGACTTTCAAGGATCTTATTTTTATGCCGTTCGATTAGATGCAGAACTTTTAGACGATTAAATTAATACATATGAATTTTAAATTTATTATATGAAAAAATTATTTTTATTATATATAATTATAGCGGGAGGTATAGGTTTTACTAAATCTTTTGCACAAACAGCTCCATCGGTTGGAGTAAATACAACTAACCCGCAAGGACCTTTTCATGTAGATGCAAAGGGGGATACTAACGGATCTATAAATACATCTGATGATGTAATAGTTGATAAAAACGGAAATTTAGGAATAGGAACCATTGCACCAACGGCTAAAGTTCATATTAAAACGGATGGATCAACGAATGGAATACGTATCAGTGATCAATCAGAAGGAAAAGGGAGTATGCTTATGTTTCAAGATAATACGGGAATAGTTAACTGGGTTCCCAAACCTTTTACCATAAAACAAGCAGAACTTAGGAAAGATTTTAATATGAACGATCCATTTAAAAGAAATGCGAATGACCATAGAGAAATTTCAATAACGGGACACGGTTTAAAATTAACTCCGGGTATCTGGATGATTATGGCTAAATATATGGTTTATAATAACGGGGATGATAAAGGTAATTTGTTTTGGACTTATTTGCATGATTTAGATGATCTTACCACTTTACCCGTAGATGCTAATCATCTACGTGATAAGCGTAAACCTTGTCTAGTTGATGGAGCCCTTCCTGAAAATAATTGTAATGGTAATGGCTACAATTTAAATTGGTATTTAGCAAGTAATGATCTGGGCGGAAACCCTTCAGAATATGCAATGACTGTGGTTGGAACTTATCCGGAAGCAAAAAGCCAAGGATATACCACTCCATATGTCAATTATATAGCAGTAATTAAATCTGATGATCCATTAAATCCAGGTAAAAAACTAAGACCGGGTGATCCGGGATATGAGCATGAAATTGCTTTAACTTTTAGTTCCAGTTTAAATGGTGATCAAGTATTGGAAACCAGATCTTCAATACCTGGAGCGGGTAATAATGGTGGAGATCTCCCGGTTGGTGTTTATTTCTTTGCTATTCGTTTAGATATAGATGAATCATCTCTATAAATTTTAAAAATTAAGTTATATACTAGTATTTATATAATACCTGCCGAATAGGCAGGTATTTTTTTATTCAATACCAGTAATTCCCATTTTCTTCATTAAAAAAGTTGCATTCATATTTTGAGCTATACCTTCTTTTAATTTATAATCAAACACTAATTCATCCTGAGCAATTTCTGCTTCAAAACGATAGTTCTTTATATTTTCGGGATAGTTTGCTTCCAAGGTGCCTAATACTAAATCATGCGTAGCAATAATGCCATTTCCTTTTAGCGAAACAAGCTGTTTCATAAGCGCTAAAGATCCTTTTTGCTTATCTTCAGAGTTGGTACCTTTTAAAATTTCGTCTAAAATGATAAATAAATGTTCTCCGGAATGAAGTCTGTCTATAATCATTTTCAATCGTTTTAATTCAGAGAAAAAATAAGATTCATGATCAACTAAGGAATCTGTAGTTCTTAAATTAGTTACTAAATTTCCAGGGAATATTTCTAATGATTTAGCGTATACCGGAGCACCAATACAGGCTAACACGTGGTTAACCCCTATAGTTCTTAAATACGTACTTTTACCTGCCATATTAGCTCCCGTTATTACTAAAAAATAATTTTCTTTTGAAATTTTAACATCATTGGTTACACAATTAGATGGGTTAAGTAGAGGGTGGCCCAATTCTTTCCCATCAAATATAAAATGTTCAGTATTTATTTTAGGATATGAATATCCGGGGTGAGTATATGCATATGTTGACAGGGAGCACCAAGCATCAAAATGAGAAAGAGAATCAAACCAATTCGGTAGATACTTTTTATAGATATCTAACCATTTTTCTATCTTAATAGCATAACGAACACTCCAACATAAGACCGGATTGAAAAATAAAATCATCGGATAAGCCATACACATATTTAATTGAGAACAATATCTATTTAATTTATAGATAGCTTTTGATGCAGGAGTTTTCTTGATAAGGATTTTACGATTTTTTTCTAACAAATAACTATCAAAATTTTGCTCTTCTATAGCATTAAAAAGTGAGGTATAGGTGTTTAAAACATCTGTTTTTTTTTCTATGTTATTAACTATATTATTTACATGCTTACTCGCAAAGGCATTAATTGCATAAGTTATGATCCATAAAGGAATAAAATATAATGCAGATACCCTATTAAAAGCTGTAAGTACAAGTAAGATTAAATACGAGCAGGGAATAATATTTATCATTATTTCCCAGAATTTATTTTTATGCAATAAAAATGTTTCCGGAAATATATTTGAATCAAAATTTTCTTTATTTTCTAATTTTCCGTTTAAAGACCCTAAAACTCGGAAATGGTTTACCCAATCTTGTTTTGAAGTTAATTCTTGGATGCTTTCCTGATTTTCCACAATTGTTTTTTTGTCTAAATAGGGAGTAAGGAACAGATAGGCAAGAAATTTTTTACCTTGATAGGTGCATGTTCGATTAATAGCCTGAAAAAGCGATCGATCGCCAAATAAATCTAAATCGTAGCTGAAGCTGTGTTCAGTCGAAATATATTCTGGGCCTCCATCAAAAGATGAAAAATCGTAATTAAGAGCTTTACATTCATTTTCTGCTAAAGTTATTAATGAATCTGAATAATTTTTTTTATAAAACAGTTTTTGATGTAACTTTAATAACAAGATAAATATTGAAAAAGATACAAAGATGATACCGCCGGTAAGGTAGCTGTTTTTCCAAGTAAAAATACAAAGTAAAGCAGCAATAAGAACTACTGATAATCTTAAAGCAGCAATAATAAATATCTTTTTTTTAAGTGATTGTACCGTTGAAATCTCTTTATTAATAAGAGAACGGTATGAATGTTCAATATCTTTTATTTTCATGATATCAAAGGTAAACAAAATAAAATAGCTAATTTTAAAGTCTATATATATCTAATAGTACTTTACTTTCAAATTTTAACAGTAAGCAAAAAAAATTAAATTTTATTATTTGATAAATGTTGCATTTTAAATATATTATAATTAGAAATAAAAAAGCCTGATGAAAATCAGGCTTATAATTATTATAATTTTATTATAGAGCTAAATCAATTACTTCAGACATTTGAGTTACATAATGTATTCTTAAGCCTTTAATATAATCAGGATTGATTTTTTCAATATCTTTTCTATTCTCTTCACATAATATGACATCGGTAATACCGGCCCGTTTCGCAGCTAATATTTTTTCTTTAATGCCACCTACCGGAAGAACTTTTCCCCGTAACGTAATTTCACCGGTCATTGCCCATTTAGACTTAACCTTTTTACCTGTAAAAGAGGAAACAAGAGAAGTAAGCATAGCTATACCTGCAGATGGTCCGTCTTTAGGGGTTGCACCTTCAGGAACGTGAATGTGTATATTACTTTCTTCAATTTTTTGCGGATCGATACCGAACTCTTTATAATTAGATTTTATGTATTCCAAAGCAATGGTAGCCGATTCTTTCATTACATTACCTAAATTTCCGGTCATGGTTAAGTTTCCTTTGCCTTTAGAAAGAATACTTTCAATAAAAAGAATATCTCCTCCTACTTGAGTCCAAGCTAATCCTGTAACAACTCCTGGAACTTTATTAGTTTCAGACATTTCAGGCATCATAGGCGGACCTAAGATTTCAATAATTTTATTTTGACTCAATTTTTTATTGTATTCAGTATTGCGAGCAATTTGTAAGGCAATATTCCTTACAATTTTTGATATCTTCCTTTCTAAGCCTCTAACACCGGATTCTCGAGTATATGCTTGGATAATAAATTCCAATTCTTTCTTACTTATTGAAATATCTTTTTTGGTAAGTCCATGTTCGAGGATTTGCTTTGGTAAAAGATATTTATTAGCTATTTCTACTTTTTCCTCAATAGTATATCCGGAAATATCAATAATTTCCATTCTGTCTAACAATGCCGGTTGTATGGTGGCTAAATTGTTGGCGGTAGCAATAAACAATACTTTAGATAAGTCGTAATCTACATCCAGGAAATTATCATGGAAAGTACTGTTTTGTTCGGGATCTAATACTTCAAGTAAAGCAGATGACGGGTCACCGTGTCCACTGGTGCTAATTTTGTCTATTTCATCTAAAACAATAACGGGATTCGATGTTCCAACTTTTTTTATGGATTGAATAATTCTCCCCGGCATAGCTCCAATATAAGTTTTACGATGTCCTCTAATTTCCGATTCATCATGCAGCCCTCCTAATGATATACGAACGTATTTTCTTCCTAAAGCAGAAGCAATGGATTTACCCAATGAAGTTTTACCGACACCGGGAGGACCATATAAACAAATGATGGGAGATTTCATATCTCCTTTAAGTTTTAGGACTGCGAGATATTCTAAGATTCGTTCTTTAACATCTTCTAAACCAAAATGGTCTTTATTTAAAACTTTTTCAGCATGATTAATATCAAAATTGTCCTTAGAATATTTTTCCCAAGGCAAATCCAACATTAATTCTAAATAATTCCTTTGAACACCATAATCAGGTGTTTGCGGGTTCATGCGAACTAATCGATTAAGTTCTTTTTCAAAATGTTCATTTATAGACTTGCTCCATTTTTTTTTCGAAGCTTTTTCTTTCATTTCTTGAACTTCAGCTTCATAAGAAACGCCTCCCAACTCCTCCTGAATGGTTTTCATTTGCTGGTGTAGGAAATATTCACGTTGTTGTTTGCTGAGGTCGGAGTTAACCTTATCCTGAATGGAATTTTTTAAAGATATTTTTTGAAGCTCAACGTTCAGGTACTTTAACGTTTTGGAAGCACGATCTAACAAACTGTTAACTTCCAGCAATTCCTGCTTTTTTACTAACGGCAGATCAAGATTAGAAGCAACAAAATTTACCAACAAGGAGCTGCCTTCAATATTTTTAATAGCAAAAGAAGCGTCTGAAGGGATAGCCGGATTTTCATTAATAATTTTAATGGCTGTTTCACGAAGGCTTTCCAATAAAACATTAAAATGTTCTTTATTTTTATTGGAAACCTTTCTTTTGTCTTCCAATAAAGTAATTTCTGCTTTTAAATAAGGCTCCTCTTCAAGTATATTATTAATAGAAAATTTACGTATCCCCTGAATAATTACCATGGTACTTCCGTCAGGCATTTTAAGTAATTTTAATATTTTACCTATAGTACCTACCGAGTACATATCATTTATAGTCGGATTATCTGCATTTACATCTTTTTGTGTAATGACTGCTATTATCTTATCGTTTTGCTGAGCATCTTGTAATAAATTGATGGATTTATTTCTTCCGGCAGTAATTGGTATAACAACCCCGGGAAATAAAACTACATTTTTTACCGGAAGTAAGGGTAAAACAGTAGGAAAAGTTTCATTCATCATTTTATCTTCTTCATCCTGGCTTAGTAAAGGAATAAATTCACTATCATTTTGCATAACTTGATCTAATGACAATATGTCGAACTTCATAATGTTTCGTATTAAAGATTTAATGACAAACTTTCAGATATCTAAAAAAAGAGAACTACTTTTTTTTAATCTTAAATGGGTATAGTATTGATTATTAATAAGAAATGTTGTAACCTCCAAAGTTTGTACGTGTACTAAGGTCAATTAATATGCCAAATAAAAACTTACTATAATTGCTAATAAAGCTTAGAATTATAACTTGATAAGGGTTAGAATTTCTCTGCTTCCATCGGAATAAGTAACTTTAACAAAATATCTTCCTGTAGGAAGTTTTGAAATATTAATTTCCTGATTAAGATTGGAGTCAATTATATCTTTATCGATTAAATTGGTACCAACCATGGATAAAACAGAAATATTATCAATTTTATAAGAACTTGAATTCTTAACAAGTATAAAATTTACTGCCGGATTAGGATATAATTTTGATTTAGTATAAGGTTGCTCTTGTAAATAAAAGTTCATTAAAATATTGGCCGGAAATTCTTTTGCAGTAACCAGGTTAATTGAAAAAAGCAACGTAATAAAAAATAAAAATTTCTTCATAAGCAATTTATATCTAAAAATTATGAAAATTTCCTTGATAAAATGATAGTTTTATGTACTTAAAATTAATGTATAAAATTATAAAAAAAAAATATTCTTTACAACTTTTCATTAAATTATTTTTATTTTTATTTGGGAATAAAGATAATATTCAATTATCTTATCTTCAATAGTTTTGTCTTAAGGGCTTTTTTCTGAATTATTCTATATTTTATATTTATATTGTTGTTGCTAAAGTAAATATACTTACTTGAGAATCATCGGTTTTTAACAGTTCTTGAGTGCATGCAATTAAAGTTGCACCCGTTGTTAAGACATCATCAACCAATAGATAGTGATTCGAACAATTTGAATTTCTTATAAAAGCGTTTTCCATTTTTTTTATACGTTCTTCTCTGTTGGATTGAGTTTGAGATTTCTTATGAGAAACTCGTCGAAGAACATGCTCGTCGAAATTGCAATTCATTAGAGTTGCTAATTTTTTGCAACAGAGCAAAATTTGATTATAGTTTCTTTTTTTATATCTTTTCGAGTGAATAGGAACCGGAACAACGGTTTTTACTTCTTTTAAACAAGGATTGTTCTCATTCTGCATATACCAAATCTCAGCTAACCACGAACCGATTTCCGGTTTATTTTTATATTTTAAATGATGAATTAATTGTTGTGTAATATTTTCTTTTGAGAAAAATAATAAGGAAGATGCAAATTCTATTTTCGCAGAATTGTTAAGTTGGCTGTGAATTGAATTTGTGTTGTTAAAAGGAATGTAAGTAAAAGGTAAATAAGCTTTACACCTTTCGCATACATAGTGTTGTGATGAAGAAATAATTGTTTCACAACCAATACATCTATTAGGAAACAGGGTAGAGAGTATTTCTTGCCACATGAGTATTTTTCAATTATCTTTGCGTAATATAAACAAATTTATTTATTGTGATAAGGCTGACTAAAATATTTACATTTGAAACAGCACATGCTCTGTGGGGATATGATGGTAAATGTAAAAACATTCATGGGCATTCTTATAAATTGTATGTTACTGTTAAAGGAGAGCCGTGTAATGATATACACCATGTTAAAAATGGAATGGTTATGGATTTTGGAGAGTTGAAATCTATTGTAAAAAAATTAATTATAAATCCTTTAGATCATGCCATTATTTTAAACGCTCAAACAGAACATAAACAACTAGGAGAGCAATTGCAAAATCAAGGACATAAAGTTATTTTTATGAATTATCAGCCAACTTGTGAGAATATGTTGATAGATTTTGCCGAAAAAATACAATCAGAGCTTCCTGAAAATATTTTATTAGCGAAGCTTAAATTATATGAAACCGAAACGTCATATGGTGAATGGATAAGGGAAGACCAATAGAAATTAACCTTACGGCAGGCAAAAAAGTTTATTTTGCCTCAGATCAGCATTTAGGAGCACCTGATGAAGTTTCATCCAGAAAAAGAGAAAAGATTTTCGTAAAATTTTTAGAACAAATTAAACATGATGTTCAAGTATTATTCCTATTAGGGGATTTATTTGATTTTTGGCATGAATATAAAACCGTTGTACCCAAAGGATTTGTTCGAATATTAGGTAAATTAGCTGAACTTTCAGATTCAGGGGTTAAAATATATTTTTTTACCGGAAATCATGATTTATGGATGAGAGATTATCTTCAAAAAGAATTAGCAATAACAGTTTTTAACGAAGAACAAACATTTATAATCAACAACAAAAATTTTTTTATTGCTCATGGAGATGGATTGGGACCGGGAGATCGCGGGTATAAAAGAATGAAAAAACTTTTTACGAATCCTGTTGCTCGATGGTTTTTCAGATGGTTGCATCCGGATGTAGGAGTCGCCTTAGGTACTTATTTATCAAGAAAAAATAAATTAATTAGCGGGGAGGAAGATATTAAATTCTTAGGGGAAGATAATGAATGGCTGATTGTCTTTTCTAAAGAAAAATTGAATGAAAAACATTATGATTACTTTATTTACGGGCATCGTCATTTACCTATGGATTTATTAATTGGTGAAGATAAAAACAGCCACTATGTAAATTTAGGGGATTGGATTTCGTATTATACCTATGCCGTTTTCGATGGAGATCATTTGTATTTACAGACTTTTACCGAAACTGTTTAATTTTTTTAGTTATCCATCGTAAATATTTTTCTTAATTCAACAGCTTCTGAAGGAGTAATTCTTCCGGATAGCAGCAAAGATAATTCCCTTCTGTGAAGGGCTGAGTTATATCTAACTATTTCTTCTTCAGTTTCAGGTACTAAGTCAGGTATTTTTTTAGGTTTCATAAATTCATCTAAAGCTACAAAAGTATATATCCCTTCATTGGTTTTGGTTTTTGTATGATTTATTGCATCATCCACCCATATATCGACAAATACTTCCATAGAAGATCCAAAAGCTCTAGAAACCTTAGCTATGGCTTCTACGGTGCTTCCTAATGGAATAGGTGTTGAAAAGGAAACATGATTAACAGAAGCAGTCACAACTTTAGCTTCCGCATGTCTTTGAGCGGCTATGGCACATGCTCGATCCATTAAAGAAAGTAAATCCCCGCCAAACATATTATTATAAGCATTGGTTTCATTCGTTAGCACAATGGTGGTCATTATGGTCCTTGAATCAGAGGGAGTTTTAGCTTTCATGAATTTCAATTCAATTATAAAGGAAGTAAACCAAAATTTTTGTAAGTAACAAAACTCTTTTCACTCAAACTGAAAATAATTTTTTCTTTTTCAGCTGTAAATGTTCCTAAATTTTCAATGGTTAAATATGGTTCCGATTTTAGAATTTTTTTCCACTCCTTAATTGTCTGATAAACAAAATCTTTAGCTCTCTCAACATCTATTGAATCCAATTCCGCAATTATGCTAGCTAAAGCGATATCATTGAGATTATGTTGCTGAGTAAAAGAAAGGGAATAGGAGGGGGGTAGTAGTTGATTAGTTTCCTGATCCTCTCTCACCGAATTAAATTTTAATTCAAATTTTCCAAAAGAAGGTAAAGTAACTTGATTGGTTTCTTGTAATAATAGTATGCAATATTTTATTAGGTCCATAAAGTAAATTTAAAATAAATACATTATTTATCAACTATCTTTATCTCCTTTTTTAAAGCTGAAATATATTTTCACAAATTTAAATAACTTAAGAATATATAATTAAAATTCCTCAACGCATGTTTGCCTGTCTTTTAATTTTTTTTTCATAGCACTAAAAAATTCAGGAGTAATACCAATATATGAGGCAATATGTTTTTGAGATATTGAATTTTTTAATTCAGGAAACATAATACAAAAATTTCTATATCGTTCTTCTGCAGATAAACTTAATATTTCATATAAACGATTACGTAAGAAAATTACAGAGCGGATTAAACTTTCATTATAATAAAGTTCTAATTTTGGAAACCTTTTAACGGATTCTTCTTTTGCTTTTTTAGATAAAATAAATATTTCAGTATCTAAATCTGCAACAATATTGAATTTAGCAGGTTGATTGTATATAATACTTTCATTATCTGCAATCCACCAACCTTTAGATGAAAATTGAAGAACCTGCTCCAATCCTTTTTTGTCGTTAATATAACTTCGTAAACAACCGGAAAGAACGTAATAATAATTATCTTCAACCTCCTCTTGATGCAAAAGAGAATCTCTTTTGTTTAGCTTTTTAAATTTTAAAATAGACTTTAGATACTCTTTTTCCTCTCTGGAAATAGGCACTACATTGTTTATTTCTTCCAATATTTTTTCAAAAATCATAGTATATAAGAGTTTTTAAATCGCCATGTAAAATTTTTAAATATGTAATACTATATCCATTTATAATTGTAAGAATGCTATTTGTAAAATTGTCCTAATTGGTTAGAATTCTCTTAACTATTTTTTTAATAGAGATAGAAAACAATAATATAACCGTTGTTAAAATTTTATAAATACATTGTCTTAACTGTGTTAAATGGTAAAGAACACGGAATCCCTTTTTACTATTTGTAGTATATTATTAGGATTGGTTACGAAAATTAATCTATAAAAAAAAATTTTCACAAAAATAATAAACAATTTGTTTATCTATTTAAAATTAAATGGATTTTGAATCTTACATAAAAACTAAACATATTTAGATTACTATACTTATTTAATTATTTAAAAAAATATTGAAATATTAATTTAAAAAATTTTTATTAAATATAAAAACATAAAAAATAATATTCAAATAAATTTTATAGATAAAAATAATAAATAATGTTTATAAAATAACAATAATTAGAAGTTTTTTTTATATAAAAAAGATAATAGCTATAAAATAAATGTATTTACCTTTTAGAAAAGATATATGCAAGTATATATCCTTTAACTTATTAAGGTACAAAATAATTATAGAAGGTAAATTAATCAATTATCATAACATGATACTCCTATAATACAATAATTGCAAATTATAGCCTATAATCTAGAAATAAGTAACAAACGCTTAATCCAGTTTCAATACCGCTAAAAATGCAGATTGCGGGACTTCCACTCGACCAATTTGTCGCATTCGTTTCTTACCTTCTTTTTGTTTTTCAAGTAATTTTCTTTTACGAGATATATCCCCTCCGTAACATTTGGCAGTAACGTCTTTTCGTAAAGCTTTAATAGTTTCTCTAGCAATAATCTTAGCTCCAAGTGCTGCTTGAATAGGAATGTCAAATTGTTGTCTCGGGATTAACTCTTTAAGCTTTTCGCACATTTTTTTACCTATAGTATAGGCATTATCTTGATGAATCAAAGCAGATAAAGCATCCACAGGTTCACCATTTATAAGGATGTCAACTTTTACCAGCTTGGAAGTTCTCATTCCGCAAGGCGAATAATCAAAAGAAGCGTATCCTTTGGAAATAGTTTTGAGTCTGTCATAAAAGTCAAAAACCACCTCAGCTAAAGGCATTTCAAAAAATAGCTCTACTCGGTCTGTAGTTAAATACGATTGGTTAGTCAGTTCGCCTCTTTTATCAATACAAAGGTTCATTACAGAACCAATAAAATCTGATTTGGTGATAATTGAAGCTTTAATATAAGGTTCTTCCACACGATTTAATGAAGTAGGTTCCGGAAGTTCCGAAGGATTATGTACTACAATCGCTTTTTCAGGATCCTTATTTAAATAGGCATTATAAGATACATTGGGAACGGTAGTAACTACAGTCATTTTAAATTCTCGTTCCAAACGCTCTTGAATGATTTCCATATGAAGCATACCTAAAAATCCGCAACGGAAACCAAATCCTAAAGCAGCGGATGATTCCGGTTCAAAAACAAGAGAAGCATCATTAAGTTGAAGCTTTTCCAATGCAGAACGCAACAATTCATATTCTTCCGTGTCCACCGGATATATTCCGGCAAACACCATTGGTTTTACTTCTTCAAATCCGGCAATAGCTTCAGATGCAGGGCGTTCAACCGATGTGATGGTGTCACCTACCTTAACTTCACGAGCTTCTTTAATACCACTTATAATATATCCCACATCACCGCAATGTATAACATCTTTTGGGACTTGATTTAGTTTTAAAGTTCCTATTTCATCGGCATCATAGCTTTTACCGGTAGCCATAAATTTCACTTTTTGACCTTTAGTTATGCTGCCGTTTACAACCTTGAAAAAGGCCTCTATTCCTCGAAAAGGATTAAAAACAGAATCAAAAATCAACGCTTGTAATGGAGCATTAGGATCTCCGGATGGTGCCGGGATTCTTTCCACAATTTGCTCCAACAATTCTTCAACCCCCGCTCCGGTCTTGCCACTGGCGCGTAAAACGTCTTCAGGTTTGCAACCGAGAAGATTTACAATTTCATCGGTAACTTCTTCAGGATTTGCAGAAGGTAGGTCAATTTTATTTAAAACTGGAATAATTTCCAAGTCGTGTTCTAACGCTAAATAAAGATTGGATATGGTTTGTGCCTGAATACTTTGTGCAGCATCAACAATTAATAAGGCACCTTCACAGGCAGCAATAGAACGAGAAACTTCATAAGAAAAATCAACATGCCCGGGAGTATCGATCAAATTCAAAACATATTTTTCCCCTTTATATTCATACTCCATTTGAATAGCATGACTCTTTATAGTAATACCCCGTTCGCGTTCTAAGTCCATATCATCTAAGGTCTGTTCTTGCAGTTCGCGATCAGAAATAGTTTTAGTTTGTTGTAAAAGTCTGTCTGCTAAAGTGCTTTTGCCATGATCTATATGGGCAATAATGCAAAAATTTCTTATGTTCTTCATATTTTCTACAATAGTGCAAAAATACATTTTTTATAAACAATATAAGGGTGTATTTGCTACAAACTGCGAATCTGGGTAAAAAATTTTAGTTGAATTCCTATTATTTCGATAGGAATTATTACATTTGCGGAGTTTTAATCTAAAATAAAACTAAAAAACTTTTTTAAAGAACATCAAAAATAAGAAATGAAAAAACTGAGTTTAACAGAGGATTGGACAGCCACAATTATTGGTGGATTGGTCATAGTATTAGGTATTATTTTATATTCTTCATTCGGGTATACACTAAGTTGGCCTACATTTAAATGGAGCACCGGTGACGATTTATTGTCCAATGTTTTAACAGGTAAAAATTTTATAAACATTTTTATCATTTTTATTGTTTCTTATGTTTTATTACTATTGGCAGATCTATTACAAGGAAAACCTATGAGTTCAGCAAAAGGGTTTCCCTTACTGTTTATTCTTACTATAGTTGCCATGGTGATTGGCGGAAACTCGGTAATGAATTATTGGGGATTTGAAACCGTAATATTTTGTCTGCTTATAGGATTAGTTATCAATAACTTTATAGGTACTCCCCAGTGGATGAAAGGATGTTTATCTTCTGAAATGTATGTAAAAATAGGATTGATCTTTTTAGGCTCAACCATTATTTTTCAAGATATTATGCAGGCGGGTGCTTTGGGATTAATACAATCAGTAGTAGTAGTTTTCTCTGTTTGGTATTTTTCTTTCTGGCTGTGCAAAAAATTCAATATAGATAAGGAAATGTCTATGATGCTTTCCAGTGCGGTATCCATTTGTGGAGTTTCAGCTGCTATAGCAACGGCAGGAGCAATAAAAGGAGATTCCAAAAAATTATCTTATGTAGTATCACTAGTATTAGTAGTCGCTGTACCTATGATTATCATTATGCCGGCATTAGCTAAACTACTTGGATTAGGAGAAGTAATGGCCGGTGCATGGATTGGTGGAACAATTGATACTACCGGAGCAGTAGCTGCAACCGGAGCCGTTTATGGGGAAGAAGCACTTAAAATTAGTACAATAGTTAAGTTTTCACAAAATGTTTTGTTAGGTATTGCTGCCTTTTTAATAGCTGTTTATTGGAGTTATACTAAAAAAGAAGGGAATGAGTTTGCTGATAAACCTAATCTAAAAGTAATTTGGGATCGATTTCCTAAATTTGTTATAGGTTTTATCTTAGCTTCTTTGTTATTCTCATTTGTTATTCCAACTGAGCACTACAAACCGGTTCTTGCTGTATTGAAGAAATTTCAAGGATTATGGTTTGCTTTAGGGTTTACCTCCATAGGTTTAGAAACTAATTTTAAAACGTTGATTAATAAAGAAAACAGAAAAGCTACTTTAGTATTTTTAGGCGCACAAACTTTTAATGTTGTATTTACCTTAATTATCGCTTATTTAGTTTTTGGTATCGAATGGACTAAAATATAAACAATTACTTTATTATTTTTATTTTGGGAGAGATTAGCAAAATAGTTAACTCTCCCATTATTTTTATAAATATTTTTATTGGAAATAAAATTACATTTTAATTTAGTTGAGAAAGGTAATTGACCCGTTGGTTTGTTTTCATATATTAAAATAAACTTTTCCCTTCATAAAGATTATATATTTCCATAATCTCTTTTAGAATCTTTTTGAAATTAATTTTCATGTCAATTAATTTTCCGGATCGTATGTCGAAAATCCAGCCATGAACCTTTAGATTACTTTCTATAATAGCTTTTTGTACAGCAGCGGTTTTAATTAAATTAATGCATTGTTCTTCCACATTCAATTCAATAAGCCGATTGTATTTTTCCTCTGAGTCGGTAATTAAATTTAATTCATCTTTATGAATTCTATAAACGTCCCTGATATTTCGCAACCACGGATTTAAAAGTCCCAGGTCTTTAGCCTCCATAGCCTCTTTAACTCCGCCACAATAATAATGTCCACAAACAATGATTTGTTTAACTTTTAAATGATCGATAGCATAAGTTATTACAGATTGAACATTAAAATCTGTGCTAATAACCATATTGGCTAAATTTCTGTGGACAAAGACTTCTCCGGGTTTAGCTCCAAGTAATTCTTCAGTTGCTACCCGACTATCAGAACAGCCAATATAAAGAACTTCAGGGTTCTGTCCTTCTGATAGCTTATGGAAATAATCCTTATCCATAGATAACTTTTCAGCTATCCATGTTTCATTGTGGGCAAATATTTTTTCAAAATTCATGTATGGATTAATATAGTAGTAAAAAAATAATGAACAAAAATTAGAAAGAAATCATTTATATCATAATTCCTTTGTTACCTTTATATACGCTATATTTTCCCGAACCTAAGAAGAAAAGCGCTAATGAGGTTAATAAATAGAATAGGTTAAGCTCAACTTTTAATCCTCCGGTTTGCGATAGTGAAAATCCTTCCATCCCATGCACTAAATAAAAAGTCATAAGCATAGTAAATGCTACTAAAAGGGATGAAATCCTCGTAAAAACCCCTAATAAGATACAAATAGGAGCAAATACTTCCCCTAAAGGAACACCAAGCCAGAGATATTCAGGCAAATTTTTTGAAGTAAGCATTCCTTTTATAAAATCGTGTCCATGATATAATTTAGATATTCCATGGAAGACCATTAATCCGCCTATTGAAACACGTAATAGGAGTTTTCCAAGATCAGAATTCAATTCTTTAGCCATAATTATAATGTAAATTTGATCAAAAATAAATTTTTTATTTCATAAATTCTGTATCTTTTGTAAATAAAATCAAATTTATTATAGTAAAAAATATATTACAATAAGTTTTACGATAAACATAATTAAGTGGTATAAAATGTATTTTACTGGATAAAAATAAAGCTTGAATAAGTGATACTTTTACCATATTGTGCATTTATATTAGTCGTAATCAGATATGAAAAGATAATATTATAGAAATAAAAACAAACATCGAAAAACTATAAATACAAAAAAGCCCTGTAAAAACAGGGCTTTTTTGTAAGTATATTTTATAAAATTTAAATTTAAAAAGGTTTAATATCAAATACAATTGATTCTAATACTTGAATTACGGCTGCGGTAGTATCCAAAGAAGTAAAACAAGCTACACTGTTTTCAACAGCATTTCGTCGAATTAAAAAGCCGTCTTCTTGAGCTGTACCGTCATTAGAAAGTGTATTAATAACAAATTGAGCTTTCCCTTGTTGCATAATTTTAACAATATTGTTGTCTTCACTTTCAATTTTGTTAATTTCAACAACAGGAATGTTATAGTCGCGGAAATACTTGGCAGTTCCTTCGGTAGCCATAATTGTATAACCTATATCATAGAATCTCTTCGCTAATGGGAGAGCCTCGGCTTTATCTTTGTCTGCTACTGTGAATATGGCATTACCTAAAATAGGTATATTGATTTGACCCGCTCTTAAAGCTTTATAAAGAGCTCTTTCATAAGTAGTATCTTTTCCAATAACCTCACCGGTCGATTTCATTTCAGGGCCTAACGTAATATCTACAGAACGTAATTTAGCAAATGAAAAAACAGGGGCTTTAATATATATATTACGAGGTTCCGAATAACAATCCATAGCATACCCTTGCTCTTTCAAAGATTGGCCTAAAACAGCTTTTGTTGCTATTTTTGCTAAAGGAATACCGGTTACTTTGCTCATGAATGGAATGGTTCGGCTGGAACGCGGATTAACTTCCAGAACGTATATTTTTCCGCTCATTAAAACAAACTGTATATTCATTAATCCAATGATTTTAAATCCTCTGGCTAATGCTTGGGTTTGTCTGATAATTTCTTCTTTTTCTTCTTTTGTTAAAGTTTGGGAAGGATATACAGCAATAGAATCTCCGGAATGAACTCCGGCTTTTTCAATATGTTCCATAATTCCGGGAACAAAAACATTTTCGCCATCGGAAATTGCATCCACTTCAATTTCTTTTCCAATTAAATATTTATCAATTAGAATAGGTTGTTTCTCATGAACATTGATCGCTTCTTTCATATATCTTTCCAATTCAGAATCTTGATAAACAATTTGCATGGCTCTTCCTCCTAAAACATAAGAAGGACGAATAACAACCGGATATCCAATGGAATTAGCTACATGTAAGGCCTCTTTTAACGTAAACACCGTATCGCCTTTAGGACGAGCGATATTTAATTCGTTTAATTGTTCTTCGAATTTTTTACGATCTTCAGCTCGATCTATATCTTCCAGCGTAGTACCCAATATTTTTGCTCCGGCATCTATGGCAGCTTGAGCCAAGTTAATGGCTGTTTGACCACCAAATTGAACTAAAACACCGTCCGGTTTTTCTAAATCTATAATAGAAGTGATGGATTCTCTGGTTAGAGGTTCAAAATAAAGTTTATCAGAAATGCTGAAATCTGTAGAAACGGTTTCCGGATTGCTGTTGATGATAATAGCTTCATATCCTGATTCTTTAAGGGCTAAAACACTGTGTACGGTTGCATAATCAAATTCCACCCCTTGTCCGATTCGTATAGGTCCGGAACCTAATACAATCACTTTTTTCTTATCAGAACGTACCGATTCATTTTCAATACCGTAAGTACTGTAAAAATATGGGGTTGTGGATATAAATTCAGCAGCACACGTATCGACCATTTTATACACCGGAATAATAGAGTTTTCCTTTCTCAAAGAATACACTTGCTTTTCTTCCATGTTCCATAATTGGGCAATTTCCCAATCAGAAAATCCGTATTTTTTGGCTTTTGCTAAAACCTCAATATCTTTTGGTTTTTCTTTAACTTCTTTTTCAATATTGATGATATGTAATATTTTAGCCAGGAAGAATAGGTCTATCTTGGTTATTTCATGTATTTTTTGAATACTTACACCGTTACGTAAAGCTTCGGCAATTAAAAACAGACGTTCATCATCGGCATTTTTAAGTCTCTTTTCCAAAGTCGAAGGATCATAAGGCGTCATATCTTTTTTAGTTAAATGCAAACAACCTATTTCCAAAGATTGTACAGCCTTTAACAAAGATTCTTCAATTGAAGTTCCTATAGCCATAACTTCACCGGTAGCTTTCATCTGGGTTCCTAAATGCCTGTTGGCACTTTGAAATTTATCAAAAGGCCATCGAGGGATTTTGGCAACAACATAATCCAGCGAAGGTTCAAAACAAGCATAAGTAGTATTAGTTACCGGATTTTTCATTTCGTCCAGAGTTAATCCTACCGCAATTTTAGCCGCTAATTTTGCAATCGGATATCCGGTAGCTTTAGAGGCCAATGCAGACGAACGGCTAACTCTTGGGTTTACTTCGATGACTATATAATCTCTACTAGAAGGATCTAAAGCAAATTGAACATTACACCCTCCTTCAATTTTTAAAGCGCGGATTATTTTTAATGCAGAATTTCTAAGTAATTGATATTCTTGATCTGCTAATGTTTGACTAGGAGCGAAAACAATGGAATCTCCGGTATGTATTCCCACCGGATCAAAATTTTCCATATTACAAACTACTATGGCATTGTCATTGGCATCCCTCATTACTTCATACTCAATTTCCTTATATCCGGCAATACTTTTCTCTATAAGACATTGATGAACCGGACTGTATTTTAATCCGGAATCAGTAATTTCCCTTAGTTCGGTTTCATTTTCTGCTATTCCACCTCCGGTGCCTCCCAGAGTAAAAGCAGGTCTAACAATTATCGGATAACCAATTTGATTAGCGAATTCCACCGATGACTCCACGTCATTAACAATTATACTTTCTGCAATAGGTTCATTAATGTTTTCCATTAATTGTTTGAACAAATCTCTGTCTTCGGCCTGCTCAATGGAGGATAATTTGGTTCCGATGATTTCAACATCATATTGGGCTAGAGTACCTGCTTTAGCTAATTCAACGGCAAGATTGAGTCCGGTCTGTCCTCCCAAAGATGGTAACAACGCATCGGGACGCTCTAATGCAATAATTTGTTGAAGAAAATCTAATGTTAACGGTTCCATGTATACCTTATCGGCAATTTCTTTATCGGTCATGATCGTTGCAGGATTCGAGTTAACAAGAACAACTTTGTATCCCTCTTCCTTAAGAGCCAGACAAGCCTGGGTTCCCGCATAATCGAATTCGGCAGCTTGTCCGATAATGATAGGTCCTGAACCTATTACAAGAATTTTATTTATATCTGTGCGTTTTGGCATGTTGTTTTTTAATTTTTAGTTTGAAGTAATGACTTCTGTTTATATGAATTTTTACTAATTCTTTTACATTAATCCTTTTTAACCTAGTAATAATTCGATAGTGCTTAACTATTCGGATATAAAGAATTTTATTATTTATTTTTAAATTCTTCTACCATAGACATAAAGCGGTTAAATAAATATTCGTTATCATGAGGTCCCGGACTGGATTCGGGATGGTATTGGACAGTAAATGCCCTATTCTTTTTATCCTGTAATCCTTCTATAGTTCCGTCATTTAAAGCTCGATGCGTTACTTCTAAAGTTGTGTTTTGTAAAGATTCTTCATCAACTACATATCCGTGATTTTGAGAAGTTATATACACTCTGTTAGTGGCAAGTTCTTTTACCGGATGATTTGCACCTCTGTGTCCGAATAACATTTTAAAAGTTTTAGCTCCATGTGCAAGGGCATATAATTGGTGACCTAAGCAAATTCCGAATATTGGGGCTTTTCCGCTCAATTCTTTTATAGTGTTTATAGATTCGGTTAATTCTTCCGGATTACCGGGACCATTGGAGAGCATAATTCCATCGGGGTTTAATTCTAATATAGAGCTTGAATCTGTATTATAAGGTACTACCACTACATCACAATTTCGTAAGCATAATTCTTTTAAAATGCTTTTTTTCATTCCATAATCTATCAATACAATTCTGTGTCCTTCTGCTGGAGCACTATAGGCTCTTGGTGTAGATACTTCGGGAACGTGATGTCCTAACTTGGTCTCTTTTAGAGATTTAATTACTTCATCAATGTTTTCATTTTCATCACAGAATTTACCTTTCATGCTGCCTTTGGTTCGTATGGTTTTTACCAAGGCGCGGGTATCAATACCGCTTAAACCGGGAATATTTTGTTTTTTCAAAAAAGAATCGATGTTCATTTGGCTTTTCCAGTGAGATTCTGTTTCAGCGTATTCATGAACGATAATTCCACCTACAAAAGAATTAAGGGATTCAAAATCGCTGGAATTAATTCCATAATTCCCTATTAATGGATAGGTGAAAACAATAATTTGCTTGTGGAAGGAAGGATCTGATAAGGTTTCTTGGTAACCGGTCATTCCTGTGGTAAAAACAACTTCACCGATTGTGAATTGGTCGCTACCAAAGCCTTCGCCATTAAATACTAATCCGTTTTCTAATACTAATTTTCTTTTCAAGGGTTGTTAATTTATTATAGTGGTTTGAATATGGTTATGAATTAAAAACATAGTTAAGCACAGCAATTCTGGCAAAAACTCCATTCGTCATCTGCGTAAATATTCTTGATTTTGAAGATTCGATAAGATCCTCATCAATCTCAACATTACGGTTAATAGGTGCCGGATGCATAATGATTGCCGAGGATTTCATTTTATCGGCTCTCTGTTTTGTTAATCCATATAATTCTAAAAAATTTTTTTCGTCATATTGTTTCGCATGTCTTTCGTTTTGATTCCTTAATAACATCACAACGTCAGCATCTTGTATTACTGAATCAAGAGAAGCATAGGTTCCCATAGTCATACTGGAATCTCTCCAAAATTCCGGAGTTGCAAAAGTTATAGAAGATCCCAGTCTTTTTAAAATTTTAGCATCTGAATGAGCTACTCTGCTATGTATCACATCGCCAACAATTACTATATTCAGATCTCTAAAAGTGCCGAATTCCTCATATATGGTTACTAAATCCAATAAAGATTGGGTAGGGTGGTCTCCGCAACCATCACCGGCATTAATGATAGGCACCTCTATTTTTGTAATTAAATCGTCATAAAATCTATCTTGCATATGTCTTATAACAAAACATTCAACCCCTATGGAATTTAAAGTTTTAACTGTATCATAAAGAGTTTCACCTTTTTTAACACTTGAACTTTCTGCATCAAAATATATAATTTCCATTCCTGTTTTTTTCTCAGCCATTTCAAAGCTGAGTTTGGTTCGAGTACTGTTCTCGAAAAAAAGGTTGGATATATAATGATTAGACAGATTTGGAAAAGCTTTTTTCTTTTTAAAGCTTATCGCATCATCCACTAATTCCTCAATCAAACTTAGATCAAGATTTTCTAAAGTGATAAAATGATTCATTATTTATATATTAGTTTAATTGGTGTTATAATAGTGTAATTTTTATTATTGCTTTTTAAAAATAAAAAAAAAACATCTTAAATAATAAGATGTTTTAAATGAATATTTAAAAAAAATATTTCCGGTATCTTCTAAAGATGATTTCTTGCCCTGAATCTGGAATAGTAGAGGGATAAACTTTTTGTTAAAAGTAATTCTTCCTTTTTTGTTTATTGTTTTAGGTAATGATTCAGAGTTATTCAAAAGATTTAATTAGTGTGATTATACAAACTTTTTTATTAAATCGATTTTTTAAAATCCTACAAAGATAAGTTGTTTTTTTTGATTGTGCAATTTAAATTTTTATTTATTTAAAATAAATATGTTTCTAAAGCAGAATAAAAATTTATATACCTCATATTTTAAAATTAGTTTAATAAAATATTAAATAAGCGTTAAAAAGTAAGGTGTTTAAAATTAACCACTTATAATTTTAAATGAGATTTAATGTACATTTAATGTGTATAATGCTTATTTTCTTTGTTAATACTTTGTTACATTTGCAGGTTTAAAAACATACATTATAATTGATTAGATAATATATTGTTAATGTCATTTTTATTCTTTGCAGATAATAAATAATAGATCATTGTTTATTATAGAAGATAATTAAGCCCTAAATAATTTTTTAAAATATATTAACTATGATGAATTGATGTATGGCTAAAATTCTATTTAATTCAATAGAATTATAACTGTATAAAAAACTAAATTATATGAAAAGAAAAGCTAATTATGGATTAATTACTTATTATTCATTTTTATTTTATTTTGTAATACCCGTGCTTTTGTTGGGACAAAGTCCCGGTGGGTTTGATAGCAATGTAGAGTTATGGTTAAAAGCAGACCGGCCTCAAGAAGGGGGAGTCGGCTCATTGATGGATAATCAACCGGTGGATTTATGGAAGGATGTATCCGGTAATGGGAGAGATCATAAGAAAGTTAATGAAAATTTGCCGGTGTATAAAAAAACTGGAGATTTAATGAATTTTCAACCGTCTATGTATTTTGAACCTAGATCTAAAGCTTTTTTAGCGGGGCCTGATTTGAAAATATCTGCAAGTAAAGCGTATTATGTATTTTATGTATCATTATTAGATAGACCGACAGGTATTCAGTACGTTTATTCATTAAATTCTACGAGAAATAATTATTCGGGTTGGTCTACCGGGTTTCCATATTTTACTACAGCGGGCGCAACTTATAGAAGTAAAATCAATAATGGTAAAAATTATGGTATAGTTGGGATAATTCGTCCAAACAGTACAACTTTAACCCAGATGCTTTATTTTAACTCTATTCCCGAAAACACATTTAGGTCGTATTCTATAAGGCTGGGAGATGGACAGAGTGTGGTGGGAGCTGGAAATGTAAAAAATCTGAATCTTTTTGAAGGTGAAATACAAGAAATAATAGTATTATCTGCCCCACAAAATACCTATTTAACAGATATGGATTTACAAAAAATTCATTCTTACTTATCCGTTAAATATGGTATTTCTTTAGAATCAGCTGATGAGATAACATTTCCTAATTATGTTAATTCAAAAGGTGAAAAAATTTGGGACGGAGAAAATTTCATGTCCTATCAAAACCATGTATTTGGTTTAGGAAGAGATGATCAATACGGATTATATCAAAAACAATCAACTAATTATGATTTATCAACTTTAACCGCTTATGTTGGAGATGAATTAACAGAATTAAATGATAACAATAATGGAACTCTAACCAATAACACTTTTTTGATGTTTGGATCTAATGATGAGATTGGTGTAGAACGGTATGAACATTTGCAAGGAGAAAAATATTCTAACAGCATATTGAGTGAAGATATATTTTTTAAATTAAAAAGAACCTTAAAAACAAAGGTGACAGGAACCAAAAGTCTAACTGTCAACATGAAATTAAATGTTGATGCTAAATATGTTATAGTTAGTTCTGTAGAAACGTTTGATCCGTCAAAAACTCGTATTTATCCTGTTAATGACGGAATCGTTAAAGGAGTTGAGATAGAGAATGATGATTACGTTTCTTTTACCAGTGGACGACCTAATCCGGGAGGTGTAAATTTACTAACAGAACTTTGGTTACGAGCTGATGATATACCAAGCACTGAAGAAGATAGTACAGAAATTAGTACTTGGCAAGATATTTCAGTATATAAACGGGACCACTCGGTCATTACTGATGCTAAAGAGTTTAAAGGACCAATTATTCGTAATCAAAAAGGATTAATGAATTATCATTCTCATTTGCAATTTACTAATACCGGTCAGTCAAATTCTACAATTCCGGTATTAACTGCACCAAGTTTTTATAGTTCAGATAAATCTTACTACATATTCTATGTATCTGAAATAAATACTAGCGGATTATCGGTATTATATGCTTTAAACAGTAATTATAGTAATACCAATAATGATAATAACCAAGGATGGTATTTTGGAAATCCCGCATTAACCAATGGGTATAATCCGTCTAATACTGTTCAAACACATTACAATAGTATAAATAAAACGTATGGAGTAGTAGCAGTGGAGCGAACCAATGATAAATATGTTGAACAAAGAATCATATTTAATGGTATTTCCAATTCGTTTAACGGATTTGCAATGGAAAATAAAATTCCGGCGTTAAGTCTTATCGGAGCTCGACAAATCTATAGTAAAACTTTAAATAATTTCAATCCTTTTGTAGGTAATGTTCAGGAAATAATTGTTCTTTCTGGAAATAAAGGAACACCCATAGATTCCAAAGATTTTAATAGAATTAATTCTTATTTAGCGATTAAATATGGAATTACATTACATAGTGAATCTGAACCGGATTATTATGACTCTTATGGGAACAAAGTTTGGGATGGTAAAATAAATGCAGGATTTAATCATGATATTTTTGGTATAGCCAGAGATGATAGTTCTGATTTATATCAAAAGCAATCTGTAAGTTATGATAGAGACCTTATGACCATTTTTGTTGGTAATGAAGTCGCAGATATGAATAAGTTAGGTAACGGAACCTTGAAAAACAAAGATTATTTGATGTTAGGTTCTAATGGATTAGAAGATTATTTATTAGATTATAATTATCTTGAAGGCACTGCTTATGCAAACGGTAAATTGCCATTTAGAATCGATTACAGAAATCAGGTGACTTTAAAAGCACAGACATCAGGATCCGGTTCCTATGTAGTAAATATACAACCAAGTTTGACGGCAAAGATTTTATTAGTTTCACCTGATGGAAAATTTGAGCCCCAAAACACCAGATTTTATGTGGTGGAAAATAAAGTTGCCAAAAATGTTGAAATTAATGATGGAGATTATATAAGTTATGCTTTATACGGATTTGCTCCGGGGGGAGTATTGAATGGATTAAGATTGTGGTTAAAAGCAGATGATAAGAATAGTTTAGTGTTTGATGGGGAAAGCTCTAAATTATTGATTTGGAAAGACCAAACCGTTAATGAAAACGATTATTATTTTTCATTAGTGAATAATAACTTTAAAATGGAGCCGGTGTTTGATTCATGTAATAGTAAAATGAATTTCTTTCCAAGCATATATTTTAGTCAAAATTCCGCACTTGCTATAAAGAAGGGGCCTATGAGTACTAATGCGCCGGAACATACCACTTCTTTCATCATTTATAATAGCTTCGCGTCTCCATCAACAGTTAGAACCTATACCCACGGCTTTGGTGGAGTGGATCCAGTTTCGGTGAAAACCAGACACCCGGCGGTAGGTTTCAATCCTAATTATGGAACAGGAAGAATAGCAACTTCCATAGCTATAACTCAAGGTACAGTAAAAGGATTTGAATTTGGAGCTACAGCCTTGCATATGACCCGGCTTAGTAAAGCTTATAAAGGTATAGATCCGAAATTTCCTTTAATCGAACATGATTTTGGAGGTATTGTTGATACATTATCCAGGCCGGAAACTAACTTTGGTTCGGATTTCTTAATGGCTAGTGGAGGAACTATAGGTGCAGCCAGTTTGAATTCCGGGCTTTTTGATGGATTAATTTCCGAATTGTTTTTTTATGAAAGAAAGTTAAGTAAGAATGAAAAAGTTCGTATACAAACCTATTTAGCAATGAAATATGCTATTACTCTGTATACAACTAAGTCTATAACTGTGGGTGAGGAAATAGTGCAATTACAAAAACAACCGACTGATTACATATTATCAGACATTAAAACTAAAGTTTGGAAAGGATCAACACAGCCTTATTCTAACTATCATAGAAATATTGCCGGGTTAGTACGTGATGATAATTCAAATATATTTGTTAATAAAGCTCGATCTACTGATGTTCATTCAATTGTAACTATTCAAGCCGGTGAAAGTACCGAATGTGGACAAGGGCAAAAGTCTGTATTAAAAAATGATCTAAGTGGATTATTTTGGGGACATAACGGAGATACGGGAACTACAGATTTAAGTGAGCTTTCACAATCTATTTGTGGAGGATTAGATAGAAGAATGAATCGAATATGGTTAGTAAATAAAACCAATTTAGATGAACAATCGGTTATTTTATCAGCTGATGAGTCTGCAGATGAATTCGTTTTTAATCAAAATTATAGAGTTTATTTATTAATTGCTAATTCTGATGATGATATCAAAAATGAAAATTGGGCTTATACTATACCCGGCGAATGGGTAGATAACAAAGTTCAATTTAATTATAAATTTACAGAAGATACTACCTATTTTACCTTTGGGGCTGTTAAGTCAGATGGAGTTTGTACGAATTGCAGCTTCAGCGGATATAAAACCATTGATCTACCCCAAATTTGGAAGGGAGCGGCAAATAATGGTCAGCTAGATAAAACGGTTGATTTAGGAGATGATTTCTCTGCCAATATTAATATTTCAGATCCGGGCAAAGTTCTACGCTATAAGTACCCGAGAAGAAGTGGTAAAACCTTGCAATTTTACCGATATGGAAATTTTGATAAAGATAAAGAACCTATCACTACTACCATTTCATTTACCGGAGGAGCCGCTGCTGCAATGTTTGAAATATTTGATATTGATACCCAGGCGTATAGGTCAGATGAAATTAATGTTTACGGAATTTGCGGAGGAGGAATTGTTAAACCAAAGCTTATGCACGTAGCACCTAAAAAGAAAAGTTCTTATACTATTGATAAGAATATAGCAACAGCAAAAGCTACGGGTGGTTATAGATCTTCAGGATATACTGCTGCCAGAGGAAAAGTTTTAGTAGATTTTTCCGTAGCTGTTGAGAAGATAGTTATTGAATATAAAGTTCATTATAATAGACGTCCTGCGACGGGATCACAAATGATAGGTATTGGTGCTATAAAGCTGTATTGTCCAAAGCCGGTGGAAGTTAATGAGGATGGTCTTGCTTTTACACTTAAAGTTGCTGAATCCACCCTTACCTGTGAAGAAGTGCCTTTTATATTTAAAATCATGAATACTAATTGCGAATCCAAATTAATAGATTTGACGGACCAACTACCGCAAGGTATGCAATGGGTGAAAGAATCTTTAAATGTTGAAGACGGAGATTTTACTACTGAAACTAAAGAATATGGAGACAGTGATTTGCTTTCTATAAAAGGAATAAAAGTTCCCGGTGGAACTACAACTATTATTATGGCAAGAGCAAAATTTACAGAAGATAAAACAGCATCCTATCTTACAAGGGCTTCTATACAATATTTAAATCGTAATGATGAAAATGTAACCTATGAAAGTTGTGATGTTATAGATGGTTGTGGTAATACCACTGTAAATGCTGTTGCAGCAGGTTTACCAAGTCCGGTTATAATAAGCGATCTTAGAGTGGATAAAACTTGTATTGCAGAAGACGATACCATTTTAGTTACAATGGATATAAACAATCCTAATTCTTTATTGGATAATGTAACCTTAAATGCATCATTTAGTGAAGGATTTAAATATGTAAAAGGAAGTTTAAAAACTTCTTTTAAAATGACGGACGGTACAATTAACACAGAAGATATTGAAGATAATGAGTTCGAAATAGAAGACTTTAGCTTACCGAATGGAAATCATACGTTAAGCTTTAAAATTAAAGCGCCTGAAATTCTGCCTAATAATTTTACGGAAATGGAAATAAATATAGATATGACGACATCTTCCGAAATTGATTGTGCCTCCATTGATATAGACGGTAACAACTTTGTTTTGGTTTCATTCTGTACACCTGTTCCATTTTGTACATTAGATCCTAACCTGGAACCTTCAACTGAAGTTTCTAAAATAGGAATTACTACTCTTGAAAAAGAGTTGAAAGGGTGGCCTTTTAATATCTACAATGGATTTATAGTTTTGGAATCAAAAAATAAAGGTTTTGTAATTACAAGAACAAGTTCTGATTTAATTCCTCAGGAAAAACTAGTTGAAGGAATGGTTATATATGATACTACGGATAAATGTATTAAATTGTATAACGGTGAGGAATGGCATTGTATAGAAAGAACTTGTCCTCAATAATTTTTTGACGAGAAAAATTGAAAATAACTCACAAAAATGAAAAATGATATGAAAAATAAAATATTAATCTTATTTATATTGCTCCTGACAGTAACTTCAAACGCGCAAGTTGCTATTGGTAAAAAGAAGGTAGATAAAGGTGGAATTTTAGATTTTAGTCAAGGGACTACTAAAGGTATACTATTGCCTATCGTTGAAACGTTACCGGAGAAAGCGGTTGACGGAACTTTTATAATGGATAAAGAAGATGCAGTAGTTAAAGTGAAAATAAATAATAGTTGGATGGATTTAACCGGAACGGGTAGTGTTTCCAATGTGGAGTTTAATGATTCTGTTGAAAAAGGAAATGGGGTTGTCATCGGAGATTATACGAGTTCAACACCGGAGGGAGTATTAGTCTTAGAGGCGGCCGATAAAGCTTTAATTTTACCTAAAATTTCCGATCCTCATTTAAATGTAAAAAGTCCACATCCGGGAATGATTTGTTATGATACAGCAAGTCAATGTATAGCGATTTTTGATGGTTTACAATGGAATTATTGGAAGTAAAAGAAAATTTTAGTGGATAAATGCTAAATAAATTTTTTACTAATCCATAGAATGGATAAATTTAATTGATAAAAAAGGGTAAATTAATTTACCCTTTTTTATTTAATGAATTTTATAACTATAGTAATAGAGAATATTAATTAGTAAAGAAAAAAGTCTTAAAAAGATATTTTTAAAAATAAGCTTAATAATTAAATAAGTAATTCAAGCAATGCTTAAATTAAAATTTAAAAATTCCATAAAAATTTTTCAAACAAGTTGTGAATTATAATAATTTTATATATTTGATTATTTACAATAATTGAGAAAAAATAATAATTAATAGTTGATTATACTATTGATAATTTTTTTTCGTTATTTTAAATAGTATAAAAAAAATTAATGCGTTTCATTTAATAAATAATAAATAAACTAAAGAAAATACGATAAATAATTAATGAAAAAGTTAGTAGCGCCATTTATAAAGATTTCAAGTTTTTACATAATAGTTGGTTTAATCTTAAGAATTGTTCTTCTCTTTTCACCTGTTACTGATTCAAATTTTTCATTTATTGACTATTTAAAAATATTTTCTGTTGGTTTACTTAATGATTTTTGTGTATCAATTTTAATTTTTGTTTTTTTTTGGATACATCTAATCTTCATTACCGATTCAAAATTTAAATCACCTTTAAAATACATTATATTATGTCTTTTTTTGATTTTAATTGGTTATTTGTTTCTTTTTAAAACGGTTTTTGATGATTATGGAAGTGCTGTTCCTAAAATAATAAAAACATTTGTACTAATAAAAGCTTCATCATATATAATATTGCTATTGATCCCTAAAATAAGGCAAACATGGCGTTATTGCATATACTTTTTTATTTTCTTTTTATACATTTTTTTAATTAATTTCAATGTAATCAGTGAATTTTTATTTTGGAATGAATTCGGGGTAAGATATAATTTTATAGCTGTTGACTATTTAATATATACCAATGAGGTAATCGGGAATATTCTAGAATCCTATCCTATTATTCCCATGTTTTCTGCATTAATAGTAATCTCAGTATTGATTACCATATTTTATCTCAAAAAATCCAAAAATTACTTTGAAGATTTACCTAATTTTAAAACAAAATTAATAAACAGTATAGTTTATATAATACTATTTATCGGTGCGATTTTTCTTTTAAAAGTAAATGAAAAGTATGAAAATTCAGATAATGCCTTTGTAAATGAATTACAAGCAAATGGATTAGTTCGATTTTGTAATGCATATAGCGACAGTTCCTTAAATTATGATAAATTTTATGCAAAATTGCCCTTACAAAAAACATTTTCATTAATTAATAAAATTTATGATAATGAATGGTCTGCAAATAATAATACCAAAATTATAAAGGATACTCTTCCGGAACTTCATAAAAACGTTATTCTTGTAACCATAGAAAGTATGAGTGCAAGTTTTCTAAAGGAATTTGGAAATACTCAAAATTTGACACCTAACTTAGATAAGTTGGCAAAAGAAGGACTTTTTTTTACTGATATGTATGCTACCGGTAATAGGACCGTTAGAGGTTTAGAATCTGTTACCCTATGTATCCCGCCATCACCCGGTGAAAGTTTAATAAAAAGAAATAACAATGATCATATGTTTTCTACGGGGTATTTATTCAAACGCAGAGGATATACGGTTCAATATTTTTATGGTGGATATGGATATTTTGATAATATGAATACTTTTTTTGAAGGAAATGGGTATAATATTATAGATAGAAGTTCTTTTAAAAAAGATGAAATAACTTTTGCTAATATATGGGGAGTTTGTGACGAAGATATGTTTATGAAAGCTATCCATGTGTTTGATGAAAATAGTAAACATAAGTCTCCCTTTTTCGGACACATTATGACAGTAAGTAATCACAGACCATTTACCTATCCCTCAGGGAAAATAGATATATCTAATACCAGTAAATCCAGAGAAGGAGGAGTAAAATATACGGATTATGCTATTGGTAGATTTATCGAAGAAGCAAAAAAACGTCCTTGGTTCCCTAATACAGTATTCGTGTTTGTAGCAGATCACTGTGCCTCAAGTGCCGGTAAAGAAGATATTCCTTTGGATAAATACAAAATACCTGCAATTATATATTCTCCGGGATTTATTAAACCGGAAAAGTTTTCTAAACTGGTTTCCCAAATTGATCTTATGCCTACACTTTTTGGTAAATTACATTTTTCCTATTCATCACGTTTTTATGGGCAAGATGTATTTGAATCTATTTATCAACCACGGGCATTAATCGCAACCTATCAGAAATTAGGATATTTAAAAGATAATAAATTAATTGTTTTATCACCTAACCAAAAAATTGAACAATATAATGTGATAGAAGGAACTCAAATGAAAAAATCAAAATCCATTGATACTTCTATAGCTGATGAAGCAATAGCTAATTATCAGACATGTTTCTATTTTTTGGAAAACAATAAATTGCGGGTTGAAAATAAATAAACAAATTTATTCTCTTTCAAGAACGGATTCATATCTCATTTTACGAAATACATTTATAAGCGTTATCACATCATTTTCACAATATGTTTTTATACGTTCTAGATTTTTATCTTTATAATATACATCAGATACCTCACTGCCATTCATGTCATCTTTAGGAGAAGGCAATCCAAAAACATGAGATAATAAATCCAGTGATGTATAGTGTTTATAATCTCCGAATTTCCACAAATCCATAGTATCGAGATGTTGAATTTCCCATGGTTTTTTACCGTGAAATCTTAAAATTTTAGGCAGCTCTATTTGATGAATCATCATTCGCCGGGCGAGATAAGGAAAATCAAATTCTTTACCGTTATGAGCACATAAAATCAAATTGGATTTAAAATAATTTGATTTTAATAATTCATTAAATTCGATTAATATTTTTTCTTCGTGATCACCATAAAAACTTTTAATACGAATTTTTTTATCCTCGATAATTAATCCACAAGATAAACATATAATTTTACCAAATTCAGAAAGTATTCCTGCTCTTTCATAATAATATTCTTCCGGGGAAACATTTTCTTTCCTTTGAAATTGAGTTTTTTTCTCCCATAAAACTTTAGTTCTTTCAGATAATTCGTTCCAATTTTCATGTTGAGGAACAGTTTCCAAATCAAGAAATAAAATTTGTTTTAAAGGTATTGAAGATAACATACTAAATATTTAATATCTCAAAGGTAATCAAAACTTATAATTCAGATAATATTGATTAAATTTAAGAAATAGTAAAATATTATGAAAAATATATTTGTTACAGATATTGACGGAACATTATCTGCCCCATGCAAACCTAGCTTAGATGCTTACGGGATTAAAGCTTTACAAAAAGCTTTAAAATTAGGAGAAGTTATATTAGCATCCGGCCGCCCTTTTCAAGGAATTATAAGTATGTATTCACCGGAAGACCTAATCATTGATTATATAATTGCATTAAACGGAGCACATATTTTATATAAAAACAAGACATTCAAAACCTACCCCATATCTCATGATATCATAAAATATTTTTTGAGTGTCAAACAGCAATATTTAAACTTATGGTTTTACACAGAAGAAGCTTGGTATGCTTCATCTTTAGAAACGGAAGCTTACTGCAAAGAAGTAAAAGGAGTTAATCATCATGCATTGCCTTTAAAAGATTATAATTTTCAAGAGGTATTAAAAATAGTAATTGTTGAAGAAAAAAATTTAAAAGAAGTAACCGAAGATTTAAAAAACAATCTTAAAGGGGTTCACATAACTGCTTCATCAAATTCTTACATAGAAATATTTTCTTCAAATATAAATAAGTATTTAGCAGTAGAAGAGGTAGTAAAAAATACGGAAAGTAGAATTTTTTCATTTGGCGATTCCTATAATGATTTGGAAATGATTACAAATTCTTTTTTTGGATGCGCAGTAAACAATGCGGTAAAATCTTTACAAGAAAAAGCAAATTATATTTCTTCATATAAGTATGGAAAAGGAGTTTATGATTCGCTAAATTACATTGAAAGAAAATTTTTTAAATGATACTTTATTGTAATTGCTAACTATAATTTAATAAAATATGATAGAAAAACATAAAAATTATTAATAATTTAAAGTACTATTTAAATGCATTTTAATGTGTTGATTTTAAGGTTAATAAAATTGCAATAAATTCTTTGAAGAATGAGCATTTCAATCAAAAAGTATTAAAAAATATTATTATAGTAAAAAAATTTTTATATTTGCCGACTGAACTATAATAAAAAAATAAAAGGTTATGTCTGACATTACATCAAGAGTAAAAGCTATCATCGTAGATAAACTAGGAGTAGATGAAAGCGAAGTTACACCAGAAGCAAGTTTTACAAATGACTTGGGGGCAGATTCATTAGACACAGTAGAATTAATCATGGAGTTTGAAAAGGAATTTGATATTCAAATACCTGATGATCAAGCAGAAAAGATTTCAACAGTTGGTCAAGCCATTTCTTATATTGAAGAAGTAAACAAACAATAATTTACACAAAGACACATTCAAGTATGGCTTTAAAACGAGTAGTAGTAACTGGACTGGGTGCAATAACTCCAATCGGGAATAATTTTAAAGAATACTGTAAAGCTTTATTAAGCGGAGTTAGTGGGGCTAGTCCAATTACTCTATTTGACGCAACAAATTTTAAAACAAAATTCGCTTGCGAAGTAAAAAATTATAATCCAGAGGATTATTTTGAAAAAAAAGATATTCGCAAATATGATCGATGTGCTCAATTTGGATTAATTTCTACCAAAGAAGCAGTAATCGACAGTAAAATATTAGAATATTCTGATTTAAATAAAGATAGAGTAGGAGTTGTATGGGGATCCGGAATAGGTGGTTTAAACACTTTTGAGCAAGAAATTACCGCTTATGCTTTAGGAAATGGAATCCCTAGATTTAATCCATTCTTCATTCCAAAAATGATTGCAGATATGACCGCAGGTCTTATTTCAATCGAATATGGATTTAGAGGGCCAAATTATGCAACTGTTTCAGCTTGTGCTTCTTCTTCCAATTCTATAATTGATGCTTTAATGCTATTAAGATTAGGTAAAGCAGATGTAATTATAACAGGAGGTTCTGAAGCAGGGATAGTAGCGAGTGGTGTTGGTGGTTTTAACGCTTTACATGCTATGTCTACTCGTAATGATGATCCTAAAACTGCCTCTAGACCTTTTGATAAGGATAGAGATGGATTTGTTCTTGGAGAAGGAGCAGGAACGCTTATTCTAGAAGAATATGAACATGCAGTAAAAAGAGGAGCTACTATTTATGCCGAAGTAGTTGGGGGAGGATTAAGTTCCGACGCCTATCATATGACAGCACCGCATCCTGAAGGATTAGGAGCGTATAATGTTATGAAAAATGCTATTGAGGATGCCGGAATAGAATTAACAGATATCAACCATATTAATGTCCATGGGACTTCAACACCATTGGGAGATTTAGCTGAATCAAAAGCTATCCTAAAATTATTTGGTGAACATGCATATAACATCCAGATCAATTCAACTAAATCAATGACCGGTCATTTATTGGGTGCTGCAGGTGCTATTGAAGCCTTGGCTTGTATTGTGGCTATCAGAGAAAATAAAGTTCCGCCTACAATCAATCACTTTACTGACGATGAAGAGTTTGATAAAAGATTAGATTTTACTTTTAATGTAGCAAAAGAAAAACAAGTAAATTATGCAATGAGTAATACTTTTGGTTTTGGAGGTCATAATGCATGTGTTATTTTAAAGAAATTTTAAAATAAGAGATTACTAACAAATGAGTATTTGGAAAAAAATACTTTTATGTTCATATTTATTTAAACAAAATTCTAAAAAAAAAGAGGAAACAACTTTTAATAAGAAAATTGAAAATCTTATTGGATATAAACCATCCAACCTGTCGATTTTCTATGAGTGCTTTACTCATTCCTCAATAAATACAAATGATAATAAGAATTTCGAAAGATTAGAATTTCTAGGAGATTCCATATTATCAAGTATAGTATCTGACTATTTATACCATCAAGCACCTGATAAAAAAGAAGGTTATCTTACTCAGATGCGATCCAAACTGGTAAGTCGAAAATCCTTAAATGTTTTAGGAGCAGATTTAAAATTAACCTCTTTTCTTCAAAAGAGGCAAAATACAAGTTTGGGCGAAAATATAAATGGAAATTTATATGAAGCGCTGGTCGGTGCAATTTATATAGATAGTGGATTTGAATTTTGTCGAAATTTTATAAAAGAAACACTCATTAAGCAAGAAAACTTTGAACAGCTTGAAAAAAGAATTGCAAGTTATAAAAGTCTGATTATTGAATGGGCTCAAAAAAATAAACTCGAAATTATTTTTAATACATTTCAAGAAGAAAATGCAGAAGAATCATTAATCTTCAATTCTATAATTCAACTGGATAATAAGATTATTGCTAAAGGAAGAGCTACTTCTAAGAAAAAAGCCGAAGAGAGCGCTTCCAGGAGAGCCTATCACAGTCTTAGCAAGTATTATAATTCTCTGCAAAATAAATGAGTATATTAAAAACATATTCTTTAGATTGGGAAGTAAATGATCCAATATTTGATTTTAATTTATTAGGATTTAAAACCTGTATTAATAAAGATTATGATTTTGTATTCTATTTAAATAAGAATTGTAACCTTAATTTTAAGCGAGTCAATGACCAGCAAATAATAGAAGATGGGATTACTTATATTTTCTCAATTTATAGGTTTTTCCATGAAAAAACTAAACAAAAATTAGAATTAATAAGTAACTTCTCCTTTCCTCAAACCATACATGAAAATGATAGTTTTTTTGACCAGATCGAAAAAGTTAAAATTTTAATCCCCGAATATAAATATTACAATTATTTCTTAAAATCAGATGTCATATTAGATGAAGAATTCTATATAAATTTGGGAAATCTTAAAAATATTTATAAATTTAGTGAAATAAATATAGATAAAATTAAAATAAAAAATTTAGAAAATTTGATATTACCTACATAATGAGTGGATTTAGAAAAAAAACGAAGATAGTAGCTACTATTGGTCCTGCATCTGAAGATAAGAATACATTATTAAAGATGTTCCAAGCAGGTGTAAATGTAATTAGAGTGAATTTCTCTCATGCAGAAGAAGAAGTTGTTGAAAAATGGGTACGTACAGTTAGAGACCTCAATGAAGAACATGGCTTTAGCGTAGCCTTATTAGCCGATTTACAAGGGCCTAAACTTAGAGTAGGTATTGTTAAAGAAGGAACAATTGTTAATGCTGGAGATACAATTACTTTTACCAATGAAAATGTAGAAGGAGACGCAAAACAGGTTTATATGAGTTATCCCCAATTTGCTAAAGATGTCAAAGTGGGAGAAAGAATATTATTGGATGACGGAAAATTAATTTTTGAAGTTTTAGAAACTAATTTAACAGATAAAGTAGTAGCAAAAGTTATTCAAGGAGGTCCGTTAAAATCTAAAAAAGGAGTTAACTTACCAAATACTCAAATTTCTTTACCGGCTTTAACGGAAAAGGATATTAAAGATGCGATAACTGCGATAAAATACGAATTTGATTGGATTGCGCTTTCTTTTGTTAGACATAAAGAGGATGTTATAGATTTACAAAATTTAATTAAGAAACATTGTGATCATAAAATCCCGATTATTGCAAAAATTGAAAAACCGGAAGCTATAACTAACATAGAAGAAATAGTTCATGTTGTAGATGGAATTATGGTAGCCAGAGGAGATTTAGGAATTGAAATTCCGATGGAAAAAGTTCCTTTAATTCAAAAGAATTTGGTTAGCATATGTAAAACTCACTGTAAACCTGTGATCATAGCAACTCAAATGATGGAAAGCATGATTGACGGGTTAACCCCTACCAGAGCCGAAGTTAATGACGTGGCTAATTCTGTATTAGACGGCGCTGACGCGGTTATGTTAAGTGGAGAAACCTCAGTAGGTAAGCATCCGGTTGAAGTAATTGAGAACATGTCTAAAATTATTTTAAGCGTAGAAGATGATCACCGTATTCAAATCCCTTTACACTATCCAAAAAAAGGCAGTGAGCGTTATATAACAGATATGATTTGCTACAATGCTGCAGTTATGGTTGGACAAGTAGGAGCGAAAGCTATTATTACTTTAACTCAATCAGGATATACAGCATTTCAAATATCATCCCATCGTCCACTAGCTAATATTATTGTTTATACATCCAATAAACGAATAATCAATATGCTAAGCTTACTATGGGGCGTTAAAGCATATTTATATGAAGGAGCGAATAGTACTGATGAAACAGTTGTTGAGGTTAACAATAATATTAAGCAAAAAGGGTATATTAAATCAGGTGATTTTGTAATCAATCTAAATGCTATGCCTTCTTTTGCGAATAGTTTGACAAACACATTACGCCTTACCCAAATTTAACTTATTTAAATTTTTACCATAAAAAAAGAGTTCAGTTATAAACTGAACTCTTTTTTGTTATACCCTAAATAAATACTTATGGTTTTTTCTTATATAGAAAATAAATATCAACGGACCTTTCATCAATTGTATTAATGATCGTGTCGGTAAGAATTAATTTATAATTTTCCAATAAGAATGGATTTCGTTTTAAACTATACGGCGTATCAATAGAATCCATTTTTTCATAATATCCATTACTAGGTATGTATTGCTGTATGATAACAAAATCAGTTTTTTTATCTTTTAAATATTGAAATTGTTCGTCTCTTAATTGAGGATAAAATTTATGAGAAAGATTAGGAGTAACAAAATACTTAATGTTAGGCACTATATTACATGTAGTAAAAAGATTATTTGCCAGACCAAATCCTAAATTTAATAAAGTAGGATTATTTTCTTTCATAATTTCCTTTTTTAACCTCATGGTCATTAAAGCTTTTCGGTCATAATTTTCATCCGTTAATATCCATTCTTCTATGCGCGTATTATCAAGTCCTGACATCCCCGCACAGGTAAATACGAAAACCAACATAGTAAAAAATAATGTTTTACTTGAGTTTATATAAAATGAGCCAAAACATTTTTGGAATATGGCTCCAACATATATAAAACCTATAAACCCGAAAATTAAAAAAGGTATAGGATAATAATATTGAAATTTACCCATAAAGATAACCGAATATAAAATAAATCCGGAAAATACTATACCTACTCTAGCAAATATATTTTTAACATATTTAAATGGAAATAAAAATATTCCCATAAAAGCAAGTAAAAACAAACAGGTGGGTTCTAAAAATAAATAAAGAATTCTTGCCAATAGTCTTAAAACAATATCCTTAGGAGTTCCTAATTTTGCATAAGCACTATTCAACTCAATATATATTTTATAAGCCTCTTCTAAACAATTATGTGTGTATAGATATCCAATAACAGGGATACTAACAAATAAAAACCCTAAAATAAATGCTAAAATATTGTATAAAAAGTTTTTATATTCCTTATGATATAAAATATTAATAAATATCGCAGAAAGTGGGAAAATCCAAAATGCTATAAGATTTATTTTAGTATATAACACAGCAGTTACTAACAAACCATTAATAAACATATATATTGGTTTGTGAATAGGATTTTCAGATTTAAAATATTTAAAAAATAAGTATAAGGTGACCCCTTCCATACATAAAATAAATTCTTCAGCAGAACCTCCCGCTTTCATAATCTTAATTAAAAAAATAAAGAATGCGGTGGTAATTACAAAAGAAATGAATTTACCTAAGAATAGTCTAGAAGTAGAATATAAAGAGAATGCTAAAATAAACCAGGAGGCTAATTCAATTAAAAACATCCCGAAAAAATTTTCATTGGAAATTATATATCCGGCTGCATAAATAAAAAATATGAAAGGCCCTTTATGATCAAAAATTTCAGTATATAAAGCCCTTCCATTAACCATTCCCTTTGCAACATTAAAATAAATGTTAGGATCTGCCCATTCATTTGTAGTATAAAGAGGGGACATCTTTGAGCATATGAATAAAACACTTAATACATATATAAATAGCAAAAAGTAAATATTTCTTTCAGAAGTTTTTTCCATTTTATAAAAATTAAATATTTTACTTACACCTTATTCTTAATAACTAGATTTTCGATGAGCTCTGCAGCTTTTTTATTTCCTCCGGCTTCAATGAAAGATTCTTGAATTTCTTTAGCTGCCTTTTTATATTTTTCATTATATAATAATTCGTCGACCGCATGTTCTATATCCATAATTCTCATGCGTTTGTATTTTAACCGTATGCCGCATCCGTATTGTTCAATTAAAGTGGCGGTATGAGATTGGTCAAAGGCTATAGGTATTATGAGCATTGGAATACCATTCATATAAGTATCACAAACGGTATTTAATCCTCCATGACCAATTACTACATCAATATGCTTTAAAAGTTCAAGTTGTGGCACATAACTTTGTACAATAAAATTATCCGGCCATTTTTCTATAATAGAAGGGTCTGTTGCCGCAACAACAGTTACGTTTTTATCTTTAAGAGCCTCAATCATTTTAGTGAAAAATTCTTTTCTGATATCTACTAGGACAGTACCTAAAGATATATATATTTTAGGATTATTATCTTTATTTAATCTGTCCCAATCAAAAGGAGTATTATCCGGGCGACCGGTTAAAGCTCCGATAAATTTCATATAAGAAGGATATTCTCCATCATTATATCCTGCAAATTTTTGAGAGGTATAAAACATATTAACTTCTTTAGAAGAAATTAATTCTTCATCACCCGTTATACCTAAAGATTTTTGCAAATTTATGATGGAATCATGCACCCATTGAGTCACTTTTGGTGCTGTCCCCGGATCATGAAGTGTATTTGGGGTAACAGGAGTGATCGTAGCCAATGGAATTTTTTTAACATGAGCTACAAATGCTCCCGCAAATGTAATACAGTCATTGATAATAACTTCCGGTTTATAAGTATCTACTAACTTAGAAAGCTCAGCATACATTATTCTGGCAAAGGGAATATAAGTACCCTGAAGTCCCAATTTTAATGCTTCCAAAGCAGGTAATTTAGCCCCTCTGTCTTGTAATTTAATAATATCTTGTATTTCTTCTTTATTTTCTTGATATGATTCTTTTAATATAAAAAAAGTACCGCCTGCCGGTATAGTTTCTGGTTTTATTTCGGTTAATCCGGCCCATGCGACTTCATGACCGTTTTCTAATAAAGTTCTACCTATACTTAGACTGGGATTGATATGTCCAAAAAAAGGAGGGACAACAAATAAGAATTTTGACATAATGTTTAATTTTTTACTAATGTTTGTAAATAGTCTGCTCCTTTACTCACTCCTCCTGCTTTTTCAAATGAACTTTGAATCATTTTTGCATTTTCACTAAATGATTTCTGATTTAATAGTGATTCAACAGCTTCTTTTAGATGAGAAGTTTTAAAACGATTAAAATTTAAACGTATACCTGCACCACTATCTGTAACGCAACTGGATACAAAAGATTGGTCATAAGCAATGGGAATAACTACTAAAGGAATACCGTAAGACAGAGATTCACAGACCGTATTATTTCCTCCATGACATACCACTGCTTGCATCTGTTGAATTATTTCAAGTTGGGGTATGTTCTTTTGAATAATAAAATTATCTGGAATATTTTCAAATAAGTCAGGATCGGATACTACAATAACAGTAATATTTTCTCCTTCAAAAGCCTCAACAACTTTACTGAAAAATTGTTTCTTTTGTGTATGATCAAATGTGGTTCCTATACTTACTAAAATTTTGGGACGATCTTGACCCATTTTTTCTAGTTTTTCCCAATCAAAATCAATTTTTTGAGCGCGTGGTGATAATACAGGTCCTATAAATTTGTAATTGGATGGCAAATCGGTTTCACCGAAAAATTCTCTTGAGGTGTATACCAAAGTTAATAATTGAGAACAATCAAGGCGATTATATCCGGAAACACCGTATTTATTTTGAAAAGCTATAACCTGTTCACCTTCCCATTCATGAATTTTTGGAAACGAAGGATTAACTTTAATTGATGCCGGTGCAGTAACGGAAGTAGCATAAGGAATATTTTTTTTGAATGAAGCAACAGCCCCGGCAAAAATTTGATGATCGGAAATCACCACATCCGGTTTATATTCATCTAATGCATTTTCAATCCCATTCATCATTAATGAATTCATGGGAGTGAGAACTTCTTCATATAAAAATTTAAGACTGTCAATTCCGTATACTTTCTTTTTTTGAAGCTCTTGAGCATGTTCAAAAAGCTTTTTTTTTGCCATTTCATCCATTTCTAAAGGAAGAACAACTAATTGGCCTTTTTCAGGCAATTGAGCTTTTAAATTAGCATCTAAACTATACCAGGTAACTTCATGGTTTCTTTTTAAAAGTTCATTGCCAAGGCTTAATGTTGGATTAATATGACCAGTAAGGGGAGGAACTATGAAAGTAAATTTTGCCATCTAGTAATTAATTTATTAAGTAAAAAATTCACTCAGTTTTTCGTTAATCCATTCAGGGTTTTGAATTGGAATGTTATGATCTCCTGTTCCTGAAAATAAGGTTGAATCAGGAATATAGGTATTTAATAACTTCCCATCCGGTAAACAATCCGATTCATTCCCATAAAGTAATAACGTTTTATTTTTTATGAGACTCATATTTTTTTCTGTTGAAAAATTTTTATCCTTTATTAAATCTTGAGGCATCGAAGTTTCATGAAGTAGAAAATCAAATAATTTTTTACTTTTTTCAAGCTGTTTGTTATTAGGAGTAATATTTGTTGAAATACTATAATTTTTCATATAGTGTTCGATATACTCATTACCATATTTTTCAAGAATTTGCTCTGTATCTCCATTTTTATCTGTAATAGGAGAATCGATAATAGCAAGTTTTTTTATTTTATCCTGATGATGAATTGCAGTATATAAAGCTATTAAACCACCAAAACTATAGCCTACAAGATCAACTTTCGATAAATTTAAATGATTCAAAAGATCCAACAAATCATTAGAAAGAGTTTCTAAATCATATCCATTATCAATTTTGCCGCTAAGGCCGTGGCTACGTAAATCATACATAACCACGTGATATTTTTTAGCAAGTTCCGGAGCTATATTAAAATAAAATATGGATAAATTGGTAAACATACCATGAACCATTACAATTGTTTCGGAAGCTTCCGGATTGAGTTCTAAGATGTGAGTTTTTCTGTTATTTATCTGAATTATTGGCATCTACAATATAATTAACAACATCGTTGATTGATAAATTGATTAATTGATCCATATCCATACCTGATAACCATCCATTAAAATCTATATTGTCACCATAGGTAGCTTTTACTTTCTCCGCAAATGAAACAATTTCAATACTGTCCATTTCCAAATCTCTGGTAAAAACACTTTCCGGCTCAATAGTTAATTCTTCCGCTACGTCTTCGCCAATTACTTCAGTAATAAATTTTTTAAGTGATTCAAAAATAGTTTCTTTTTGTTTTTCTATAGAGTCCATCCGATTATGAATTTATTATTATGTTTAATTGTTTTTATTATAGTTTCATTGATAGTTAAATTTTCACCATCAATAGATGTTACTTCATATTGCTTAGGATTTCCGTTTAATCCAACACCAAGCATTTTTCCATAGGCTTCTTTAGCCACCCAAAAACGAGTGCTCCATTCTGCAATATTTTCTTTTGATTTAATAAGAGTAAGTTCTTTATCTGTGAATGCAATATCTAAAAAGCCTTTGTCACGTTCCTCAATGGTTTCTATATCAATCCCTACCGGCTTATTAGATACCATACTTACCGTATTGCTTCCTTTATGAGCAATTGAAATTTCTAATGACTTAGTTTCCGGAACCCCGTGTATGGATGGCTTATTTTTTTCGTCGTGCTGAATAGAAAATTCAATAGGGAAATATTTTATACCATTTTGTTTATTGATGTAATCTCTAACACTATCCTTTACACATACACGACTGATTAAGAAATCTTTTTTCTTATTTAACATTAAAGAATCATATCGACGTTTTTCTTCAGTGTTTAAATATATATGCATCAAGAAATCTTGATTAACAGCTTTTTTATATCGGTCATCGAAGAAATAAACATTCGGTGCTACTTCATTTGCCAAAATATGATCCGCCGGACTCATATTCGTATTCCATAGTCTGGTGTCAAAACCTTCAAATATTTGATTTTTCCAATTTTTAATTATACACCAAATTTTTCCGTCGCGTTTCATGATAATATCGGCAGTTGCCAATTTATCTACATAGGAGGTAGGAAGACAAATACATTCAAAAATTCCTTCTTGATCTTCTACATCTTGATAAAAATTAATTTCTTCAATTTTTACCGGAAAACTAACTTTAGATTCTCCCTCTAACATCAATTGAAGATATAAGCCATAAAGTTGACCAATAGTATCCATTAAAGAACCTTTACCAAAAGATTTCTTAACAATGGCTCTTAATCCTTTTTTAGAAATGTTTGTAACTTCTAAAATACCTTGATATCCGGGACCATGGAACATATGATCTTTATAAATAATTTCCGGAGTAGGGAGAGCTACCGCATTTTCTCCAAAATCAATATTTTCAAGATAAGCAGGGTCTACACTTGGATATGCATCGCCTAAAGTTACATCTCCATTTGCGAAATTTTTGATTTTCAAAGAAACTACATTTTCAGTTTTCCAAGTTCCTTCAATGGTATGTTGGAAAGGTTTATATACTTTCATCCATTGGAAAACACTTACAGGTCCCAAACGAAGAACTTTTTTATTTAAGTTTTGTTTATGAGCCGCTTCTATTAACAACTCAAAAGTCATGGTCATTGGTATAACCGGACACATATCTTCAACAACTTTCCAATTTTTAGGTTGTCTGAATAAAGAATGATCTATTATATAAGGATAATTCTTTAAGTCGATATCTAATTTTTCTTCAAAAGAACTTCCAACTTTTATCTCTTGAGTAACCGTATTTGGAATAATTGGTTGAGGAGCATATTCTTTTAAGGGTACAAAATCAGTAACTAAATAATCAGAATTTGATGCAAATGCTTTTCTTGTTTCAACCATTTCAGTAAATTCCTTTTGCATGAGAATAAGTTCTTGAGTATACTCATTCATCGCTTGAATAACCGGATGATTGGATTTAATGAAAAGAGAATTTATAGAATCTGATTCGGTAGTTTGAATTTTATATTTATTGGATAATTCCTGTAATAAAGGAAAGTTTTTTACCAAAGATTGGTTTTCAGAAACTTGAATTTCTTCGATAGAAGAAGTTTCCTTATTTTTAAGACCTATGAAAGAAGTATTAATTTCTTTACCTTCAATGAATAATAAAGAAAGTACCCTTCTCAATTGTTCCAAAGTTGAAAGTTTAGGAACTGTAGCCGATATTGCAGCATATTCTTTATTTTTAAGAATATCATCCACAAAACCAATTAAACTTCCACTTCCTATTTGTATAAAAAATCTAACATTTTCTTTTTCATATAATTTTTCAATTAATTCACGAAAAAGAACGGCTTGAGTTAGATGTTGCATGGTTAATTCTTTGAAAGATTCAAAATCATGCGGGTAAACATCTAGGGTAGTGGCCGACCAAACCGGAATGTCATTTTTTTCGATCTTAATGTAATTAAGATCGTCCAGTAAATAAAGCTTCTTTTTTAGGAATGGTGAATGAAAGCCCGATTTAAAATCTAAAACTTGATAAAATATACTTTTAGATTTTAAGATTTGTATTAATTGATCTTTTGCTGTTTCTGTTCCACACAAAAGAACTTGGTTGGGACAATTATCATTGGACAGGTAAAGATCCTGGATTCCATCTAAAATGGGATTTACTGTTTCTGTACCGGCACCTACGGCGATAAAATACACATCGTCCATATTGTATTTTTCCGGATCCATTGAATTTAATAAATTTTCAACGGATTCATCAGAAACCAGACCACCTGATTTTGCTGCGAACCATTCTCCTAAACTATGCCCTGCAGTTAAATCGGGTATTATACCCATTTTTTTTAACGCTCCGTCTATAATTTCACCTCCGTGAAATTGTTTAAAAGACTGGTCAAGTAATAAATTACCTGTAATTCTTTCTTTAGGTATTTTATACCCAAAATATTTTGCAATACTTTCTACTTCCGGATTAGATGAAGGATCGAATCCCGGAAATAAGAAAGCTATTTTTTCATTATTTCTTAAAAGAGGTTTGTTTGAGAACCAAATATCTTGTCTTCCTTTCCAAGGCTTATCTTTTGAAATTAATTTTTTAGCTTTTTCAATACGATCCGATGTCGGATTAAAAAGAACTAATCGATAAGTACCGTTTGGATCAGATAAGGAAAAATCTCTTTTATCTAAAGCTTCAATTAACGCCTCTTTAGATGAAGCGGAAATAGCAATCGCTTCGTTGTCAAAAACCGGAATTGAAGAGTTGTTTTCCTCGGCATGACTATGTGCCTGTAAAACAACGTGTGCACTCATACCGTCAATACCAAATGCGCTAACCCCTGCATGCAACGGAATTTCTTTTTCATTCCAATCGATTATTTCAGTAACAGGTGAAATTTGTGTATTTTTTAGTGAATTATTAGGATTTTCACAATTCAGAGTTACAGGAATTTTCTTATTATATAAAGAAAGTGCAGTTTTAATTAAACCGGCCATACCTGACGCAGAAAGAGTATGTCCGATATTGGATTTTACCGATCCGATTAAAACTTTTCCATCCTTGAATAGTTCAGAAAGCACATCAATCTCAATTTTATCATCGCTTTTAATAGCTGTGCCGTTAGCCTCTATATATCCGATATTTTCAGCCTTAACTTTTGCATTTTTCCAAGCCTCCTGAATAGCAGTTTTTTGTCCGTTTGAAAAATTATTTCTATTGGAAGCAATTCCCACCCCTTTAATTACAGCATAGATACGATCATTATCGGAAAGAGCTTTACTTAATTTTTTTAGTACAATAAATCCGGCTCCTTCGCTTAATAAAATACCGTCAGCGTCTTCATTAAAAGGTTTAATTTCTTGTTTATGAGATAATAAACCCGATTTTGAAAACACACTCCAATAAGGAGAATTTTGGCTAAATTGCATACCTCCGGCGATTGCAATTTCGACCTTATTAGCAAGTAATTCCTGTATTGATTGTTCTACGGCAAGTAAAGAACTTACTTCGGATGCATCGATGGTATAGGCAGTTCCTTCAGTATTAAAATGAGAGGAAACTATTCCCGCAATTGACTTTGTCGTATGTTCAAGTTGTAATTTATTTTCTTGAGCCCCTTTATCCTTTTGAAAAGCCTCTTTAACTTTTTCAATGTCTTGATCGGAAATGGACGGAAGTATATTTTTAATGGCTAAAGCAAGTTGCTCACTGGTACGAACAATATCGATCCATTTTAAGTCATTGGAACTAATGTAATTTTCTTTTCCGATTATAATTGAAGATTTCTTTAAAGAAATATTTTTTTCAAATACAGAAGCATCCTCTAATGCTTGATAGACTAATTTTATTACTAAAAGCTGAGTAGGGTCTAAATGCTGTACCTGTTCCGATGTTATTCCTATTTTAGATGGATCAATTGTAATAGGAGGAATAAATCCTCCTTTATTACAATAAATATGATCTAATTTATTTAAATTATTTTTAAAGTAGATTGAATCAATTTTTTCTTCAGGAACCTCGGTTATGGAAGAAGTTCCTTTCAATAAATTGTTCCAAAAATCATTGATATTATTTGCTCCTGGAAGGAAACAAGACATTCCTACAATTGCAATATCTGTATCTTTCATAGTTATACTCAGATTCCGAAAAATTGTTTAACTCCTTGATCACTTCCTCCCATAATTAAAACTTGGTTATCATTACCATATTTTAATTCGTTAACGAATTCACGAGCTCCTTGTTTTAAAGGAATCATAGCAACACCTCTTTTATTAAATTCATTTTCCAAAGAGCTGGATACCATTCCTGCTCCTTTCCAAGGTCCCCAATTAATAGCTAAAACTCTGGCGTTGGTTTTTCCTTGGATAGCCCACGAAGTCATGTCAAACACGCTGTTGGCTGCAGCATAATCAGTTTGTCCTCTGTTACCGTATACAGAAGCGATGCTGCTGAAGAAAATAATGAATTTAATATCACTATGAAGTTCGTCTAACAGTACGTGTAAAGGATTTATTTTAGTAGAATAAACTTGTTCGAATGCTTCAAGGGTTTTATGTGTAAATAACTTATCAACTAAAAGTCCTGCTGCATGAATGCATCCGTCAATTCTACCGTATTGTTTGTACGTATCTTTTATAAATTTCCTTAGTCCTTTTTCATCTGTTACATCTAAAGAAACATATGTTACTTTAGAACCTGACTTTTCAATTTGGGCGATGGTTTGTATAATTTGATTGGTTTTATCAATTTTTTGAGCTTTTTTCTCTATTTCTGTAGGAGTTTTCATTTGCTCTTCATTGATAAGATATTTACGGATTTCATTTTTATCTTTTAATGAAATGTATTTTTTATCTTCATCAGTAGGTTTAGCGGAACGTCCTACCAAAGTATAATGACAAGGATATTCAGATGAAAGTTGATTAGTTAATTCAGCGGTAATTCCTTGAGCACCTCCTAAAACAAGTACTACAGATTCTTGATCCAGGTCTAATTTAGAGCTTCCATTTACAGCAAGAGCTTCAGGTACTAAATTAAGACGAAAACGTTCGGTATCTTTATAAATGACTTCAGCAGAAATGTCTTTTGTTTGTATTTCATTTAAAACTATTTCCGTTAAATTTTTAGAAGTAAATACAGTATTAGATATAATAGCTCTACAATTTATTTTAGAATATTCACGAGCTAAACTTTTGATTAATCCCGGAAAACCTTGAATTTTCTTTAATTCTTTGATATCTTTTTTACCTTCTAAATCACCCATCAGGTCACTGAAGCTATAGATCCATTGAATACGATCCATATCAGCACTTTTTATAAGAGTAAAAGCATCTTTAATAGTATAATGCTTAGATGATTCTGAAACCTCTAGAATAAGAAGACCGTCGTAGTTTGAAAGATTTGTATTACTGTCTGAAATGATATCTACTGTAGCTCCTTTTGCTTCTAAAGCTTTTTTAAGATCTTTAGCCATAGATTTTCCATCATCAGTAATTGCAAATTTTTTGCCTTCTATTTGTATTTTATCTGATCCATTAATTGGATATTTTTCAAGTTCAAAACGAGTTCTTAAAAGAGGTTCGTCTTTAGCTGAATCAAGGTTTTTTTCTAATTCTGAAATTGATTCAGCATCAAAAGATATTTCATTTACAGCCGGTGAAGCTGCAATTTGCTTGTCTGTTTTTTCTGGAGAATCCCCATTTGCTAAATCTTCAATCCATCCGATAACCCCGTTTAATGTTTTTATAGAGGCCATTTTTTCGATAGCATCTTCAGATTCCTCAAAATCAGAAGTAATATTTAATCTTTCTCGTAATGCTCCAATTATTTCCATTCTTTTAATGGAATCGATACTTAAATCAGCTTCTAAATCTAAATCCAAACCTAACATATCAATTGGATATCCTGTTTTTTCACTTACGGTATTAAGGAGAGCATCTTTAATCACTTCCAAAGAAAGGGCTTCTTTCTTAGCACTTGGAGTTGCTGCAGGTAATATATTTGTAGCTACAGTAACTTCTTGAGATACGGGTTGATCTGATTTTACTAATTCTTCAACCCATCCGATAACCCCGCTAAGTGTTTTAATAGAAGCCATTTTTTCGATAGCATCTTCAGATTCTTCAAAATCAGCATTGATTTTTAATTTTTCTTTTAAAGCTCCAATGATTTCCATTCTTTTAATGGAATCTATACTTAAGTCGGCCTCCAGATCCATGTCTAAACCTAGCATATCAATAGGATATCCTGTTTTTTCACTTACTGTATCAAGCAAAGTGTCTTTGATTACTTGAATTGATAAAGCAGGAGCTGAACTTTGAGCAACCGTATGTACCGGTACGGCGACTTGAGCCGGAACAACTACCGTTGGTTGAGGAGTAGCAATTTGATTGCTTTGAGTAGGCACTTGAATAGTTGTTGTTGCTTGAGGAGCAGCAATAGTTGTTGGATTTTGACCAAAGTATCCTAACATGACGTCTCTTTGGTTTTGTATCATAGATCTCATGTTTCCTAAATATTCAAGGATAACATGATCCGCTTGAGTAAGATTGTTATTCATGGTATAAGTATCGGAAATAGCTCCAAAATTTAAATTTATCGGTTTGCTAATTGGAAGTGCTCCGTTGGGAGGAAGACTTCCTACGGAAGGAATAGCATAATGGCCATTGATAAGCCAGTTTGTAGCTCTCTTTTTATATTTTTCCGGATCATCAAAATTTATTGTAGTAACTTTTCTACCTTCAAATAATTTCTCAAGATTTATATTTCTTCCGGTTGCTATATATTTAGCTAATGCATTAAGTAAAAAGGTAATTCCTTCTTTTTCTTTTTCTTCGGTTTGAATTGTAGTAATTTCTTGAGCACCTAAAGTAGATTGAACAAGATTTATGAGAACTTTACCCGGACCGGTTTCAATGAATACTCGCGCACCTTCTGCATACATATTCGTAACCTCTTTGGTAAAGTATACTGGATTAATTAAATGCTCAGCTAAACGATTTTTAATTTCTTCAGGTTTGGAAGGGTATAGTTCTGCAGTTGTATTAGACCATATGGACAACGTCGGAGAAGTAAAATCAACAGAAGAAAGCTCTTTCAAATATAAATCTTTAGATTTATTCAATAGTGGACTGTGGAAAGCACAATCTACGGCCAATTCTCTGTAAGTGATTTTCTTATCCGTAAGTTTCTTCAAAAACTCAGTCATTGCAGCAGTAGAACCGGCAAGAATGGTTTGTTTGATAGAATTGAAGTTTACGGCCCAAACTTCTTTTTCTCCTTCAAGTAATGATTTTATTTCTACTTCCGGTAGATTTAATGCAATCATTTTACCCTTATCTTGTCCAACAGCATCTAAAATTGCATGGGCTCTTTTTCTACTTAAAGAAACTAATTCTTCAGGTTTGAATACTCCTGCAAAACAAAGCGCAGGAAGTTCTCCATAGCTGTGTCCTGCAACCATATCCGGTTCAATTTCTAAAGATCGTAAAAAACTAGCGATCGCATAATCAACGATACCTAATGATGGTTGTGCATTTTGAGTTTTTGTGATCGTAGTTTGCTGTAATTTCTTACTTTCATCATCAAAAACTGCATGAGGGAATAATATTTTTTCAACCTCTGTATTTTGAATTAATAAGGATCTCATAGCTGGAAATGCCACAAAAAGATCACGAGCCATATTAATTCTTTGACTTCCTTGTCCTGAAAATAAAAAGGCAACTTTACCTTCCTTAGGATCCCTTAGATAAATTCCCGCTTCTTCTTTATTGGAAAGAAGAGATTCAATTTTATCTTTTAATTCAATAGTATTGGAAGCTACTATAGAAGCTTGAATATCTTTATTGTTATCAGTTGCTAAACTATAAGCTATATCTTTTAAGTTTAGAGAACTGTTTATTTCAATTAAATTTTTAACTTTTTGAGCAATTTGTTTGGCTTCTTGTAAGTTATCTCCTTTGAAAACAAATAATTCGGAAGGCCAAGAAGTTAAGCTGCTTGTAGTAGGAATTTCTGATTTATAATTTTCCATTACAACATGGAAATTGGTTCCACCAAAACCAAACGCACTTACACCGGATATTCTTCTTTCACTGCTCCAGATTCCCGCTTTAGTATTAAATTTAAACGGACTGCTTTCTTTGTTATAAAAAGCATTCGGATTAGTTAAATTGATGGTCGGCGGTTGTATACCGTAATAGGTTGCTAAAGCCGTTTTAATCAATCCGGCCATACCGGCAGCACATTTAGTATGTCCGATTTGAGTTTTTACAGACCCTAAATGAGTTTGTCCCACTAAAGCTCCGGACTCTAAAAACATTTCAGTCAATGCGCTTAATTCTGTTTTATCACCTACAACAGTTCCTGTTCCATGAGCTTCAATTAATTCAACTTCTGAAGGCAAAACACCTGCATGTTTATAGGCTCTTTGTAGAGCTTTCATCTGACCTCTTTTATTTGGAGCGGTCATACCTAAGCTTTTACCGTCACTGCTGGCACCTGTTCCTCTTATTACGGCATAGATTCTGTCTCCATCGCGTTCTGCATCTTCCAATCTTTTAACCACAATCATTCCAATTCCTTCTCCTAAAGCAATTCCATCAGAATTAGCATCGAAGGAAGCACATTTTCCTTTTCTTGATAAGGCATGTGTTGCAGAGAACATTAAAAAGTCATTTAAACCATTATGTAAATCTGCTCCCCCTATGATGGCAATGTCTGTTCTGTAATTTTGTAATTCTTGGCATCCTATATCTACTGCTGCAAGAGATGCACCACAGGCAGCATCAACAGTATAGTTGGTACCCCCTAAATTTAACCTGTTGGTAATTCTACCGGCCACCACATTGGATAAAACCCCCGGGAAGGAATCTTCATTAAGTTTAGGAAGCATATTTTTAAGTTCCTCAGGAAGATCTCCGAAAACTTGTTTAGCATATCCTCTAAACCCATAACTTGAAGCTAATTCGGTTGCTCCTTCAGCACCGATGATAACAGATGTATTTTCTCCATCGAAAGTTTTCATGTCATAACCGGCATCTTCCAATGCTCTTTTAGCCACTAAAAGGCTTAATAACTGCACCGGTTCTATAGAAGCTAGTGATTGAGGAGGGATACCAAATTCTAACGGATCAAAATCTATGGTTGGTATAAAACCACCCCACTTAGAGGAAACGAAATCAGTATCTCTGGTGTCGGGGTTATAGAAAAGTTCTTTATTCCATCGGTCATCAGGAACTTCGGTAACACAATCTTTACCGGACAAAATATTTTTCCAGTATTCCTCTAACGTTTGGGCTTGAGGAAAAATACCTGCCATACCTACAATTGCCAATTTAGAACCACTAGGTTCTTTAGTTGGTTCTGTAAGGTTTTCTAATTTTGAAAGAACTTTATTGTTTTCTATTGCTACGTCTTTGTGGAGTTCTTTTATGGTAGTTGAATTGCCTCTTAATGCACCAACCTGTCCAATCATAAATACCCCTTTATTTAACTGATCTTCATTGGATAGTTTGATAAGTTCTTTACCCTGTCTTTCAATTCCTTTTGCAGCAATTCTTTGACGTCCCAAGTTCATTTCTTCAAGTTTCAACCAAACTTCTTTGGAATCCAAACCTTCTGCAAATAATCGTTGTTTTTCTTGATCGAATAATTTGGTAAAAGGGGTAGGTAGAGCTCTGGTTTCTTGACCTGGAGCCGCTTCTAGTAAAACGGTTTTATCATGTGCTACGGATTGTTTTTGATATTCATCTGAGATAGCACCCGTTTCAACAGCTTCTTTTGTAAATAAGTAAGAAGTTCCCATTAATATACCAATTTTAGCTCCTTTTGCTGCTAAGGATGCAGACATAATAGAGATAAATGCAGAAGAAAATGCATCGTGAATTCCTCCTGCAAAGAATATATTTAATGTACTTGGTTGGTCGTCTTTTAATAAACGATAGATTTGTTTTTCCCAAAGAACCATACTAGGTAAAGGGCCAACATGTCCACCGCTTTCTCTTCCTTCAAAAATGAAATTTCTGGCACCTTCTTTTAAGAACATGTCCAGTAATGATACAGATGGTACATGTAAAAATGCTTTGATACCTTCCTTTTCATAAGGTTTAGCTAATGAAGGTCTTCCACCTGCAATGATAATAAAAGGAGGTTTATTTTCGAGGATGTATTTCATTTGCTCTTCGCGCAATGGTGCCGGAGCAAAACCTAAAATACCTACTCCCCAAGCCTTATCTTTTAATAGAGCATGTGTTTTTTCAACAGCATCTTTAGCTGCTTGTCCAATCATCAAGCTCATTGCTATAAATGGAACCCCACCTTCATTGGCAATTTTTTCAGCAAATTCAGGTACGTCACTAACTCGGGCCATAGGACCTTGAGCGATTGGAAATCTGGTTCCTAATTCTTTCGCAAGAGGGCTGTTCTCTCCGATTATATTTAAATTTTTAGCTTGCAATAAATGCCCATAGGCAGCTTCTTGAAAAGCTATAATTAAATTTTCAAGCTTTTTGTATCGTTCTACAAAATCCACGGATAAGCAAATATCCTGCCCCATAGGAATTATATTTTGAGAAAGATCCAGGCCGCCTAAAAAAGGTAAAATATCTTCATATTTTGCTTGTATTGGTAATTCCGGTGAATTTTTTCTAAGTAAGATTCTGAAATTGTCGATAATAACAGTTTCGCTTCCACTCAGCTTGTTAAAAATATTTTTTAAATCTTTAGATATACTACATTCTGGAAAAAGAGCGATTTGACTATCAAGTATTATACCTTGTGCCCCCATTGCTAAGGCAGCAGCAGAGGTATGAATACCCATTCCTCCTTGTATGTAAATTTTAGTTTTTAATTTTTTGTGCTTGTTTTTGATTCCTTGAAAAAGAACGTATGAGGATTCATAAGCCACTTTTCCTGCTCCTTCATTTCCTTTTAATATAATTGATTCTACCCCTTTATTGATGGCTTCTTCTGCTTCATCCAATGAGTGAACTTGATGAAAAATTTCTATATTTTTTTTAACAGAAATTTTAAAATTAAAAGGAATAAATATTTTTGTTACATTTTCAGGAAGTGTAAGGTCAGCCATTGATTCTGACACAAAACATACACCAAATGATTCTCTTGTTTTTTCAGAAAGTTCATTTAAACTTTGAATAGCTTTGTTTTTATCTCTTCCTAAATGTAGGATTGGAAAAGCCCCGGTTTTAATAGTTTTTAAGGCTAGATCAACGTCAGGTAATTCAAAAGGAGAAAGAACAAATAACTCTTTTTTTTCTTGCATGGCTTAAAAAAATTGTATTTAGTAAATATTTAACTTATCAATGTTTTTTACTACTTAAGATAATCTAGGATCACATATAGTATTAACTAAACATATTCCCCTTATAATTAAAGGGGGAAATCGAATCGCAAATATAATCAAAAAAAGAATAATTTTAACATTTTGTTAATATTAATTTATATTAAGTTTTTGATCTTGCGAACCTGCCAAAAAAAGATAATTATTGCTAAAATAGTAGAGATTGTATCGGATAAGGGGATAGAGTACCACACCCCATTTAAATTTAAGTAGTTAGGTAGAATAAATAATGAGGGAACAAGTAGTAAGAATTGTCTGCTCATACTTAAAATAAAAGCAATAACAGCTTTTCCAATACATTGGAAAAAATTGGATATAACCATTTGTATACCGCTTAATGGTAAAGTAATGGTCATTATTTGTAAAGCTAAAGATGCTTCTTTTGCTAATTTTGGGGAAGGATTAAAGGGTTTAACAACAAGTTCAGGAAATAAAAAACCGAATAAAAACCCTAGACATCCAATAAAAAATCCGGTTTTAAGGCTGTAAGTTAACGTGTCCTTAACTCTATTCATATTTTCAGCACCGAAATTATAACCTATAATAGGCTGCATTCCTTGGGTTAAACCTACTATTACCATTATAAATATCATGATCAGGCGATTGGCTATGGTATAAGCTTCTATGGCTGTGCTGCCTCCGTAAACATTAAGCCTGTTATTTATGAATAAAACAACAACAGATGCAGCAAGTAACATGAAAAAAGGAGCAAACCCCACATTAATTATGGACCAAATGATCTTATAATTGGGTTTTAAACTTTTCCAGTGAAAATATACAATGGAACTAGAATTAAAAAAATGTTTTAAAACGACACCCAAGCCTATCGCCATGGAAATATTGGTTGCTATGGCAGCACCTTTCATTCCCCATTTCAATACAAATAAAAAGATGGGAGCCAAAATAATATTGGCGACAACTCCAATAAGCATCATATACATGGCTTTTTTAGGATATCCTGATGCTCGCATGATACTGTTGAGAGCATAATTAACCGTTAAAAATATATTTCCCGGAAGATAATAGAGTAAAAATTCTTTTGCAAATGGGAATGTTTGAGGAGTAGCTCCAATACCAATAAGTATCGGGTCCATGTAGGCATACATACCTATGATTAACAAGAAAGTTAATGCGGTAGCTAATAAGATGGAATTTCCCAATACAATATTGGCAGATTTCATATCTTTTTGGCCTAGAAAAATTGAGGTACGTGTTGACGCTCCGGCTCCAACCAGCATACCTATTCCTGAGATAAGGTTCATTATGGGAAGAAGAACTCCCAGTCCTCCTATAGCATGATCTCCCAAATTTTCTCCATGACCTATATAAATACTGTCAATAATATTGTATAAAGCAATTACTATAGTTCCTACAATAGCCGGAACGGCATATTTCCAAATAAGTTTGCCGGGTTTTTCATTCTCCAGCTCTGAGATGTTTTGAGATTTATCTATAGCCTCCATTCGTAATAATTAAGATCGTCTGTTTTTTAATAAAATAGTTAGTTAAGTAAAGGAAAAGAATAGGTTATTAATCTTTTTTATGAAGATTAATAATCTATTCCATATAGTTTTTGAGAAAGATTAATCTTTCACTAATAAGCGAAAACCTTCTCCATGAATATTTACGATTTCTACATTGTCGTCATTTTTAAGTAATTTTCTGATTTTAGCAATGTAAACATCCATGCTGCGAGAAGTGAAATAATTATCATTATGCCAAATTTTAGTTAAGGCTTCTTCTCTTGGCATAAGATCATTTTTATACTTGCAAAGAAGTTTTAAAAGCTCATTCTCTTTAGGAGATAATTTATGCATTTTACCGTTAACCTCTAATTGTCGTAATTTGGTATTAAATTTAAAATTGGAAATTTCATAAATTTCTTTGTCTTCATTTTCAGAATTAACGGAAGAATTGGAATTCCTTTGAAGAACGGCATTAATTTTATACAATAAAACTTCAGAATCAAATGGTTTAGTTATATAATCATTAGCGCCAAGTTTATATCCGGTAAGAATATCCTCACGCATATTTTTAGCTGTTAAAAAGATAATCGGAACATCCGGATTAATGTCAATAATTTCTTTAGCTAATGTAAAGCCGTCTTTTTTCGGCATCATTACATCGGAGAGACAAATATCAAAATTGTCTGCTTTAAATTTTTCTAACCCATCCTCACCATCAACAGATAGGGTTACATCGTAATCGTGAATAGAGAGGTAATCTTTTAAAACAGCACCAAAACTTGGATCATCTTCTACTAATAATAGCTTTACTTTTTTATCCATGATATTTTTAATTTAGAGGAATACGTACAATAAAAGTGGTTCCTTTATGTAATTTACTAACAACTTTAATACCACCATTATGTAACTTAATAATATTTTTTACGTAGGTCAAGCCTAATCCGTGACCTTTTACATTATGTATGTTTCCGGTTTCTTCCCGATAAAATTTTTCAAATATTTTTTTTATAACGTTTTCAGACATACCCTTTCCTTTATCTGAAATTTCAACTACGTAATCATTTTTATCGTTGTAAGTTTTTACCGAGATTTCAGGTTTTTCCAATGAATATTTGTTCGCGTTGTCTAATATGTTAACAAAAGCATTGGTGAGATGAAATCCATCCACATTTCCAATATATTTATCTGCTAAATACTCTTCTTTGATTGTTCCCCCTCGTTGCTCCACTTGTACCCGAACAGTTTTAATGCTGTTTTTCAGGATTTGTCGAATATCTGTTTCTTTTCGGATCAGTTGAAGTGCATTTCGTTCAAGTTTCGACATTCTCAAAACCATCTCTACCTGTTTTTTCATTCTATCATTTTCTTGCTTGATTAAAGAAGTATAGAATTTCATCTTTTCCGGTTCTGATTGAACTTTCTCCGAATTTAGCGCATCCGTAGCAATATTAATGGTTGCTATAGGAGTTTTAAATTCATGAGACATATTATTTATGAAATCAGTTTTTATTTCAGAAATCTTTTTTTGCTGGGACATATAATATATGGAAGCAATATATATAGCAATAATGACCAAAGTAGAGGCTATGGTTACCCCAATAGCTCCCAAAATAGGATTTAGTACGGAATATTGTTTAGAAGGAAAATAAACGGATAAATAATATTGGGTATTATCTTTTCCGTCAGAAAATAAAACTACATTGTAATTTTGAGTAAACTTATTACTTAAGATAAAATCATCACTATGGATTTTAGTTAATTTAAGTTTATTGTTGAGCACTCCGCATTTAAATTCAGTATTAATATTGTGCTTTTTAAGTTCTAAGCTAACCACTGAATCTATTAGCTGCATGTTAATCCTGGATTCCAAACTCATCTGGTTTACACTCAATCTTGCAAATTCGTCTAAGGTAAATTTAGGGCTTACAAAACTATTTTCAATATTTTTTTCAATCGGTTTAATATTGGTTTGAAGCGAATCTTTTTTAATTTTTAATACGCCTTCATCCGTTAGTAAATTGGTGATTTTTAAAGTATCTTTTTTTGAAAAAGGAATGACGAGAGGCTTTTTATTAACGATTGTTTTTTTATAAATGATGTATTTAACAGATTGAGAGTCAATAACACTCATGGCTGTTTGGATGGTGCTGGAATCTTTTTGATTATTGATGTCTTGATAGAAATTAGTAAATGGTTTGTAAAATTTATTAATCTCTATAGTATTAATTTTTTTGGAAGAATTATTTAGTGCTTTGTATACACGAGATGAAAAATCCTGTTCACCTGCATCTATAGCTTGTTTCAGCCAAAAAATCTGCAATCCCACAAAAACTATAAGGGAGATGGTCATTAATCCCGATAAAATAGGGATGAAACGTTCCTTCATAGTACAAAATTAATCATTTTAACCGATGAAATTTACGACATATCGAAAATTTTCAATATTTTTAAAATCTTATCTGATCAAAAATAAAGCTAAAGAAATATTTATTACGTTTAAAATATTATATGGAGAATAATTTTAAAAATGATTTAAATTTGTACGTCTATAACTATATTATATTATGCACCAAGAAGAAAAAAAATCTTTAAATTTTTTAGAGCAGATAATTGAAGAAGATTTAGAAAACGGTTTTCCTAAAGAGAAATTAAGATTTAGATTTCCACCTGAGCCTAACGGCTATCTTCATGTAGGCCATATTAAAGCCATATGGATAAATTTCGGATTGGGGCAGAAATATAATGTACCCGTTAATTTACGATTTGATGACACTAATCCGGTTAAAGAAGATCAAGAATATGTTGACGCGATTAGAAAGGATGTAGAATGGCTGGGATATACTTGGGATAAGGAATGTTATGCTTCTGATTATTTTCAACAGTTATATGAGTGGGCTATACAATTAATTAAAGAAGGAAAAGCATATGTTGATAATCAGACTTCAGAAGAGATGAATGAGCAGAAAAAAAATCCTTTTGAAGAAGGTATCGAAAGTCCTTATAGAAACAGGAGTATAGAGGAAAACCTTGATCTTTTCCAAAGAATGAAAGAAGGAGAATTTGAGGAAGGAAGTTGTGTACTTCGCGCAAAAATAGACATGAAATCTCCGAATATGAATATGAGGGACCCGGTAATGTATCGTATTTTAAAAAAACATCATCAAAGAACCGGTAACGAATGGTGTATATATCCTTTATACGATTGGACACATGGAGAATCAGATTACATAGAGCAGGTTTCTCATTCTTTATGTTCTTTGGAATTTGAAAATCACCGACCTTTATATGAATGGTTTTTGGATCAAGTATACGATCCGGCAAAAGTTAAAAGTAAGCAGCGTGAATTTGCCAGATTAAATTTAAGTTATACGATTACCAGCAAACGAAAATTATTGCGTTTAGTAGAAGGAAATTATGTATCCGGTTGGGATGACCCGCGAATGCCTACCGTATCGGGTATGAGAAGAAGAGGATATACTCCTGAAGCTATTAAAGATTTTATGGAACGAGTAGGAGTGGCTAAAAGAGACAACATTATTGATTTTGCTTTATTAGAATTCACGGTACGAGATCACCTTAATAAGATTGCGCCAAGAGTCATGGCTGTGGTCAATCCGGTGAAAGTTGTAATTACTAATTACCCGGAAAATTTTGAAGAAAATGTTACTATTGAAAACAATCCGGAAAATAAGGATGCAGGAGAAAGAGAAGTTCCTTTTTCAAGAGAAATATATATAGAAAGAGAAGATTTTATGGAAGAAGCTCCTAAGAAATTTTTCCGATTGACCTTAGGAGGAGAAGTCCGATTAAAAGGAGCTTATATAATTAAAGCAGAATCTGTAGAAAAAGACGAAAACGGTGTAATTCAAACCATTTATTGCACGTATGACGATAAAAGTAAAAGCGGAAGCGGGACAGAAGAAAGCATGCGAAAAGTGAAAGGTACTTTGCATTGGGTATCCGTTAAACACGCATTACCTATAGAAGTGAGAATCTATGATCGATTATTTAAAGAAGAATCTCCGGATACGCAAGAAGGTGACTTTTTAAATTTTTTAAATCCGGATTCTTTAAAAACTATTCATGGTTTTGCAGAACCCGGCTTAAATGGTACAAAAATTGGAACAAAATATCAATTCCAAAGACTTGGGTATTTTGCAGTCGATGACGATTCAACAGAAAATCATCTAATTTTTAACAGAACTGTAACATTAAAAGATACCTGGGCGAAAATCGCTAATAAATAAAGTTTTAAATTATGAAAAAAATAATTTTTTTAATTGCTCTTTCTTCTTTTTCACTTTTCAGTGAAGCTCAACAAGTAAAAACTCCGGCAGCAAGTTTAAAAGCGGAGGTTGAACAAATGGTAGGTTTAACAGATGTTGAATATGAATATTCTCGACCTAATAAAAAAGGAAGGGTAATTTTTGGCGGACTGGTACCTTATGGCCAAGTTTGGAGAACAGGCGCTAATGAAAATACAACCATTAAGTTTGGGGATGATGTTGAGATTGATGGAAAAACTATTCCTAAAGGTAAATATGCAATATATACAATTCCCTACGAAGATACGTGGGATGTAATTTTTTATTCCGATTCAGAAAATTGGGGAACACCTGAAAAATGGGACGATAAAAAAGTGGTTTTAAAAACAACGGCACCGGTTAAAAAATTGGCAGAATCAGTGGAATCATTTACTATAGGAATAAATAATCTTTCAGATAATTCCGCACATTTACAATTTATGTGGGATCAGGTTTTGGTAGATGTAACTTTCCATGTACCGACACAAAAAATAGCAAATGCAAGTATTGACGGTATATTATCTAACCCAAGAGCAGATGCTAATGCCTATTATGCTTCAGCCAATTATTATTTACAGTCTAATGGAGATATGAAGAAAGCTTTAAATTGGATCAATAGAGCCATTGATTTAAAGCAAGGAGAATCCCCTTATTGGTATTACAGAGTTAAATCGCAAATTCAAGCTAAGTTAGGAGATATAAAAGGGGCAATAGATTCAGCTGAGAAATCTTTAGATGGAGCTCAAAAAGAAGGTAATAAAGATTACATTAGATTAAACACCGAATCTATTAAAGAATGGAAAAAAATATTATAAAATATTAATGTTAAAAAAAAAACAGAACGGTAAGAGATTTCTTACCGTTTTTAGTAGTATGTAGTTTATAGAAGATAAATTTTTGGATTTTACAATCTGTTCAAATTTGTATTTATAAATAAGGTAAATGCATAAATTTCCGATCCATAGAGAAGCTATTATTGTTCCGATCGTATTAGTCGGTGCCATATGGTTGGTATTTCTATTGCAAAATTTATTGGTTTTCAAAGAATGTTATGGAATCATACCTCTTAAGCTAAAAGGATTGAGAGGAGTCCTGCTTGCACCGCTATTTCATGGAAACCTTACCCATATACTCAGTAATACAATTCCTTTATTTGTATTAACATTTTTTACTTTTCAGTTTTATGAAAAATTGGCTTATTTCGTTTTACTAAATGGATGGATTATATCCGGTTTTGTGGTTTGGTTACTACCCAATTTTTCTTTACTAAATTCTTCTGTTTTATCTTGCCATATAGGAGCCAGCGGTATTATCTATGTTTTGGCATCATTTCTTTTTTTTAGTGGAATTTTCAGGCATGAAAAAACCTTACTGGCAGTTTCATTAATTGTTGTTTTTTTATATGGAAGTTTAGTTTGGGGAATATTTCCCAGAGAACTTTTAGGCATATACGATGATCGACCTATTTCCTGGGAAAGTCATCTGTCGGGAGCAGTAACCGGGTTTATATTAGCTTATATGTTGAGAAGAATAGGGAAAAAAAGAGAAAAACCTCAATGGGATAAGGATGAATATGATCATTCTGATGATGAAAAACTTTGGCAAGAATACCAATTGGAATATCCTGAATATTTTCATGAAGAAGATCCTTCGAAATATGATTCGACTTCGGAGATAAATAAAACAGACAATGTCCATTACGAAGATGAAAAAGATTCTTTGAAAAATCAAGAGAAACTATAGGTCAAAAACCGAAGGTCGTTTAGTGATAATGCTGTCTTTAATCCAAAGAAAAAATGCTCCGGTAAGATATAAAGCAAAAATTCCACCTAAAGTAATAAATGACAAATAGATAAATAAAAGTCTTAATTTAGACGCCCGTACTCCGAATTTTTCCGATACACGTGAAATTACTTCAAATCCGTTTGCTTCAAATAGGGTGCGTAATTTTTCTATCATAAAAAAGTATTTATTAAGTTAATACATATAAGGTAAAAAATTACAATTTTTTATTTACAATTATCAATTCGCTAAAATTGAACCAAAATACCTCCCAATACTTGAGCTCCTAAGACTTTATAACCTTGAAAGCGTTCGTAATTTTTACTGAATAAATTAGTTCCGTTAACAAATAGTGAAAAATTCTTATATAATTTATAAGAAGCCGAGAGATTAAGGTCTACATAACTGTCTAAAGTAGTTATTCCCTCCCTAACAGATGAAGAAGCAGGATCGTAATAAAAATAATTACTCTTACGCTCACCGGTAAAAAATAATTTTGCTTCTAATTTTAATTTATCTTCTAAAGTTTTATAATTACTATCTAAACCTACTTTAAAATTTGGTAAATTATAAGCATGTTTAAGCTCATCCAGATTGTAATTATGATATTCTCCTTCCAATCCAATAGTCAAATCTCCGGTCCAAAAATATTGTAAAGCACCTTTAACAGTAATAATATTACCATCATCGTACACAGCATTAAAGGTATTTAATCGGTTATAGGCCTTTAATACAGAAGGCAAGGTAAGGTCATAAGGATTTCTCATGAAAAAATAAAGGTTTTCGGCTTTACTGAATGATCCTTCCGCTTCGTACTTAATGCTTTCATCTATATCCCCTTTAACCCCTCCATAAACTTTATATAATATATTGGTAGGTCTTAACAATTGATTGGAATATAAATACGGATTTTCCGAAAATAAGTCGGACATATTATTAAGTTTTAAACCGCCATCTATACCGGCATATACATTAATTTCTCTGGCAGCATTGAATAAAAATTCAGCCTTAGGATGGAAGAAAATTTTTGTATTATTACCTTCCAATTCGCCATTATAGGCAATATTAGCACCCACTTTTAAATAAGAACCTTGACTGGAAATTCGTAACACAGGAGAAAATCCGGCGGTTAAAAATGAATATTTATCTTTTGTGTTCAATCCAAAATGCGTATAAGTATAATTAAACAATACATCTGCTTCCACGCCAAAATTTAAACCGGGTAGCATAAGATTTGCATTTTCAGAACTCTTAGCCAGCTTTGCTTTTAAGTCTACAAAAGTTTCATTTGAATCAAATTTGTCCCACATATATCCGGCTTTTAAAGAAGCTTTATCCAAATAATTATTACTGTACATGTCATAATCGGATTTAAATGTCAGTTGATTGGTATTTTGCCTTAAGTTCATGTGGGGAGTTGCATGTATTTCCGGTGTGTTAAGACCGTAATAATTAGTTCTGTTATAGGTATAATTTCCCGCAAAATGTAATTTCCCCGTTTTTAATTTAAAAATGTAAAAAGCTTCTGCATCAATTGTTGACGAAGAAGTTTTCCAATCGTATTTGTTTTTAGGACCATCGGTAGAAAGTGCAGACAATTTAATACCGGTCAAATTATTATTTATCGGATAATTAAAATACAAATCCCCCAGTACTGTATTTCTGGTTCCATAACCTAACTTAGCATGATTGTCATAATATGAATTAGTGAAATCAGTGTTTAAGGATTGAGGAGGCAGTTGAGACGTTTGAAATTCAGAAACAGCAGGAACATCAATAATCGTATAATTTAGTGAATCTTTTTTTACTGAACTGTTTTCATTAGACGGTGGATATTTATCCGGATCTGTTTTCTTTTTCTCGATATTTTTTACATTAACATTCGGATTTTTCTTTTTTCCAATGGTTAATATTTCTTCTTTAATTTGAGAATATCCTGATGTGGTTGAAATAGTCGCTATTAAAATTAAAATCAGTATTTTATATTGAGTATTCATAAACTTCAAAACGAGATATAATTATTTAATATGGTTAAGTTGAGTTTGGGCATCTTGAACAACATCCGGAAACTCTTTATAATTTTCTATAATTTGCTCCAATATATAAGTAGCCTGATAATTATCTTTAAGGTTTAGATAATTGTTGCTCATTATAAGAAGAGCTTTAGCTCCCCAATACTGTTGATCAGAATATTTAGATGTTAAATTAAATATTATGGAATTACTGGCATCGTATTTTTTATCTTTATTTTTAAATAATGCGTTATAGTATAAGGCCTCAGCTTTTACCGCATTGTTTTTAGATTGTTCAAGATTTGTAAATACTGATTTTGCGTCATTTATTTTTCCCGAATTGTATAGACTGCGCGCTTTTATCAAAGTGGCTTGTTCTTTTACAGTAGAAGGATTTTTGGAATTATTCAGTACTTTTATAGCCATTTCATTAGCCTTAGTATATTCTTTATGATCGGAATAGATATACATCAATTCTAATTCGGCGAAAGATTTATAGTTCTGATTGGAAGTAATTTTATACAAAGATTCTAGCGAATTTTGAGCAGCTTCGTCTTTTTCTTGTTTTATATAAATTTGAGAAAGTCTAACCAAAGCATCTTCCTGGATTTCATTGGATGATTCTGAAACTTCTTTTAATGCCTCTACCGCTTGATTATAATTAGTTAGCTGAAAATAACTTTCTCCTAAATAATAGAGAGAGGTTATTTTACGATTTGTAGTAGGAAACTTAGTTAAAAAACTCGCAAATTCTTGAGAGGCCGCAGAGTAATCTTTAGATAAAAATTTCTTTTGAGCAGACATAAAAGACAATTCCTCAGCTTCCGCACGGTCCATATTATAGCCTTTTCTATTTGCCCAGTCAATATATTCATTTTCTTTACCGCTTTCAATAAATGCAGTTTTAGCTCCGGTTATAGCTTGTAAGGCATAATCGGTTTTAGGATAATTATCGGCAATAGTTCCATAATTTAAAATAGCTTTTTGATATTCTTTTAAACTGGTCAAATTATCAGCAATACCAAGATATGACATAACCACTAAGTCATTATTTTTGGAAGCGCTGATAACTTTCTGAAAATAGTTATTTGAATTCTGATAATTTTCAGTTTCAGCGTACGCTGTACCTAATTCAAAATATGCATCGCTAATTTTTTCCGATTTTGGATATGCTTTAATGAACTTTTCAAGTTCAACAATTTTATTTTTATAATCTTTTTGCAGACCATATACAATAGCTTTTTGATATTGAGAATATTCCCTGTCTTCGATAGAAGAGGTATACGCTTGATCATACATTTGAATTGCTTGGTTAAGCTGATTGCTGCCTAATAATGCATCGGCAAGACGTAATTCTGCATCTGCTTTAAATTCTTGCTTTGGATTTTTAAGATATTCTTGAAATGAAACTGCTGCCAAATCGAAATTCTTCAATTTTAAATAAGAATATCCTTTTTGATACATCACTTGCGAACTTTCCGGTATGGTAATTCCGGAATTTTGCAAAAGTTGTAATTTATCAATAGCATTTTGAAAATTTCCTAATTGGTATTGACAATCGCTATACCAATAGAGTGAACGAGCATAAAATTGAGAATTATTTTTTAAAAGTATGGCTTTTTCGAATTCTTGAGAAGCCGATTCTATTTTACCCTGATTGTATAATTGTACTCCGTAGGCATAAGCAACTTCTTGCTCTTTAAGTTTCAACTCCGAAGATTTATTGGGTATGGAAGATAAAAGTTGAGAGGCTTCTGAGAAATTTCCGGAATTAATATATGATTTAACCAGCAATTTATTGATTTCCGATTGATGCTTGGAAGCGGGATATCTTTTTAAATAGGTATTTAAAACTTTGGAAACAGGCTCATAAGGATTACCTACTTCATAACTCAATTTCGCATAATTTAAATAGGCGTTTTCTTGAATTTTTTTGTCAAAATCCATTTCAGAAGCAGCTTTGAAAGCAGTTAAAGCTTCTTTCTTTTTATTTGTTTTCAGGTAGGAATTCCCCAATTGGTAATATGCATTTTGTGAAATGGGAGAAATATCTCCAACAGTTATTTTATTAAAATAAGTAACTGCTTCTTCATATTTCTTGGCTTGATACAAAACATATCCCATTTGATAATAATCGCTCAAAGTTGGAGAAGCACTATTTTTTATATAAGATGAAAGATAGGGTTCGGCTTCGGCATACTTTTTTAATTTGAAATAACTTTCTCCTATAATTTTTATTATCTCATTTTTTAACTCAGGATATTGATTAGAAGCTAATAAAGTTTTACCGGTAGATATGGCAGAATCATATTCACCGTCATTAAAATAAATCTGAACCATATAAGGCTTGATTTTTTCGGTAAATTCCGGTTGATTTAATAAGGATGTGAATTTTTTCTTAGCTTCAATATGCTCACCGTTAGCATAAGCTATATGACCTAACAAAAAGTCTATTTGATTTTTGTATTGGTTGCTATAGGATCCTTTTTCTAAGTTTTTTTCAGCATTTTCAAAATCCTGATTCATAAATTGAGCATACCCGAGTTTGATGTATTGGTTGGCTCTTTTATTAGGAGGAAGTTTATCTATAGATACTTTAGAGAGTTCTTCTGCTGCGCGAAAATAATCCTGATGTATTAAATAGTAATTTCCCAATTGGAGGTGAGCTCTTTCAGTTAATACGCTTTGCGGATATTTATTTGTAAAAGCATCAAATTTCTTTTCTGCTTCTTCATCTTGTAAGATAAGGCTTATCAGAGCATCGTAAAAATTGGCAATTTCCAATTGATAAGATCTCAGATTAGAAAAGTTAATTAAATCATTAATTATATATTGAGTTCCTCTATAGGCTTCATTTTCATATAATTCCTTTGCGTTGCTTATCTGGTAATTGTTATAATAAATTTCAGATAATTGAGCATTCACAAATAAATTTGCTCCTAATAATGGGATAAGCCATTGGATTTTTTTTCGCATAACTTTAGTGCATATTTTTAATATAAACGACTTTTTTAGTTTTAAAAAATTCCTCGTCAAAATAATCTTTTAACTCATAGAGTGTAGCCTCGGGAAAATTTTTCAATTCTTCAGTTAGATCTCCTCCTTTTAAATATAAAACGCCATTTTGTAAACTATTGATATTCTTAGATGTAAATTTTCCTTTAACCCAAGACATAAAAACAGGCATTTGGGTAACCGCTCGGCTCACTACAAAATCAAATTTCTCTTTAATTTTTTCGGCTCGTGTATGAATACCGATGACATTTTCTAACTGTAATTCTTGTGCAATTTCATTAACAACCCTAATTTTTTTTCCAATGGAGTCGGCCAAAGTAAATTGTGATTCCGGAAAAAGTATAGCTAAAGGTATACCCGGAAATCCGCCACCTGTACCAATATCCAAAACTTTGGTAGAAGGAGCGAACTGCATTACTTTTGCTATTCCCAAAGAATGAAGGACATGTTTTTCAAGTAAAGAATCTATATCTTTCCTTGATATAACATTGATTTTTTCATTCCAATTTGAATACAAATCAGGGAGTTTTTCGAAACTATGCAATTGTTTTTCAGTTATCTCCGGAAAATACTTTTGTATTAAGTTTGTCATGGGTATTAATAGATATACAAAAATATAAGTTTTAATAATATAAGACTCTATTTTATAATAGACATTTGCTTTATTACAACAAAAATAAGGGTTTAAGAGTAAGAAGAAGACTTTTTAAAGTCATTAAACAAAATATATAAAGATCAGATGGTAAAGATAAAATTTAATTGGAATGCTATTAATATAAATTATAATTTATTTTGAAAGCAAGTTATTTTTGATTCAACAATTAATTTATATTACCTATTTTTATAAAATAAAAAACGAACCTACACTACTTAAATATAAAATAATTACTATAAATATGATTTCCTTCATTCAGAAACGAATTGATATCTCTCAAAAAAGCATAGAAAATACGGTAAAATTATTAAACGAAGATCATACCATACCCTTTATTGCCCGTTATAGAAAGGAGATGACCGGAAATCTGGATGAAGTTCAATTATTCAATATATCTAAGTTAAAAACAGATTTTGAAGAAATTCAAAAACGTAAGGAGTTTATTATAAAAAGCATTGACGAGCAAGGAGCATTAACCGAAGAATTTAAGCAAAGAATAGAAAATTGTTTCGAACTTACTCTTTTAGAAGATTATTACTTACCCTATAAAAAGAAAAGAAAAACAAAGGCGTCTGTTGCAATTGAAAACGGTTTAGAACCTTTAGCAAAAATCTTAATGGCGCAAAAACCGATTTCAGATTTAACTCTATTAGCTTCAAAATACACCTCAGATAAGGTATTGTCAGTAGATGATGCTCTTCAAGGTGCCGGATATATTATTGCGGAATGGATTAACGAAAATAATTATGTACGTTCAAATTTAAGACGTTTTTTTCAACAAAATGCCGTATTGGAATCTAAGCTGATTAAAGGAAAAGAGGAGGAAAAAGAAGCACAAAAATTTTCAAATTATTTTGAATTTTCTGAAAATTTAAAACGTTCGCCATCTCATCGGTTTTTAGCAATCTTACGAGGGGAAAAGGAAGGAATTCTACGCGTTAAAGTTAAAGTTGACTCAGAGGAAGCCTTACATATAATAAGCAAATATATAATTAAAACTCATGAAAAAGTAATTAAAGATCAACTACTTTTAGCAATAAAAGATTCTTTTTCACGCTTATTAGAACCGGCGCTAAGTAATGAAGTTTTCCAGAAAGCCAAAGAGTCAGCCGACCAAATAGCCATTCAAGTGTTTTCATCCAATTTAAAGCAATTGTTATTGCAATCACCTTTGGGGGAAAAAAGGATTCTGGCAATTGATCCCGGATATAAATCAGGTTGTAAGTTGGTTTGTTTAGATGAAAATGGTAATTTATTACACAATGATACCATATATCCTCATCCTCCCCAAAAAGAAACCAAAGAATCAATTAAAAAAATTAAATCTTTAATTAATGCCTATAAAATTGAAGCCATATCCATAGGTAATGGTACAGCCTCCCGAGAAACGGAACGATTGATACAATCCATAGCTTTTGATCGTCCTCTAAAAGTTTTTGTTGTAAATGAAGCCGGGGCGTCCGTATATTCTGCATCTAAATTGGCTCGGGAAGAATTTCCATCCTATGACGTTACGGTAAGAGGAGCAGTTTCCATAGGAAGAAGGTTGTCTGATCCACTTGCGGAATTGGTAAAAATAGAACCTAAAGCCATAGGAGTGGGACAATATCAACACTATGTGGATCAAACATTATTGAAAAAAGAACTGGATGCAGTTGTTATATCTTGCGTAAACAGTGTAGGAGTAAACCTTAATACAGCCAGTAAATCCTTATTGTCTTATGTTTCGGGGATAGGAGAAAAGATGGCTGAAAATATTGTTCAGTACCGTTCGGAAATGGGAGCATTTTCAACCAGACAAGATCTGAAAAAAGTTCCCAGACTTGGTGAAAAAGTATTTCAACAAGCATCCGGATTCTTAAGAATTCCGACATCTGAAAATCCTTTAGACAATTCCGCTGTTCATCCCGAAAGCTATTCACTAGTTATGAAAATGGCGAAAGATTTAGGAGTAAAATTGGGAGATTTAATCCGAAATAAAGAACTAATTCAAAAAATAAATTTAAACAATTACGTAAACGAAGAAGTAGGGATTTTAACTTTGGAAGATATTTGTAAAGAATTGGAAAAACCAGGTTTAGATCCAAGAACACAAGTAAAAATGTTTACTTTCGATCCTTCTTTAAAAACCATTGATGATTTAAAACCGGGCATGAAAGTTCCCGGAATAATCAATAATATCACTAATTTCGGTTGTTTTGTAGATATAGGAATTAAAGAGAATGGATTAGTACATCTTTCTAAAGTATGCAATGAATTCATAACAGACATTAGCACAGTCGTGCATCTTCATCAACATGTAGAAGTAAAAATAATCGATATAGATAAGGAAAGAAAGAGAATACAATTATCTATGATTGATTAAATTGATTAAAAGATTAATAAAAGATCTTTAGATAAAAATATAGGTTCTATTATAGATTATATAATTATTTTAATTGTTTAAAATACAAATAATATATTTTTATCACATAAAATAAAATATATATATAAATATAAAACACTTCAAAACTTTTAAATTATATAATAAATCCTCTAATAGTAGAAAAAAAAAAATAAGAATTAATATCTTTATCCATTCATTATCCGTATTTATCATAAAATCTGATTTAATAGGGTGTTATTTAGTTAAATAATATAAATAAAATTAAAAAATGAAAAACCTTTATTCGTTCGTTATTTTAATATTTTTTATTGGTAAAATTTTTTCACAGGATTTTAAAGAACCCAAGGTCTTAATCAAAGATCATAATGGAAATTCAGATACTGTGTATGTTGACTGTGATTATAAGTTTTTTAGAAATAAAAATATTAAACTAAGTGTAGATTATCCCATAATCAAACAAACAGATAAATATGAAGTTTCTTCCATTCAATATCCCTCAAATATAGATTTTACCAAAGGTACTCCGGTATCAACCGGTAACACCAATGGTAAAAACGATGATGTTTTTGGTAACGATATCATCGATATAGGTTTTAATTTTTGCTTTTATGGAAAAAGTTATAATCAAATTATTGTCAGTGATAATGGAGTAGTCAGCTTTGACCTGTCGCAAAAAAATAAAGAATGTCCGTATATTATTTCAGGTAATAATCCAAATTCCGGGTTACCTAAAAATTCAATATTTGGTGTTTATCACGACATGAATAATACCACACCGAGCAAGGTAAAAGTTGCTTATGAAGGGAAAGCTCCCTATAGGAAATTCATTATTAATTTTGATAATTTAAAACAGTACGGACCGGATCGGATTTATTCATCTTCACAAATTGTTTTGTATGAAACTTTTAATATCATAGATATATATGTTGGAAATAAAAGTAAAAACCCCCATACCACTAAAGATAAAAACGCTTTAATAGGGATCATCAATTCCAATGGATACATTGGAGTTTCTCCCCCGGGAAGAAATAGGGGAGAATGGGAAGCAAAAAAAGAAGCATGGAGATTTACTCCGAATGGAAATACGGATATTTCCGTTGCTTGGTATGAAGGAAATTCTTCAAGTCCAAGTAATTGGGGTGATACTTGGGTAGTCAAATCCACCACCAACAATTACTTTATAGCAAAGGTTACTTATTATGGTTGTAATGGTTTTTCACTTACTGATACCCTACAGGTGAAGTTTAGCAAAGAATATCCTACGGCAGAAAAACAATCACCCCCACCTTTTTGTATTAATAAAGGAGAAAGTTATACAGTTGATTTAACATCATATCAGCAACTGATAAACCCGGATACAAATTTAAAATTTACCTATTACAGGTATAAGAATTTAACTAATCAGATTTCAGATGAAGAAGCAAAATCCTTTACTTTTTCTGATGATATGACGGTCTATGTAAAAGTATTGAAAAGCGGAGATTGCTTTGTTTCTACAGAGATAAATCTTAAATTAAATAAGAAGCCTGATTTAAAAGATAACCAGCAATTCATTGTTTGCGATGAAGGCAATGACGATATAGAGAATGTTAACTTGAATAATTTTAATTACGGAATAAATAAACGGACTACAGAGTATATAATACTGGATGATCAGATGAGAGAATTGCCCGATGTTGTTATACGTAATTACCCGATTGATTTATCAGGAACTGACGATGATAGTGTAAAGTTTTACCTTAAAGCATGGAATAAATCCATAAGGGATAAGTCGTGCTATACCTTAATCGCATTTACTGTAAAATTGGTTAAAAAACTAGAGTTAGAAGAGTATTTAGCTGAAATTTGCGATGTTAGAGAAGGTCAATCCGTGATGTTGGATCTAACCAAATATAACTCTAACTTACTAACAAATTCTCCGATCAATCCTTCCCATACTACCGTAAAATGGAAATACTATAAAGATTCCTATTACAGCAACGAAATTGTAAATCCGGATAATTGTATGTTGAGATTAAATAACACTATTTACATCAAAGCGACTCATCCGGATTTTTGTGGAGAAGTAAAAACAAAATTGATTTTAAAAGCCATCGGAGATTGTAGCGATAGCGGCGGCGGCGGTGGCGGCGGCATCGGAGATGGATTGCCTTATCCAACTATATGTAATGCCAATGATACAGAAGAAGTAAATTTGGAATCGTATCTTCCTAACTTTTTGTCCGGTACTTCATTAACTCCTCAAGATATTGAGATTGAAGGTTTTTATAAAGATTTGGCATGTACGGATAAACTTAAATTAAAGGAATCATCACCCGGCTATATCTATAGTGTAGAGGCACCGGCTAAACCTACAATTTATTTAAAATATAAGATTAAAAAAAGCGGAATTATAGCAGTAAGCTCAATAACTATCTTCGTATCTAAAAATCAAACATTATATAAGAGAGAATTTGATGTATGCGACACATACAATGATGGTATCGAGAAAATATACTTAAAAGATTACGAAGATTTACTTAAAGATCTTTATACTTATTCATATTCTCATCCATCCTTTGGAAATGATTCAGATGATAAAATTGTATTTTTTGACAATCAGCACGATCGGGATATGTATTTGGCAGATCCTAAACATGGAAAAGGAATGATTAAAAAAAGTTTTGATCTAACTTCGGCTGAAAATCCAAAAATAATATATCCTGCAGTCCGATATAATCGATGCAGCTATGCTTATGATTTGAAATTCAATTTGATAACAATTGAAGAAAAAGTATTGGGTCCCCATACTATTTGTGATTTTAATGATGATGGAATTGAGGTTGTTAATATATTAGAATTTATAAAAGGTTCTAAAAAGACTGATCCAAACAAGCTGGAAGAACTTCTAACTCAAGATCAGTTATCAAGTTTAAAAACTCCTATAAAAGATATAAAAAATTTAAGGTATTATAAAACCAAAAATGAAGCACACGAAGGGGGTAAAGCAACGATTACAAATCCTGCTAAATTTCAAATTGGACAAGGAATTTTTTCGGCATTTGTCAAATTAGAATTTAAAAACCAATGTCCCATTATTGTTGAGATTAAATTTAATTTAGTGCCCTCCGTACAATTGCCTGAATATACAGACTTAGAGGTTTGTGACATAGGGGATGACTATAAAGAAGAAGTAGATTTGTCTAAAATCATACTTGATTCAAAAGGGACAACCATTCAATTTTATCGGTTAATATACGATGCAGAATATGAAATAGATGCTCCCGGTGAATTGTTAGGAACGTATACGGATAGCAATACTCCAATAAAGTATCTGGTAAATACGACAACAAATATTACCAATAATGATATATGCATGAGAGTGGAGGATCCGGTAACCAAGTGTTTTAAGATTATTCGAGTTACAATAAACTTAATTCCTGTACCGACAGTGAGCAATCCAAACATCTATATATGTGATTTTGGAAATAACGGAACAGAAAAAATCAATTCATCAAATTTATATCAACTGGTAACGGCCCAACTTATATCCAATAATCCAAAGTTGACGAGTCAAATGGGTTATGAATATTATGTAACAGAAAATGATGCAAAAAATGGAACTAATCCGGTAAGTGAATTTGATGTAACCAACTCCACAAAAATTTGGGTGAAGATTAAAACCAAAGATTGTTCTGATTATTTTATGTTAAATTTTTCATTAATTGAATCTCCCATTTTAAAGCAAAATGTAAGTGTTATCATATGCAATAATAACACAAAAAATGATCAAGACAGCATCTATGAAACTATTTGGTTGGAAAATTACAATAGCCTTTTTCTTGATTCCAACATAGATAGTAAGGATTTTGAATTTATTTATTTTACTAGAGAGGATGATGCACTTAAAAATCAAAATAGTATTTCGAGGAGTGCTTCGGTTACCCGATTTCCAACCACTTTTTGGGTTAGAGTAAGAAATATAAAAAGTAACTGTTTTTCAATTGCTCCTATAGAAGTTGAAGCATATCCTGAATTAGAGGTAAATCATTTTGCTACCTTATTATGTAATGAAGAGAAAAAGAAAAATGTTAACTTAAAGGATTATCCATCTCAAATGATTGGAAGTTCATATATACTGAGTGATTTTACTGTTTCTTATCATGCAAGTAAATACAACGCAATTTATGGGATAGATATCCCAGAGGCAAATTTAGAAGAATATGGAGTTTCCAGTGGAGATGAAATTTGGATTAAGTTTGAATACAAAAAGACGCAGTGCTATATAATCCGTAAAGTAGAATTTTTAATTTCTTTAGTTCCTAAAGCCAATGTCCACTTTATAGATATTTGTGATGAAACCGATGGAACCATAGACGGCAAGTATGTAATCAGCAATTTAGATGATTACAAAACTAATATTATTACCGGAGAATCTCTATCCTTTATCAATTCGGAATATGATTTTACTTACTATAGAACAAAACAAGATGCAGAAGAACATAAGAATGAGGTATCGCCTGTAAACTTTACCATCAAACATAATGAATTTACCAATATTCCTCCGGACAATCCGTTTTATACAATCTATGTCAGAATAGATAAAAAAGATAAAACTTGTCCGACCATTACCGCTATATCGGTAAATGTAAATCCACGCCTATTGCTGGATAAACAGGAAGTTGAAATAATAGGATGTATGGACGGTCAGAATAAATCCTTCGTTGACCTTACTTCTGTTTCCAACCGGATTAGTAGTTCTTCTGATGTTCAATTTGAATATTATAAAGATGAAAATCAAGCACGAAAAGGAAAGATCAGTAATGCTGTTGCAAATCCAAATGCTTACCAAACCAGAGTGATAACTACAGATGGATTTTATACATTTGATGAGGTATTTGTCAGAGTAAAGGATAGCAAAGGAATTCAATGCGATAGTATAGCAAAGATTAAAATAAAAGTATATCCTTATATAAAAGTAGAAAATCAATCCGTTGAAATTTGCGAATACGAACCGGACGCTACAAAATCAAAAATTAATCTTTGGGAATTATCCCGGTCAATGCTTGAATCAAATGGCATTCCTGATCCAACACGTTTAAATAGAATGTTCAATTCTTTACGAATTATCTACCAAGACAGCAAAGGAGTAGAGATTGGCAGAGTAGAAGACACATCAGGACAAATACCAAATACTTTAACCAATTACGAACCCCCTGTAGGAGAAAACAAAGTAGAAATAAAAGTTAAATTCGAAAACAAAGAGAATGGATGTGGAAATGAAGGAAAAATAATAATCACCCAAAAAGAAACGCCACGCCCCAATAAGGTAACCTATACCCTGTGTGATGAAGACTTAGACGGAGAGTATAATGACGTATTACTAAAAGATTTAGATAACCTGGTAATTACCCCGTCAGCGAAACAAGAAATTACCTATTACCGCACTCAGTCCGAAGCCTTAGCAGTAAATGATCCGACGATAATTCCGATAGACAAACAAACGTACTTTACTGTGGACTTCCTGAACCCTTTATACGTACGAGTACTGAACCAAGAGAGCGGTTGTATAGGCATAAACGAAGTATGGTTTAAGAAAAATTCCAACCATGTACCAATCCCGAAAGAAGTACGCTTATCAATAAAATGCGATGATTCCCAAGATGATTCAAAAGAAATATTTAATTTACATGAATCAGAACAATTACTGGGCAATTATCCGACAAGCAGTTATCGTTATTACAGAAATGAATCAGATGCCAAAGAAGCCTTTAAAAATGAAGCAAAAGGGATTTATACACACCTGACCGAACCTGAAATAAGTAACTATACCAATAGAGAACTATATAAAGAAGGATTATACCTAGTAGACGAAATCTATGTAAGAGTAAAAGACGAAGAAGGCAACTATTGTGATGAAGTATCGAAAGTAAAACTCTACGTATATCCATATTTAAAAGTAGCAAAAGACGAACCGATCATCTGTGAATACGAACCGCAAGGCAGTAAAACCCGAGTAGATTTATGGAGTTCGATTTATCCAATGTTGTCATCCAATGGAGAAGAAGCAAGAATAAAAAGCTTCTTACAAGATATGCGAGTAATTTTCCAAGACAGCAAAGGAGTAGAGATTGGCAGAGTAGAAGACACATCAGGACCAATACCTAATACTTTAACCGATTACGAACCCCCTGTAGGAGAAAACAAAGTAGAAATAAAAGTTAAATTTGAAAACAAAGAGAATGGATGTGGAAATGAAGGAACAATAACAATCACCCAAAAAGAAACGCCACGCCCCAATAAGGTAACCTATACCCTATGTGATGAAGACTTAGACGGAGAATATAATGACGTATTACTAAAAGATTTAGATAACCTGGTAATTACCCCGTCAGCGAAACAAGAAATTACGTATTACCGCACTCAGTCCGAAGCCTTAGCAGTAAATGATCCGACGATAATTCCGATAGACAAACAAACGTACTTTACTGTGGACTTCCTGAACCCTTTATACGTACGAGTACAGAATCAAGAAAGCGGTTGTATAGGCATAAACGAAGTATGGTTTAAGAAAAATTCCAACCATGTACCAATCCCCAAAGAAGTACGCTTATCAATAAAATGCGATGATTCCCAAGATGATTCAAAAGAAATATTTAATCTACATGAATCAGAACAATTATTGGGCAATTATCCGACAAGCAGTTATCGCTATTACAGAAATGAATCAGATGCCAAAGAAGCCTTTAAAAATGAAGCGAAAGGGATTTATACACACCTGACCGAACCGGAAATAAGTAACTATACCAATAGAGAATTATATAAAGAAGGATTATACCTAGTAGATGAAATCTATGTAAGAGTAAAAGACGAAGAAGGCAATTATTGTGATGAAGTATCGAAAGTAAAACTCTACGTATATCCATATTTAAAAGTAGTAAAAGACGAACCGATCATCTGTGAATACGAACCGCAAGGCAGTAAAACCCGAGTAGATTTATGGAGTTCGATTTATCCAATGTTGTCATCCAATGGAGAAGAAGCAAGAATAAAAAACTTCTTACAAGATATGCGAGTAATTTTCCAAGACAGCAAAGGAGTAGAGATTGGCAGAGTAGAAGACACATCAGGGCCAATACCTAATACTTTAACCACTTACGAACCCCCTGTAGGAGAAAACAAAGTAGAAATAAAAGTTAAATTTGAAAACAAAGAGAATGGCTGTGGAAATGAAGGAACAATAACAATTACCCAAAAAGAAACGCCACGTCCCAATAAGGTAACCTATACCCTGTGTGATGAAGACTTAGACGGAGAGTATAATGACGTATTACTAAAAGATTTAGATAACCTGGTAATTACCCCGTCAGCGAAACAAGAAATTACGTATTACCGCACTCAGTCCGAAGCCTTAGCAGTAAATGATCCGACGATACTTCCGATAGACAAACAAACGTACTTTACTGTGGACTTCCTGAACCCGTTATACGTACGAGTACTGAATCAAGAGAGCGGTTGTATAGGCATAAATGAAGTATGGTTTAAGAAAAATTCCAACCATGTACCAATCCCGAAAGAAGTACGCTTATCAATAAAATGCGATGATTCCCAAGATGATTCAAAAGAAATATTTAATTTACATGAATCAGAACAATTACTGGGCAATTATCCTACAAGCAGTTATCGCTATTACAGAAATGAATCAGATGCCAAAGAAGCCTTTAAAAATGAAGCAAAAGGGATTTATACACACCTGACCGAACCGGAAATAAGTAACTATACCAATAGAGAATTATATAAAGAAGGATTATACCTAGTAGATGAAATCTATGTAAGAGTAAAAGACGAAGAAGGCAACTATTGTGATGAAGTATCGAAAGTAAAACTCTACGTATATCCATATTTAAAAGTAGCAAAAGACGAACCGATCATCTGTGAATACGAACCGCAAGGCAGTAAAACCCGAGTAGATTTATGGAGTTCGATTTATCCAATGTTGTCATCCAATGGAGAAGAAGCAAGAATAAAAAGCTTCTTACAAGATATGCGAGTAATTTTCCAAGACAGCAAAGGAGTAGAGATTGGCAGAGTAGAAGACACATCAGGGCCAATACCTAATACTTTAACCGATTACGAACCCCCTGTAGGAGAAAACAAAGTAGAAATAAAAGTTAAATTTGAAAACAAAGAGAACGGCTGTGGAAATGAAGGAACAATAATAATCACTCAAAAAGAAACGCCACGTCCACAACTGATACCTCAATTTGTGTGTGATGGAGACAATAATGGAAAATATGATGACCTGTTACTCAAAGACCTCGATCCTAAAATTAAAGATAAATCAGGACATAATTATTTAGATCAACGCGTATATGAAATAACCTATCATGAAGGATATAAAAAAGCATTGAACGGAACAGGGGTATTAGATAAAAACAAATATTTAAATTTATCCGATTCAATTTATTGTAGAATTAAAAATATTCAAACCGAATGTATCGGCATTACAAAAATAGAATTTGAAACCAATGATCCTGTAGAGCTTAATGATGCTACCCTATATGCTTGTGATGGAGATCAAGACGGATACGCGTATTTTCAACTTCCATTAGTTGAACATTTATTTAAAAATCAACCCAATTCAACAATTCGTTTTTATAGAACCGAAAAGGATGCAAATAATGCCTTGAAAGATGAAGCAATGGGTAAACCTTCAAAACAAATACAAGAACCCGAATTATCTAACTATAAAAGTAAAAACGGATATGTATATGTTCGTGTGGATAATATAGATGATGATTTTTGTCCATCGGTAGCAAAAGTAGAATTGATTCCTTATCTTTCTCCAACGCCTCCTAATGAAATAGTTTATATCTGTCCAAGATATGCTGCAACACTAGACGCTGGAGATGATGGATACGATCAAATCCGATGGTATTTCAAAGGAAAATTAGTTGGAACCGGTCAATATCTGGAAAATGTTAGAGACATAGGTATTTATACGGTTGAACATACTAAAATTTTAAATTATAATATCAGCTGTACTACTACGCATCAAATAGAAGTTAAATTATTGGAAGAACCGATTATTGTTGAATTACAGCAAGGAAAAGATTATATAACCGTAATAGCAAATGGACCGGCTCCGTTGGAATATTCCATCGATAAGATAAATTGGCAAAGAAGTAACACATTTACTAATTTAAAACAAGGAATTTATACATTCTATGTACGTTCTGTTGCCAATTCTTGTGATGCTATAACATCCAAAGGAATAATTTTCGGAATTAATAATGTGATAACTCCCAACGGTGATAATTATAACGATGCATGGAGAGTATGCGGATTAGATTTGTTTAAAGGCGAAAATTCTCAAGTTAAAATCTTTGACCGATACGGTAAACAAGTTTATGAAGAAACCTCTAATACATGTTTTGTATGGGACGGAAAACATTTAGGCAGAAATCTGCCGACATCTTCCTATTGGTACATAATTACAATTGCCGACGGGAGAGAATTTACCGGTTGGATTATGTTAAGGAATTACAATGAATCAGATCGATAAAAAGTTTGCTTATAAACAATACAAAATAGAAAAGACATTCATTTACGAATGTCTTTTTTAATTTAAAAAGCCGACTGATAGCATCGGCTTACATACAAAAGATAAATTAGGACAACAACTTCCTAACAGTTTCTGATATTGTTTTTCCTTCGGATTTTCCTTGTAATTTTTTTGAAGCTATGCCCATAACCTTTCCCAGATCTTTAATATCTTGAGCACCGGTTTCGGCTATAATCTCTCGAAGTTCTTTTTCTAATTCTTCAGGAGTAAGTTGTGTCGGAAGGAATTGCTCAATGACTTTTGCTTGTGCTAATTCATTTTCAGCCAATTCATTCCTGTTATTAGCTAAAAATTGTTCATAAGCCTCTTTTCTTTGCTTAACCAATCTTTGTAATAAAGCAATTTCCTGGTCCGGAGAAATATCTTCCGTCTTACCATCCGTTTTAAGTAATAACAATTGAGATTTAATAGCTCGTAATGATTCCAATGCTACTTTATCTTTATCTTTCATGGCGACTTTCATCGCATCCATTATTTTAGTTTCTAAGCTCATAATTATTTGTTTTAGTTAGGGACTAATCAACATTATCATGGAAAAAATTATTCGGTCGGATTTGAACTTCATTAGAATTTTTGTTAAAGTACATATCCGAACTTTTATTAGAATCTATATTTTCATCTAAATTAATGCCTTGTCTTTTATAAGCCGGAACTTTTTCCACTTCATCAACATTTTGTTTAGATAATCCTTGAAATTTGCTGTTCAGTTTTTTCAATCGTTCTCTTCTTTCTTGGATTTTTTTCTCCATAAGCTCATTCAAGGATTCTGAAGAATAATTTTTATCTTCAGAAACGGTTTGATCTTCTGTGAAAATTTCCTTTTTTTCTTCAGGAAGCTGAAATTTGTTATTATAAGAACTAAATTCTTCGGTTTCTGTTTGAAAATTTACTTTTTGAGTAAAATCCTCAGCTTCATCTAAAGTGAATATAGTCGATTGGTTTACAGGAGGCTCGGGAAGTTTATCTTCTTTGAGTTCCTTAAATGTATTTTCTGTATTAGAAAATAAAGTTGTTTCATTATTTTGGGGAGGATATACATCCTTTTTAATAATATTTATTTCCTCATCAATGGGAAAAGAAGGAACAATCGGATCTTTTCTGTTAGATATTCCAAAAGTGGTTACCTCTTCTTCATCTTCTAGAGTTATTATTTTTTGAATCGTTTTTTCTTCGTTTTTTTCCTGAATATAATTTCCTTTATTAATTGAAGAAATTATTTGTGGTTCATCAGATCTATTATCTTTTTGACTATTGAAATTTGCAGCTTTTGCATTTCCTAAATTCAAGGGATTAGAAGTTGGAAAATCATCAGTTAACGTATGTACGATCTTCTCTTTTTCTTTACCGCTGTTTCTTTCATCGTCCACAGGAAAACCGGTTGCAATGACAGTTACTCTGATACTATCTCCTAAACTTTCATCTTCACCGATACCCATAATAATATTTGTACTATTACCGGCTTCAGATTGAATATAATCATTAATGATACCTATTTCGTCTACTGTTATCTCATCATCGCCGGATACGATTAACAATAATACATTCTTAGCTCCCGTAATTTTATTATCATTAAGCAAAGGAGAATCCAAGGCAGCCATGATAGCATCCTGGGCTTTGTTAGGTCCGGAAGAAACAGCAGATCCCATGATGGCTGTTCCGCTATCTGCCAGAACGGTTTTAGCATCACGTAAATCTATATTGATGGAGTAATTTTTTGTAATAACTTCAGCAATTCCTTTAGCAGCTGTGCTTAGCACCTCATTGGATTTTGAGAATCCGGATTTATAACCCAAGTTTCCATACAATTCTCTCAACTTATCGTTTTTTACGACAATTAAAGAGTCAACGTTTTTCCTGATTTTTTCAAGACCTTTTTCTGCTTGTTCCAATCGCGATTTACCTTCAAAAGAAAAAGGAATAGTGACAATACCAACAGTTAGAATACCCATTTCTTTTGCAATACCCGAAATAATAGGCGCTGCTCCTGTACCGGTTCCTCCTCCCATTCCTGCGGTTATGAAAACCATTTTAGTTTGATCACCTAAAGCATTTTTAATGTCATCTATACTCTCTAGAGCAGCCTGTTCTCCGATTTCAGGATTGGCTCCGGCTCCTAAACCTTCCGTAATGGTATTTCCCAACTGAATTTTATTTGGGATAGGATTATTGATTAATGCCTGTGCATCCGTATTGCAAATTATAAAATCTACACCGGTAATGCCTTGATCATACATATAACCAACAGCATTATTTCCTCCACCTCCGACACCAATTACCTTGATGGCTGAAGTTTTATTTTTGGGCAGCTCAAAAAATAGCTTATTGTTCTCTGTATTATCCATTGTATTCTATCTGTTTATTCTGTATCGTTAATATATTTAATAAATTTTTCTTGAAAAGAAGCGAATATAGATTTTTTCTTTTCTTTACTTTTCTTCTTTTCTTCTTTCAAAGTTTTTTGCTCAATATTCAGGGTAGTTGTACTAGAATTTTCAGTCGGAATATCTGAAGAAACTTCAGGTTTCTTTATATTTTTAGTTTCCTGTTGAATTTTATTTTTCTTTAATTCAAGATTATTGAGCCCTGTCATTAATAATCCTATGGCAGTAGCATATTCAGGACTGGCTAATTCTTCGGGCTGTCCTCCGGCTAAATGTTCATTACAATAACCAATGCGAACATCCATACCTGTGGTATATTCAGTTAATTGCCTTAAATGCTTTAACTTAGAGCCTCCTCCCGTCATTACGATTCCTGCAATCAACTTTTTCTTTTGCTCCTCACATCCGTAATTTTTTAATTCTAAATAAGCTAAGGAAATAATTTCTTCAACCCTTGCATGTATAATTTGAGATAATTTCTTGACGGTAATTTCTTTAGGTTCTCTTCCGTGCAATCCGGGTATACTGATGACTTCAATCTCCTTATTTTCAGATGGCCAGGCAGAACCATATTTAACTTTTAAAATTTCTGCCTGTCTTTCAATAATTGAACAACCTGATTTGATATCATCAGTAATCACATTTCCACCGAAAGGTATTACCGCTGTATGACGAATAATATTATCTTTAAAAACGGCAATATCGGTTGTACCTCCTCCTACATCGATCAAAGCAACTCCGGCTTCTTTTTCTTCCTGACTCAAAACCGCATCCGAAGAGGCAAGGGGTTCCAATGTTATACCTACTAAATTTAACCCTGCTTCTTTAACACATCTGGCAATATTTCTAATTAAAGAAATTTGACCAACTACAACATGAAAATTAGCTTCCAATCTGCTACCGTGGAAACCTCTCGGTTCAATAATTTCAGATTGAGAATCAACCTTGTATTCTTGAGGAAGAACATGTATAATTTCTTCTCCCGGAAGCATGACTAGTTTATGTACTTGTTCTTTTAACTTTTCAATATCCGTATCGTCAATAACATCTTCAAAATTAGGTCTGGAAATATAATCGCTGTGTTGAAGACTTCTAATATGTTGTCCTGCAATTCCAACAGTAACATCGGTAATTTTGTAATTTGCTGCTTTTTCAGCCTCAGAAATTGCTTTTTTTATTGAATCAATAGTCTGAGTAATATTATTTACTACACCCCGATGAACGCCTAAACTTTTAGCTCTTCCCATTCCCAGAATAACCAATTTTCCATGTTCATTCCTTTGCCCAACTATAGCAACAATCTTTGTTGTGCCTATATCCAAACCTACTGCAATATTGTTGTTGTTGTCCATATTTATCTCTTTGTTGCAACTATTTGATTGTCATATTTTAAACTTATTTTCTTATAAACGCCAAAACCTACATAATCTAGATATTGTTTGTAAAATTCTTTTAGATTTGTAAGTTTCTGATGATTGTTTTTAAGATCACCATATTCTATATATACTCCGGCTACATTTAAAAGTAAATTATAACTATTTTTTTTGTCTTTATCAATGCTTATAATGTGATTTTTTAATATCTTGTCTTCACTTATTAATTGAGATAATTTCACTAATTTCTTATATTCCTCTGCTTTAATATCACCACTTACAAGTAAACAAGGCAATGAAAAGTTTTGGGACAAAGGAAATTTAGTACCGTATTGATCCAAATAAAATTCATCACTAGGAGTCTTAATTCGAACAATTGGAATTTTTTGACTCACATGTATATTTAGGGAACCATTTAAGTCTATATAAACATTACTGTTTGAAATAAACGGTATGGTATCCAAATTTTCTTCTGTTTTGGAAATATCTATATCTTTTATTTTACTTGCTTTCTTTTCATTTTTTGAAGATCGGTTGACAATGTCATAAACCATGGCATTGGTAATAAAATGTATATAATCAGAATTATCAATTAGAATACTGACGTTATCTATACTTTTATCATTATGTCTTCGAACTGCAAAGTTCATCAAAAATCCTAGTACTATTAGTAATAAAAAAATTTTAATTAATCTATATTTTAATTTCATTAAGCCAATTTATTATGGGATCATATAAGGTATCAATATTACCGGCTCCTATGGTTAAGAGCACATCAAAATCTTTTGTCTTAATACTTTTTAAAACATTATCAATCGAGCATACTTCCTTGTCATCAAGTTGTATTTTATCCGCCAACCATTCCGAAGTTATTCCTTCGATAGGAGTTTCTCTGGCCGGGTAGATGTCCAATAAAATAAGCGTATCTGTTTTGCTGAGACTTTTAGCAAAATCCTCTGCAAAGTCAGCGGTCCTTGAATATAAGTGAGGCTGAAATACTGTCAGTAATTTTTTGGTAGGATACAAATTTCTAATTGTATCGATTACAGCATTGATTTCAGTTGGATGATGGGCATAATCATCGATGTAAATTTTATTATTTTCAAATACATGTTTATTAAATCTTCGTAAAACCCCTTTAAAATCAATTAAAGCCTTACGTAGTATATCGGCTTCAATACCTAGTTGTGAGCTGATTGCTAAAGCGGCTATTGCATTTTCTACATTGTGTTTTCCGGGTATGGGTACAATAAAATCTTTTATAATTTGATGAGGCGTTACTAAATCAAAATGGAATTGTCCATTGATTATCTGTATATTTTCAGCATAATAATCTGCCTTTTCATAAGCTGAATAAGTAAGGTGTTTTGCATTGATGGGTAACCCTTTTTTAACTATTAAAAATCCGTTTTCGGGAATTAAGTCCGCAAATTGATTAAAAGATTCAATAATATTTTCATGATTTCCATAAATATCCAAGTGATCTGAATCTGTAGATGTTATAGCTGCCATGTTTGGAGAAAGAGACAAGAAGGACCTATCAAATTCATCAGCTTCAACAATGGAAATCTTAGACCCATTGTAAATGAAGTTAGAATTATAATTGGCAGAAATACCGCCTAAAAAAGCAGTAGCGGGTAAATTTGCATACTTACAAATATGTCCTAATAAGGTTGAAGTTGTCGTCTTTCCATGAGTTCCTGCAATAGCCAAACACAGAGTACTTTTGGTGATTTCACCTAAAACTTGGGATCGTTTGAAAAGTGTAAATCCTTTTTCAATAAAATAGTTTTTAATTTTTAAATTTTCAGGTATAGCAGGTGTATAAATCACTACCGTATCCTCTTTGGAAATATTTTTCGGAAGTAATGAAATCGTATCCTCATAAATAATGGATATATTTTCCTTTTCCAGGTTATGAGTCAGTTTAGTGGGAGTCTTATCATATCCATACACTGTTGCATTGGAAAATTTGAAATAACGAGCCAAAGCACTCATTCCTATTCCTCCAATTCCTATAAAGTAATAATTTTTATATGTATGAATATCTTTCATAGACTAGTAAATTTTCAATTCATTTAATATATGAGTTACAATTTCTTCCGTAGCATTGGGCTTAGCCAATTTAACAATATTTTCAGACAATAGTTCTCTTTCTTTTTTATCGTTACAAAGATTTTGTATCTCGCTTAATAATTTTTGAGAAACCTCTGAATCCTTTACCATTTTTGCAGCGTTTGCGTTAACTAATTGCAGGGCATTTTTAGTTTGATGATCTTCTGCAGCAAAGGGGAAAGGTATAAGTATTGTTGGCTTTCCGGCTAAGGTTAATTCCGATATGGCTATTGCTCCGGCTCTAGATATAATGATATCAGCAGCAGCATAAGCAATGGACATATCTTTTATAAACTCAAAAATAAATATATTGTTGTGTTTTAAGTTGTTATTAACTTTAATATCAGAATAATCCAATTTTCCGGTTTGCCATATGATTTGAATATTAGTATCAGCAATTATCTTGGAATTTTCCTTCCAAAAATTATTGATGGTTCTCGAGCCTAAAGACCCTCCTATAGATAAAATTGCCAATTTCGATGGATCGAGTCCTAATTCTTTTTTTGCTTGTTCTTGAGTTATAGTTCCAAATAAAGATTTCCTAACAGGATTTCCGGTAACATATAAGTTATCTTTTGGGAAATATTTTCCCATGCCTTCATAAGCAACAAAAATTCCTTTGGCTTTAGTTCCAAGTTTTCTATTGGTAATACCGGGAAACGAATTTTGTTCCTGTATAAAAGTGGGAATGTTTGCTTGAGCCGCAACATATAAAGCAGGCCCGGATGCATATCCGCCGGTACCAATCGCTGCATTCGGTTGGAAAGATTTAATAATTTTTCGTGATTTTACCAGGCTCGAAATAACCTTAAAAGGAAATTTAAAATTAGATAGTATGGACGATCGTGAAATTCCTGAGATCCATAATCCTTCAATAGCATAACCGGCTTGAGGTACTTTTTCCATTTCCATTTTATTTTCCGAACCTATAAACAGAAATTCTGCATTAGGAATACGATGTTTTATTTCATCTGCAATGGCAATTGCAGGAAAAATATGTCCACCGGTTCCACCTCCGCTTATTATAAATCTAGGCGATCTCATAATTTATATCTCCTTTATTATTTTCTTTAACTGTGTTTTCATTTGAAACAATATCACGACTTACACTAATAATAATCCCTAAAGCCATATAAGTTACCCACATGGAAGTTCCTCCGTAACTTAATATGGGTAGAGGCTGTCCGGTAACCGGAATTAAATTAACGGCTACAGCCATATTGGAAAATGCCTGAAATATAACCGGTAGACCAATACCCACCACTAATAAAGTACCGAATATATTTTCCACCTTAGTGGCTATAACAATGATTCTCCAGAGTATAAGTAAATAAAGGAAAAAACATAAAAACACACCAGCATAACCGTATTCCTCTACTATAATAGCAAATATAAAATCCGAAGAAGATTGAGGTAAAGATTGCTTAAAAGCGCTTTTTCCCGGTCCTCTGGGTATAATACCGCCCTGAACTATAGCTGCTTTAGCTTGTTGTACCTGGTAACTTTCTTCTCCATCTTCTCCAGCAAAGTTTTCAATTCTGCTCTTCCAAGTATGAACCCTGTGGCCGGGAAACATATCCGGATATTCCAACACGATTGTTATAAAAAGAATAGCCACAATTATACCAACCCCGATAATTGAAAGTAATATTTTGATAGGATATCCCCCGATAAACAATAAAGCTAAAACCATCAAAAAAATTAAAATTCCCGTTGATCCGTTTGCAGGAAATATAAGTCCGACTACCATAAAAATAGGTAGTAAAATAGGTACAAAACTATTATTGAAAGTTATTTCTTTATCTTTAATTCTATCAAGATATCGGGCAACATATATATTTAATACTAATGCCGCAAAAACAGAGGTTTGAAAGGCAAACGGAACCCCCGGAAGTTTCAACCAACGAGAAGCATTCGCTCCATCAATACTTTTGCCTTGCATTAAAGTAAGTATCAATAAAAAAATAACTACCGGTAATAATAATTTGGAAAATCCGCCAAAATATTTATAATCAATTTTTTGAAAAATAAAAACAATACCTATTCCGACTATAATAAACCCGGCATGTTTGGCAAAATGTCCCAAAACGGATCCTTGTCCGACTACATATTGCAAATTCGAACTGGCAGAATATACGGGTAAGAAGGAAGCTAACGAAATCAGTAATATCGCTGCCCAAAGAGTTATGTCTCCCTTAAAGTATTGTTTTAATTTTCTCATTTATTAAAGTTTTCTAACTTCCTCCTTAAACTGATTTCCTCGATCTTCATAATTTTTAAATAAATCGAAACTTGCACATGCAGGTGAAAGAAGTACAGAATCTCCTTTTGAGCCTAAACTATAGGCTGCATTTACGGCATCTTTCATACATTTAGTTTCAACAATGTTTGAAACTATATCCTGAAAAGTATCAATTATCTTTTTATTATCAACACCTAAGCAAACTATGGCTTTGACTTTTCTTTGAACAAATGGAATCAGTTCACTGTAGTCATTTCCTTTGTCAGTTCCTCCCACAATCCATATCACCGGTGTTTTCATACTTTCTAAAGCATAATAAACAGAATTTACATTGGTCGCCTTACTGTCGTTGATAAAATTAATTCCATTAATTTTTAAAACAAATTCCAAACGGTGTTCTACCGCTTCAAAATCCATTAAACTTTGTTTTATGAAATCATTTTTAATTTTAGATAGTTTTCCGGCAATTCCTGCTGCCATGGAATTGGCAATATTGTGTTTTCCTGTAAGCGCTAATTCGTTGATTTTCATTTTAAAAGTATCTGAGTTAATGTGGAAGTTTATATTTTCATGATCGCTGAAAGCTCCGTTTTCAATTTTCATATGTAAAGAAAAAGGAAGCTTTTGCGCTTTGGTATTGTGATTTTGAAACCAATTAGTAGTCATTGGATCATCCTCATTATATATAAAATAATCCTTAGGATCTTGATTTTTAGTTATTGTAAATTTTGCATCGATATACTTTTGATAGGTGTATTCATATCGATCGAGATGGTCAGGACTTAAATTCAAGACCATGGCTATATGAGGTTTGAAGTTTTGAATGTCATCTAACTGAAAACTACTAATTTCAAGTATATAATAATCAAAATTTTCTTCAGCTACCTGCCAAGCAAAGCTTTTACCGATATTTCCTGCCAATCCAACTGAATAACCTGCTTTTTTAAACATATGGTAGGTTAATGAGGTAGTGGTTGTTTTACCATTTGAACCGGTAATTGCAATAAGTGTAGCATCGGTATATTGCGAGGCAAATTCAATTTCTGATGAAATAAGAATTTGTCTTTCATTAATTTTTTGAATTATGGGTGATTTTTTAGGTATCCCCGGGCTTTTTATGATCCAATCAGCATTGAGTATTAATGCCTCTGTATGTTGTTTTTCTTCAAATGGAATTCCCTTTTCAGATAAAATTGCTTTATATTCTTCTTTTATAGAACCCATATCGGAAAGAAAAACGTCAAATCCGACTTTTTTTCCTAATATGGCTGCACCTACGCCACTTTCTCCACCTCCTAATATAACTAACCTTTTCATTTCTTTTTATCTTACTTTTAGGGTTATGATACAGAATATGGCCAGCATAATTCCAATAATCCAAAAACGGGTCACTATTTTACTTTCGTGATATCCTAATTTTTGAAAATGGTGATGAAGGGGAGACATTAAAAATATTCTTTTTCCTTCTCCGTATTTTTTCTTAGTATATTTAAAATAAATTACCTGGAGAATTACAGAAAGATTTTCAATTAAAAATATTCCGCACAATACAGGAATTAGTAGTTCTTTTCTTAAAACTATAGCTAAAACTGCGATAACGCCTCCGATCGTAAGACTTCCCGTATCTCCCATAAATATTTGAGCCGGATACGTGTTATACCATAAAAAGCCGATCAAAGCACCGGCAAAGGCTGCCGAAAATATTACTATTTCGCCCGAATTAGGAATATACATCAGATTTAAGTAATCCGCCATCATTATATTTCCGGACACATAAGCAAATAAAGCTAGTGTGGTAACAATAATTGCTGAGCTTCCTGCTGCTAGTCCGTCAATCCCGTCGGTGAGGTTGGCTCCGTTAGAAACTGCAGTAACAATAGTTATAACTACCGGAATTAAAATGATCCATACCAAATCTTCTGATTCTTTTTCATCCATTCCTATCCATTTGAGAACCTTTCCGTAATCAAATTGATTGTTTTTAAAAAATGGAATAGTAGTTTTAAATGTTTTTTCTCTGGGATAGAAATCTTTTGCAAATTCTATATTATGAGAGCCTTCAATTTTTTCTTTGATTACAATATCTTTATTCGTATACAAAACTACTCCCACAAAAATACCGAGACTTATCTGACCTAAAACTTTGAATTTACCTTTTAATCCGACTTTATTTTTTTTATGAATTTTTAAAAAATCGTCTAAAAAGCCAATAATTCCCATCCAAATGGTTGATATGACCAATATAATAATATAGATGTTGTTTAATTTACAAAATAAAAGTACCGGAATCAACGTTGCCAAGATGATAATAATTCCCCCCATAGTAGGAGTACCTTCTTTTTCTTTTTGTCCGCTAAGTCCCAGTTCTCTTACTGTTTCACCTAATTGTTTTCTACGAAGGAAATTGATAATTTTTTTACCAATAATTAAAGAGATAAATAGAGATGTAAATACCGCTGCTAAGGCTCGGAATGTAATATATCTATATAAACCGCTTCCGGGTATATAATAATTTACATTTAAATAATCAAATAAGTGGTAAAGCATCCTTTTTATGTGTTTTTTAATAATTCTTTAGCTATTTTCATATCATCAAATGGAAAATGCTTTCCATTAATTTCTTGATAATTTTCATGTCCTTTTCCTGCAATCAGGATTATATCTTTAGGTGCTGCCATTTTAATGGCTGTTCGTATGGCTTGTTTTCTATCTGTTATGGATAAATATTTATTGGTATTTTGAGGTTCAATACCAGTTTCAATTTCTTGTATTATTTCATCCGGATTTTCATCTCTGGGATTATCGGATGTTATAATTGCTAAATCGGATAATCGAGTGGCAATATTTCCCATTTTGGGTCTTTTCTCTTTATCTCTATGTCCTCCACAACCAAAAACAGTAATTAATTTTTCATTTCTGGTACGGGATTGATTGATGGCCTCCAAAATGTTTTGTAATGCATCGGGAGTATGGGCGTAATCCACAATGATATATTTTTTGTCATCACTCACATAGGTTTCAAATCGTCCTTTCACTCGTTGTAATTTACTTAATGCTGTTACTATATCTAAAGAATCAAAGCCTAATTCAGAAGCAATAGTATAAGCTAAAAGTTCATTGTATGCATTGAATTTTCCTGCTAAAACTGTCCAAAATTCTTGATTATTAAATTGTAACAACATTCCGTCTAATCTATTCTCAATAATTTTTCCCTTATACTCTGAATTTGATTTTAAGGAATAGGTTACTTTTTTAGCGTTCGTATTTTGAAGCATTATAAGACCATTTTTATCATCCATATTAGTGATCGCAATCGCGGTCTTTGGTAATTCATCAAAAAATTTCTTTTTAGCAGCAATATAATTGGAAAACGTTTGATGATAATCCAAATGGTCATGCGTGATATTTGTAAAAGCTCCAATTTTAAAAGTTAACCCTGCTAACCTATTTTGATGTATTCCGTGAGAACTGACTTCCATGAATGCATATTGACAACCTTCGTCTACTGCTTGAGCTAGTAACTGGTTTATGGTAATAGGATCAGGAGTCGTATGATTTGAATTTAAAACTTTATCTGAAATTCTGTTTTCTATTGTTGAAAGTAAAGCACAACGAAAACCTAATTGTGTAAATAAATTATAGAGTAAAGTTGTTGTAGTGGTCTTACCATTAGTTCCTGTAATACCTGCAAGTGTCAATTTCTCGGAAGGATTGTCATAAAAGTTTGAAGCGACTATACCTAAAGCTATGCTTGAATTTTTAACCTGAACATAAGTTACGTAATCTGATAACTCTTCAGGAAGTTCTTCGCATACGACAACAGACGCCCCTTGGATTATAGCTTGGGGTATATATTTATGACCGTCTAAATCGTATCCTTTTATTGCAAAGAAAATATATCCCGATTCAATTTTTCTTGAATCAAAAGAAATATTTTTAATTGAAGAACCAACATTACCAATTAGTTTTTCAATGGATACTTTATATAATAGGTCTGAAAGCTTTTTCATGCGCTTAATTTTAAATATACAGTCATACCTTTTTTTATAGGATAGCCAATTATGGATTGTTCAATGACTTTTCCATTTCCTGAATAAACTACTTTTAATCCCAGGTTTTCCAAAGCGGGGATAGCATCTTTTCCATAATAGCCAATTACGTTTGGAACCAAGGCAGTAGATGGGCTAATAGTTAGCTTTTGGTTTTTAGTTAATAATACATTTATATTTTGTGACTCTTTAGATTTATCTTCTTTGGGAAGATTTAATGGTTTTTTAAGATATACTTTACCTGCTATTTCTTTAAATACAGGAGCCGCAACCTGAGATCCATAAAATCCTTTTTTGGGTTTGTTAATAACTACTATACACGAATATTCAGGATGATCTGCTGGAAAAAATCCGCAGAAAGAAGCTTGATATAATCTGCCTTTTCCTTTATTCCAGTATTCCACCTGAGCAGTTCCTGTTTTACCGGCCATTGATAAATTCGGTGTATAAATACTTTTTGACGTTCCTGTTTCCACGGCATAGGTTAACATTTTCTTTAAATCGTTAATTGCTTTTTGGGAAGCCATTTTTTGATTTATTACTATAGGCGTAAATTTTTCGGTAACGATACCTTTTGATTCAATTTTATACAGAAGTTGAGGTTTCATTAATTTGCCGTTGTTAGCTACTCCATTGTAAAAAGTAAGAATTTGCAGCGGAGTAAGTTTTACGCCATATCCGAATGACATCCAAGCAAGGGTAACCGGACTCCATTTTTTACCGTATTTAGGTATGTAAGGAGCACTTTCTCCGGGTATATCAATGTCAGTTTTTTTGTTAATGCCCCATGAATTTATTTTATTTAAAAAATCTTGCGGATTTTTAGAAAAATATTTATCTACCGTTTTAGAAATTCCCACATTGCTCGATTGAGAAAGAACCTGTGATAGAGTGATAATACCGCTTCCGTGATCATCTCGTATGGTATGTTTATAGTATTTCCAATACCCGGGGCCAATATCAACCGTGGTATTCGGTTCTACATATCCATCATCCAGAAGAGCCAACATAGATATTGATTTAAATGTTGATCCAGGTTCTGCTGCCTCCCATACTGCAAAATTCCGTAAATCGTCATATCCGCCGTCTTTAGTTCGTTGAAGATTGGTTAGGGCAACAATTTTACCGGTGGCAACTTCCATAACTATAGCACAACCATGATCCGCTTCAGATTTTTCAAGTTGTTCTTGCAAAGCAGAATAAGCAATGTCTTGAATCCTCATGTCTATAGTTGTATACACATCATTTCCATCTTGAGGTTCTAACTCTATATTAATGGGTTTCCACTGTTTTTGATTAATTCTTTGTTGGATTTCTCTTCCGTTTTTACCTTTTAAATAACAAGAAAATGCACCTTCTAACCCTGATTTTCCTCTTTCATCATCAAATCCTAGGGTTCTGATTCCAAATCCTGAAATGGTTTTTATTCTCTCGGTTCTTCTTTCAACTATAAAGCCTCCTTTGTTTTTTCCTTTGTTTAAGATTGGAAAATTTTTAAGTCTAGCAAATTGTTCGTAATCAAGACCTTTGGCTAGTTTTAAGTATTGGTTTTCTTTTTTTCTTGCTTCGTTTAATTTTGAATAAAAATAAAAGCTTGGCTTTTTAAACATTTTTTGCAAAGAATCGCATAATGCTCCAATATTATTTTGATACAATTCATTACGGATAGTTTTCATATCCATATATATATCATATTTAGTAATCGTGGTGGCAAGTAAGATACCGTCCGAAGCATATAAATTACCTCTTGCAGCTACAACCTCTACATTTCGGAAATTGGTGGTTTGAGCAAGATTTTTATATTTTTCGGTATCATGAGTTTGAATATAAATAAGGCGAGCAAACACGGATACCGCAAATAATAAAATAAGTGCGGCAACCAAGTAGGTACGTGCTAATATTTTTTTTCGCTCATTATTCATCTTTAACTTTTGGTACCAAAATTTTATAAGGTTGTTTATCTAATGCATGAAGTGAATCAGAGATGACCATGTCTTCTAATTCCGATTCTACTTTCAATTTCATTAGTTTATTATGTATTAAAGCATATCGGGCTTTATATTCTTCTGATTTTTCTTTTAATTCTGAAATTTCAACCACTTTTTCGTCAACTATATGAGAAGAAGAAATTGAAATTAGAGACAAAATCATCATAAATAAAATAAATTTCCAAACGGAAAAAGCATCTCCCTCTACTAAAAATTTTCCTTTTAGTATATCTAAAATAGTTCTACCTTTTTTATTTATAGCTCTTCTTTTAGCCATTTTACCGTTTTGTTGCTATTCGCATTTTTGCACTACGTGCTCTTGTGTTATCTAAAATTTCTTCTTGATTCGGGATTATAGCTTTTGAATAAGGAATATCAAAAGGTTTTTCCCAATTCCCGTAAATATCTCTTTCCGGCTCTCCTTTAAATAATCCTGTTTTTAAAAATTTTTTAACCAATCGATCTTCAAGCGAATGGTAGGAGATAAACACCAATGTTCCCCCCGGCTTAAGCATTTCATAGCTTTGAGTTAATAGTTCTTTCAAAGCATTTAATTCGTCATTTACTTCAATTCTAAGTGCTTGAAATAATTGAGCGAAAAATTTATTTTGTTTAAAAGAGGGAATACTCTTTTCAAATATTACTTTAAGATCTGAGGTTGTTTCTATATGTTTTTCTTTTCTTGCTTCTATAATTTCTCTTGAAATTTTTCTGGATTGTTTTAATTCTCCGTATAAATAAAAAATTTCAGCTAATTGATCTTCTGTATAGTTGTTAATAATATCTTTTGCACTAAGGGATTGTTTATTGTTCATCCTCATGTCTAGTGGGCCGTCAAATCGAGTGGAAAAACCTCTTAACGGTATATCAAATTGATGGGATGAAACCCCTAAATCGGCAAGTATACCATCAACAGCGTCCACTTTATAAAATCGCAACGAATTTTTCAAATAACGAAAATTCTGTTGAATGAACGTAAAGCGACTATCTTGAATAAGGTTGGCAATTGCATCATAATCTTGATCAAAAGCAAACAGCTTTCCTTCAATAGATAATTTTTCCAAAATTAAACGAGAGTGCCCTCCGCCGCCAAAAGTGCAGTCTACGTAAATACCTTTGGGATTAGAAATTAAAGCATCTACGCTTGGATGTAATAATACAGGCTTATGATAATTCATCTTCAGATATATTACCCATTACTTCCTCTGCTAAATTGGCAAAGTCTAAATCATTTACATTAACAGAATCTTCATAAAGGTTCTTGTCCCATATTTCAATAACATTAATAGCTGCTGCTACTACAATATTTTTTTCAAGCTTAGCAAATTGTATCAAATCTTTACTTATCTGTAAACGTCCGCTGGTATCTATTTCCACATTTTTTAAACCGGCTGTAAATTGGCGGATAAAATCATTATTTTTTTTCACAAAACGGTTTAATTTATTTATTTTGCCCATTACCTGATTCCATTCAGACATGGGGTGAAGCTCTAAACAGGGTTGAAATACGGATCTTTTTAGGACAAAACCTTCTTGCAAAAGGGTATCCATTTGCTTCTTCAAACCTGAAGGGAGCAACATTCTTCCTTTTGAATCAAGGGTACATTCATATGTTCCAATAAGATTTACCATATTAGTCTTCAAAATTAGAAATTATTTTCCACTTTGCTCCACTTTTACCCACTTTTGTTGATAACTTTTGTGGGCTAAATAATTCGGTAAAAAAAGGATATTTAAATACATAAAGAAGGAAAGTTATTAGTAAATAATGTTTTTATTTAGTAATAAATGATGTATTTTTGCATCTGCACAGCAATAAGATTGACTAATGATTTTTAATCTTCGTAAAGAAAAAAAATTTGCATATACGGTAGAGGGAGAAGGCAAACCAATAGTTTTATTGCATGGTTTAATGGGTAGTTTAAGCAATTTTTCGGATCAGGTTAATTTTTTTTCCAAAAATGGCTATAAGGTGTATTCTATTGAACTTCCTTTATATTCTCTTCCTACTTTGAGGACTAACGTAATGGGATTAACTAATTATGTGATTAGCTTTCTACAAAAGGTTGTTGATGAGCCATCCATTATTTTGGGGAATTCTTTAGGCGGACATTTAGGATTAATGATTTCTTTGAAAAAACCTCAATATGTTGATTCTTTGGTTTTAACCGGTAGTTCAGGATTGTATGAGAGAAGTTTTGGAGAATCCTATCCTAAAAGAGGCAGCTATGATTATATAAAAAAGAAATCGGAAGAGGTTTTTTATGATCCTAAGATTGCCACTAAAGAATTAGTTGAAGAAGTATATGAAACATTGTCTGACAGGAGCAAAGTTTTAAAAACAATTCACATTGCAAGAAGTGCCATCAAGCATAATTTATCTAAAGAGTTAAAAAATATTCATCAACCGACATGTCTGATTTGGGGAAAACAAGACAATGTAACTCCACCGGAAGTAGCGGAAGAATTTCATGAAGGAATTCTTAATTCTCAATTATTTTGGGTAGATCAATGCGGTCATTCGCCAATGATGGAAAAACCGATTGAATTTAATGAAATTCTTTTTAATTGGCTGAAAGAGATGAAATTGTAGAAAATCAAATCATGAATATATATTCAGCAGAATTTATAAAAAGCAGTAAATTAATTGAAGATTGTCCGGAAGGCAATAAGCCTGAATATGCCTTTATAGGCAGATCTAACGTAGGTAAATCATCTTTAATTAATATGCTTACCAATAAAAAAGGGTTAGCCAAAACTTCATCCACTCCCGGAAAGACTCAATTGATTAATCATTTTTTAATTAATGACAACTGGTATTTAACAGATTTGCCGGGATATGGTTATGCGAAAGCTTCTAAAACGAATAGGGCTGCATTTTCTAAGATGATTGAAAAATATGTGTTGTCTAGAAAAAATTTAGTAAACCTTTTTGTATTAATAGACGCTCGTCATTTACCTCTTAAAATTGATATAGATTTTATCAACTGGCTGGGAGAATCAGGTATCCCTTTTTCATTAATTTTCACCAAGTTGGATAAAGTCACTCAAAAAGAGTTTTCTTTTAATTTTAAAAAGTATTCTCAAGAATTACGTAAAACTTGGGATGATCTTCCTGAAATGTTTAAATCTTCATCAGAAAAGAAGATTGGAAAAGAAGAGATACTTTCTTTTATTGAAGATACCAATAAATATTTGGCAAGAAATAAAATTTATTTTGGAGATTAATAATCTAACCAAATAATTAGTAGAAGCTTGACTAAATATTTATAAATTACCCTCATTTAAATATATGGAAAAAGATTTTATATTCGGAATACGGCCTGTTATGGAGGCTTTAGAGGCAGGAAAAACTTTTGATAAGGTATTTATTCAAAATGGTTTATTAGGAGATAATATTAAAGTCTTGAAGATGAAATTTTCACAAGCGGGAATTCGTGTTAAGTATGTTCCGATTGAAAAATTGAATCGATTGACCCGTAAAAATCATCAAGGTGTATGTGCTTTTCTTTCACCGGTACAATTTTTTGCAATTGAGGATGTTATACCTCAATTGTTTGAAGACGGGAAAATGCCATTGGTCCTTATTTTAGATCATTTAACTGACGTTAGAAATTTTGGAGCAATTTGCAGAACTGCAGAAATTGTTGGTGTTGACGTCATAGTTATTCCTGATGAAGGTTCGGCTCCAATCAATTCGGATTCTATTAAAACATCTGCAGGGGCTATTTATAATTTAAAAATTTGCAAGGAGAAGAATTTGTTAAAAGTATTGGAGTTTTTAAAGCTAAGTGGTATAAAAGTTGTTAGTGCTACTGAGAAAACAGATACCTATTTATATGATGAAGTGTTGGAACTTCCGTTAGCTGTTATTGTAGGAAATGAAGAAAAAGGAATTTCAAGGGATTTGCTTAAAAATTCTGATGCAAAATTAAAGCTGCCTATTTATGGTAAAACGGATTCTTTAAATGTATCTGTAGCTTGTGGTGCCTTTTTATACGAGGTGGTAAGGCAAAATTTAAACTCAAATAAATAAATTTTCATAAATTTATTATCTAAAATATATTATAATAATGAAAAGTTCAATAATTATTGGTATTCTATTTTTAATCCTGGGAATAGCCTTAGGGTACATCCAATGTAATGGATCAAAAGAACCCTTTTTAACAATTACATTAGTTATTGGTTTATTGGCCGGTTCCGGAATAGGTCTCATATTAGGTGCTATTGGCGGTTATAGCAGCAAAACGCAAAGTATAAAAAGAAAAGCTAGAGAAGCTGAAAGAGAAGTTATGAGAAATAAGCTACAAAATCAAGAAACAACAACCAATAACGATACTCCTAACGGGAATTAGTGGGTAAATTTTTATAATAATATATTGCGGGTATAAGCAACAGTAAAAATATAGGCTGAATTAAAACTCTTCTTATATAAAATGTTGGCATGTAACCCAAACTAAAATTGGTTAGTAAGGAAAATAAATAAAGGGATATAAAAATAAGGAATCCAATACTTAAAATATAGGAACATACTTTCATTATTTTTTTATCATTATACCATAAATATATAATCACAAGCGTTATAATAGAATTTAATCCGTATCGAAAGATAAGAGACGTCGTAAGTTTTATGAGATTAAATTCAGGAGGAATTTGATGATTAAAATCTTTTTGTTTAAAAAATAAGAGTAGAGGATCATAAAACAAAGAGGTTTCAAATTTTCGTACCAAAATTAAAGCAAGTATGCTTAGTAGAATTCCAATAATTTTACCTGTTTTTTTCATATTTTTATTTCTTTTTAAATATGAAATATTTAATCCATACAATCCATAATATAATTATCAATCCGTATATAATTGATGGAAATAAATAGTCATGGCTGAATTTTCCATATTGCGGATAATAATAAAATATATAATTAATAAAGCTTATCCTTACAATGTTTATTAAGTATATAAATAAGATAGTTATAACCAGATAAATACAGGTTTTTTTGAAAGAATTAGCAAAAGCTATTATAAACGATACGTAAAGAATAATTACCGACAAAGCATTGCAACCTTCATTAACAATGCTAACAAATTTATTATTGATATAAAAACGCATGAAATTTTCATGATCTATATGGATCGCCTTGCTTGTAATGCCAATCCATTGGAGTAAACAAGACGATTGTTTAGCAACGTTAAAAGTATAAATATCACAGGTCGCCAGGTCATTTTGATAATAAGTAAGATACCAATAATAAAGTGCTGTTAAAATTAAATAAACAGAGAAAAATTTAAGTAAACTTATAAATATGGGCCTATATTCTTTCATGAAAAAGAAACTAAAATATAAAAATATAAATTATTATAATTATAAGTATTGAAAATACTAAATAACTTATACTTTAATTATAAGTTTTAAGTTATATAGTTAAGATGAGAACTGGTCGGATTATTTCAATTTTTTGGTAATACTATATTAAATATTTTATTTAAATAATAAGTAATTGAAAATAAGGGCTTTACTACTATGCGTAAAAAGTAGGTAAAATCTGATTTTTATTAAAAATACTTCATTCAATGAGCTAAATAAAAAAAGGTTGAAATTATTCTCAACCTTTTTTTATTATTTTATTATAAAGTATTATTTTTTACTTTCAGAATCCTTTTTTTCAGGTTTAGGTAATAAGACTTTTCTTGAAAGTTTAATCTTTTTCTTATCGTCTACACCTAAATATTTCACTTCGATGATATCTCCAAGCTTAACGGAATCTTCAACTTTTTCCAAACGTCTCCATTCTAACTCGGAAATATGAACCAATCCTTCAACACCTTTAGAAATCTCAACAAATGCTCCAAAAGGTTTTATTGAAACCACTTTAGCTTTGTAAGTAGCTCCAACTTCAGGTACGAAAGCAATTTGTTTAATTTTTTCAATTGCTTCATCAATTTTGGCTTGATCAACTCCCGATATTTCAACTTTTCCTACATCATTACTCTCTTCAATCGTAATTACAGTGTCTGTATCTTTTTGAAGTTGTTGAATGATTTTTCCTCCGGGTCCGATAACAGCGCCAATAAAGTCTTTAGGAATTTCCAAAGATACCAATTTAGGTGCATTGGGTTTCAAATGATCATTAGGAGCGGAGATGGTTTCCAATATTTTACCTAAAATATGTAAACGTCCTTCCTTCGCTTGATTCAAAGCTTTTTCCATAATTTCAAAAGATAACCCTTGAATTTTAATATCCATTTGGCAAGCGGTAATACCGTCGGCAGTACCGGTTACTTTAAAGTCCATATCTCCTAAATGGTCTTCATCTCCAAGTATATCAGAGAGAACGCTCCATTTGCCTGAATCCTTATCAGTGATTAACCCCATGGCTATACCGGATACAGGTTTCTTTATTTTAATACCCGCATCCATTAATGCTAATGTTCCTGCGCAAACAGTTGCCATTGAAGAAGAACCGTTAGATTCTAAAATGTCGGAAACAACACGTATAGTATAAGGAGAATCTTTTGGAATAACATATTTTAAGGCTCTTTGAGCTAAATTACCATGACCTATTTCTCTACGAGAAACCCCTCTTACCGGTCTAACTTCACCGGTTGAAAATGGCGGGAAATTATAATGTAAATAGAATTTTTCTTCGTGTTGAGATATTACATTGTCCACTCGATTAGCATCCAATGAAGAACCTAGGGTAACAGTAGTCAATGATTGAGTTTCACCGCGTGTAAAAATGGCTGATCCGTGAGATCCCGGAAGATAATTAACTTCACACCAAATAGGTCGGATAGTTTTTGTGTCTCTACCATCTAAACGAATGCCTTCATTTAATATAAGTTGTCTAACAGCGTCTTTTTGTACATCATGAAAATAAGTAGCGGCTAAAGATTTTTTTTCTTCTAATTCTTCTTCAGTATATCTTGATAAAAATTCTTCTAAAACAGCATCAAATTTTTCGCTTCTTTCATGTTTTTCAGAAGGTGTTTTTGCTATATCATAAATTTTTTGATAGGAAAATTCTGTAATAGCACTTCTTAATTCTTCATCATGAGTTTCATGGCAATATTCCCTTTTAGGCTGAGATTTTCCAACCTTAGCGGCTAATCTTTCTTCAGCATCAATTTGTTTTTTAATGGCTTCATGAGCTACCGAAATTGCATCGATCATATCTTTTTCAGAAATTTCGCTCATTTCACCTTCAATCATAACGATTGAATCTTTGGAAGCACCCACCATTATATCAAGATCAAATCCTTCATCCATTTGAGCAAGGCTCGGATTAATGATGTACTTTCCATTATGGCGAATAATCCGAACTTCAGAAATTGGTCCGTTAAAAGGAATATCAGTGATGCTTATAGCTGCTGAAGCCGCTAGTCCTGCTAATGAATCGGGAAGTATGGAGCCATCGTACGAAATAAGTTGAATCATCACCTGTATTTCGGCATGAAAGTCGTCGGGAAATAAAGGGCGTAGAACACGGTCTACCAATCGCATGGTTAGTATTTCCTCATCCGTTGGTCTTCCCTCTCTTTTCATAAATCCACCCGGAATACGTCCTCCGGCTGAGAATTTATCTCTGTAATCCACTGTAAGAGGTAGAAAATCTACTCCGGGATTAGCCTCTTTTGCAGCCACTACTGTTGCTAATAACATGGTTCCACCACAGGTAACTACAACAGAGCCATCTGCTTGTTTAGCAAGTTTTCCGGTTTCTAAGATGATTTCTCTTCCATCATCCAAGACAATTTTTTCTGTAATTGCTTTTGGAATCTCCATAAAAATAAAAAATTTGTTAATAAATATATAATAAAGCAAAAAGAAAAGGTAGTGTTGATAAAATAGCTACTTATCTTAAATAGGAAAACACCAGAGAACACTCAAGTCCATTAAAATAATAAAGATTAATGGAATTCAGTGCTCAGTGTGTTAAAATATATAAAATGAATAACTTATTAAATTAAACTTTTTTCTTTTCGTGCTTTTTTCAAAAGATAATAAAAGAGGCAATTGATAAATTGCCTCTTTATAATTTCTTTTACTTACGAATACCTAATTCTGCAATAATTGCTCTATATCTGTTAATATCTTTTTTCTTTAGATAATCAAGTAATTTTTTTCTTTTTCCCACTAATGCCACTAAAGCTCTTTCAGTATTGAAATCTTTATGATTTCTTTTAAGATGCTGTGTTAAATGGTTAATTCTAAAGGTAAACAAAGCTACCTGTCCTTCAGCGCTACCGGTATTTTTTTCATCTTTACCGTGTTTAGCGAAAATTTCTTTTTTTACATCTGATGTTAGATACATGCCAATATTATTTTAATGATTATTATGTATTGAGCAGCAAATATATAACTTTTTTTTAGATGTAAAGAAAATAAGAGTGCTTTTGTGAAAAATACACTCTTATTTGTATAGTTTGCTGTATCTTACTAGTATTTACTTATTTTGTTAACGGAGCAAATTCAAGTACTACTTTACCATCTTGAACAAATTGTAAAGTGTAATTGGTAAATACTAAGGTACTTCTTTTACCCATTAATTCTAAAAATCTAGGCTCTTGGTTGTATTCAGGACAAGCCATAAGAGTTGAAACCATTGGACTAGGATTATATACATTACCAATTAGAGCAAATGAACCGTTATATTGATTGCATCCTGCATTACCATTGGTTCTGTTTTTATCAAAGTCAAAATTTAAAGTAGGAATTTCTCCTTTAAATGAATTTGTTGCTAACGTACCGTCTATAGAAGTTAGATACCATGTACCTCTTAGTTTAATTTGTAATTCTTTATCATCCACTTTTTGTGCAACATTTTTGGTAGAATTACAACTTTGAAATGTAGTACCTAAAAATAATAAGAATAAACTGGTAATACTAATTTTAATTAAATTTTTCATATATTATATTAAATTAAATTTTTAAGCTTTTATAAGCCTTTTTTAACTTTTAAAGCGTTATCTCAAATATTTTGCCAAAGTATAAATTCAGGATAAATTAGGAATTTAACAATTGATTAATTTCTTTAAATCCACCACCATTATATATATCATTAAATCCTTCTTTTTTGAGGTAGTTAACTATTTTTTCGGATCGTATTCCTGATCTGCAAAATACTATAAGTGGGGTAGAAAAGTTGCGAATTTCTTCTATTTTAGATGGTATCTCATTCATGGGAATTAAAATAGCTCCTTCTACTTTTCCTTCTTTAATTAATTCTTCTTTTTCTCTTACATCCAGAAGGGTTGCCGAGCTTTTTTTCAAAAGTTCTTTTAGATCCATAATTACCAAATAATAATTCTTTCTTTTTTAGGTTTAAACATTTTATCTCCTTTTTGTACATTAAATGCTTTATAAAAGCCTTCAACATTTTCTAGAGGGGCAATCGCTCTATAATAACCCGGAGCATGTGGATCTGTTTTAATTTGGTTAACTAAAGCTTCTTCTTTGGATTTTGTTCTCCAAATGGTTGCCCAAGATATAAAATATCTTTGTTGCGGTGTAAAATTATCAATTTTACCGGGATTACCTTTTTCTTTTAAATAAATTTGTAAGGCATCATAAGCAATGGCAACTCCGCCTAAATCGGCTATATTTTCACCTAATGTTAATTTTCCGTTTATATGTAGACCCGGAATGGGTTCGTAAGAGTTATATTGTTTTTCAAGTGCTTGAGTAGCTTTCTCAAATTTTTCTTTATCCTCAGGTGTCCACCAATCTTTTAAATTTCCATCTCCATCAAATTGAGAACCACTATCATCAAATCCGTGAGATATTTCATGACCTATTACGGCTCCGATTCCACCAAAATTTATTGCTGCATCTGCTTTATAATCATAAAATGGAGGCTGTAAAATGGCTGCAGGAAATACAATTTCATTATAAGAGGGATTATAATAGGCATTTACTGTTTGAGGAGACATCAGCCATTCGGTTTTATCTACCGGTTTACCTATTTTGTCTTTATCTCTCTCATAATTAAATACAATAGCATTTAATTTATTTTGAAAATAAGATCCACCTTCTTTTACAGATTTTATTTCTAACTTAGAATAGTCTTTCCATTTATCCGGATATCCGATCTTAACCGTAAACTTGTTTAGCTTATCTAATGCTTTTTGTTTGGTAGGGTGAGACATCCAAGTTAAATTATTAATATGGATGGCAAAAGATTTTTTTAGATATTCAATCAATTCATTAGCGTTTCTCTTAGCTTCTTCCGGAAATACTTCAGCTACGTATAGTTTACCAAATGCTTCACCAACTAAAGAATTGATACTTGTAAGAGCGCGTTTTTCCATTGATCTTTGCTCTGATTGCCCTCCCAATGTTTTATTGTAAAAATCAAAGTTTATATCATCCAATTCTTTGGTTAGGCTATTAGCTGCAGATCTTACAATATTTATTTTTATATAATCTTTTACTAATGAAAGGTTTTGTGGAGTAATATTATTATCTAGGTTTTCAAAATATTTTTTTTCGGGAATAATAACTGTATCTACACGTACTCCCAGTTTTGTCAAATAATCCGTTAAATTTATATTTTTGGATAATTCGGATAAACTTGTAAATGAATAAGGATTATTTTGAAGTTGCGCGTTTCTAATTTGCTCTACTGTTAAGAGATTAGAAGCTAATTGTTTTTCGAAAGCAACAATAGCAGAAGCGGTTTTATCCGGTTGTTTGTGTCCGATTACCTTTAATAATTTTGATAAATAGATTGTATAATCCTGTAATGTTTTTAAAGATTTTTCATCATTTTTTTGATAATAATCTCTTCCCAAACCTAAACTTACATCTCCTAAATATACCGCATTTTTATTGCTGTTATTTAAATCGGATTGAACGCCGTATTCATAAAAAGGATTCATTTCTAACGGAGTGAATTCGATAAGTAAATTTTGTAAGTCCGTAAGGTTTTTAACTCGGTCCACTTTTTTTAAATAAGGTTGAATAGGAGCTATGCCTTGTTTGTTTCTAGCATCCATATCCATGAATGAACTAAACAAATCTTTAATTTTTTGTCCTTCAGAACCTTTAGGATAATTTTTATTATTTGATTTTTTTAGAATCGTAAGTGATACAGAATCTGTAAATTCACGTAATTGGTCAAAGCTTCCCCATCTGGAACGGTCAGGAGGAATTTGAGTAGTTTTCATCCAATTTCCGTTAACATAATTATAAAAATCGTCTTGCGGTCTTACTTTCTTATCCATGTATTCTTCATTAATTGCATGTTTTTGAGCAAATACTCCGGTAAAAGGCAGCAGCGCAGTTGCAATAAATAATATTAAATTTTTCATTATTAAAAATTAATTCTCAATCAAAAATAGTTAAAAATAGTCATATAAGCTATTTTTAACAAAACTTTAAAATGAAGTAAAATAAGCAATATATTTTAAATTGTTATTTTTGTGAAAATTAATTCTCTTTTATAAATACTTATACAACTTTTACTAATGAGTGAGCCTATTTTGTACTTAAGAAATGCTAATATTTATCAAAAAAACTTTTTAGTTCTAAGTCATGTTAACATGAGCTTAGAAAAGGGTGAATTTTATTATCTTATTGGTAAAACAGGTAGTGGGAAAAGCTCATTGTTAAAAATTTTATATGGAGATATTCCTTTGCTTGAGGGGCAGGGGAAAGTAGTTGATATTGATTTGGTTTCCTTGAAAGATAGTGAAATTCCTACATTAAGAAGGAAGTTAGGTATTGTATTTCAAGATTTTCAATTATTAACGGATAGGAGTGTAGAAAAGAATTTATTGTTTGTTTTAAAAGCGACCGGATGGAAAGACGCGTATGCCATCAATGAAAGAATTGAGGAGGTTTTACAAAGTGTTGGAATGGCAACAAAAAAACATAAAATGCCGCATGAACTTTCCGGAGGTGAACAGCAACGGGTAGCTATCGCAAGAGCTTTATTAAATCATCCGTCCTTAATTTTGGCAGATGAGCCGACCGGAAACTTGGATCCTGAAACTTCTAATGAGATTATGCTGTTACTTAAAGGCATTGCACAACAAAATAATTGTACCATATTAATGGCTACTCATGATTATTCGATGATTAAGAACTTTCCTGCAAAAACTATTAAATGTGAAAATGGAAAGATTTATCATGGTGATTCCAATGATCTTTTTATTTAAATTATATTAATTGAAATTATAATATTTAAACTTCTATGATTTCAATTCTTGTTCCGGTTTATAATTATTCTATTATAAATTTAGGTAAAGAATTGGTAAAACAAGGAGCAGAATTAAACGTACCCTATGAGGTACTTTTTCTTGATGATGCCTCTGTCAATCACGAAGTCACTAAAAGTAATCAATTATTTTGTGCAAAAAACAATCTTACTTATATCATTTCCGAAGAAAATTTAGGAAGAGCTAAAGCCCGTAATTTTTTAGCACAAAAAGCTAACTATGAATGGTTAGTATTCATGGATTCCGATGTTATGCCGGCTACTTCATCGTATCTTAAAACTTTTGTTTCATCTATTCATTGTGAAAGCCAGGTTTTAAGCGGGACTATATTATATAGGAGGAATTTGGAACAAACTATTCAGAGGTCTTTACGTTGGAAATATGGAGTTACTTATGAAGAAACTTCTCTAAAAAAAAATTCTTGTAACTCAAATTATCTTTATCTAAAAACAGCTAATGTAATGATTAGAAAAAGTATTTTTCACTCCATTCCTTTTCCTATTTTAGAACGCAATTATGGATATGAAGATACATTGTTTGGGTTAACTTTAGAAGCAAATACTATTAAACTTGAATTAATAGAAAATCCTGTTTATCATGAGGGAATTGAATCGAATCATATATTTTTAAACAAAACGGAAGAAGCTATTAAAAATTTATCAAGTTTAATACAACATGATGAAATACTATGTAAAAAAATCAGACTTGCAAAAGTATATTTTCAAATAAAAAAAGTGAACGGCGTTAAATTCGTAACCTACTTATTTAAAAAAAATCGTGGTTTAATGAAAAAGAATTTATTGTCCGAAAATGCAGATTTAAAAATTTTTCAATTATATAAAATTGGGTATTTGTGTTATTTACTCGCCTGATTGAAAATATTTAATAAGGTTGATTCCTGTGCTTCCCAATTGTATTTTATTGAAGTTTTTTCCAAGTTATTTTCATAATGTTTTTTTCCTTTAGAAAGTAATAATTTTATTTTTTCTGAAATTTCAATCGCTGAATGATTGGTAATAACTTCGCCAATTTGATTTTCATTTATCATGTTTTTTATTTCCGGAAGATAGGTTCCTAGAACGGGTATTTTAGCATGAACATAATCAAATATTTTATTTGGGAGAGCATAACGATAACTTAGGCCCCCGTCTTCTTCCAGACTCATACCTAACTCAGCTTTAGAAGTTATTAATTTTAGTTGTTCAGGTGAAATTTCTCCTAAGAAATAAATTTTATGATCTAAACGTAATTCTTTGCATAAATTTTCGAATGTGTTTTTTAATGGGCCATTACCAATAATCCATAATTGTGCATTTTCAATATATTTCATGGCTTCTATCATTTTATCAATCCCTCTGCTGAAATTAATGGCTCCTTGATATACTATAATTTTCTTATTACATGGGGTTTCAGGTAATTTAGTATAAATATTTTTATTCTTATCGGATACAGTGGCGATGATTGGAACATTTTTAATTATAATAGGGCGGTTGCTATATCTTTCTTCAAAAAAATCTGCATATCCTTCACTAACGGTATAAAAATATTCAATTTTGGGTATAAGATATTTTTCCAGTTTTCTCCAAAGTTTTTGAGCATATCTACCTTGTATGGACGGCAGCTCAGAGTATATTTCATGACTATCAAAGACTAAAGGAATTTTTTTAAATTTTGAAACTAAATAATTAGGTAAAAGAGAATCCAGATCGTTAGCTAATAATATGGTGTGTTTATCGGATTGAAATAATAGTTTCCAAAATAATTTAAAATTAAATTCCGCAAATAATAAAAATTTTCTTTGAAAGGCAAGATGAAAACGGTGAAAAGAATAGGGTCTATTTAATGGGGGCTTTCCATATAAATTAGTACCGATAATTGAAATTTCGTAACCATTTTTATATAAGGAATTGCAAACCTTTTCTACTCTTTGATCCGTAGCTATATTATTAATTACAGAAACTAATACTTTTTTTCGTTGAGTCATTTTAACTAACAAAAATAATAAATTAATTATCTGGATAAAAATAATATATTTGTAGTTTGTTCTCTTTTACTGATGCGACAAAAATTACATATTCTTTTTTTACCTTATTGGTTTCCTTCCAAAAAAAATCCTAAAAATGGTAATTTTATCTTACGACATGCTCAAGCGGTTGCAACAAGACATAAGGTAAGTATTCTTTATGTTGAAAGAGATGAACAGTTAAAAAATGAATTTGAACTTACTACGGATAAAGAAAAAAATTTATTTATTTTAAAAATTTATTATAAAGGAAGTTCTTATAAACTCATTAACTACGTTAAAAAATGTCAAGCCTATATAAAAGGTTTACGGAAAATAGAAAAAGTAGATTTACTCCATATTCATGTCTTACATTATTATGCTATTCTTGCTTATTATTTTAAGATGAGGAAGAACATAAATTTTGTAGTTACAGAACACTGGTCGCGTTGGCTCACAAACAATTCTAGTCTGTCTCTCAAACTTTATTATCTACTAATGAAGCTAATTTGTTCTAAAGCAAGTTGCCTGATACCTGTAACTCAAGATTTAGAGTTAAACATGAAAAATAAAGGAATTAAGGGGAAATTTAGTATTATTCCAAATGTGGTAAATACGAAAATTTTTAAACCATTAGAGAAAAAAAAGAAAAAAAATGAATTTCTGCATATTTCGAATTTAAACAATGAATACAAGAATATTACAGGTATTTTAAATGTAGCTAAAAGATTAGCTGATTCAGGATATAGATTTACACTTCAAATAGGAGGGGATGGAGATAATACTCATATAAAAGAATTTATAAAAAATAATAAGCTGAAAGAATACATTTTAACTTTCGACTCTTTATCTGAGGTTGAGGTTTCGGATAAAATGAAGAATGCGGATATATTAGTCATGTTTAGTAATACAGAAAGTCAACCGTGTGTAATTAATGAAGCATTTTCGTGCGGTTTACCGGTAATTTCAACTAATGTAGGAGGAATTTCTGAGTTGTTTCCTGAAAATTTTGGGATTCTTATAGAAAAAGGTAATGAAGATCAATTGTATGAAGCAATGGGAAAATGTATTACGGGTAAAGTAGAATTTGCAGAATCTGACGTTATGCATCAATTTTCTGAAAAGCATTTTAGCATAAAAAGTATAGCAAAAAAAATGGATCAAATATATATGAATGTTATGCTCAAATACACTAAATAGATACTACCAATGATAAAAAGTTTATCATCTTTTTTACTTGAATTCAAAAAAAATAAAGGAGGATATATTGCTATATCTCAAGTAGTAAGTAAATTGGCAATGGTAAGTAATTCGTTTTTTATAGTTAGAATTCTTACCAAAGAGGAATTTGGATCGGTTACATTAGCCTTGTCCATTTTATCTTTTCTTATGCCCTTTATAAATATGGGAAGTCAAAATGCATTACTTCGCTATGGCTCATTAGTCTCCGACAATAAGGAAAAGGATATATTAAGTAGTTATAATTTTAAAGTAGGCAATAAGCTCAATAGTATCACCATATTTTTATTTCTTATTATTTGCTTGTTGTTTGCTACAAAATATAAATATTTAACAATAATTTCATTAGTATTAAGCTTACGTTTTGTCAGTCTTTCCTTTTTTTATCAAATACGCATAGATTTTCAAATACGAGATAATAATTATGGTTATGCTATGACGGATATGGTCTTTAATGTTAGCACATTAGTAATTTCTTTATTGTTCAGTTTTATATTTGGAGTTTATGGATATGTAATTTCATTATCCATTTCATTTATTTTTTTTTATTTCTTCCTTAAGAAATATAGTAAGTCTAAAGAAAATGCGAAACTTCCCGTATCTAAAAAAGAATTTTGGAAGTATTCAATAGGTAGTTCCGTAGCTAATTTTTTACATACATCTATTTCATCGATAGATACTTTTATGGTAGGATATTTTCTTTCGGCAGTTAGTATTGCAGAATATAGAATTTCATCTATCATTCCTTTTAATTTATTCTTTATTGCTCAAATGTTTATAGTAACAGATTATCCTAAATTTGTAAAGAACTTTAACAACAAAAAGTATTTTCAAACCTATATGAAAAATTATTTTATAATTTTTTTTGGTTTGGGAAGTGTGTTTATATCGGTATTTTTTTTATTTGGAGATTTTATAATTAATTTATTATTTGGAAGTAATTATCAGGCAAATACGGCCTTTTATATTCTTATGATTGCTTCGGTTTTTTCTTTACTCGTATTGATTCCTTTTGGAAATATTTCAGCAGCATTAGGGTTACTAAGAAAGAATATTTATGCTTCCGTAGGAGCTATTATGATTCAGCTAATTGTAGGAATATTTTTGATTCCTCACTATGGAATAGCAGGAGCAGCAATGGCAACCGGTTTAGCGTATATATTTTCAGGATTTTACAATATGAGTACTGTATATTTATATTTTAAAAAACTCTAATTTTCAAAGCTTTTCCATAAATTATCATTTTCCGGAACAGGAGCCTCCAGTACAATCTTTTCCTTCTTAATCGGATGAATAAATTCAATTTTTCTGGCTAATAGATGAATGCTGCCATCAGAGTTGGAACGATCAGCACCGTATTTTAGATCTCCTTTGATTGGACATTTAATTGCACTGAGTTGTGCTCGTATTTGATGATGTCTTCCTGTTTCCAAATCGATTTCCAATAATAGGTAATGGTCAGATTTTTTTATTATTTTATAAGTTAGAATGGCCTCTTTGGAACCGCTTTGAGCACTCGATGAATTAAAAATAATTGCCTTATTATTTTTTTCATTCTTCTTTAAATAGTGAACTAACCTTTGTGTTTCAGGAATTTCATTTTTTTTTACTACTGCCCAATATGTTTTTTTAATTTCTCTTTTCTTGATCATTTCCGTCAATCGAGTAAGGGCTTTACTCGTTTTAGCAAATATAACAATGCCGGAAGTAGGACGATCAATGCGATGAACAAGTCCGGCAAAAACATTTCCGGGTTTGGAATACTTTTGCTTAATATAAGATTTTACTTCATCCAATAATGAAATATCACCGGTCTTATCTCCTTGAACGAGCTGACCGGCTTTTTTGTTTATAATGATGATATGATTATCTTCAAAAAGTATTTGATTTTCAGTAAGCATATTTTTAAAAAAATAATTCCAATAATTTAGGACACTAAAATTTTATATCCTTAAATAGGTGAAAAATTTAAAAGCTTTCTTCTTTACTTGGAAATTCTTGGCTTTTCACATCTTGAACATAATTTGAAACGGCTTCAACAATTTGTTCATGAAGATGTAAATATTTTCTGGCAAATTTAGGTTTGAAATTTTTATTTAAGCCTAGTAAATCATGAATAACTAAAACTTGACCATCTGTAACATTTCCTGCACCGATACCAATGGTAATAATATCTAATTCATTGGTTACCTTTTCTGCTAATTGAGCCGGTATTTTTTCTAATACTAGTGAAAAACACCCTATTTCCTCTAATAATTTAGCATCGGAAATTAATTTATCTGCTTCGGCATCTTCTTTCGCTCTTAACTTGAAAGATCCAAATTGATGAATGGATTGAGGAGTTAAACCTAAATGTCCCATAACAGGAATACCGGCTTTAACAATGGCTTCTACAGAATCTTTTATTTCAATTCCTCCCTCCATTTTTATTGCGGAAGCACCGGTTTCTTTCATAATTCGAACGGCAGAATGATAAGCTTGTAAAGGATCGGATTGGTAGGTACCGAAAGGTAAATCTACAACTAATAAAGCTCTTTTAATTCCTCTTGATACACATTGGGCATGATAAATCATTTGATCCAACGTTATAGGCAACGTAGTTTCATATCCTGCCATTACATTAGCTGCAGAATCGCCAACTAAAATAGCATCTATTCCGGCTTCATCTGCAAGACTTGCCATAGTGTAATCATAAGCAGTTAACATAGATATTTTTTCTCCCGACACTTTCATTTTTTTGAAAGTTTCAGTAGTTATCTTTTTAAATTCCGAGTGTATTGACATTATTATTAGTTTTTGGTAAATTTATGATAATATTAATTAAAAAGTATTTTTTAAGCTTTATCTTGTATATAGTTTATTATATTATAAGATATTAATAAACTCTAAAAATATATTACATCTGTTAAATTTATGAATGCAAATTACATTCCTTAACTGAAAAATAAATAATAATAAAGTGTGATTATTGAGAATATCGAACGTCAGGTAATTTTTGAAGATTATATAATTTGGTTTTTAATAAGGTATAAATTTAAACTAAAATAAGCAATTGTGTTTATCTCATACAAAATATTTAATTTACTATTAAAATATAGAAAAATAAAAACAGTTAAATAATGCGAAGTAGTAGAACTATATAGTATTTAAATAAACATAAAATCTTAAATTCAACTTTTTTAAATTGTAAGTAAATATTTAATAAATAAAACTCAAAATTTTAAGCTTTTTGGAAGTAAATAAAATATATCAATAATAAAGAACCTATAATAATTCTGTACCAGCCCCAAATTTTAAATCCGTATTTTTTAATCACTCCAACAAAAAATTTAATAGCAAAAATTGCTACTACAAAGGCAACAAGGTTTCCTAAAATAAAAAGCCACATTTGATTACTATTTGAAGCCAATAGTTCATACCCTTTCATGCTGATTCCATTTTCTTCCCATGTTTTTAATGTAAGAGAATATACGGTAACCGCCAGCATAGTAGGAACTGCCAGAAAAAAAGAAAATTCAGCGGCAACCTCCCTGCTTAATTTTTGTTGCATTCCGCCAATAATTGAGGCTGCAGATCGGCTGGTACCAGGCATCATTGCTAAACATTGCCAAAAACCTATAATTACAGCTTGTTTAATTGAAATATCCTCTTCTTTAAGTATAGTAGGATTTTTAAAAAAACGATCTACAAACAGAAGTATAAATCCGCCAACAACTAAAACGATGGCAATAGGAATGGGTTTTTCTAAAATAGCATCAATTTTTTCATTAAATAATTTACCTAAAATTAAAGCAGGAATTACAGCACATATTAATTTCAAATAAAAATTTAATCTTTTAAAATCGAAAAATTTTTTCCAGTATAAAACAACAACTGCTAAGATTGCGCCCAGTTGAATACAATATTCAAACATTTTTACAAAGTTATTTTCTTGTATTCCTAAAATGGAACTGGTAAAAATCATATGGGCAGTGGAGGAAACAGGTAAATATTCTGTAAGACCTTCAACAATAGCAATAATGATCGCTTCTAACGTATTCATTTAGAGTTCTTTTTTGGATTAGAATAAGTCATGATTGAATAAATTTCGACTAAAAACCCAAGAACAATAAGAATTGGGGCCAGTCGAATTCTTCTGAAACTAAAAATATCTTCGTTCCAGTTATTCTTATCATAAACTCCATTTACAGTATTCGCATCCGGTCCTGTCATCAAAATAAGACCTAGAGCAATTAAACCCAAACCGATAAACATAAATGTATAATTTCTTTTTCCAAATAAAAAAGGTTTATCAGATTCAGAATATATATTTTTTGATGGTTGATCTTTCATAAAATTAAATTTTCAGCCAATTTAAGAATTATGAATAATATAGATCATCAATTTTAAGTTTTAAATATCTCCAAGTTGCAAACCATGTACTAACCGTTGTAATCAAAATTCCAATAAGCAAAATAAATAAAGACAAGATAATATGGTTAGAATAATCTACAATTGGCGGAAGAATATTATAACGGATAAGCATATAATTTACGGCGAATAAAAGAACTAAGGCTATTGCAGATCCTATGGCTCCTAAAATTACCGATTGAATTAAAAAAGGTTTCATAATGAATAAACGCTTTGCACCCACTAATTGCATGGTTTTGATTATAAATCTTTTAGCGTAAATTTTCAATCGAATGGAATTATTAATTAATGAAATGGCAATTAATAAGATAATACCGGCGAGTATGGAAATACCTAACGTAATTTTTCGAACTCCTTTATTCATCTGAGTCAATAAATTACTGTCAGATTTTACCTCATCAACTAAAACATTTTTTTGAATTTGCTTTTTTATAGTTTCAATATGTACGGAATCAGTATATTCCGGTTTTAAAGCGATAGTAATGGAAGCCGGAAATATATCTTCTTCGAAAAGAGATTGAGAGTCAACTCCTAAATCTTTTTTTGCGGTGTAAGTTGCTTGTTCTTTAGATATATACTTAGCCTTTTTTACGTAAGGATTTACTTGTATACTATCAAGATAATTTAGTTGGGCTTTTTCGTTTTTTATTAGATTATTTTTGTTTCTGTCGTTTTTAAAGAAAACTTCAATCACCATTTGTTCTTTCAAATAATCAATATAAGAATTGGCATTAATTACAATCATGCCAATGATTCCAATTAAAAATAAGACTAAAGAAATACTGATGACTACAGTAATGTTAGAAGAACGCAATCTTCCCTTATTTAGCTTGTCTGTTTTATTGGCCATATTTTTATTAAATATTCGCTAAAATATAAAAACTTCATTTATTTTAGTGTAATTTTGGATATAAATTATTGTTAAAATAAAGATACAATTGAAAGTTAAACCTAAAAAGCATTTAGGGCAACATTTTCTAAATGATCAGAATATCGCCTCAAAAATAGTAGATTCATTAAGCTATAAACCGTATGACTTAGTGTTGGAAGTTGGTCCGGGTATGGGAGTTCTGACTCAGTTTTTACTTCAAAAACAGGTGAAAGTATATGTTGCTGAAATTGATAAGGAATCTGTAGATTATTTAAAAATAAATTATACTCAACTGGAAAACAATATCGTAGGTGATTTTCTTAAGTTAGAATTTGAGGAATTATTTTCAGATAATTTTGCTGTAATTGGTAATTTTCCCTACAACATTTCTTCACAAATTGTTTTTAAGATTTTAGAAAATAAACATAAAATACCTGAAATGGTTGGAATGTTTCAAAAAGAAGTAGCAGAAAGAATTGCCGCTCAAAACGGAAATAAAATTTATGGTATATTATCCGTTCTAACCCAAGCATATTATAACGTAGACTACCTATTTACTGTTCATGAAAATGTATTTACACCACCTCCCAAAGTTAAATCGGCAGTTATACGCTTAAAACGATATAGAGATAAAATTGAGGGTATAGATGATGAATTCTTTTTTAAATTAGTTAAGGTAGGATTTAATCAAAGACGGAAAACACTGAGAAATGCATTAAAAGTTTTAAACATTCCTCAACATCTTGAATCCCATGAATTTTTAAATCTACGCGCCGAACAATTATCTGTAGAAAATTTCATACATTTAGCTCGATTATGGAGTTCAACTTAAAACATCACATTTAAAATTCCTAACTAATGAAAAAAAATATAAAATTTATCGCACTCAATATAATTGTAATGATGTGGATGACTTCTTGTGAGCTTAAGAATAATAAGGATACAAGCAAAGAAGAAATACTCTCCAATGTAAAAGTTGTGAATGAAGTAGATCCTGTATGTAGTATGTCTACCCATGAAAATTTAAAAGATACCTTAAATTATCAAGGTAAATTATATGGTTTTTGCAGTTCACATTGTAAGGATGAATTCAAAAAAAATCCGGGAAAATATTTATCTAAAAATGAGTAAATTATTTTGACATTCGAAAAATAATAATGTTAGTAATATATATAATTGGATACTTTAATAATCTAAATAAAGTTTCATAACTGAATGGTTTTAATTCTTTTGATAGCTCTTAGTGTTAGCTCATTGTAAATAAAAATTTAAATAAAAAAACCTCCTTCTTTTAGCGCTTAGCTCATTTAATTTAATGAATTATAACCATGACTACTTAAAGTAAATTTTAAATTAATTGAACCTCAATAATTAAAATCAAATTACAACTAAATATTCATGTTGAAAATTCTTTTTTTTGAAGTTTGACCTCAAAAAATAAGATTTTAATTAGTAATTCTAAATTTTCGGCATAATTTTTTAATAAAAAATAATGATTTGTTTAACAATAATGAATATGTGTTGTTTTTTGTAATAAGTGAAAGCAATTATGATAATTATGTTAAAAAAATATAATTATATAAATATCTTAATTAAATTATTGTTATATAATGATAAAATAAATCATGACTTATAGTAAAACTTTTTATTAAATGATTTTAAAAGTTAAGAATTATTATAAATTTGCACCCTTTAATTTGTTTTTTCGATGAATGATTTTATTGCTGCTCGATCGCAGATGGCAGTTTCATTAGGATTCCATATCATATTTTCATGTATAGGTATGGTTATGCCTTTCTTTATGGCAATTTCACATTATAAATATTTAAAGACCGGAGATGAAGTATACAAAGGTCTAACAAAGGCTTGGAGTAAAGGAATCGCAATATTATTTGCAACCGGAGCGGTTTCAGGTACCATGCTTTCATTTGAATTAGGATTGCTTTGGCCTGAATTCATGAAACATGCAGGTCCAATTTTTGGTATGCCTTTTTCTTTAGAAGGTACTGCCTTTTTCGTAGAAGCTATAGCTATAGGATTCTTTCTTTACGGTTGGAATAAATTCAACCCTTGGTTTCATTGGTTAACAGGGCTATTAGTTGGAATTAGCGGATTGTCATCAGGTATACTGGTTTTAGCAGCTAATGCATGGATGAATAGTCCTGCAGGGTTCGACTATGTCAACGGAAACTATATAAACATAGACCCTGTAAAGGCAATGTTTAATGACGCTTGGTTTTCTCAGGCATTACATATGATAATAGCCGCATTTGTGGCTACCGGATTTGCGGTAGCCGGAATGCATGCATTCATGATCTTAAAGAAAAAGAATATCGAATTTCATAGTAAAGCATTTAAAATTGCTGCCACTTGTGCATGTATTGCAGCTTTGATTCAACCTTTAAGTGGAGATATCTCTGCGAAAGATGTAAGCAGAAGACAACCGGAAAAGTTGGCGGCCATGGAAGCACACTTCCATACAGAAGCCCCGGCCTCATTTATTTTAGGAGGTATTGTAAATGAAAAGGAAGAAAGAGTTGATTATGCTATAAAAATACCCGGTTTATTAAGTTTTTTAGCTTATGGAAATGTAAAAGATCCGGTTAAAGGAATCACTGATTTTCCCAAAGACGATAGACCGCCCGTTGCAATTACACATTATTCCTTTCAAATCATGATTATATTAGGTGTGGCATTAATGATATTGGCTGTTATCTATTTATTGGCAAGATTCAAAACTAAAAAGTGGCTTACAAAAAAATGGATTTATAAATTATTTGTAATAGCTACCCCCTTGGGATATATAGCGCTGGAGGCAGGATGGACCGTAACGGAAGTTGGACGTCAACCGTGGATTATTTATAAAGTAATGAGGACAGCTGATGCCGTAACACCTATGCCCGGAATAGCATATTCATTCTATTTATTCACAGCTATTTTTATTTCTTTATCAGCCATTGTAATTTTCCTTTTATATAGGCAAATGAAAATGGTTCCTATATTATATGACGCAACGGATAAGAATTATAAACCTAACAAGAAGTAGAGTATGTTTTATTTATATGTAGTAATTTTTTTCCTCTGGACAGCGATAGCTTTGTATTTATTATTAGGAGGTGCAGATTTTGGAGTTGGAATTTTAGAATTATTCAGCAAACAAAAAAATGAAAAAAGAATTGAAAAAATCATGTATGAAGAAATGGGACCCGTATGGGAAGCTAATCATATGTGGTTGATCATTGTAATTGTAATTCTTTTTGTAGGGTTTCCTGATATTTATTCGGTACTATCAACCTATTTACATATACCTTTACTATTAATGCTTATAGGTATAATTGCCAGGGGAACTGCCTTTTCTTTTCGAAATTACGATGCGGTTAAAGATCATTGGCAATTTGTTTATAATAAAATATTTAGATATTCCAGTGTAATCACACCCTTTTTCTTAGGCATAATAGCAGCAGCAACGGTTTCCGGAACTATTGATGTAGAACCTACCGATTTTATGAATGCTTATATTTGGAGTTGGCTTACTCCGTTTGGATGTACGCTTGGTGTTTTCACTTGCAGTATTTGTGGATATTTGGCTGTTTCCTATTCATTGTCTCAAGTTAAAAATTTTGATGATCGTGAATATTTATCTAAAAAACTTACTATATTTTTATTTGTAGTGATAGTTACTGGAGGTTTAGTATTTGTATGTGCTTATTTTTCACATGTTCCTTTAATTCAATGGATATTTGGAGAAACAGTCGGATGGATTGCGGTAATTTTAGCAACCATTTCTGTTTTTGGAACTCTATATGCATTGAAAGAAAAGAAATATTCTTGGATAAGAGTATTAGCAGGATTTCAGGTATTAACCATATTGTTTGCGGTAACCTACCGGCATTATCCTAATTTAGTTATATTAAAACAGGGTACTCTATCTTTGATTGAAGACCAATACATACATAAAACTATTGCAATGCTAGCATGGGCACTAATGTTAGGAAGTATTTTTATACTTCCGGGAGTATTCCATTTGATTTATTCATTTCAAAAAAGAAGATAGTGAAAAGCTTTATTAAGTTATAAAATTCCATACTATTAAGGATTTAACTAATTTTGTTAAATCCTTTTTTAATTTTCATCTGAATGAGTTCAAGCTATACGATATACAATGCATCTGCAGGTGCAGGGAAAACGTTCACTTTAGTGAAAAATTTCCTTAGTATCCTATTGCAAAATGATTCCGTAGAGTCTGTGCGTTCCATAGTAGCAGTAACTTTTACCAATAAAGCAGCTAATGAAATGAAAACGCGCATACTTTCATGGTTAAAGGATTTTTCAGATGATAAAAATTATCAATCGAATTTAGTTTTACAGCAGATATCTCAAGAACTGAATATAGATATATCTCTTTTACATCAGCGATCGTATAGGGCCTTATCCTACATATTACATCATTATTCATTATTTTCAATTAGCACCATTGATAAATTTAATTTACGATTGATGAAGGCATTTACCAAAGAATTGGGGTTGTCGTATTCGTTTGCGGTGGAACTGGATTCTTCGGAATATCTCAAACAGTCAATTGATGAATTAGTAGATGAATTAGGAACAGATAATCCTTTTGCTGAGGTCATTTTAAATTATATATTTTGGAAATTCGAGAACGAATCATCTACAGATATTAGAAAGGAATTATTGACTTCCTCACATAATTTTTTAAAAGAAAAGAATCTGGAACAGATTAATTCTTTGACTTCTAAAGAGATTGAAGATTTTAGAAAATTGAATCAGTTGATAAGTAGGCGAGTACAGGAAAATTATACCTTAATACAAAAAACAGCCGATGAAACTATAACATTATTTGAATCCAACGGTTTAGAAGTAGGAGATTTTTATCAAGGAGCGAGAGGTATGGCCGGATTTTTTTATAAAATGCAGGACTCGAGCAAAATACTTAGTATAAACTTATCTTCTTCGTATTATAAAGCTTTTTGTGAAGAAGAAAAATATGCAAAATCAAAATCGAGTCATGAAGAAGATATAAAGGGTATTGCTCCGCAAATTATTGAGGCATTTTATAAAATAAAACAAGCAATCATTAGAATTAAAGTAGATGAATCTGTTCGTAAAAATCTCATTACGATTGAATTACAATCTGAAATTAATCGATTTTTACACAGACGAAAAACAGAAAATGATGTAGTATTTCTATCAGATGTAAATCCTATTATAGGAACTCATTTAAAAGAGGAACCGGTAGCCTTTATATATGAAAAATTAGGGGGGAGATACAATCACTACTTTATAGATGAATTTCAAGACACCTCACAACTTCAATGGAATAATATAATTCCTTTGTTAGATAATGCAAAAGTATCAGATGGAAATACAATTACTTTGGTTGGTGATCCCAAGCAAGCCATTTACAGATTTCGTTCGGGAAATCCTGAAATATTAATCGATCTTATAGCAAATGCAAAAGACAAAGGTATTCATGTAAAAACTTTGCAGAATAATTTCAGAAGTTTGCCCAATATTGTTGATTTTAATAATACCTATTATCAATTTTTATCTACTTATTTAGTAAATAATCCCGAATATTCTTCATTGTTTGGAGTCCATGCACAGCAAATCTCCCACTTACCCAAAGGGGGAAGGGTACAGGTATCATTTATATCTCCAAAAGAAGAAAATCTCTTAGAAGAAAGAATTGTTGAAATAATTGAAGAGTCTTTACAGAATGGTTTTGATTTTAAAGATATAACTATTTTAGTAAGAAATAAAAAGCATAGTGTTTCCATTGTAGATAAAATTGCAGAAAAAGGTTATCCTATTTTAACAGAAGAAGCATTATTAGTTGTATCGTCCCCTGAAATCCAGGCTCTTATTTATGCTTTACAATGGATTTCCAATCCTGAAGACAAAGAAAATTTAGTGAGAATGCTCCATCTTCTTTTTACCATAGGTAGAGCGGAATTTGAAGATTTTACAGAAGAAATTTGTAAAATAAAAGATTTGGATTTTGACGATATTATTAATTGGTTTAAAGAAAAATTGAATATTTCTTTGCCTTATCAACAAATATATAATTTAAGCTTTTATGATTATGTAGAAGAGTTTATTAATTCTTTAGGCTTTGGAGAGAAAGAAGATTTATATATTTCAGCCTTATTGGATATGATAGTTCAGTTGGAAAAGAACGGAGTTATAAGTTTACAAGAATTTTTAGAATATTGGGAATTAAAAAGCCCGGGATTATCCATACGATTTCCCGATAATCGAAATGCCATCCAAATTATGACTATACATAAATCTAAAGGATTGGAATTTCCAATTGTAATTTATCCTATGATCGATAGCAATTCTAGAAAGGAAGAATATTGGTTTCCACTTGATAAAGACTTATATAATGGATTTGATAAGTTTTACACATCTTCAAAATCAGGCTTAGATGATACCGGTGATAGTATAAAAGAGGTGGTAACTACCCGAGAATTTGAAAATAAGATAGATGAATTATGTATACAATATGTTGCAACCACACGGGCGTCACAACAATTATTTTTATTGGAAGAAAGAAAAGATAAATTAAGTTCGTTGGGGGAATTTTTAATTCAGCAAGGGAAATCTGCAGAAGGAATAGTTGAGCTTTATCCTGCTCCCGATTTTAAGAAAAATAATGAAAAAGGCGCAAAAAATATTGTTCAAGAAGAAAAAATACAATGGACTTCTGAAAGATGGAATTCTAAAATAAAAGTAAGTTCCGAGGCTCATAAATTTTATAGTGAGGAAAACGAAGACATACAATACGGTAATAGTATACATGCTATTTTAGCAGAAATTAATACGCCGGAAGATCTGCCACTGGTAATTAAAAAATTTACTTTGACGGGATTGATTCCAATCGGTCAGGAAGCAGAAATTGAAAATATAATACAAAAAGTTATATCCAATCCTCAAATAAAAGATTATTTTTCAAAAGGGATCACTGTATATCAAGAACGGGAAATAATATATGAAGGAAAAATTTACCGCCCCGATCGAATCATAGAACAGCAAGATTCATTAACACTTATTGATTTCAAAACGGGTGAAAAATTAAGTAATCATAAAAAACAAATTTCGTTATATGAAAAAGCCTTAGTTGGAATGAATAAAAAAGTTGCAAGTAAATTATTGGTATATATTTCTTCAGATAATGTGGAAGTGATATATGTTTGAGCTTAAACAAGATTTTATTTTATATTTCATTAATTGAAATAATTTTTTAAAAAACTAACTCAATTTTTTATGAAATCAACTATGAAATACTTGTTATTTTTATATTTTAATAACTATCCCATTTTTCATTGTATTCCATAGTAAGAAGATAAATCTTTTAGCCATTAATGTTTTTAGATTGTAATAAAAAAACATTGAAGCTTATTTTGTATATTTTTAAAAATAATAAGTATATATTATGTTTCCGAGCAACTTATTAGTTTACATAGTGAAAACATAGTTTCTGAATTTCACAGAAATTTTACGATGTCATTTTTTTAATAAGTCTATATTTGTTTAGTACAATTTATTATTAGTTTATAAAAATTTTAACCTATACACTTATTCTAGAATATATACTATTTAATACTTTTAAAGTTCATAGTTAAAGATCCTTTTTTGATTATCATAATAAAATATTACTTTACCACAATCTCAATTTTTGTGAAATTAGTGTAAAACGATAATTCATACAAAAGATAATGTGGTCGTGCCGTATGACACAAATTATAAGTAAATTTATTAAATCTCAAAAAAATGAAATATAAGCTTTTTAATTATACAATAATTATATAAATTATTGTATAAAAGTTTCTTATTTGAAATATTATTAGTTACGTTTTTATTTTTTAATTTCCGTTTATTGTGAAAACATAATAATTATAATCAGATTATTTAAAATATTTTATAATTTCAGTATTTTTTTTAATGAAATTTAAAAAATTGTTTTTTTCATTTATATTCCAATCATTAAATTTATCAATCGCTTTATTAATTAAAAATGAATTATTAGAATATTCCAAAATTGATAAAAAAGGTATCCAAGCTATTTTTACAAATCCAAAAAAATTTTCACTAAAATTTTCTTGCTTTACCATTTGTTCAAGTAAGTAATTCTCAAATAAAGGATTATTATTTGTTCTCATAGCAATTATTGGATAATAATTTACATTAATTTTGGCATTATTAGTAATGTAATTTATTATTTCTTCATTGCTTTTATCTAGTATTTCTTTTTTTATAGGAATCATTAAATTAATTATTAAGTATATTTTCTAAATTTTGTAATACAGTAGGATCATCAGGAGCTCCTATTCTTTTTGAAAAATCAGATATTTCTTTTTGTAAATTATTTTTTAAATGATTAATTAAATCGATATTATTTTCTAAATTTTCTCTTACAAAATCTATTTCCTTTTGGTAACTAAAAATTTTTGATTGAGTTCTAAAATTAGGGTCATATACTCCTTCAAAACCAACATAACCATCATTTTTATCTGTTATGAAATGTTCATATTCGTGAATTAAAGCAGATATAGAAGCATCTTCGTTTATAATAATTTGTCCTGATTTACCTTTATTTAGTCCAGGGGAATAAGCCATAGCTTCATCAAGTCTATAAATTATATCGAAACCATTTGCTTTTAGATCATCTATCATTGCTTGCCATTCTTTAGGGTGAGATACTTTGCCTGCCCCCAAAACATCAGCAATGGGATCTGCTATAGAATTATACATTTCATATGCCTCACCATCTCTACTATTAGCCGCTTCTTCTTCTAGTCTTTTTGTCTTTGCCGTTTTATTTTCTCCTTCTTGGGTATACTCAGAATCTTTAACCTTTGTTTTTGTTTTTTCTTTTAATAATGAATTTTCCAGATCACCTAATTTTTTTCCTATCGGGCTTAATCCCGTCCAATCATGCCAGGTGCCTTTTCCTGTTATAATATTGTATGTAGATTCGTAGGTACCTATTTCTATAGCAAAAATTCCTTTGGTAAAATCGGTGATTCCTGCTTCTCCGGTATTTCCATAAGTAGCAGTCGTATTTTGCACTCCCATAAGTGCTCGTATCGATAATCCAAATTTACGGAAACTTTCTATATAGTTTACTTTAATATTATTTGGAATCGATTTTGCAAAATTCCAGGCAGCACGTCCAAATCCTTGCCATCCACCTGCAGCAAAAGCTCTCGCTCCTCCCCATAATGCCGCTCCTACCATTCCTATCGGCACCAGCCATCATACCTTCCAATATATTACCTATATAATTTGCTGTTGATAAACTTATCGCCTGTGACCAATTCTTGATGTGCGGAGCGTATTTTATTATTCCTCCGGCTTCACATATCATTTGATGTCCTCCAGTAATGGCGCAATAACCCTCAATAATTAGATTTTTTTTACTTTCCGACCATTCTCTTGCATCTCTCATTTTTTGTCCGCAAAGTAAGGCTCCACATAAAGCACCTCCAACTGACCCGGCCAAACCCGCTACTGCTCCTACGGCTATAAGTGCAGCTCCTCCCGTAAAAAATAGCTGCTATTACAACTACTGTAGCAGCTACTACTATAGCCGCCAATAACATATATTTTTTGCAACCAAAATCAACAAATTCGCAAGTTGCTTTATCCATAATTGTTATATATTTTTCACCTGATTTCTTTTTTGTTGTTTTAGCTTTTCCTTGTAATTGAACAGGAATATTTCCTTCGGATCATGCCCAAAAATCTTTTTCTGTTATGATCTTATTTCCCATCGATTATTCTGCTTTAATTAGAACCTGTTTTCGTGTTAAAAAAAATATTCGTATTCTGGTACCGTATTGTATATAACTGATGCCAAATGTTCGTAATTCAATCTTTTTATTTTGTTTATTGGAGATTTTTTTATGTATTGCTAGAGTATAACGCAAATCATAATTTGTAATATTTTTATTTTTTATAAAGTATAAAGTAATTCTTCCTAATTGCATATCATCTTTTATATCTAATCGTCTGCCAAATATCTATTGGGCGATAAAGTTTTTTTATTTGCAGTATTAGTATAGTTTATGTTTTTTCTTGTAATTTTCCCATAACTCGTTTTCTAATTTATCCCATTCTTCTTTAGTATATCTTTTACCGCCTACCTCTTTATATATTTCATTTGTATTTAGAGATGAAATCGGTTCTAATTTTTTTATTTCCATGTTTTTTTAAATTCATATTTCAATTTCTCCTTATATTTTTCTTCACAAAATAAAATGATAAATGACCTTTGTATAAAGGTTATTGGAAGCTATTTTCTTTTCTATGAATAATCGCTTCGATCAGCCGTCCACTATCCGGTTCTAATTGATATTTCCCTGTCTCTCTCATTTGTGTAAACAATTTAGATATATCTACCTTATCTGAAAATTGATTATATGCCTTGTTATAAAACCCAGAGGATAATAAAAAAGAAGGTTTCAATTCTGTGTTAATTATTTGTGGAGAAGAAGAAGTTATAGAAAGATCCCACTGTACCTGAGCAGAATTAAAAAAATTAGGCTTAACTATCCCTTTTTCAATATATGGCAATTCTTTATCAAATACACAAGAAAAACAGGTGGTAAAAAATTCATTAGCTTGTATGGCCTGTTTAATCTTACTTGGAGTTGCAAATAAATCATCATTTATTTGAACTATATCTTTGATTTACGGGCTATGCTCAATAGATGTTACAAGTTCCTTTTTCGTTTAATTCCACTTTTGTTGAATTACATCCAAATTTAGTATTTGCTGAATATTCCCTTTTAAATCTATTATCAGGTGAAGCTCATTATACATACGAGAAAATATTTGCGAGACTTGGGCTACTTCTTTTACCATAGGGTTATTACATTCAAGCAAGATATGATCTAGTAAAACTAATCTCACCTCTAATGAAGTATCTGAAATCTTTAAAATAGTAAAGTCCCAGCGCATTTGGGTTTTAGAGGTAATGCATATATCAACAGCCTTCATATCCAAATCTATAATGAGTGTATATTGTTCATTAAATGTTTTTTAAATTTGTGCTTTCATAAATAATATGTTGTTCTAAATGAAATGATTAATTAATAAAAACATCTCCACCATCTATTTTGGTGATGCCTTTAATATGGTTGTTTTTAGCGGTAATTTCCACGTTATTATCTCCATTTACGCTAAATAAGGTTTTGGCGGTTGTTGTAATATTATCTCCAGTAAAGGTAATGGTGCCATCTTTATTAATGGTTATTGAACTTTCTCCTACTTTAAGAGTAATTTTAGTTTTTCCTTCTAGACTGATATTACCGTCCTTGTCCATTTTCAATAAAGATTTAACATCCGGCATCTCTTTACAGCCTCCAACCGTAATGACTTGAGAAGACGAAGTACCTATAGAAGAATTACCCGCACCGTCAAATTTCATGCTTGTGTTCCCACGATCTTCCAATAAAACAGAACCTTTTTGGTCGTTCATTAATAATTTATTTCCGCTAGCAGTTTCTAATCCTTTCATATAATTACCTGCTCCCCCGTGTCCCGATTTACCTCCTCCATTAAACATAGCCCCTAAGCTTACCGGCTTTTCCGCAT
>NZ_JAFNMG010000010.1:0-812 GCF_026537405.1 Apibacter sp. B3919 | reverse complement strand
GAAAGTTGGGGAGAATTACAGAAATTAAAATATCTGGATGTAGGTAAATCAAAGGTAACCCAATTAAACTCAACCATAGGAAATATGACGAGTTTAATAAAATTAGAAGCCAATGAAAATCAGCTTACAGACCTACCCAAGTCGATTTTCAAAAACAAGCTGGAATATATAGATTTATCACATAATTACTTACAAAAAGTACCCAAAGAACTGGAAGAGATCAAAAGCCTAAAAACGGTATATTTTTACAACAATAGAATCTCAGAAGTAGAAGGCTTATTACCTTACAATATAACATATTACGACTTAAGTAAGCAAACCATTACTTTACCTTTATTCACATATAAAGGGGAAGATGTAGAAATAAGCTTACCCCAACTATTTTTATATAATAGAACCAAAAATGATTTCAGTCAAAAACCCACCACGATACTCTATTTGAGAGGAGAAAGAGTAAGCGGGAATTTACCAATATCAGAAAAAGGGGTGGTTACGATTCCTAAGAATTTATTATCCACAATTAAAAAAGGAGATGATCTATATTTATATCAAGAAAAATATACACAAAATAATACCTACATGGGAGACAATTATCTACGATTTTCCCAAGTAAATTTAGAATTACCGAAAGTACCTGAAAAAGAATACCAAGCCTTAGTAGATATTTATAACCAATTGAACGGCTCGAATTGGAGTGGCTCATATCAATGGAAAAAATGGGATATAACGGAGAATAATTTACATGAGATACCATGGAGTGGAGTAACAGTAGAAAATGGACATGTCACCGGACTTAGTTTATATTATTTTTA
>NZ_JAFNMG010000009.1:0-3168 GCF_026537405.1 Apibacter sp. B3919 | reverse complement strand
ATCAAATTCTTCCCCCTGGCCACGGTAACCAAAGAAACAGAAGATAAATCTTCAAGATTTCCCAGATCAGAAACATAGAGCGGATTAAAAAAATGGAAAAAACCAGATTCCATCCTTTTTAATTGTTCCGCGGTAGGAGTTTGCCCTTCCTCCAAAGTGGGCATGGCAATGCCCACCTGCGAATACTCCTCATTAAAAACCTTTTCATACGAATCCCTGTTTACCGTCTTCAGCTGAGATTCCAATTCCACCCAAACCGTTGCATCGTTTGCATCCTTTTCCTCCTTAAAAACGGCGATATAGAACACCTGAGGGCTCGGAACTATCGAGTCCCTCTCCGGGGTAAAATCCAGCGACAGTAAGCCGTCGGTCCCCACCACCTCTGCCTCATACCTTTTTGCCTGTGTTGCCACCGTAAAGGACTTTTGCTTGTCGTTATAAGAATCCGCCCAATCATCCGCCCCCAATTTTTTATACACAATCACCGTTAGTTTTTCCTTAGCCATACCCACGGTATGTACCCAAACCGTATGCTTTATGCCGTACTCAGTAGTCTTTATCTGAACATCATCCGCTGCCTCATTAGAAAAACACAAAGAAGTAATGCGCGCAGGAGCAGGGACTTTCAAATATTCTCTGCGATCCAATACCAAATATAACGTTTTCCCCTCTATATGCACCGTTTCCACTTCTTGACCGTCTGCCCGGTGGATCAAGGATATGCGAGAAAGATCCAACGGTTCTTTTGAGGTAAATTCCACCGTAAAAAAAAGTTTGGTCTGTACTTTAGGGTCGGGATTGATGGTTTGTATCTTTTCTTTACTTTCCCGGTCCACAATAAAGGAAAGTTGACAACTTCCTTTTTTATCCAAGACGGCATCCAGTTCTTTTATCAAACATTCTTGTCGGCGGAAGGTTTCCAACGGTTCAAAGTTGGGATGTTCTGCCCAAATCGTTACTTTAATTCCAACGCTCTCCAGCCCTTTCAAACTAAGGTAGAAATAATTTTCTTCCTCCCAGCCCGTCTCGGTCCTTCTGGTTCCGTTTTTGTAACACCACAAGGCTCTTTCCAGAAAAACCTCTTCCGCTTGTACGGTTTTTTCTACTGAACGGTCACTTACTTCCTCTCCCTGCAGTTGGGCCGAAAAAGTAACTTTTTCTTTCCTGTCCATTCGTAAAACCGCTTGTTGACGGTCGGAGGACAGACTCCATTTCAACTCGACAGAATGCGGACAGGTCCATTGCAACATTTCTCCCGCTTGCAGAGGCATCAAGGGTTGGATCTTATAGACAGCTTCAGCTCCCACGGGTAGTTTTTCAGGACCGCTGATGCTTTCCAAACGGTTCTTGCCCACTTCAATCCATGCCGTATCCGGACCTTTTCCCAAAACAGCTGCCGAGTCTTTATCTTCCCCGAAGGCTCGGAATTTATAAATCCCGTAAAGGTCGGTTACAGGCTGCCCTTGTTTTTTGAATTCTTCGATAAGCGCTGCAACACTGATCTTTAACTCTTCTTTAAGTCCTAACCGTATGACTTTCCCCCCGTCTTTTTGAACAATCCAAAAAACCCGATTCCCTAATCCGATCATTCCTTCGTAATTATACTTGATTTTCGAGACTTTCAGATGAAAAATGCCGTCTTTTCGTATCTTGTCGCTTCCCTGGTTTACTATATTTTCTGCCGATCGGTTTTTTATTTTTACGGTCAACATGCGCCGATTAGGCAACATTCCCATCGGAACATAATTATGGTCTTCCAACTCTATAACATAAGAGCCGCTGTTGCGAAAAGAAGCCATCAGACTTCCCGAGAGAATTTGCGCTCCCAAAGGGCTGTTTTTATGATCGGCAGAAAATCCCGGAGCATTCGTATATAAGATCGTCCCGTTCAAATCTTTGATGCGCCATCGCATGCCTTGCAATATAAAGAACTTGGTTTTTAGCGAATCGGGAAAGGTATAGCGAGGGGTAAAATAGGTGGGAGTATTTTTGGGAAGTTCCACGATTTTCTCTTTGGAAACCTGCTTTGCGTTGACAACAATTTCCTCGAGTTTGTTTGCTTTGCGATGGATGATTATTTTGGTAGAATCTCCTATGGGAACCTTTCCGTATCCGAAGATGGTGGTCTTGCCTTCAGGTAACTCTTCCAGGTTTACTTGGTGTGTGCTTCCGTATTCCAGATAAGTTTTTATTCGGTCTTTTTGAGTATCTCCTTTGTAGTAGGCCCAATTGACCAGACTTGCATCGTCTTTTTCCCTTACTGTAGCCTGAAGGGTGATTGTTTTAACCGCTCCGCCTATTTCAAAGCACACTTCTCGGTGGGAGGGAATCGTTTGCTTGGGGACGCTTGAAGAAACCAAATCTATTTTGCTTACCGAGGGAATGGTATTTCCTAATGAAGCCGCAATCTTCGGACTTATCATAAAAATATCATACGATTCCCTGAGGTGTTTTTTAAAAATTTTTGCCGAGAGTCTGATCCTTTGGCCGTGGTTTTTAATGGTGATTTTCCCCTTATACTTACACTCCCCGTAGGAAGCTTCCGTCAGTGGTTTTTGTTTGCCGAATTCGGCGTTTTGATAATAATCTTTCCATGAAATTTGCGGGGTGCAGGCCGGCTGGGGACTGCTTCGGTTACACAATCCAAAATTCATGTGGTCTTGGTCATCTTCCAGCCAAGTGGCTATTTTCTTTTGATTGGCCAGGTACTTGTCATCATCCTTATGCTTTACTTTTAAAATACATTCGGGAATGCTTCCTCGGTTGCAGCTTACGCAAGCTCCTTCTACTACTAAGGCTAAATGATCGGGTTTTTTATCGGGCATGGAGTTAGTTTTTTTTAAGGTTGAGTTAGTGGGAGTAAAGCAATTAAAAAATCCCTTTACTTTTTTATTTTTACAACTTTACAAGCGGAAAAATTCCATAAGAATTAGATTCCGATTTACACTAAATAAACTATATACGAAACAACGAGACGTTATATTCATAAGTTAGGCTTTGTGAAAATTATTCGGCTAAGATAAAGATTTTTTTATCAGAATTTATAACTTTTACGGTTATTTTTAGTTTAACTTGTTGATCATCAAAAAGATGCTGTTGGGTTGTCTGAACAAAGTTATGGGTTGGTTTCAGGCTTTCTTTAAAATATGTATGGGCTATCTTGTTGTA
>NZ_JAFNMG010000008.1:0-5306 GCF_026537405.1 Apibacter sp. B3919 | reverse complement strand
CCTATACAAAGCTTTCTTTTTTAAAAAACCGGCGGCTACCTACTCTCCCGCGTTTGCAGTACCATCAGCGCAAGTAGGCTTAACTTCTGTGTTCGAAATGGGAACAGGTGAGCCCTACCGCTATAACCACCCTAAATATCTTAATGGGATTTTATATAAATTTTGTAAACTCTTACGGCCAATTGTATTAACTTTTACTTTTTTATTTTGGACGAAATCTCCGGGTAATTAGTACTACTCGGCTATGACATCACTGCCTTTACACCTGTAGCCTATCAACGTGGTATTCTCCCACGACCCTATATCGAATTCTTATCTTGTGGCGAGTTTCGCACTTATATGCTTTCAGTGCTTATCTCTTCCAAACTTAGCTACTCAGCGGTGAACCTGGCGGCACAACTGATACACCAGAGGTTTGTTCAACTCGGTCCTCTCGTACTAGAGTCAACTCCACGCAAAATTCTACGCCCGCAATAGATAGAGACCGAACTGTCTCACGACGTTCTGAACCCAGCTCGCGTGCCACTTTAATGGGCGAACAGCCCAACCCTTGGGACCTTCTCCAGCCCCAGGATGTGACGAGCCGACATCGAGGTGCCGAACCTCCCCGTCGATGTGAGCTCTTGGGGGAGACTAGCCTGTTATCCCCGGAGTACCTTTTATCCTATGAGCGATGGCCCTTCCATACGGAACCACCGGATCACTATGTCCTGCTTTCGCACCTGCTCGACTTGTCGGTCTTGCAGTCAAGCACCCTTATGCCATTACACTCTGCGCACGGTTGCCAAGCGTGCTGAGGGTACCTTTGAAAGCCTCCGTTACTCTTTTGGAGGCGACCACCCCAGTCAAACTACCCACCACGCAATGTCCTTCTGTTCAGAAGTTAGGCTCCAGATAAATAAAGGGTGGTATTTCAACGTCAACTCCTCGACTCCTGGCGAAGCCGATTCTCAGTTTCCCACCTATCCTACACATCATTTACCCGAAGTCAATACGAAGCTATAGTAAAGGTTCACAGGGTCTTTTCGTCCCATTGCGGGTAATCGGCATCTTCACCGATACTACAATTTCACCGAGCTCATGGTTGAGACAGTGCCCAGATCGTTACACCATTCGTGCAGGTCGGAACTTACCCGACAAGGAATTTCGCTACCTTAGGACCGTTATAGTTACGGCCGCCGTTTACTGGGGCTTCAGTCAAAGGCTTCGCTTACGCTAACCTCCTTCCTTAACCTTCCAGCACCGGGCAGGTGTCAGACCCTATACGTCATCTTGCGATTTTGCAGAGTCCTGTGTTTTTGATAAACAGTCGCCTGGGCCTTTTCACTGCGGCTCCCTTTTTATGGGGAGCGACCTTTCTCCCGAAGTTACAGGTCTATTTTGCCTAGTTCCTTAACCATGATTCACTCGAGCGCCTTAGGATACTCTCCTCATCCACCTGTGTCGGTTTTGGTACGGGCGCTGTAAACTTGCCTTAGAAGTTTTTCTTGAGAGCTCTTACCTACACTATCCATTCCACCGTAGCTTCCTGGTACTTTCACCTTCGGCATCGGCAACGCATTTTACTATTGCTGATTTACCTACATGCTTTAACGTACTATTCCGTCAGTACGCGGTAGTGTCATTACTCTGTCACTCCATCGAATTTACAGCCGGTATCGGAATATTAACCGATTTCCCATCGATTGCTCCTCTCGGATTCACCTTAGGTCCCGACTTACCCTCAGCTGATTAGCATAGCTGAGGAAACCTTGGATTTACGGCGTGAAGGTTTCTCACCTTCATTATCGTTACTTATGCCTACATTTTCTTTTCTATACGCTCCACAATAAGTCACCTTACTGATTCTGCGCATATAGAATGCTCCCCTACCGAAATTTTCATTTCGCATAGCTTCGGTAGTATACTTATGCCCGAGTATTATCCATGCCAAACCGCTCGACTAGTGAGCTGTTACGCACTCTTTAAATGAATGGCTGCTTCCAAGCCAACATCCTAGCTGTCTGGGCAGTCTGACCTCGTTTGTTCAACTTAGTATACATTTCGGGACCTTAGCTGTTGCTCTGGGTTCTTTCCCTCTCGGACATGGACCTTAGCACCCATGCCCTCACTGCTAAGAAACATATAATAGCATTCGGAGTTTGTCAGGATTTGGTAGGCGGTGAAACCCCCGCATCCAATCAGTAGCTCTACCTCTAGTATACTCTTTCTTAACGCTGCACCTAAATGCATTTCGGGGAGTACGAGCTATCTCCCAGTTTGATTAGCCTTTCACCCCTATCCACAGGTCATCCGAAGACTTTTCAACGTCAACCGGTTCGGTCCTCCACTTTGTGTTACCAAAGCTTCAACCTGCCCATGGATAGATCACAAGGTTTCGCGTCTAATCCCACTAACTAAACGCCCTATTCAGACTCGCTTTCGCTGCGGCTCCGTAGCTGAACTACTTAACCTCGCTAGTGAAATTAACTCGTAGGCTCATTATGCAAAAGGCACGCCGTCACATCTTATGATGCTCCGACCGCTTGTAGGCGTATGGTTTCAGGGTCTCTTTCATCTTTCTTTTCGAAATACTTTTCACCTTTCCCTCACGGTACTTGTTCGCTATCGGTCTTCAAGGAGTATTTAGCCTTGGAGGATGGTCCCCCCATGTTCAGACAGGATTTCACGTGTCCCGCCCTACTCTTTTTCATACATATCCAGATTTCACTTACAGGACTTTCACCTTCTTCGGTTGTTCTTTCCAAAACATTCTGCTATCTAATTACGTACTTTTGGGCTCTTCCGATTTCGCTCGCCACTACTCTCGGAATCTCGGTTGATTTCTTTTCCTCTTCCTACTTAGATGTTTCAGTTCGGAAGGTTTGCCTTCCCTTGCGGGAATACTATACTCTTGTATAGTGGGTTGCCCCATTCAGACATCTGCGGATCACTTCGTGTGTGCCAATCCCCGCAGCTTTTCGCAGCTTACCACGTCTTTCTTCGCCTCTTGAAGCCTAGGCATCCGCCATACGCCCTTAACGATTTCTTTTCCTTAGCCAATTATATTGGCCGCTCGGTTTATTTTTTTATATAAAATCCCAATAATGTCAATGATCCGTATATAACACTGGTTCTTTTTACTACTTCTTTCTTTCGTTTTTAGAACCTTGTGGAGAATAAGGGAGTCGAACCCTTGACCTCCTGCGTGCAAGGCAGGCGCTCTAGCCAGCTGAGCTAATTCCCCTTGTTTCCCTTTGTAGTCTCAGGCAGACTCGAACTGCCGACCTCTACATTATCAGTGTAGCGCTCTAACCGGCTGAGCTATGAGACTGATTGATTTTTATTTTCCTCGTTGCTCCTTTTACTCTTCTTCTTATGTCTTACCTTTTCCTTACAGGGGCTTTTCAGGGGTGTTATATATCTTGTGTTTTTTTAACTTTTTACTTACTTGTATTTTTTTCTTACCTTTCTTCATTATTTTTCCCTCTTTTCTTTGTTTAAGTAGGAAACACCTGGAAGTTGTAAGCTTCTTTTGGGGTTTTTTATTCCTTGTTTTGACTTTTTGCTCTAAAAAAGAGATGTTCCAGCCGCACCTTCCGGTACGGCTACCTTGTTACGACTTAGCCCCAGTCACTAGTTTTACCCTAGGCAGCTCCTTTTACGGTCACCGACTTCAGGTACCCCCAGCTTCCATGGCTTGACGGGCGGTGTGTACAAGGCCCGGGAACGTATTCACCGCAGCATGGCTGATCTGCGATTACTAGCGATTCCAGCTTCATAGAGTCGAGTTGCAGACTCCAATCCGAACTGAGACCGGCTTTTGAGATTCGCATCTGGTTGCCCAGTAGCTGCCCTCTGTACCGGCCATTGTAGCACGTGTGTGGCCCAGGGCGTAAGGGCCGTGATGATTTGACGTCATCCCCACCTTCCTCGCGGTTTGCACCGGCAGTCTCATTAGAGTTCCCGACTTTACTCGTTGGCAACTAATGATAAGGGTTGCGCTCGTTATAGGACTTAACCTGACACCTCACGGCACGAGCTGACGACAACCATGCAGCACCTTGAAAATTGTCCGTAGAAATACTTATTTCTAAGTACGTCAATTCCCATTTAAGCCCTGGTAAGGTTCCTCGCGTATCATCGAATTAAACCACATGCTCCACCGCTTGTGCGGGCCCCCGTCAATTCCTTTGAGTTTCAACCTTGCGGTCGTACTCCCCAGGTGGGATACTTATTACTTTCGCTTAGTCACTGAGGGGTAACCCCCAACAACGAGTATCCATCGTTTACGGCGTGGACTACCAGGGTATCTAATCCTGTTCGCTCCCCACGCTTTCGTCCATCAGCGTCAATCGGTATTTAGTAACCTGCCTTCGCAATCGGGGTTCTGTGTAATATCTATGCATTTCACCGCTACACTACACATTCCAGCTACTTCAATACTATTCAAGATTAACAGTATCAACGGCAGTTCTACAGTTAAGCTGCAGGTTTTCACCGCTGACTTATCAACCCGCCTACGGACCCTTTAAACCCAATAAATCCGGATAACGCTCGCATCCTCCGTATTACCGCGGCTGCTGGCACGGAGTTAGCCGATGCTTATTCGTATGGTACCTTCAGAACATTACACGTAATGTGGTTTATTCCCATACAAAAGAAGTTTAAAACCCATAGGGCTGTCGTCCTTCACGCGGGATGGCTGGATCAGGCTCTCACCCATTGTCCAATATTCCTCACTGCTGCCTCCCGTAGGAGTCTGGTCCGTGTCTCAGTTCCAGTGTGGGGGGTCACCCTCTCAGGCCCCCTAAGGATCATCGTCTTGGTAAGCCGTTACCTTACCAACTAACTAATCCTACGCATGCCTATCTGTATCCGATTAATCTTTTAATATCTGCCAATGCTGACTGATATGTTATCCGGTATTAATCCGGGTTTCCCCGGGCTATCCCAGTGATACAGGTAAGTTGCATACGCGTTACGCACCCGTACGCCGGTCTCTCTTGAAGCAAGCTCCAAAATACCCCTCGGCTTGCATGTGTTAGGCCTCCCGCTAGCGTTCATCCTGAGCCAGGATCAAACTCTCCATTGTAATTTCTTTGTTATTATCAATTTCAAGGCCTTTTCCCAAACTCAAAAGAATCTCTTTTCTTCCAGGTTGTGTTTTGCTACTTTTTATCTTTCGTAAGCTTTGTTTAAAAAACTTTTTATTTCAACGATCTTTTGCGCTAATCAGGACCCCTCATCTTCTGTTTTTCTCTTTCGTTGTTCCTGACTTGCGGGTGCAAAGATAGCTACTTTTTCTTTCCCCGCAAGTTTTTTTT
>NZ_JAFNMG010000007.1:2114-44440 GCF_026537405.1 Apibacter sp. B3919 | reverse complement strand
CAAAAAGATGCTGTTGGGTTGTCTGAACAAAGTTATGGGTTGGTTTCAGGCTTTCTTTAAAATATGTATGGGCTATCTTGTTGTAATTTATTGAATTACAGTGTTGGAGTGTTGTTTTTGTTATGGGTAACCGCCTTAAAAATTAATCTTTGAATCTGTATGGATTTTTTTTTCTAAAAAACTTTATATTATTCAATCCTTGTAAAATATTTTAATTACACTTCTTCATATTTAGCAAAAAATCGAAAAAATTACGGATCGCAATACAAATAATAAGGCATATACCCGAAAAAGCCGTAAATTCGAAAATCGAATTCAAAATAAATTAATAGATATCCGCAGTATGCTTGATAATAAGAACCCATATAAAACTTCAATTTCAGAATATGGTGAATTTGGACTGATCGAACATCTTACTCAAAATTTCAAACCCAAACATCCCTCTACTCTACAAGGAGTTGGAGACGATGCCGCCGTGTTGGATCCAAAAGATAAAAAGGTGTTAGTTTCTACCGATATGCTATTGGAAAATATTCATTTCAATTTGGCTTATACCCCTTTAAAACATCTAGGTTATAAGTCAGTAGTTATCGGACTCAGCGATTTAGTTGCCATGAACGCCGTTCCGGAACAAATACTGATTTCCATAGCCGTTTCTAATCGTTTTCCGGTAGAAGCATTGGAAGAAATATACACCGGAATCCACCTGGCGTGTAAACACTATTCTATAGATTTAGTCGGAGGAGATACCACTTCATCCAACCTGGGATTGGTAATAAATATTTCTACCGTGGGATATGCTCATAAAGACGAGATTGTCTACCGAAAAGGAGCAAAACCCAATGACCTTTTGGTTGTCAGCGGTGATTTGGGCGGTGCTTACTTCGGATTACAAGTATTGGAACGTGAAAATTCTGTTTTTAAAGTTAACCCAAACCTTCAACCGGATTTATCGGGGTATACTTATATTTTGGAAAGGCAATTAAAACCTGAAGCACGTACGGAAATTAAAGCCTTACTTAAAGAAATGGACGTACATCCTACTTCTATGATTGATATTTCCGACGGGTTGGCCTCTGAAATCATTCATCTTTCCCAACAAAGTAACGTTGGCTTCTCCATTTATGAAGAAAAAATCCCGATGGACAGCCAGGTAATTACTACAGCGGAAGAATTCGGTATCAATCCCGTAACAGGGGTACTAAACGGGGGAGAAGATTATGAAATTTTATTTACCATTCCTATTGAAGATCATGATAAGATCAAACATAATCCTAACTTCACCATTATCGGTCATGCTACCGAAACGGTTGAAAATGTTTTGATAACCAAAGGAAATACACAGCGCATTCCGTTGAATGCTCAAGGCTGGGATGCTCATTTTTCCAAGAAAAACTAAGAGTATAAAACGATAATTTGTACGCAAAAATTTGCAGCAATAGTAAAACAAGTAGTATATTTGCAAACTTAACTAATAACGGGACGGGATCCCAAAATAAAAAATTATGGCAGTAAAAATTAGATTACAAAGACACGGTAAAAAAGGAAAACCGGTTTTTCACATTGTTGTAGCAGATTCTAGAGCTAAAAGAGATGGTAAAAACATCGAAAAATTAGGAATTTACGTTCCTACGACCAACCCTGCAACCATTGAATTAAATGTTGACAGAGCAGTGAGCTGGTTAGAAAAAGGAGCTCAACCATCAGATACAGCAAAATCTATCCTTTCTTACAAAGGTGCTTTATTAAAAAAGCATTTGAACGGAGGGGTTAAAAAAGGAGCTTTTTCGGCTGAAGAAGCAGAGAAAAAATTCCAAGCTTGGTTGGAAGACAAAGAAAAAGCTATTCAAGCGAAAAAAGACAAATTGGCTTCTTCTAAGCAACAAGCGAAAAAAGAAAAGCTTGAAGCTGAAAGAAAAGTAAATGAAAGCCGTATCGCTGCTCAACAAAAAGCAGAAGAAGCAGAAGCTAACGATGCAGAAGAAGTAGTAGAAGCAATCATCGCAGAAGATGAAGCAGCTACTGATGCTCAGGCTGAAACTAATGAAGAACCTAAAGCCTAATTAGATTCATGCAATTAGAAGATTGTTACTACCTAGGCACAATCACTAAAACTCATGGTTTGAAAGGTCATCTGATTGTTAAACTAGACACAGATGAACCGGAGGCTTACAATAATTTGGAATCGGTATTTATTAATATCAATGAAATGCCGGTTCCTTTTTTTCTAAATGAATGTCAACTCTATAATAAAGATTCATTACGTGTAAAATTTGAAGATACTTCTATCAATTCACAAGACTTAATAGGAACGCAGCTGTACCTTCCTTTAAATACATTACCTAAATTAAAAGGAAAACAATTTTATTATCATGAAGTTATACACTTTTCTTTAGTAGACGAAAACCTACAAAAGATTGGAGAAATTACTGAAATAAACGATAACAGCGCACAAGCTCTTTTTATTATAAAACTATCTAAAAATGATAAATTTATTTACATTCCTATTATTAATGATTGGATTATTGAAGTAAACAGAAATGATCATTACATTTCAATGACTTTACCTGAAGGAATTTTGGATTTATAATTCATTGGAAATTTATTTTTGAAAATACCATTTCTAAGTAGTTTCAAAAATGAGAATTTAATTTGATTTATTTAAAAGTTAGTATATTTAGTCACTAATACTCATAAAATGGAATATTTAGATTTTGAATTGCCTATAAAAGAATTAGAAGACCAGCTTAAAAAATGGATCGAGCTTGGTAAAGAAAGCGGAGTAGATATCAATTCTACTTGCAAAGAAATCGAAAAGAAAATCGAACAAACCAAACATCAAATATACGATAACCTTACCCCTTGGCAAACCGTTCAATTATCCAGACATCCCTCTCGTCCTTATTCGTTAGACTATTGCAGTGCCATCACTGATAATACATTTATTGAATTACACGGAGACCGCAACTATGGCGATGACAAAGCCATGATTGGAGGATTGGGAAGAATTGACGGTAAAACTTTTATGATTATCGGTCAACAAAAAGGTAAAAATACCAAAGAAAGACAATACCGTCGTTTTGGTATGCCCAATCCAGACGGCTACCGAAAAGCGTTACGCTTGATGAGGGTTGCTGAAAAGTTTAACATTCCTATTCTAACCTTAATAGACACTCCGGGAGCCTATCCTGGACTAGATGCCGAAGAAAGAGGGCAAGGAGAAGCCATCGCGTATAATATCGCTCAGATGTGCCAAATTAAAGTTCCGATTATTTGCGTAGTTATTGGTGAAGGTGCCAGTGGCGGTGCGTTGGGAATCGGTGTAGGAAATAAGGTTTACATGATGGAAAATACCTGGTATTCCGTAATTTCCCCGGAAAGTTGTTCCTCAATTTTATTCAGAAGCTGGGAATACAAAGAAGTTGCTGCCGAAAATCTTCGTTTAACCCCTAAAAATTCTTTGGAATTAGGCATTATTGACGGAATAATTAAGGAGCCGCTTGGCGGTGCTCATTACAACCCGGAAGGAGCCTTTATGTCTTTAAAAAATCAAGTTTTAGAGGCCTATAATGAGCTTTCTAAAATGTCTCCTGATGAGTTGGTGGAACACAGACAAAATAAATTTATAAATATGGGTGTATATAGCGAATAGTTATCTACTTACATTTACCATATTAAAAATAATACAAGCCCCTGTTTTTTATAAAGGGGCTTTTTCTTTTTTATCCTTCCATTTCAATACTTTCAATTGAAGTGGAAAAGTCCAATTCAATATCTTTATACCTCTCTAATATAATAAAAGGGCTGTTAAATTTTTGAACTTATATTTATATAATTCTTATTAAAATTCTATATTTAAGCATGGAATTAGACCAATCAATATTAATCATTCGTGGTTATATAAAAAATAAACATTCTTCGGATAAAAGTGGACATGATTATTGGCATATAGAGCGAGTAGTAACCAACGCCCAAAATATTCTCCTTCACGAAAAGGCTGATCGTTCTAAAGTTTTATTGGCAGCCTGGCTTCACGATGTCGGAGATTATAAACTCCATAATGGAACGGACCGTACTGAAGAACTCGTATTTCCATTACTGTCTTCTTTATCATATCCGAAAAGTTTCGTTGAAGATATCATTAAAATTATTAACGAAGTTTCGTATAAGGGTGGACATAATCCTCCTCCTACTTCACTTGAAGCAAAAATTGTTCAAGATGCCGATCGATTGGATGCAATAGGTGCTGTAGGAATAGCTCGAGCATTTGCTTATGGTGGTACCAAAGGTCGAGATTTGTTTGATCCGAACGAAAAACCGACCGAATATACGGAAAGTGCTTCTTATCAAAAAAGTACCTCATGTACGATCAATCATTTTTATGAAAAGCTATTGAAGCTGAAAGACTTGATGAATACCGATATTGCTAAAGAAATGGCTGAAGAAAGGCATTTATTTATGCTGAAATTTTTGGAAGAATTTTATAAAGAAATCGGATATCCTAGATAACAAAACCGAATTAATAAATACACACTATACTGAAAAACCACCGGGCACGAAGATCGTTACTTTGCCATATAATCGGCGAATAGAATAAATATTTAGTTTATGTTTAGTTTAAATTAGTTTAAACAATCAGAACTGCCACAGTGGTTATTTCAGTATATATATTTTTAGACTCTAAGATCGGAATTTATTCCTAGTAGATGTTCATATTTTAGTAAAATAGGATTTACTTCCTGATCTAAAAACTCTTCTGTTTGTTCCGGAGCAAATCCGATGAAATTGGATGGATTAATCAATTTCATCAATTTTTCTTTGTCTATATTTATTTTTTCATCTTTGATAATTCGTTCGATTAAATCATTAGGCTTTCCTTCCATTTTTACTTTTTTGGCTGCTTCCATAGAATGTTGACGAATGATTTCATGAAGTTCCTGTCGGTCTCCTCCGTTTTTAACTCCTTCCATAATGATGTATTCGGTTGCCATAAAGGGCAGTTCTTCATTAATATGCTTTTCAATCATTTTAGGATATACGACCAATCCGTCCAAGATATTATTCCAGATTAATAAGATGGCATCTATGGCTAAAAATGCTTGAGGTATGCTCAACCTTTTATTTGCGGAATCGTCTAATGTTCTTTCAAACCATTGAGTGGACGCAACCATTGCAGGAGAAGTTGCTAAAGAGATTACGAATTTAGCTAATGAAGCAATTCTTTCAGATCGCATCGGATTACGCTTATAAGCCATGGCGCTGGAACCTATCTGATTCTTTTCAAACGGTTCTTCTATTTCTTTTAAGCTTTGCAACAAGCGCAAATCGTTCGTAAACTTATGTGCAGATTGTGCAATATTGGAAAGTACTTCTAGTGCCTGAGCATCTATCTTTCGGTCATAAGTTTGTCCACTTACTTTAAAAACTTTTTTAAAGCCGAAACGTTCTGATAATTTCCGGTCCAATTCCTTGACTTTTGAAAAGTCCCCGTCAAACAATTCTTTAAAACTGGCAGCCGTTCCGGTAGTACCTTTAACTCCTCTGAAGCGCAACGTTTCCAAACGATATTCTAAATCTTCCAAATCTAATAAAACCGATTGCAACCAAAGAGTAGCTCGTTTACCAATCGTTGTTAATTGCGCCGGTTGAAAATGAGTAAACCCTAAGGTAGGATGGTCTTTATACTTAAGTGCAAACGAATGCAATCCTTTAATTACATTAATCAATTTTTTCTTCACCAGTTCGAAACCGTCACGTATTTGAATAAGATCCGTATTATCCCCTACAAAGGCAGAAGTTGCCCCTAAATGAATAATGGGACGTGCAGCCGGTGCTGCATCTCCATATGCATGTACATGGGCCATAACATCATGACGAAATTTTTTTTCATATTCGTCTGCTTTCTTAAAATCTATTTTCGATACTTGCTCTCTAAGCTCTTTTATTTGCTCATCCGAAATATCTAAACCAAGCTCTTTTTGTATTTCTGCCAGGGCTAACCATAATTTTCTCCAAGTAGTAAATTTTTTTTCAGGAGAAAAATTGTACAACATTTCATCACTGCAATAGCGGCTTTCCAACGGATTTTGATACGTATTCATTTTATCTTCTTGGTTAAATGGATTAAATCAGCTCAAAAATAAGGATTTAATTAAGATGCTCCTTTAAAAATTTTAAATTATGAAAGTTTACTAACTCACTTTGCTTTTTGTAATTATTAAAAATATCATTTTTTGGAAAGATTCTATTGTTAAAAAATGAAAAGGTGAATTACTTAAAATTCACCTTTTCCAGCTAAGTGAATTAGTATTTAAATGATACTAATTTTACTTAACAATAAACAGCTAAAACAAATATGAGTGTAAATTTACTCCTGATTCATGCCGAAAAAAGTTAAGGTAATTTTAGTTCCTTTGTTTTCTTCGGATTCTATGGTATATTCTATATGGTTTTTTTCTAAAATACGAAGGGCAATGGAAAGCCCTATCCCCGATCCAGATACTTTTTCAGCATTTGGGGCTCGATAAAACGGACGACTTATTTCGCTTAATTGCATTTTGGGAATTCCAATCCCATGATCTTGTATCAAAAGATGTAATTTTCCTTCACGTTCATACAGTTGAATACGTACTAATTTTCTTTGTGAGAATTTAACCGCATTTTCAATTAGATTGAATAAGGCTATAAATAATTGTGTTTTATCTATATTAATGTAAAGCAACTCTATATTTTCCGAAGTAACATCTAAAGTATAATCTATGATCTCACTGCAGTCGGAATATTTATCTGAAACTCGTTTAATAATTTCAAATATGAGTTCGTCAATACGTATTTGTTCTGAAATGTCTGTATTTTTTCGCAAATCGGAAACAATGAGTAAAATATCTAATATTTCTTGAAGCCGGTCTATTTCCTCCATCAATGTTTGGGCTAGGGCTTGATATTCTTCGGGTGAACGGTTTTTCATGGAAAATACCTCCAAATTTCCTTGAATCGCTGCCAAAGGTGTCTTGAATTCATGTGAAACATAGCTCACAAAATTTTGTTGTATTTTAATTGAATCGGAAATTTTTTTTAGCAATTCATTAAAGGTTTCAGTAAGATCGTACAATTCGTCTTTAACTGTATTTCGGCTCGTCTTCAATTCCATGGAATCGCCCGGAGTCATTTGTTTTACTTGATTGATTGCTTCTCTTATGGGACGATAGGCTATATGGGCTATCCAACGGTTTAGCAATATGGTAGCCAATAACCCGACAATAAAGGCGGATACTAATATTCCTATAAGGGGATTGATGTATTGATACACATCCTGTTTATTTTCCTTTGCAATGATTACGAAATTGCCTTCGTTGTCATTATAATACATTCCATAACATAAAAAGTTATCGGTGGTAAAGGATAATTTCTTTTGATAGCGTATTTCATTAATTACCGATTCGGGAACATCTTGTATATTTCCATATTTTAATTGATTCAGATCGTCGTAAATTTCAAAATAGGGATTGTTTATTTTTTCGTATTGCTTTTTTATTTTTTGAAATTCTTTTGCGCTTATTTCATCTTCTTCAAAAAAATAATAGCCGATAATTTGAGCGGTCTTTTGTAAATTCCTGTAAACGGAGTTTTCAATGCTCCTTTTGTAGAAGCTGAATATCAGAAGCGCTACGGCTATAAAGACAATTCCCCAAAAACCGGAGCTTAGTAAACTTAATCTTGTCTGTATTTTCATTATTCAGCTAATAAAGATTTAATACGATATCCCCTTCCTTTTATGGTTTCAATAATTTTTGTTTCAAACTCGCCATCAATTTTATTTCGTAAGTAAGAAATATATACTTCTACTATATTGGTATTTATATCATGGTTAATTCCCCAAACACTGGTTAGAATTTGGGTTCTTGAAACAACTTTATTTTTATTTTCCATTAAGAATTTTAATAATTTAAATTCAAGATGGGTTAGAACTATTTCAATATCTCCTCTAAGAATTTTATGCTCATCCAAATACATTTTTAAATCTCCGCATACCAATACATTGGAAGAAGAATCATAATTCATTTTCCTTCTTCTGTCCAATGCATGAATTCGTGCTACCAATTCTTTAAAATGAAAAGGCTTGGTCAGATAATCATCTGCACCGTAACTAAGGGCTTTCACTTTATCATCGGGATCTCCTAAAGCACTGATTACTAAAACAGGAGTGGTTATTTTTTTATAGCGGATATACTGCAACAACTCCATTCCGTCAATATCAGGCAGCATAATATCCAATAAGATCATATTCCAATTAGTATCATTTAAACGACTTCTCGCATCCACACCATTCTCAACCAAAGTGACTGAAAAACCGCTTTCTTCTAATCCTTTGATCATGAACTCACTGATTTTTTTATTATCTTCTACCAATAACAACTCCATATTTTACTTTTTGCTTTATAAAGTTACTATTTTATGATTTAATTTTTCTTTTCTTGCGGTAAGCAAAGTAAAAAACTTGCGGTAAAATAGTAAATGATAAAAGCATACAGGTGATTATACCCCCAACTATCATAATTGCTAAAGGCTTTTGAACTTCAGAACCCATTCCATTGGACATGGCGGCCGGTAATAATCCCATCGATCCCATAAGGGCTATCATGAGCACCGGACGTATCCTGCTTTTAACTGCACTATCTATGGCTAATCTTAAATTTCCGGTTGAATTCATCTTTTTCTTCATCAAAGCAATCAACAAAATGCTGTCAATAGCGGTAATTCCAAATAGTATAATAAATCCTATTCCTGCAGAAATTCCAAAAGTGGTACCGGTTATCCACAGGGAAATAAAACCACCGATAAAGGCATAAGGCATGGCACTTGCTGCAATTAAAGTGTCTTTGATGGTCCTGAAATTCATATAGAGTAAAAATAAGATCAATAATAAGGCACAAGGAACAATAATCATCAATCGTTGTGTTGCTCTTTGTTGGCTTTCAAATTCTCCTGCCCATACCATGCGATTTCCTCGACCTAGTTTAACCTCTTTATTTACTTTTTCTTGAGCTTCTTTAATAGTAGACCCTAAATCACGGTCGCGAACACTAAACCCAACTCCGATGTATCTGCTGCTTCCATCTCTATAGATAAACGTCGGGCCGGTTACAAATTTGATATCGGCAATTTCTTTTAACGGAACATGTTTTCCATCCATGGTAGGTATTAGAATTTCTCCGATCTTATCTTCATTATCTCTGTATTCTTTTTGAAATCGTACTCTGACATCAAATATTTTTTCGCCTTCATAAAATTGGGTGGCAGCTTTACCTCCTATTGCCATTTCCACTACTGCTTGAGCATCTGCCATAGATACCGCATAACGGGCCATACGATCTTCGGATAAACGGATTTGTAATTCAGGTAAACCGATACTTCGGAACACATTTACATCTTCTACTCCTTTCACTTTTTGTATGATAGAAGCTGCATGATCTGCCATTTGTTCCAACTTTTGTAGATCATCTCCGTATATTTTAATTACTAAGGAACTTTTTACTCCTGCTACATATTCTTCTACATTATCTTGTATGGGTTGGCTAAAGCCGAAAACTGTTCCGGGATAAATGTCTAAAGAATCTTTCATTTCTCGGATAAGCTCTTCTTTTTTAACTTTTTTCTTCCATTGATTTTCCGGCTTCAACTGGGCATGGAATTCTATGTTAAAAAACCCGGTTGGATCTGTTCCGTCATTCGGACGTCCGGTCTGTGACAATACAAATTGTACTTCATCAAAACTCCTCAACTTCTTTTTCATTTGTTGAGTGATTTTTACTGATTCGTCCAAATTAATGCTGTTAGGTAAGGTAGCACGTATATAAATTGCTCCTTCGTTCATACTGGGTATAAATTCCGTACCCCAAAAACTAAATCTTGCGATGCAAAGCAGTAAGAGTATACAGAAGGTTATAATACTTCCTTTACGATGACGGGATGCAAATAGAAAAATTTTATATAAATGGGAGGAAAAGAATCTGCTTATTGCATTTGATTTTTCTTTAACCGGTTTGGTAAGCAAAATTTTACACATAACCGGCACATAGGTAAGAGATAAAATTAATGATCCCATTAATGCATATCCTAAAGTAAATGCCAACGGGGAAAACATTTTACCTTCCACTTTTTGAAATGAAAAGATAGGAAATAAGGCAACGACCAAAATAATCTGAGCAAAAAATATGTGAGAAGCAACTCCTCCGGCACTTTTTTTAATTAATCCCCCTTTAGACGATTTTATAAATCGTTCTCCTCCCAACTCTTCCGTTCTCTTTACCATCGAGACAAATATGATTTCAACGATAACCAATGTTCCCTCGAGCAACAATCCAAAGTCTAGCGCTCCCATTGAAATAAGGTTCGCCGGAAGTCCTTGTATTCGAAGCATAATAATGGCAAATAAGAAAGAAAGCGGGATAACCGTAGCCACAATCAAGGTGGTTCTCCAGTTAAACAGGAAAATAAATACTACAATGGAAACCAACACAATACCCTCGATCAGGTTTTTCATTACGGTATGGACAGTAGCATCTACTAAGGTTGTTCGATCTAAAAAAGGTACGATTTTTACGTTTTCTGGTAATATACGATCATTTAAATCGGCTATTTTAACCTTTAAATTTTTAATCACGTCTCCCGGATTTTGTCCTCTAAGCATTACCACAATTCCCTGTACAACATCATCTCTATCATCTAACCCTACTTGTCCCAAACGTGGTTTTGAAGAAACAGAAACGTTGGCAACTTGTTTTACTCGTATAGGTGTGCTACCTTTTACTTCAATAAGTATATTTTCAATATCTTTAATATTGTCCAATAAGCCAACTCCGCGTACTACATAGGCTTGACTTCCTTTTTGTATGACATCTCCGCCTACATTTATATTACTTTTTGAAATAGCTTCGTAAACCTCCAAAGGCGAAAGTCCGTAATTTGCTAATTCTGTAGGATTTACTTTTATTTCATAGCATTTTTCTTCTCCACCGAAACTTACAATACTGGCTACTCCGGGAACCGATAAGAGCTCACGCTCTACTACCCATTCGTTAAGAGCAGATATTTCGCGAACAGGAAGGTCACTTTTAATAGTATAACGGTATATTTCACCGGTAGCACCGGAAGGCGGTTCTATCGATGGATCGGCTCCTTCCGGAAGATCCATATCCTGCATACGATTTGAAGCATATTGCTGAGCAAAGAAATCATCTACTCCATCTTCAAAAATTACGGTTACCACCGAAAGACCAAAGAGAGAAGTAGAACGTACTTCCGTTTTTCTGGGAATGGTATTCATTTCCTTCATTATAGGAAGTGTAACAAATTTTTCAATTTCTTCCGCACTTCTTCCCGGCCATTGGGTTATAATTCGTACTCTTGTGTTAGTTACGTCGGGATAGGCCTCAATAGGTGTGTTTAGATAACATACAATTCCGCCGATAAATAAGAGTACGCTAAGAAATAGTATTAGTATGTGATTCCTTAATGAAAAGGCAATACATTTTTCAACAAACTTATGCATGTTTTGTTATTTGTTTTTTAAAGCTGAATAAATTAGTAATTGATTGTTAACCACAACATTTTCTCCTTCGGAAAGACCGGAAAGGATATATGCGGTTTCTTCGTTGTGACCTTGAAGTTGAACTTCTTTTACTTTGAAATTTTCTTTGGATTCTTCAACGATTACATAATATTTATCGTCATCGAAAATGAGTGCGTTTACCGGAATTGACACATGGGTATTTTCTGTATTGTTTTTTAGTTTGATGGTCATGGACATTTCGGGCTTAAATTTCAAATCTGCATTTTCCATAACTATTCTTGCTTTCAAAACTCTTTCTTCAGAATCAAAAACTTGAGAAATGGATTGTATGGTTCCGTTAAATATTTCACCCGGATAGGATAAAGAACTCATTTCTACGGGCATTCCTACTTTTACAAATTGTAAATTACTCGCGTATACATTGGCTATCACCCATACTTTACTTAGGTCTGCAACCGTAAATATAGACTCAGCATCCGGAGATATGGTACTGCCTGATGTTATATTTTTGTTTATAATATACCCGGTCATAGGAGAAACGATGGAAGAGCTGCCGCTTCCGTTGGATCCTACCACAGACATATCCGTATGTACCCTTGCTAAAGAAGCCTCAGCTTGTTTTACTTTAGCTCTTGCTTCAACTAATTCGCTTTCGGATAGCATGTTGTCTTTATACATGGATTCCGCACTTTTTAGTTCTCTTCTAGCGACTTCCAATTCAGATTGTAACCCGGATTTTTCGGAATGTAAAGAGTTTACTTCTAAACTTCGAACATTTGCTAATACTTGTCCTTGTTTTACTTGGTCTCCTAATGAAAAATAGGTTTTTGTTACCACCCCATTAATTAACGGAACATAATTAACGATCTTATCCGGATCATATTCTACTTTACCTGTAAGTGTTAACTCCTCTTCTTGTGGCTTTAATTCCGCTTTTATGGTTTTTACATGTTTAAAAAACGACTGGTTTATTACAGCTTCTTCCTGAGTTTTTGATTGGTTATCTTTTACATGGGTGCAAGATAGGGCAAGTGCCAGAACGGAAAGTATGTATATATTTTTTTTCATGGGATTTATCTTATTTATTTTCCAACAGTATATTGTAACTCTTCAAATTGTGTATAAAGATTTTTTTGGGTATTTAATAGGGTCTCTTTATTGGTTTTATAGGCATCCATGAAATCTATAAATTCCAACATGCTTATGTTTCTTTTCATCAGGTTTCTGGTATAAGCATCTAACATATAGTCCAAATCTTCGGAAATATTTTCTTTTTGTATATCTTTAAACAGGTGGTAGGTGTTGGAATAGTTAGTATAAGCTTCGGTAATTTCATGCTGTGCGGTAGTTACTGCTTGTTTTGCTTGATATTTGCTTTGCTCTTTGTTAACTTGGGCTAACTTTATATTTCCTTGATTTCTATTGAAAAAGGGCAAATCAAAGCTTACGCCGAACCCTATAAAATCTTTCCATGGGGCACTTATACGATCATAATTGACAGCAAAGGTTAAATCGGGTACTTTTTGTGCTTTTTCATATAATAAATCTTTATCAAAATAATCAATTTGAAGGTTAGCAATTTTGATATCAGGTCTGCTTTCAGATGCTTCTTCTAAAATTTTTGGTAATAAGATATCATCCGGATTTTTTACTTCATTATCTTCTTCGAGTATTTCAACCGTATTCAGGGGAGGAATATTCAATAAAGATTTTATAATTTTCTGTTGTTCGTTATAATTATTTTTAACCTCGTATATTTCTCCATTAAGCTCTAGTTGTGAGGATTGCAAACGAATTAAATCTTTTTTTGCTATATTTCCTTCGGCAACCTGATTTTTGTAGGCCGTAATCAGCTTTGAAAGCGCTTCTTGCTGGTGATTTAATATTTTTTGATAGGATTGTAAATAGATGAGCTCTTGCAGCGATTTTCGTACTTCTAGTTTTAAGCCCCGTAATGTCTCCTCAAATTCCTGAACAGCGATTTCTTTCGATACCTTTTCTCTATTTATTAGTTTACCTCTTTTTCTGGCTGTTTTAACCATTTGGCTAAGTTCCATCGTAAACTCCGTATTTTTAGCAAACTTTCCAAAGAGTGCCGGAATTTGCTCTTGTTCTCGTTGAGATTTCGTACTCCATAAATTAACATCACCTAACGAAAAGTTAGGATTGTCCCATAGTTTTGCTTGTACAACAGCAGCTTCGGCAGCATCTATATTCATTTTTTCTGCCAACAGCTGTAAATTTTGTTTGAGAAACAAACCTTCTGCTTGTTCTTTTGTTAATTGAATTACTTCTGCTTTTTGTGCAAAAACCAGACTTGTAAGGAAGGTACAAACCAGTAAAAAAACGTATTTACGCATTATATAAGCATTATTTTTTGTCTTAAGACAAATTTATTTACCAAATATTAGATTGAAATTTGACCTGCGTTATTTTTATATTAAAGGGACATTAGAATTATATTAGAAAAAACTATTGAATTTTTAAATAGTAAATTTTAAATTCAGATTAGATGTTTACTTAGCAATACGTACAGCAAACCTATTACTATACTAGGATGTGAATATTAGTTTTAGCATAAAAATAATTTATGCCAACTATCAACTATTTTAAAAAATTATATAATTATTAAAATTATAATGCTAAATTTAAAATAAATATTTACATTTGTATTCAATATTATTATAACATAATAGATACTACTTTCACTAAAAAACTTATGTAAACACTTTTAGAATTATATTTTAAAATAAATTCTAAAATAAATGTTTAACATTATTTAAAATAACCTTATAACAAGTAAGATCTCTTCTAAATACATATTTATTAATATACTAATCATTAAAAACAACTTAATTTATGAAAACTAAGTTTATTTTTTTAGGGATGTTATTAGTTCCCATATTATCATTTAGCCAAATTGGCGTAAATACAAATAACCCACAAGGTACCTTTCATATTGACGGTATGAAAGATAATTCGGAATTAGGTATGCCTACCCCGTTTCAAGGAGCGAACGATTTTATTGTAACTTCGGATGGTAGTGTAGGTGTTGGTACCGCGGATCCAGATGCTTCTTCCATCTTGGAATTAAATGTAGAAGGACTTAGTTCCGGCAGTAAAAAAGGTTTTTTAGGACCACGTGTATCTTTAACATCAAATATAGACACTCTCACAATTCCGGAACCCGCTGTAGGTTTATTAGTTTATAATTTGGGAGATAATCCCAACTTCGTTTTTAATGGATATGTTTTTTGGAATGGAAAACAATGGAAGACATTAGATGGTCGTCCCATTATTCCGGGGATCATCCAAAATTTGACCTGTAATGCCGCTATGGCTGTTCCAAGTTTTTATACTGCTAACGAAAGGTATCATGGAGTTATGACGGTTCCTTATACCGGTGGTGACGGTGGTACCTATCCTGCTCAATCAATTGGACCTGTAAACGGTCTTACAGCAACACTTGATGCCGGACAATTTAATGTTGGAAACGGTGCTTTACGTTATGTGATAGATGGAATTCCAACGGTTTCAAGTCCTCAGACAACAACATTTCCGCTTAGCGTAGCTATGCAAAACTGTGATGCTACCATTGGTGCGGGTTTAGGGCTTGCACCCGGGGAACGTGTTTACTATCAATCTCCGTATGTTAATGCCGGTTTTGGTGATTTAATAACTAATCCATTTAATAATATTCCCGAATATTGGTTAAGCAAATACGTTAGTGATCTACCCATTTTAGGTGGCAAACTGAGATTAGATGCTTATTTATTGAATGGGGCTAATACATTAGCTACTGTTTCCTATAATCCCAGATTAGTAAACATCACCTCTTCCCCTGTTAAATTATGGTTTGGAGCGACAGCTAGTGCAACGTTTAAAAGTAATGCCAACATAATTTTAGCTCCCAGGGGAGGGTATGTGAGTTTAGATGACGGTATTTGGGCTAACTTGGGTGAAAATATGGTCATGGCTAGTGGAGGAAATTTAAGTATTACTCCTAACTATAATCAGACTGAGATATTAACCGCAGATGTTTCTCTGGATGATAAATGGTATAAAATTTATTTTTTTGGATTTATAGATAATATGGATACCAGTACTGTTTCAGATAACCTAAGAAGGTTTTATATTTCAATTCAAAGATTATATTAAATCGTATATGTTGAATTACTAATAATTTTTTACTAAAGATATTTAAAAGTTAAACTTTTATATAGTAGGGAATTCTTTTCAAATTGAAAAGAATTCCTTTTTTTTAACCCTATTAATTATTTCACTGAAGCAGTTTTTTCTTTTCCGGCTTCCCAAATTTTGTATTTCACAATATATCCCTTTGGGGTATAAATTACTATAGGAAGTTTACTGTTATATGTAATAATGATTGATTCAGAAGAAATAAATTTTTCTTTATTTACTATCTGTGGACAAGCCATTCGGGTAGAAATAGTCTTTCCTTCTGAAGAAAACTCGTAAAAGTTATATCCCCAACCTTCCAACACTTTTTCTTCTGTTTTCCCTAGTAAAGTATGTTTATTGCAATCCACTTTCATTATTTTTCCGGGAATAAGTTCTACTTTATAAAATTCTTCATTATTTTTCTTATCTAAAATAATCACATGACGCATCATACCGGGTTTTGCCTCTGGAAAATTTACTAATTCTTTTCCGGGATCATTTTCTACTTCTTTTTGATGCATTGATTCTCCACTTAATTGAGTAAAAGATACTAAAATACTACCTAAAATAATTCCTGTTAAAATTTTTCTAATTGTTTTCATTATATTATTTTTCAATTTTTGATTTATTCTTATAGATGTTTTTCTTATTATTTTTCCATAAAAAATTTTAAAATTTTTTTTTAATAAATTATCTAATTAAATTTAAACACTTTATACTTATATAAAACAAACAAATGTAGCCTCAAGTACTATTTCAATCTCCAATTTTAAGTTAAGTTTTTAGAAAACATTGTTATATTAAATTTAATAAATTTATTAAATAGTAAATTTTAGGTTGCTTTCTCAAAGTTAGATATTTATATTTCTGTTATATTAAAATTCAATCATTTTAAAACCTCTTTAAATTTTTAGATTCCTTCAATATATCTGCTTTATTATTTCATGATTTCTTAGTATTTTTACTTTGTTGGATTTAAATTATATTTCCTCTTTATAAAATTTTATGTAATGAAAAGATTATCTTTATTAGTACTTTTCGAAGCGATAGTATCCGTTTCCATTGGCATATTAATGTCTAAAATGTCTTGGATTGGTCGAATGGGAATTAATTTATTTCGAGGTGAATATAAAATATTAAAAATATGGTGGAAAACCGCTCTTCTTGTTTTTAGTATTTTATTCATACTAATGCTTGTTCAATACCTCATCAAGCGTATATGCAATTTGACGGTCTCTCGGCTTTTCTTTTTTTTATTTTTATTACTCGGTTGTTTAGGACTTGCCTATACATATCATGATTTTTCAACGGTTTATGAACATAAAATCATGAAAGAACGTTTTCATTTAGGTGGTTATTTATTTTGGATCGGTTGGATTGCTTCTAATTTATACTTTCTTGTAACTCCCTATCAAAAATCAGTTCAAGTCAACGAATAATTATATTCATAAATGACTAACTATTCTTCCTAATATTTAACAATTATATTAAATATTTTAATCCGCTATCTATTTCGATTGAAAATTATATACTTAGGCTACAAAAATTTAACTTTACATTGCTTAAGTGTTTTATTTTATTTGATAGCTATTTTTTTATTTAAAATGATTTGAGAGATAGCTATTTTGCGAAAATATGTATATAATGAAATCTCTCCATGATCCTAAAATAAAACCATTTCATTTTATAAATACTTGAAATTATATCTGTTAAAAGGCAAGTAATTTTATAACTTAAACTTTTAAATACATTGCTTTTTTCAATAGGTTTAGGTTCGAATAAAATCTGTAACTTTGTTTCTGCTAAAAATATTTATAGGAGTGATTAAAGATATAAATTCTACTATCTCAGATGCTAATTTAAGCTTCCAAGAATTTAAAAAAGAAGTATTAAATGATTATAGATTGTGCTTAATCAGCCGTTATTCCAGTTTACTGGCAAGAAAGGAAGTTCTTTCGGGAAAAGCAAAATTTGCCATTTTAGGAGACGGAAAAGAACTTCCGCAAATAGCCATGTCTAAAGTTTTTAAGAATGGAGATTTTCGTTCGGGGTATTATCGCGATCAAACCCTAGCATTTGCAGTAGGTGAAATTACTATTGAAAATTATTTTGCACAATTATATGCTGATACCGATGACCAAAGAGAACCGGAATCAGGGGGCAGAATGATGAATTGTCACTATGCTACTCATTTAATTGATGAAGAAGGTAATTGGAAAGTTCTTACGGAACAAAAAAATAATGCTGCAGATTTATCACCCACAGCCGGGCAAATTCCACGTTTATTCGGATTAGCTTACGCTTCTAAAATTTACAGAAATTGTACCGGACTTGAAGATAAAATACAATTTTCCCATCAAGGCAATGAAATAGCCTTTGGTACTATCGGGGATGCGAGTACATCAGAAGGACATTTTTGGGAAGCATTAAATGCTGCTTGTGCTTTGCAAATCCCTATGGTTCTTTCCATCTGGGATGACGGTTATGGCATCTCCGTTGAATCGTCTAAACAAAGAGCCAAAGACGATTTTTCTGAGCTTTTGGAAGGATTTAAAAGAACCAAGGAAAAAAATTCCAGAGGATGTGAAATCATTACGGCGCGCGGATGGGATTATGCCGAATTAATTGAAGCCTATGCGCGTGCAGAAAAAATAGCTCGTGAAAAACATATCCCCGTTATTATACACGTAAGTGAACTTACTCAACCTCAAGGACATTCCAGTTCGGGGTCTCATGAAAGATATAAATCTGCCGAACGTTTGGAATGGGAAAAAGAACACGATTGTATTAAGAAATTCAGAGAATGGATCATTGATTATGAAGCGTACGACCAAACGAACAATCAAAAGATACAAGTTGCAACCGAAGAAGAATTATTGAGTTTAGAAAAAGAAATTAAACAATTGGTTAAGGAACATCAAAAAAATGAATGGAATAAATTCCGTACAGATATGGATGCTCTAAGTAATCAAACGGTTTCTTTAATCTCCGCCCTAGCTGATGAAAGTGTTAAAAAGGCTTTTATAAATTTGGAAAAAGAAAACTTTCAACAGCTGTCTTTGCCTTATAAAAAAGATATTTTCCATTTTATACGTAAAGTTCTTCGAATAGTCAGAGAAGAAAATACACAGGCCAAAACGAATTTGCTTACTTGGTATAATCAAATTTCTGATAATGAGAGCCTTAATTACAATTCCAAATTATATACAGATACCCGATATTCAGCACTTCATGTTCCGTATATTGCCCCTGTTTATGGTGAAAATCCGGAATCAGTGGATGGAAGAATAGTAATTAGAGACAATTTCGATAAACTTTTTGAAAAATATCCTGAAATAATAGCCTTTGGTGAAGATGTAGGAAAGATTGGCGATGTGAATCAAGGATTTGAAGGATTGCAAGATAAATACGGATCCTACCGAATATCCGATACCGGAATACGAGAAAGTACCATTATAGGTCAAGGATTGGGAATGGCTATGAGAGGACTGCGTCCTATTGCTGAAATTCAATATCTGGATTATGTGCTGTATGGTATTCAAACTTTAAGCGATGATCTGGCTTCTTTGAGTTATCGTACGAAAGGAAGGCAAAAAGCTCCGTTAATTATCCGTACTCGAGGACACAGATTGGAAGGCATTTGGCATTCGGGATCTCCTATGGGCGGAATCATTAATTATATACGGGGTATTTATGTTTTGGTTCCCAGAAATTTTGTGCAGGCAGCCGGATTTTACAACACCATGCTACAAGCTGATGAACCGTGCTTGATTATTGAATGTTTAAACGGTTATCGACTGAAAGAAAACTTGCCGATTAATTTAGGTGAATTTACAACTCCGGTCGGAAAGATTGAAATTACAAGAGAAGGTAAAGATATCACTTTGGTGACCTATGGAGCAACATGGAAAATTGTTTCGGAAGCTGCCAAAGAATTACAGACATTAGGCATAGATATTGAAATTATTGATATTCAATCTTTAATACCCTTTGACCTAAGCCATGAAATTGTGGAAAGTCTTAAAAAAACTAACCGTTTGGTTATTGCTGATGAAGACGTTTCCGGAGGGGCAAGTTCGTATATTTTGCAAAAAATAATTGAAGAACAAAACGGTTTTCAATATTTAGACTCAGCTCCTAAAACTATCACGGCTAAGGATCATCGACCGGCTTACGGTTCTGACGGAGATTATTTTTCAAAACCTTCTGTAGATGATGTAGTTGAAAAAATATATGAGGTTATGCATGAAGTAAATCCCACCGAATATCCGAAAATAAGTTAATCCATACATGTATCTAAAAAATCTTAGATTATTTAATTTTAAAAACTTTTCTGAAAAAAATTTCACTTTTTCCGAAAAAATAAATTGTTTTGTAGGAAATAACGGAGTTGGAAAAACGAATTTATTAGACGCTATTCATTATCTTTCATTGACTAAAAGTTACTTAAACTATTCAGATCAAAACAATATACGTTTTCATGAAAACTTTTTTTCGGTGGAGGGCAATTTTTCGGATGAAAAAACAGAAGATTCGATCAGGATTGTAGTTCAAGCGGGACAAAAAAAAGTTATTAAAAGGAATTCTAAGACGTACGAAAAGCTTTCCGATCATATTGGTAAATATCCTTGTGTGATGATTTCCCCCTATGATCGAAACTTAATTAGTGAAGGAAGTGAGTTTAGACGAAAATTTATGGATGGAATGATCAGTCAAATTAACCCTGATTATCTCCATCTGATTCTTAGGTATCAAAAAGCTCTAGCCCAAAGAAATGCTTTATTAAAATTATTTTCAGCAAACAATTATTTTGATGCCATCAGCTTAGAAATGTATGATTCCGAATTGATTGAACACGGAACAAAAATACATCAAATCAGAAAAGAATTTATCTCGTCTTATGTGCCTAAATTTTGTAGTTTTTACTCTGCACTTTCCCAAGGTGAAGAGGATGTAACCATTGACTATACATCGGATTTAGAACAAAAAGAATTAGGCAGTCTCTTAAAAGAAAATTTAGACAAAGATCGAGCTGCTGCTTATACTACTCGAGGGATACACAAAGATGACCTCATTTTTAAATTATTTCAATACCCTATAAAAAAATTTGGATCTCAAGGGCAACAAAAATCTTTTTTAGTTGCATTAAAATTAGCACAATTACAAACTATCAAAGAATATTCGTCTAAAAGTCCGGTTTTATTAATGGATGACATATTCGATAAATTGGATGATCATCGAGTGGCGCAATTGGTAAAATTGGCTCATGAAGAACAATTTGGACAAATATTTCTTTCCGATACGCATAAAGACCGAACGGAAAAAATAGTCCGACAAATCAGCTCGGATTATCTGATTTTTGAACTGTAATTTTTCTAACCAACAATCCTATATATATGAGTCTTAGAAGAAAAGAGCAAACGAGCAATTCTGCCATTAAAAACCTCATAAAAAAATTAGGAATGGAAGAAAAACTTCTTATTCTTGAAATGGAAGAAAAATGGAGAACGATGATGGGTAACCCTATCGCTAAGCATACTCAACGAATTTTTATAGACAATGAAACTTTATACATACAACTGGACTCGTCTGCTTTACGACATGAGTTAAATTACAGTCAAAACAAAATTATTGCTGAATTAACTAAAGATTGTTCACAAACTTTTTTTACTAAAATTAAATTTATCTAGTCTTTTTATCTTATTTTTCAACTATAACAAGCCTCTACACATACTTTTTAATTTTTTAGAAGTAAGATTATGAGGGATCTTTATTTAAAAATTAACAAGTGGATAGTAGTTATTGTAGAAAATCTTAAAGTTCCAACCTTCACTTTTTTTAAGAACATATAAAATTTCGCCAACGTACTTAATTGATAAGTATTAATACTTTCTTAACTTAACTTATTAAGATAATTAGTTAAATTAGCCGATAGTATTTTTTATCATACTTATAAAATTCCTTTAATGGGATAGAAACATAGGGTTCGAATAAAAATTCAGATTTTTCTTACTGTATGTTTTCTTAATATATAATTAATTTAAATAAATTTTAATGAAAAAAGGTATTATTATTCTGATTTCCATTCTAACCATTGGTTATACTAGAGCTCAGGATTATTCAACGTATCATCCTTCTGCTACTATGGTTAATGATTTAGTTCATACGAAGCTTAAAGTAGGTTTTGACATTCCCAACGAAAAGCTATTCGGTGAAGCCTGGATAACTTTAAAACCTCACTTCTACCCTACCGACTCTTTGACTTTAGATGCAAAAGGTATGGAAATTTCCTCGCTAACTTTAAATGGAACTAAAGCATTAAAGTATACGTATACTAACGATCAGTTAAAAATAAAATTAGACAAAAGTTACACTAAAAACGAAAATTACACGGTTTACATTAAATACGTAGCCATTCCCGGTTCTATTAAACAAAAAGGAAGTGAAGCAATTCAAGATGCCAGAGGTCTGTATTTTATTAATCCGCGAGGAGAAAACAAAGACAAGCCCACACAAATTTGGACACAAGGTGAAACTGAATCCAACAGTTGTTGGTTTCCAACTATAGATAAACCCAATCAGAAAACTTCAGAAGAAATATATATTACGGTTCCTGATAAATACGTGACTTTATCCAATGGAACTTTAAAAAATCAAACCAAAAATAATGACGGTACTCGTACCGATTATTGGAAATTTGATAAAAAACATGCCCCTTATTTATTTTTTATGGGTATTGGAGAATTTTCTATTGTTAAAGACAAATGGAAAAATATACCGGTAGACTATTATGTAGATAAGGAATATGAGCCCTATGCAAAGCAAATTTTTGGAGATACTCCTTCGATGCTTGAATATTTTTCAACCCTGTTACAATATCCATATCCGTGGGAAAAATACAGTCAAATGGTGGCAAGAGATTATATAAGCGGTGCCATGGAAAATACCACTTGTACGCTTCATGAGGAAAGTGCCTTACAAAAACCCGGACAGCTTGTAGATAAAAACATCTGGGAACCTGTTATCGCCCACGAATTATTTCATCATTGGTTTGGAGATTTGGCTACTACAGAAAGTTGGTCTAACCTTCCGGTAAATGAATCCTTTGCGAATTATTCGGAATATTTATGGCTGGAACATAAATACGGAAAAGATTATGCGGAAGAACACAGGGATAATGAAAGAGACGGATATATGTATGGTGGTGAAAATTTTGACAAGGATTTAATTCGCTTTAAATATAAAGATCGAGAAGATATGATGGATGCCGTAAGTTATAACAAAGGAGGATTAATTTTACATATGCTGAGAAATTATTTGGGCGATGATGCATTTTTTGCCGGTATGAGCTTATATCTTAAAACCAATGAATACAAGGCAACCGAGGCCCACCAACTCCGTTTGGCATGGGAAGAAGTTAGCGGAAAAGATCTCAACTGGTTTTTCAACCAATGGTTTTTTGGCAATGGACATCCTAAGTTAAAAGCAGCCTATGCGTACAATGAAGCTAAAAAAACCGTAACTGTAACTTTAACTCAAAGTCAAGAACCGAAATTTCAGTTTCCTTTGGATATTGATGTTTATGAAAACGGAAAACCTACCAGGCATCATGTTTGGGCTAAAGCTGCCGAAACTAATTCTTTTGAGCTTCCTTATAAATCTAAACCTCAATTGATAAATATAAATCCTGATAAAATTCTACTCTGCGAGTTAAATGACGATAAAACTACTGAACAATATATAGTTCAATATAAATATGCTCCTGAATACAGTTCAAGAAAAGAAGCTGTAAGTAAATTAGCGGATGCTCAAACTTCAAATGCTGAAGCGTTGGAAACATTATTGAAAGCGGCTTCTTCTGATAAATTTGAAGGATTGCGAACATTTGCCATTTCAAAATTGGATGAAACTAATCCAACGGTTAAGCAAAAGTCGGCATCAGTACTGGAAAAAATTGCAACTTCAGACGCAAAGACATTAGTTCAGGCTAAAGCTATTAAACAGTTAGCATCAATTGATGCTTCAAAATATAAGGACTTATTTATAAAATCTTTTAATAGTCCCTCTTATGGTGTGAAAGCGGCCTCCATACTTGGAGTTTTAAAAGTGGATAAAAACGCGGCATCTGAGTTGGTTTCCAAAATAGATGACAAAAACCCAGGTAGTGATTTATCCCTAGCTATTGCCAAAACAGCAATTGTAACAAAAGATAATTCTAAATTATCCGTTATTTCAAAAAATTTCCTGAATCTTTTACTTTCGGCTGAGTCTCAAGATGAAGCAGACACTTATTTTGAAGGTCTGCAAACTATTATGATGGGAGATTATCCTAATGAAACACAAACTGTTGTTGATTCTATTTTAAAAATTTACCCGCAAGCTAAAAAATACAGCTTTGGTGAAGTGATGCTTCAAATTATGCAAGGTTCTTTACAAATGAAACAACAGGCTTCGAATGCATCACCTCTTAATAAAAGTCTTAAAGATCAAGTAAACTATATTACCAACGGATTGAATAAAATGAAATAAACAACCATTTTAAAGTTGCATGAAAAAAGAGTAAAGATTTCACCTTTACTCTTTTTTTTATATATTTAAATTTCATTTAACATCCATTTACATGACAATTATTGCAGCTCTAGATGAAAATAACGCGATAGGAAATAACAATCAATTACTTTGGCATCTTCCCTTGGATTTAAAAAGATTTAAATCACTCACACAAAATCATGTGATCCTTATGGGTAGGAAGACTTTTGAATCGTTAGGACGGCCTCTTCCCAATCGTCAAAATATGGTAATATCTTCTAAAGCAGATTACCAGGTTCCGGACAACGTATATTTGTTTTCTTCTTTACCTGAAGCCATTGAAGCTGCACTTAGTAAAGATTCCAATCCGTATATTATTGGAGGTGGAACGATCTATTCACAAGCTTTAAAATATGCCGATACGTTAGAACTTACGTTAGTACATACACAAATAGATAAGGCCGATACTTATTTTCCTGAAATCGACTTTTCAGAATGGAATAAAACTTTTGATGAATTTCATCCAAAAGATGATAAACACCTGTATGATTTCCGCTTTGTAACTTACCAAAGGAAAATATAAGTTATTTACTTTTAGTAACTATCCAACCTTTATCTTTTTTATAATTTAAATTAAACGTTTTTACTATAAAATCGGTATGAGGATTTTTATCATATCCCAATATGGAAAAGTCATTTGCTACCTTTTTAAGGGTAATTATAGCTTTAGCTGTTTTTTTACCGGTCAATTCAATTCGAGCTTGTTCTTTGTCTCCTAATTGATATTCCAAAGACTTTACTTCAACTGTTTCTTTTTTTTGTTTTAGCACAAAAGGACGAGCTTTTTCGGTAAGCTTCACTTCATAGGTAAAGACACTGTCTTTACTGAGGAATTTCTTTTTTTGTTTAACCAAACTCAGGTTTACATATCCTTTTTCTTCTAACTCTTTATAGGCCTTGAGGTCGTTTTTATCTTTTTTAAGACTAAATTTTACTTCCCCTATGTTTATCTCCACTGTTTCATAAATGGGATTGGATTTTAAATAGGCTTCAATTGAATTTAAAGCGACATCTTCTGATAAGCTTGCTTTATCTCCACAAGCTGTAAAACTCAAACTTATTATAAAAAGGAAAGCAGCTTTCCATAATAAATTTTTTAAATTAATATACGTGGTATTCATACTGATTTTAACAATAAAATGAATAATCAATCAAAAATCATGCATTTCACAGTTAGCTTATGTCATTGTTGGAATTTTTGTCCAAAGATATTATAAATAGCCCCCGATAAGATACCGAGCCAAAAGACTATACCTGCAATAATTGTCCAAATACAAAGAATGCGTGTAATGATGGATGATCGTCTTGCTTTATCATACATTTTTTGTTCCCAATATTGATTAACCCGCAAAGAATAAAATAAGGCAAATATACCTACGGGAGCAAAACAAGCTACAGTACAAATAATAGCAAATGCCAGATAGTTATCCGGAGCATCCTCTTTTAAAACTTCATCCTCTTCTTGGTCTATGGTTTCATTACTCATAACCTATTAATTTTGGCATATAGAATAATCGTGTAAAAAAAATTTAATTCTGCTTTTTCCATGCCCAAAATTTTTCATTCAAATTAATTCTAATTCTATTTTTTACCTTCTATTTGTCTCATCACTTCCAAAGCTACTCGTAAAGCCTCTCTACCTTGCATTAAAGTTACCTTGATCGGCTGTTTATTTTCAATGGAATCGGCTAAAGATTCTAATTCATCCAAAATAGAATTATTGCTTTCAATTTCAGGATATTGAAATATAATTTGTTTTTTTTCGCCTTCAGCATTTTCAATAATCATATCAAAAGGTTGTATTTTTTCCGGTATTTCCTTGATTCTTATAATTTCGGATTTTTTCTCTAAAAAATCTATTGAAATGTAGGCATCTTTCTGGAAAAACCTACTTTTCCTCATATTTTTCATGGAAATTCTGCTGGTTGTAACATTGGCTACACATCCATTTTCAAATTCAATCCGAGCATTGGCAATATCCGGTGTATTGCTGACAACGGCTACTCCACTGGCATGAATCTCTTTTACTTTTGATTCAACTATGGATAAAACAATATCTAAGTCATGGATCATTAAGTCTAATACTACCGGAACATCTGTACCCCTCGGATTGAACTCTGCCAAGCGATGTATCTCCAAAAACATGGGATTTACTATATAGGGTTTAGCCGCTGTGAAAGCAGGATTAAAACGTTCCACGTGTCCAACTTGCCCCTGCACGTTATGTTCTTGGGCTAACCGAATTATTTCATCTGCTTCTTGTAATGTACCCGCGATAGGCTTTTCAATAAAAAAATGCTTACCTGCTTGTATGGCTTTTTTAGCATATTCAAAATGTGCAAAAGTGGGCGTTACTATATCCAATAAATCAATCTGATGTAATAATTCATCAAAATTTGTAAAAAATTTATATCCAAATTCTTTCTCTAATTTTTTCCCGTTTTCTTCATCACTATCGTAAAAACCAATTAGATTATATTTTTCAGATTGTTGTAATAATTTTAAATGTATTTTTCCTAAATGTCCGGCTCCGACTAAACCTGCTTTTAGCATAATATCTTAGTATTAAATTATCTATTTCTTTTTTCCAACATTATTTACGGATAACTTATTAAATCAATTCATCAGATGATAGGTAAGAATCCGTTATATTAATTTACAATAGTAAAAATTGAAACATCGTTGTTGTTTAATTTCAACAATCTATTTTTTTATAGTTTCCTATTGGAAAATCAAATGATGGAACAACTACAATTATTTATAAGCTTTTAGTTAAAAAAACTTAGCTGTACTTGTATTCTTTATCATATTTACTTAACAAATGTAGTATATTTTAATGATAGAATCGACCATTATTTGTAAATCAAAGACTAATTATCTAAAAAAATCGGAAATAATTTTTTATGAAAAAACAGGTGAGAAAACAGGCGATTATATTAATAGATTCATCATGCAACTTAATTTATCTTTATTGAACATTATTCGGCATTTTAACTATTAATTACTATTGATTGACTATAACCTTTCTAAGATGTAAGCAAAAATGCCGGAATTTCAATTTTATTTAATCGTTTTTAATAAGCTTTTAAAGATCTTTAAAAAAAGATATTATTGCCATTTCTCAGGCAAATCCCTGATGATTTTCAATGCATTAATTGCAAGCGGAAATCCAATATAAGGCAATGTCTGAATGATAGCTGCTACAATCAGTTCTTTATTATTGCCTTGTTTAAGATTTGCAAAGTAATGAGAAGTAAGTTGATCTTCCGCTCCCAGTGAAACTAACACGCAATAACTTAATAACTCACGTATGGCAAGGTCAAGTCCTTTTCTTGTATAAAAATCTCCAAAATAAACTTCAGTAAGAAATTTGGCAACCTCTTCACCCATACCATCCGGCAAAGCAGACATTAACTCTTTCATATGATTTCCATATAGAGAAATCTGAATTTTTTGTCCTTCTTCGAATCTGGTTTCCTCTTGTACGGCACTTTGTTTTTCTAAAGGGAGAGAGATATTATTTTCGGTAAAAGCTTCATTCATACTAGCAATAGCATTTAGAGTTTTTGGAAAACCAATAATCGGAGCACATTGATAAATAGCTTCTCTTAATTCTATCGGAGTTACCTGAACGTTCAATGCGGCATGTACATGAGATTTTAATTGAGGCAATTGCTGCAACGATGCAAGAACTACACAAGTTATCAATTCTCGGGTTTTTATACTTAATTTTCCAACCGTAAAAACTTGACCAAAAATGAATTTTTGAAGAATTTCCATCATTTCGGGATCATTGCCTTCGCCATTTAAGGCATTTCCTTTAAACAGCTTTTTAAAGTTATCTTTACAAATCTCTGTTCTATTCATATGATTGATTTTTACTTATCAATTGCCTTAACATCTTAGGATAGATGATGTTTCATTTTAAAATCTAAAATAAATCGTACGGTTTCATGGTCGTTATGTGAAAAGAACAAGGATTTTTCTTGATCTAACGATTCTAACGAATGGATATCTTCCTCTGAAAGTTTAAAATCAAAAACATTAAAATTTTCAATCATGCGTTCTTTATGTGTAGACTTTGGAATTACAATTACCTGTTGCTGTATTAAAAATCTGAGTGCAATTTGTGCGGGTGTTTTATTGTATTTTTTACTGATTGAAACTAAAGTTTCATTCGTAAAGAAATTATTTTTTCCTTCTGCGAACGGACCCCAGGATTCAATTTGAGTGCCGTATTCTTTCATTACTTCTTTAGCTATTTTCTGTTGATTGAAAATATGGGTTTCAACCTGATTTACTGCCGGTTTTATTTCTACATGTTCGCAAAGGTCTACCAATCTATCCGGATAAAAATTACTCACCCCGATAGCTTTTGCTTTTCCTGATTTGTACATTTCTTCCAGGGCTCGATACGTTCCGTAATAGTCTCCAAAAGGTTGATGTATTAACAAAAGGTCCACGTATTCGGTTTGCAATTTTTTCAATGATTCTTCAAATGATTTTTTAGCTCTTTCATATCCTGCATTTGAAACCCAAATTTTTGTGGTTATGAAAAATTTAGAGCGATCTATATTACTGGATTTTACCGCCTTACCCACTTCTTCTTCATTATAATAGGCTTGTGCAGTATCTATGGAGCGATACCCCACCTCTATGGCTTCTGAAACCACTCGTTCGCAATCTTGAGGGGGTATTTGATAAACTCCAAACCCTAAGATTGGCATATCATTTCCGTTGTTTAATTTAATATAATCCATTTGAATATGATTTTTTATTTATATATAAAGTTGTTATTTATTTCAGATTAATTGCTTGTTCTGAGGCCGTATGATATTCTTCGTCTGATACCGGCTCCAACCAAGTATTTTTATTGGTTTGAGGATTACAGGTAATAGCTAAATGAGAAAACCAATCATCAGGTGCTGCACCGTGCCAATGCTTAACATTAGAGTCTATTTCAATAACATCTCCCGGTTTCATTCGTATGGCTTTTTTGCCTTCTTCCTGATATAATCCAACACCACCTACAGCAATTAGTATTTGGCCTCCGGAATGCGTATGCCAATTGTTTCTACAACCGGGTTCAAATGTAACGTTGAATAAGGGAACATTTAATTCCTTATGGTTGGTAAGAGGTTGCAGCCATGATTTTCCGGAAAAATATTGTTGAAATTCTTTATTTTCATTTCCAATTGGAAATTCACTGATTTTAGGTATTTCTGAATTATTCATTTGTTAACTAGTTATTTTGTTTAAATATTAATTTATTGGCTTATTCGCTGAAAATCAAACATGCTCGTACTTCATACACCGTGTAGAAATTAGTAGGTATTAATTTGGATAATGAACTACTATAATTCTTTTATATAGAACTAATTATCCGACAAATGATTAACTAAAAAATAATTTTTATTTAAATTTTATAAAATTTGCAATAAACTAGAATCTTTTGTCGGATAAATAGTTTAAAAAATTAAATTTTTATATTTTCTCTGAAATTTTTTATTACAATAAATTAGAGAGATTGCTTAGTAGGACGAACTATAACTTCACTTACAGATACATGTTGTGGAGTGTTTATCGCATAAACTACTGCTTCTGCTATATCTTCCGGATTCAAACCATAACCCTCTGTATCCTGCATTTTACGTTGATCTTCTAATAATTTTTCATCTTTCATTGTTTTGTACAGATCTGTACGAACAGCACCCGGAGAAACCATGGAAGATTTTATGTTATTTTCTCTCTGCTCTTGACGTAGCCCTTCCATTACAGCACGGATGGCTGATTTAGTAGCACAATATACTACAGACCCCGGATATACATAATGTCCTGCAACGGAATCGGTAGTGATGATATGACCGGATTTTTGTTTTACAAAATGAGGAAGAACCGCGGCTATTCCATGTAAAACGCCCAATACATTTACATGAAGCATATCATGCCAATCTTGAAGTTTACAATCTATAAGATAGGATGAAGGCATGGTTCCGGCATTATTGTAGATAACATCTATTTTTCCAAACTTGCTTATAGCTAAATCTACTACCGCTTTCACTTCTTCGAATTTGGCAACATCGGCTACTTTATACTCAATTTGAGCATTTGGAAGAGAATCTTTAATTGCTTTTAATTTTTCTTCTCTTCTGGCAGAAATAACCAATTTAGCTCCCCTTTCGGCAATTTTCCTTACGGTAGCTTCACCAATTCCACTGGAAGCCCCCATCACAACTATTACTTTTTCTTTCATAACTTTTTAAATTAAGATTTTTTAAGTTTATAGTCATTTATAAACAAAGTTAATGCCAGTTCAATATTGGGCTTTTGTCGGGAAGATCAATTTTTTTTGTTCTGAGGAACGGTCACAGTTCTTCCGAAGGAGAAAATCCGTATAATTTTTTAAAAGCTGTATAAAAATGAGATATGTTTTTAAAACCTACTTCCCAACAAACATCTTTTACTTTCCACTTTTTTCTGTCTTTCAGCATTTCAAAGGCAACTTCGAGTCGTTTACGTATTAACCATTTTTGGGGAGGTATATCGCTGATTTTTGCAAAGTCTCGTTTGAAAGTTGCTAAACTTCTTCCGGTATAAGCAGCTATTTCATTCATGGAAAGGTCATACATATAATTTTCATTGAGAAAATCAAGAATGTCGATTTTCCAAGGTTCTGTAAAATCGAAAAGTATCGAATAAAAATTCTTATTGATGTTTAACAATGCTAGTACGGCTTCTTGTTCTTTTAATTTAATGATTTCATCAGAAGGTTGTAGCGTTGTGTCGAAATAGGGATTTAAGGATTGAAAAAGACTTACAATTTCAGGACGTAAAGGTAAAGTAAAAACATTTTCTTTGGGAAGTCTAACCTCTTCAGGTTTCTCTTTACTTACCTTTGTATAATAAAAATCTCTTAAAAATGAACGTTTCAACGTCATGGTTATTCCTTTATATTGCTGATCGCCGGAATAAAATTTAGTCATTTTTATATTATGATTTCTCCGTACAAATGCACAAGTTCCTGCTTTTAATACTTTTTCTTTTTTTCCTTTTTCTTCAATGATTAATTTCCCTGAATATATATAGATCAAACAGTGGTCTTGAGCGGAATGTACACAACTGGTATTGTTATTGGCATAATAGGTTAGAAAAATTCCTGAATAATTTATCGTTTTCGAAGTGTCCATAGTTGGATATTCATTTTAAGACAGACAAGATAAGAATTTTCTTATGTATTAGTTATTAGTTATCTTAATTTAATTCTTAGGATTATTGATCAATCTTTAGCCATAAGATTTATTTATCATTTCTTGTTACATAATTCTTCTATAAAATAGTGATGAACTTTAACAGAATCCGTTAATTCCGGATGAAAAGATGTAACTAGCATGTTTTTTTCTTGAGCTGCAACTATGTGACCGTTCACACGGGATAAAATTTTAACATTTTCTACTACTTCTGTTATATAGGGAGCTCGTATAAATGTCATGGGAATAGAGCCGATTCCTTCAAAATTTTCTTCAATTGAAAAGCTGCCTAACTGCCGACCATATGCATTTCTTTTTGCGGTAATATCCATAACTCCCAGATGTACCGTACCTTCTTCTACCCGTTTAGCCATTAAAATTAATCCGGCACACGTCCCGAATACCGGTAATCCTGTTTGTATTTTGTTTCTGATTATCTCGAGTAAGTCTAAATCTCGCAAAAGTTTACCTATGGCGGTACTCTCCCCTCCCGGAATGATTAATCCATCCATAGATTGATCCATGTCTTTTTTTTGTCTTATTTCAAAGGTTTCTACCTTCAATTCTTGTAGTTTTCGAATATGCTCTATAAATGCTCCTTGTACTGCTAATACCCCTATTTTCATATTACTCTATATTTAGAATTAAAAAAGTCATTTGGAGAGTTTACACTCTCCAAATGACCTTATATTCGTTTGTTTTTTTATAAAAAAATTATTTTCCTCTTTCTGCCATTAGTAATTCAATTTCGGCTTCATTTATTCCAACCATCGCTTCTCCTAAGTCTTCAGATACTTCCAATAAAATAGTAGGATCGTTAAAATTAGTAACTGCTTTAACAATGGCCTGAGCTCTCTTTATCGGATCACCGGATTTGAAAATACCTGACCCTACAAAAACTCCTTCTGCTCCCAATTGCATCATTAATGCCGCATCGGCAGGAGTTGCCACACCTCCGGCCGCAAAATTAACTACCGGTAATTTTCCGTTTTCGTGTACATATTTTACTAATTCATAAGGTACTCGAAGCTCCTTTGCCTCGTTGAAAAGCTCATCTTCCTGCATACCTTGTATCTTACGTATGGCTTCATTCATTGCGCGTAAATGTCTTACGGCTTGAACTACATCACCGGTTCCCGGTTCACCTTTGGAGCGAATCATGGATGCCCCTTCTTGGATTCTTCGCAGGGCTTCACCTAAATTCTTAGCCCCGCATACAAAAGGAACTTTAAATTTGGTTTTATTTACATGATAGGTATCATCGGCGGGTGTTAAAACTTCGCTTTCATCAATATAATCGATTTCTAAGGCTTCCAGTATTTGTGCTTCTACAAAATGTCCGATTCTGATTTTAGCCATAACCGGTATACTTACTGCCGATTGTATTCCTTTAATCATTTTGGGATCACTCATCCGCGAAACACCTCCTACAGCGCGTATATCAGCTGGAATCCTCTCCAAGGCCATTACTGCAACAGCTCCTGCTGCTTCAGCTATTTCTGCTTGTTCCGGAGTGGAAACATCCATAATGACTCCTCCTTTCAACATTTGCGCTAAATTTTTATTTAATTCGTATCTGTTGTTTTCCATACTCAAATTTTATCTTAATTATACGTACAAAAATAGCATAATATACGGTTACATACCCTAAGTTTCCTTTTTTATTTTCAACCCTTTTTTTTCAAGAAATTGATATATTATTTTCTTATTTTAAAAAATCTCAAATATTTTGCTAAAAAAAATGATACTTCCTCGTGAAAATAGTAAAATTTTAATAAAATGATTAACAATTTTATGACGCAGAAATCGTAATAAACAGTAATTTTGCTGTACATGTAATTTAAATATTAAAAAATGCATAATTCAGAAAATAAAGAGTTTATAGCTCAGAATTTTAATCAAAAAAATTGGAATGAAATAAAAACGCGGGACAGTTGGATGCTTTTTAAACTTATGGCTGAGTTTACCAACGGTTTTGAAACAATGACTAAAATAGGCCCTTGTGTATCCATATTCGGTTCTGCTCGAACTAATCCTGAAAATAAATATTACCAATTAACGGAAGAAATTTCTTATAAGCTTACTAAAATAGGTTTTGGTATTATTACGGGAGGAGGACCCGGAATTATGGAAGCGGGAAATAAAGGAGCACAGGCTGCGGGAGGAAAATCAATTGGTTTAAATATAGAATTACCTTTTGAAACAGGAAGTAATCCGTATGTTGATCATAAATTAAGTATGAATTTCAATTATTTTTTTGTCAGGAAAGTTATGTTTCTAAAATATTCGCAAGGTTTTATTGTTATGCCCGGCGGTTTGGGTACCATGGATGAGCTGTTTGAAGCGTTAACTTTAATTCAAACAAAAAAAACTAGTAAGTTCCCGATTGTATTGGTGGGTACGGACTATTGGACCGGATTATTGGAATGGATGCGAAAGTCTATGCTTGAAGATAATTATATTAAGGAAATTGATTTTAGTTTGTTCCGACTTGTTGATACTGCTGATGAAGCTGTAGGACACATCCATGCTTTTTACAATAAATACAGTATTAAACAAAATTTTTAAAACTATTTGGCATTAAATTTGTTTGCAGTTGCAGAATGAGTGATAATATAATTCAACCTATAATGAAAAAGTTTATTCTTTTTTTTGTTTTATCTTTTATATGTTTAGGTTTCTATAATTTTTATTCTTCGGATTTTTTTACTTCGATAACTAAAGTGGAATATGTTTCCAGCAGCAAAACATTAAAAGTTTCTTCAAAAGTTAACCTTGAACATATTGAACAAACCATTGGTAAAAAAGTAAATTCCAACGATTTTGATATTGCACTTAATAAATATCTTCAAAATAACGTTAAAATAAGTATAGATGATACTCCCGTAAATTTTACTTTTTCTTCTAAAAATCCGGATGGAAATGTAGTTTGGATTTATTATGAGGTTTCGGGTATCAATTCGGTTTCATCAATCACTATAAAGAATTCTTTGTTATTGGATAAATTTCCTGATCAGCAGAATTTTATAAATTTTATCGTTAATGGACAAAAGAAATCTTTAGTGTGTAAAAAAGGTTCTGAAAGCGGAAAGCTAACGTTTTAATCGTTTGATTTAACTACGTTTTTTAAATGATAATTATAAATTAAAATAAATTTCTTTTATGAAAAAATTAATGATTTTAGGAATTTTGAGCATGTTTATTTTTTATTCTTGCTCTTCTTCAAATTCTGTTGCTCTGGACAGATCTTCTCAAAGAGATGTAAGAGGTACATGGAATCTTGACCGCGTTTCATATTCTGAAAACATGGTAAAAGTTAAAGCTTTTGATGAATATGATGCTCAGTGTTTAAAAAACAGTGTATGGTATTTTATAGCTAATAATAACAGAGGTAATTTTACGTTGCAGGGAGGCAATACTTGCCCGGCTTTAACTCAAAACTTTACTTGGTATATCGACAAACAAAATATGCTTGTATTAAAATTGCTTAATGAAGGTGATAAAGCAAGAAAAGTAACTACAGGAACTACGTATTTATATGAAATTCTTTCTGAAAATGAATTTAAATTAAGTCAGGTTATCAGCGGTGTTACTATTACTTATCATTTCAGTAAATTATCATCCGTTAAATTAAAATAATAACTTGAAATACACTATATAATTATAATTATGAAATCAATATTTACAAGATTAACTTTAATCTTATTATCTGTTAGCATTCTAATGTCTTGTAACACCAACGACACCCAAAAAGGTGCCGGTTTAGGAGCTGTTGCAGGAGGTGTTTTAGGTGCTGTAATTGGAAATAATGTAGGAAATAAAAACAATGCTGCTTTAGGAGCCGTTATCGGTGCTGCCGTAGGTGGAACCACCGGAGGTTTAATTGGACACAAAATGGATCAACAAGCACGTCAAATACAAGAAAGTGTACCGGGTGCTTCCGTTGAACGTGTAGGGGAAGGAATTAAAGTTGTACTTAATGAAAATGCTATTCGTTTTGATTTTGATAAAGCTACTTTAACTCCAACTGCTCAACAAAATTTAGATAAAATAGTATCTGTTTTTAAACAATACCCGGATACTAATATTGGTATTTTCGGATATACTGACGCAAAAGGTGCAGATCAATATAATTTAAATTTATCTGAAAACAGAGCAAAAAGTGTTGCTAATTATTTATCCAGTAACGGTATCAGCTCCAGCCGATTTACTATTAAAGGTTTTGGTAAAGCGGATCCAATTGGAGATAACAGCACTGAAGCCGGTAGAGCTTTAAATAGAAGAGTTGAATTTTCTATTACAGCAAACGAAAAAATGATTCGTGATGCAAAAGCTGAATCCAACTAATTAATATATTTTATACTTTATATAATTTTGAATAGAAAGACAGACGAAAGTTTGTCTTTTTTTATTTTAAATATCCAGTAATTGTTCATCCATGAAATATTGGATGATCGCTTTTTTCATAAGCAAAGTTTGCTCATTGGGCTTTAAATCGGGCAGCTTTTCAATTAATTTATAATGCGGCCAGTTGTCTTTATCATATCCATCGAGTTTATAATATCCGAAAGGTTCCAATAACCTGCATACGGCTATATGTATCAGGTTCATTTTTTCGTCTTTTTTGTACTTTTTATATCCTAATCCTAATTCTTGCAAACCAATTAAAAATATCATCGTATTTAAATCGGGAATATCCTCATGTGCAAACTTCTCTTTGAAAAATTGTTCAATTTTACTCCAAAGTTGGGCCTCGTTCATTTTCAAGTCAAATTTTTATTCACGTAAATTTATAATAAAATTTAATATTTGTTTACAATTGTTGTAACTATGCTATGGATGGGGATTTTAAAAATAGAGTTATTAAGCTATTTGTTGTAAAAAGGAGGTAAAATTTATTTTATTACTTAGAAGAAAAGTACTCACGACCGGATTCGAACCGGCACATCCTATGGACACCACCCCCTCAAGATGGCGTGTCTACCAATTCCACCACGTGAGTTTAAAAGTTGTTTATTTTTAGCTTTGCAAATATACTAATATTAGTATTTCACCTCTAAGGTAATTTTAAATTTTTCCACATTTAGATAAGCAATTTTTTTTTAGTCTAATTTTTCGATAGTTACTTATCTTCCCGTTTGAAAAAATCTTTTTCGATATTCATTGGGTGTGCAATTTTTAATTTTCTTAAAAATTCTATTGTAATAAGGCACATCCTTGAAACCTGAATAATAACATACTTCTGCAATGGTCATATTGGTTTTTTGAATCATTTGACAGGAAGATTCTACCCTAAATTCATTTAAGTAAGTCATCAAAGATTTACCCATCATCTTTTTAAAGAAAATACAAAATGACGATTTATTCATATTCACTAATTGGGACATTTCCTCTAAAGTAATGGTATTTTGATAATTGTTCATTATATAGAGTTGTATTTTTTGCAACCGGAGGATTTGTTTATCTTCCTCTATTCGGTTACCTGCTAATATTCTATGATCGGAATTACCTAGTAGTGTTAATATTTGAATGAAAGATGAAATCCTTTCAATCTCCGATTGATCAATCATCTGTTTCAAAATTTTTTGAAGTTTCGCCAGATGAGCTCCTATAAATGATATTGCTTGTTTATAATTTTGTATTTTTTGGATGTATGGGTGCAATTCGTTAAAAGTTAATTTACAATTATCAAGAAATCGATCAGAAAATGTAAGGGTAATGTTCTCTATCTTACCTTCTGCATCATAATCGGATTCTTCAAAAAGCCAACAATGAGGGATATGAGGGGGGATAAGAACGATTTCGTTGCATTGAAAGGGTTCGAGCCGATCCCCCATTTTTCTGGTTCCACTGCCGGTTATTATGTAGGATAATTCCCATGTTTTTTGTTCATGGAAAGTTACCTGTTCATTCCAATATATTTTTACATGATCAAATCGAAAAGATTGATTTTCAAATGTTGGCAAGTGAATGTATTTGATGTTTTTATACACTTACTAATATTACGCATTATTTGTATACAAATATAAGACAATAATAATAGAATATATTTCAATAGTTCAACTAATCATTAGTTTACTTTTGTTATTCAAATAAGAAATCAATATCTTCCAATGATGAAAAATATAACGGATTTAAAAGCTTCCAAGCCACATTATGTAATTCTTGACGGTTTACGAGGAGTTGCTGCTATTATGGTGGTTTTATTCCATGTTCTTGAAATTTATACGGGCGGTGATCACAGCTTACAAATTATAAATCATGGATACTTGGCTGTAGATTTTTTCTTTATGTTATCCGGATTTGTCTTGGGATATGCATACGATGATCGGTGGGGAAGCATGACTTTAAAAGATTTTTTTAAACGCCGTATCATTCGACTTCATCCTATGATTATTGCCGGGATGCTTTTAGGGGCTTTATTATATTATTTCCAGGATGCTCCTTCATTGGGATGGAAAGCTACTTCTGATGTTTCTCTTTTGAAATTAGTTCTATTGATGATTATCGGCATGTTTTTAATTCCTGTCGGAAAAGGCTTAGACATTCGCGGTTGGAATGAAATGTATCCTCTGAACGGTCCTGCCTGGTCTCTATTTCTTGAATATATAGCCAATATCATTTATGCCCTTATTTTACGAAGAATCAGCAAATTAATGCTTTTTATTTTGGTACTTGTTGCTGCCGGAGTTACGATTCAATATGCGTTTACAAATCCTATAGGTGACATCATCGGGGGATGGTCTATTGATGACCCTATTCAGTTAAGAATCGGTTTTACCCGTTTAGCTTTTCCTTTTTTAGCCGGATTATTGTTAGCCAGGATTGGAAAACTTCGTTTTATTAATCATGCTTTTTTGATAACTTCTCTTTTGTTGATCATACTTCTATCCGTACCTCATTTAGGAGGTGAAAATAACTTATGGAATCGCTGGTATGAATGCATATGTTTAATGATTTTCTTTCCTTTGATTATATGGTTGGGCGCAGGAGGAAAAATAAAAAATCCGAGAGCCATGACAGTATGTAAATTTCTGGGAGACATCTCCTACCCTATTTATATTACCCATTTTCCATTTATTAATATTTATATGGCTTATATTGCCAATCATCAACTTTCCTTGGAGCAATCATGGCAATATGGATTGCTGGTGGTTTTAATTTCCATCATTGTTGCTTATTTGTCCATGAAATTTTATGATATGCCGATTCGAGAATGGCTACGTAAACGATTTTTAAATTATAAAAAATAATCAATTAGTATTTCGAAACATAGATATTTTTTATGCAAAAGCATAAACAGTATCATAAAAATGTGTATAAAATAATGCGTTGTTTATATGACTTTGATTTTTTTATCTTTGTATAAAATTTTCTTTTGATATCTTATACCTTTAATGAACTTTTACCTTTTGGTTTTGAAATAAAAAATCTGACTCAGATGAATCAAAGGGCATGTTCTATAACCAGTAAGCCGCATAGAACAAATTTTTATCAAATTATACGGATTACAAGCGGTAAAACAATTCAAAAAGTAGATTTTAGTCCGATTGAAGTCAAGGAAGGACAAATTTTATTTATCGGTAAAGATCAAGTTTTATCTTTTGATGTGGAATCTACCTATACGGGTGAAATTATTTTGTTTACCGATGATTTTTATATTCGCAATGAATACGAAAGACGTTTGATTAAACAATCAGAGCTTTTCAACCCTTTTACCAAAAATATTCCCATTGCAACGCATGAATATTTAGATTCAATTTGGGAATTGATGAAAAAAATCTATTCTCCTGAAGAAGATTCTTATATTCCCGATATTTTACATCATTTACTGAGTAGTTTTCTTATTTATTCAAAAAAAATTACTAGTCATTCGTTAAATATTCTTTCTTCTTCGTGTTATTCTGTTACTTTAGAGTTTTCACTCGCAGTAGAAAAAAATTACAAGATCCTGCGAAAAGTAAACGATTATATCTCCAGTTTGGGTATATCGCCCAAAGTTTTATCAAAAGCTCTTAAAAACATTGTCGGTAAAAGTCCCAAAGAATATATTGATGAACGAATTTTATTAGAAGCAAAAAGACTTTTGGTTTACAGTGAACTCAATATAAAGGAAATTTCATTTGAACTGGGATTTGACGAACCCACCAATTTCAGCAAATTTTTTAGAAAGTGGGTAGGTATTAGCCCTATCGATTTTAAAAAGCAACACCTGTCCTAAATTTATCAGCTTTGGCATACTTTTTATCATTACACTCATAAAATCCACACTTACCTTTACACGAATAAAATTCTTACAACAGTTGAAAAACACTGAATACGCCTGTTTTTATAAACATAATAAATTAAAAATACCTATAAGTGAATTGATGAATAATAAATAATAAATTTTTAATAATATGAAAAAAATAAGTTATCTAGCAGCGGTAGTCGGAATAGCTTTGTTGGCAGTTTCTTGTAACCAAACTAAAAAAGAACCTGTTGAAGCTACGGATCAAACGAACACTGAAAAGGTGGAAGATTCTACCGCGGAAAACGAAGAACCCTCTAATAAAGAAAAAGTTAGGGAGTTACTTTCTTCATTTAGTACAGGAAATGAAGCACCGTTAAAATACATTAACCCAAATAAGTATATTCAACACAATTTGGAAGCGGCTGACGGTGTTGAAGGGTTTAAGACCCTTGTGAAAAGTTTATCAGCCTCTAAACCGAGTGTTAACATTGTACGTATGTTGAGTGACGGGGATTATGTTGTTGCCCAAACGGAATATGGGTATAAAACTCCAACCGTTGGATTTGATATTTTCCGTTTTGAAAACGGATTAATTGTAGAACATTGGGACAATTTACAAGCTGAAAAACCGAAAAATCCAAGCGGACATACATTGATAGATGGTGATACTACTATCAAAGAAACCGATGAGGCCGGATTGAAAGCAAACAAAGCAGTAGCCGAAGGTTTTGTAACGGATGTATTGATGGGTAAAAATCCTTCCAACTTGGAAAATTATTTTAACGGAAATAATTACATTCAACACCACCCACTCATTGGTGACGGGTTAGACGGATTAAAAGCCGGCTTAGAGAAATTGAATAAAATGGGACTTACTTTCAAATATACTCAAATTCATAAAATTCTAGGAGAAGGAAATTTTGTATTAGTAGTTTCTGAAGGCGTTATGGCCAATAAACCCACTTCATTCTATGATTTATTCAGAATTGAAAATGGCAAAATTGCTGAACATTGGGATATTGTGGAAACCATACCTGCAAATGCTGAACATAAAAATAAAAACGGTAAATTCTAAATTTATTCATTGAGTAAAAAGGATTTTAAACAGTAGTATAAGTTATCTATTATATAGTTTTAAATAATATTTCAAAATATAAAAACCTGCACTTGATGCAGGTTTTTTTACATTTTTTAAATTATTTTTTTATGATTTTCTTAGTTACTATACCTTGATCGGTTGTAAGTGTTACTATGTATATTCCCGGAGCCAGGTCTTGCACATTTATTTCGTTGTTTTTAAGAGATGGAAAAGTTTTTACTAATTTTCCGGAATAATTATATACATCAACCGATAAAGTTTTAAAAGGTGAAGTGATATTTACAATATCAGTAACCGGATTAGGATATAGTTTAATTGACTCTACCCAATTCACAGAAGGATTTTCTGATTTAATTTCTTCAATAGCAAACGCATTCGTATTATTTTCAACAAATCTTGCTGAATTGGCTATGGTTACTTCGTACTTTAAAGTTAAATTGGTAATTAAATCATTTTTCATTTCACAAATTAATGTTTTTCCTGCATTTTTTCGACTTGCGTAAAACTTACCTCTACTTCCATTCACTTTTACCTCTTTTTGGGTGGCTTTATCATACCAAACATAGGTTGTTTTCTTTCCTCGGAAATTATATTCAGAAGAAAGATCCAATATGTCTAAGTAACCCTTTGTACCTCCTTGTAGAGTTGATTGAGGAGTAAATCCGATAAATTCTATTTTAGCGAAATCACCTTTAAGAGTTGAAATTTTAAATTGATTATTATTTGCAATTAATACAAATAATTTATTAGCCGTTAAGTCTAATGAGCCTAATTGATTATAGTTACAAGTGAGTATACTTAATTTACTATTTTTAGATGTATTTAAAGAAGTAAGCTTATTTAAACTGCAATCTAATTCTTTTAGCTCTGTACTATTTGATACATCTAAATTAGTTAGTTTATTTTCAGAACAATTTAAATTTTTTAAATTAATAGCATTGGAAACATTTAAAGTTATTAGTTCATTTTTATAACAGAATAAATATTCAAGTTTATTATTCGATACATCTAAAGTATTTAATTTATTTTTAGAACAATTTAATTCTTTTAATTTAAAATTATTTGATAAATCCAATGATGTTAATTGATTATTATCACAGTATAATTCTTCTAATTCCACATTTTGTGATAAATCTAAAGTGATAAGTTGATTATTAGAACCACACAAATTTACTAATTCCACATTTTTTGATACATCTAAAGTGGTAAATTGATTATATGAACAATTCAAACTTACTAAATTCACATTTTGTGATAAGTCCAATTTATTTAGTGAATTCTGGCTACAATCTAAAAATTTTAAATTAATATACTTAGATACATCTAAAGTGGTAAATTGATTATATGAACAATTCAAACTTACTAAATTCACATTTTGTGATAAGTCCAATTTATTTAGTGAAT